>NZ_JAGGNA010000001.1:395000-995000 GCF_017875765.1 Flavobacterium sp. CG_23.5 | reverse complement strand
CAGATAATGTTTCGAATAATGCATCTCTAATGCTATCGCCGAAATGTTTGGGGCTAAAGCATCGTACGCATAAGATAATTTTTCCATTTGAAAAGCACCTTCATTCGCTTTCACATCTTCAGGGAGTCCAATAGCTATTTTTTCTTGGGCGGTAGGAAGTGGAACTTCAACAACTTCAGTAAGCTTTTTGTTATTACAAGAAAATAATATTGTAACTAACAGTAAATTAGATATTAAAAAAATATTTTGTTTCATTTGGAAGTTATTTTTTTAAAAGAGTTTCAATGATTTCTATATAGTGCTCTTTGGCTTCCTCCGAAGTAAGATGGCTAATTTGCATCCAAGCATTGGTTTTGAAAGCATCTCTTAAATGATAATTAGTCGTTTGTTTTAGGTCCAAAGTTCCTAAAGTAGCCTGCTTATAGAACGCGTAAAGCCTTAATTGCACATCTTGGGGTAAAGATGCCTGAGTCATATCAGAAGCAATTTCAACTGCCTCTTGAAATCGTGTATCTAAATCTTTTTCGATCATTACCCTTTGGTTGCAATAATAGTTTTTCCGCCAATGGCTTTTTGGTTAAGTACTACATTTATAGGTGTGCCAAGAGGTAAAAAGATATCTACTCTTGAACCAAATTTTATAAAACCAGCATCAGTTCCTTGAATCACCTGCATGCCTTCTTCAGCATAATTTACAATTCTTCGCGCCAAAGCACCGGCAATTTGACGATATAATATTTCACCAAATGTGTTATTTTCAATTACAACTGTAGTTCGTTCATTTTCTTCACTTGACTTAGGATGCCAAGCTACCAAAAATTTTCCGGGATGATATTTACTGAACTTTACAATTCCGCTAAGGGCATAACGAGTTACATGCACGTTTATAGGTGACATGAAAATCGAAACTTGAATGCGTTTGTCTTTGAAGTATTCAGCCTCAAAAACTTCTTCAATAACGACTACTTTTCCATCCACGGGAGCAAGAATTTGATTCTCGTCAAGAAGTACAGTTCTTTTTGGATTTCTGAAAAATTGTAAAATGATAATTAACACTAAGAAAGCACTTAGTTGAATTAACATTTTAATCCAGTTTGTGTCTATAAATTTATCAGACAATAAAAGCACCGAAGTACTGAAAATGATGCCTATTAATATAGACGGGGTTCCTTCTTTATGAAACATAATTTAAAATTTGGTAAAATAAATATACAAATGGTGCTACAAATATAACACTATCTAATCGATCTAAAATGCCACCGTGTCCTGGCATTATTTTTCCGCTGTCTTTTACACCAGCAATTCTTTTAAATTTGGACTCAATTAAATCTCCAATTGTTCCAATAAAGCCAACAATAATAGCGATTGTTGTCCAAATGATAATTGACTTCTCTAAATGATTCGGGCTAGCTTGAATATAATATTTTGATATTAAAAAACCTGCAAAAACTGCAAAAACAACACCCCCTATTAAACCTTCGATGGTTTTTTTTGGAGAAATACGCTCTAATAATTTATGTTTTCCAATAGATTTGCCAACAATGTAAGCAAAAGTGTCGTTCGTCCAGATAAGAATGAAAAGACCTATTATTATTTTAGGGTTGTAATCTTTTATACCAAAGGATATTTTTGTAATAAAAACGAAAGGCAGTATGATGTATCCCAGTAAATAAATATATTTAGAAGTAGGTGTAATCGATTGGATTTTGTCATTAAACAGAAAATAAATACATTTTAAAGACACTAAGATGGTAATGAGCAATAATACTTTATATATAATGTCCATATCCAAAAGGATAATATAATTTTCTCCAACAATGGAATATATTATTTCTTCGGTAAGAGGTTTGTAGAAAGAGATTAGATTGATTCCGCCATAAAATATTAGTGCAAATAGTATTGGAATTACTTTGTTAATTTGAACTAAATTGCAAAATTCATATACAGCGATAAGTAAGAAAACTCCAAATAAAAGGAAAAAGCTTTCAGTTGAATATAATATTGAAACTAATAATAAAATTACGTAGATAGCACCAGATATGGCTCTCTTGAGTGTTTCATTCATCTTATTGGTCTTCTAAAAGCAATAAATAAAGATTTTTAGCTGAACTTCCGTATTGTGTAAAATCTTCCTCTTTTGCTTTTTCGAAATATTTTATTGTAGTAATATTGGTAGGGTAGTCTCTTTCGTATTTCTTTTTTATGGCACTCAGTCCATCGCTTTTTGCCGCTAGAATTTGGCTTGTATTAGCTAAAATTACAATATTGGTAGGTAATTCGTGTGGTTTATTTTGCTTTATTTGTTTTGAAGAAAATAAAATAGACCCTTCTTCAGCGATTAAATTTTCACAACTTGCAAGTAGAAATTTAGGATTAGCTGATTTATTATAAGTCAGTTTATTGTCATCAAGAATTTTGAAAAGAGTAGGATCATAACATAGAACGTCACTTTCGAACCAGTCGTTCTCTGCGAGTATGTTTTCAAAATGTTCGCTTACTTCTTCTGAGTTTTCACAGTATAAAAATTTACCACCATTTTTCTTAAAATTATAGATGAATTTCTCATCTATAGATGTAGCGTTTTCAGTAAAGTATTTACTACTCTCACTTTCTTTATCTTCATCAGAAGCTAGATTACTAGAACCAAAAAATTTTCTAAAAAGACTCATATACTTTTAAACTACTTAATTTATTACTTGAAAACGTTCAAAGATAAAAAAATCTTAATTCAAAAGCTGTTTTTGAATTAAGATTTTAAAAATAATTAAATAATTTGTGTTTTATTAAGACACTACTTCCTCAAGATTTTTATCAAATGTTCGTTTTCCGAAAATAGCTTCTAAGTCATCTTTGAAAATAACTTCCTTTTCAATTAAAATATTAGCCAGCTGATTAAGCTTGTCTTTATTTTCTTCTAAAATTTGGATGGCTCTTTGGTATTGACTTTCAATGAGTAATGAGATTTCTTCGTCAATTATTCTAGCTGTTTCTTCAGAATAAGGTTTTGCAAAACTATATTCACTTTGTCCCGTCGAATCATAATAAGTTACATTACCTATTTTTTCATTCAAACCATATACCGTAACCATGGCACGAGCTTGTTTAGTTACTTTTTCTAAATCACTCAATGCGCCAGTTGAAATTCTGTTGAAAGTTACTTTTTCGGCAGCTCTTCCTCCCATAGTTGCACACATTTCATCTAGCATTTGGTCAGGACGAACGATTAAGCGCTCTTCTGGTAAATACCATGCCGCTCCAAGACTTTGTCCTCTTGGAACAATCGTTACTTTTATAAGAGGGGCAGCGTGTTCTAACATCCAACTTACAGTTGCGTGACCAGCTTCGTGAATAGCAATTGCTTTCTTTTCTTCTGGAGTTACAATTTTATTTTTCTTTTCAAGACCACCTACAATTCTATCAACAGCATCTAAAAAATCTTGTTTATCAACCGCTGTTTTGTTATTTCTGGCAGCAATAAGTGCTGCTTCATTACATACATTAGCAATATCCGCTCCGGAGAAACCAGGAGTTTGTTTCGCTAAAAAGTCGGTATCAAGTCCTTCTACTTTTTTCAAAGGCGCAAGATGCACTTTAAAAATCTCAGCACGTTCGCGAATATCTGGAAGATCTACAAAAATTTGTCTGTCAAAACGACCTGCACGCATTAATGCTTTGTCAAGTACATCAGCTCTATTCGTTGCAGCTAAAACAATTACATTTGAATTGGTACCAAAACCATCCATTTCAGTTAATAGTTGATTTAATGTGTTTTCACGTTCATCATTTCCACCTGACATGTTGCTTTTTCCTCTAGCTCTACCTACTGCGTCAATTTCATCAATAAAAATGATAGCAGGAGATTTTTCCTTAGCTTGTTTGAATAAATCACGTACACGTGATGCACCTACACCAACAAACATTTCCACAAAATCAGAACCTGATAAAGAGAAGAATGGCACTTGTGCTTCACCAGCTACGGCTTTCGCCAATAAAGTTTTTCCTGTTCCAGGAGGTCCTACAAGTAGTGCTCCTTTTGGAATTTTACCACCAAGGTTAGTATATTTTTCAGGATTTTTTAAGAATTCTACAATTTCTTGTATCTCTTCTTTTGCACCTTCTAGTCCAGCAACATCTTTAAATGTAGTTTTAATATCTGTTTTTTCGTCAAAAAGTTTAGCTTTCGATTTTCCAATATTGAAAATCTGTCCGCCACCAGCTCCGCCGCCGCCTGACATTTTTCTCATTATAAAAATCCAAACTCCAATTATAATAATAATAGGCAATAAACTAATTAGGATATCTGTCCAATTGTTTTTTGGTAAGAAATTAAAATCTTTCAATTTTCCTTCACTAACCGCTTTTTCCAGTTTATTTTGGAATATTTGATCATTACCAATATCAAAAGAGTAATGAGGACCTTTGTTTGGTCTGTCAAAAACATCTTTAGCTACGTTTTTGTGCACCGCATCCTTTAATGCAGCAGCATTTAGGTATACTTCTGCTTCCGTTTTGTTGTAAACTATTACTTTTTCAATTTGTCCTTTTTCTAAAAAATTATTAAATTTAGAAGAGGTCAGTTGTGCAGGTTCATTTAAACTCGAGCCACCAGTTATAAAACTTATAAACAAGAAAATTAATAAGATTGCAGTGTAAATTAACCAAGGACTTACTTTAAATTTATTCGAATTTGGATTATTATCTTTAGCCATTAGAAGTTTTTTCTTTAGTATTTGTTTTGGATAGTAGTGATTTTTGCATCACCCCAAAGACTTTCTATATTGTAGTATTCTCGGATGTGTTTTTGGAAAACATGGACAACTATATTTACATAATCCATAAGAACCCATTCTGCATTATCAGTTCCCTCAACATGCCAAGGCTTATCTTTCAATTCTTTTGAAACTGTTTTTTGAATTGAGTTAACAATAGCGTTAACTTGTGTATTTGAATTACCATTGCAAATGATAAAATAATCACAAACTGCGGTGTCTATTTCTCTTAAATCAAGAATATCGATATCATTTCCTTTTACTTCTTCTATTCCCTTAATGATGTTCGCCAATAGGTCATCATTATTTATAGTCTTTTTCGCCATGAATTATTTTTATATAAGTTTGTAAAGTTACCATTTTTTGTGATTATTTTTGAACCTTAACATAATATTAAATTCTGTTTCACAAAATACGTTATATGAAACTAATCAAACTCGATGCCATAGATTCAACAAATGAATTCCTGAAAGGATTATCGAACAAACAAGAACTAGAAAACTTTACGGTTGTCACTGCCGAAAATCAAACTAAAGGAAAAGGACAAATGGGAGCCGTTTGGGCATCTGAGGTGGGTAAAAACTTAATATTGAGTGTTTTGGTAAAGGATTTTTTATCAGATATTTGTCAGATATATGATCTCAATATTATAGCTTCACTTGCAGTAATTGATGCTCTTGAATGGTATAATATACCAAATCTTAGTATCAAATGGCCAAACGACATAATGTCAGACAATAAAAAAATAGGTGGCATTTTAATTGAAAACAGTATTAAAAGTGACGGAACTATTGTTTCTATTGTAGGTTTAGGTTTAAATGTCAATCAAACCAAATTCGAAAATTTACCTAAAGCATCTTCATTGTCGGTTATTTGTAACTTAAAATTTAATAAAGAGGATTTGCTTTTTTCGATAATTGACAACATAGAAAGAAAGGTATCGGTAGGTAAACAAAATTCGGATACTTTTTGGACGGACTACTCCAATAAATTATTTAAGAAAGGAGTTCCAATGCCTTTTTCAGACCAAAATAATCAAAATTTTATGGGGATTATCCAAGGAATAACAGCAATTGGTAAACTTGAAATTCTGCTTGAAGACGACAGTGTTGTTGAGTTTGATATCAAGGAAATTCAAATGCTGTATTAGGGAAGAAAATAGGCAGAAGGCAAAAGAGAAAAAGAGAAAAAGAAAAAAGAATATAGAATAGTATATCTACTTCTCTATATTCTTTTCTCTCGTTACCAAAGTTTTCCAATTCCCCCTTCGGGGGTTAGGGGGCTTATAATTTCACCATATTAGTGGCTAAAGTTTCAATAAATTTCCCAATAGGGCCTTTTATCATCATAGCCATCATGGGATTGAAATCTCCTTCAAAATCAAGTTTAACATCACTTGAATTATCTGTTACAGCATTAATGTTAGCAACCAATGTAAATGGAAGTTTGTCGCTGGCAGCACCCAAAACTATTTTATTTGGCGCTACTTTTTCTTTCATTTTTAATTTTATTTCCGGCATGCCTTTCAATCCAAAAATAAACGCATCATCACCGATAACTTCAAATTTCGCAATGTTTTCAGGCATTAATTTTTCGAAATTTTGAACATTGCTTAATAATTCAAATAATTCTTGTGCTGATTTTTCGACGGTAACTTTTGGACTTTCTAAGTTCATAGATTTGTTTTTGTTTATTTTAAAAAAAAATATATTATTAATTTTTACACTTGAACATTCCAAGTTGATGGACTTCCGTTCCATTCTCTCAGAGTTTGTTCTTCTTCTTCAGTTATATATTTTTTGGCTACAGCCAAATTTAACAGATTCTGATAATTACTTAATGTCAATAAATCGATATTGGCATTTTTAAAATTTTGTTCCGCAACATCAAATCCATATGTGAATATTGCCGCCATTCCCTTAATGTTGGCCCCAGCTGCTCGTAATGCTTCTACGGCAAGTAAACTGCTGTTTCCAGTACTTATCAAATCTTCTACAACGACAACGTTTTGTCCTTTTTGTAAAAATCCTTCCACTTGGTTTAACCTTCCATGTTTTTTTGCTTCTGGACGAACATACACAAATGGTAATCCTAAACTTTCTGCAACTAGCATACCAATTCCTATCGCTCCAGTGGCTACACCGGCAATAACATCTGGTTTTCCAAATTGTTTTTCAATATTTTTGGAAAACTCATCTCGCACATAATTTCTTATGGCTGGAAATGAGAGGATTAAACGGTTATCGCAATAAATAGGCGATTTCCATCCCGAAGCCCACGTAAAAGGATTTCTTGGATTCAATTTAATTGCATTTATTTGCAAAAGCAATTCGGCTGTTTTCTCGGCTGTTTCTTTATTAAAAATCATAATACAAATGTATAAAGTTTTTGTTAACGACAAACCACTTTTTTTGACAAATCACATCTCTAAAGAGACAGATTTTCAATTGTTCCTGTTAGAGAGCATTGACATCGAGCAACTTATAGTAAAAATATTTCAAAATAAAATTCAAAAAGCCTACTTGTATCATCCTGATGAAAAGGAAATCATGAAGACTTTGAAGGCTAAAATTCCGGTTACCAAAGCTGGTGGAGGACTAGTCTACAATAAAAAAGGGGAGGTTTTATTTATTTTTAGAAACGGAAAATGGGATTTACCTAAAGGCGGAATCGAAAAAGGAGAAGAAATTGAAGATACCGCCATGCGAGAAGTAGAGGAAGAAACAGGTGTTAATTTACTATCCATTTCTCATAAACTTCAAAAAACATATCACGTTTTTAGACGTAATGGAAAATACAAACTAAAAATTACGCATTGGTTCGAAATGCAATCTGATTTTGAAGGCACGCCAGAAGGTCAATTAGAAGAAGGAATAGAAAAAGTGGCCTGGATGAACCCAGAACAAATTAAGGAAGCGCTAAAAAATTCCTATGAAAATATAAAATTATTATTCGAAGAAGAAGAACTCCTGAAATAGAAGTTTTTTTATTTTAAAATTCTATACACCGGATATTGTAAATGCGCTTTTTCATAATAAACGGAATGCTTGTAAATCCAGTCTAATTGTGCTTCCGGATTTTTAAGAAAACTTGAGTCATTCTGCTTTTTTAACTCAAATTCTGCTTTTATTTTTGGATTATCTTTTAAAATTCGTGTTGCAGTATCTTCAAAAACATAATCAGAATATCCCTCTTTTTGCTGTAGCATTGTGTCGAAAAAATTCCAATTGAAAAAAGAATCAATTCCTTCGGGTTCTAATGTTTCCAATAAATATTTTATGCCCTTTTGTTGCGTTGGAATAATGTAGTCTCCTTTGGCGAAAGCCAATTTTTCAATTTTTGAATTTATAGTAGTATTTCTATGCAAATAATGCCCCTCATAAGCCGATGTTGTCGTTTTGAAATCAGCGATTTTGTAACTTTCAACTTCAATTATTGTATCTTTTTTTAATTGAGTGTAGGTAATGGTATTGCTTATCAATAAGTCAATAACTGGCCAAAATCCTTTCGGAATAATATACGCTGTTGGGATAATAATCTCTTTTACAGATTTGAATTCTTTAATGTAGGGAACGTCTTTTTTATATGGTTTTGTTCTGTCGTAAAATAAACGGTTTCCTGCGGTAACATCACTGTTTTTATAAATGGCTTCATACCCTAAAAAGGGGAAAGTTGTCTTTTTTGTACTGTCGATTTCCCATTTTATGGTGTACGATTTTTTGGGTTGGTATTGTTCTTCATTTTTCAAACGGAGCCGCTTAATTTTTTCAAAATTAGCATCGGTGTAATCAATTGCAGATCTCATATATTCATACGTTACTTTCACGCGATCCGCATATTTTTTCAGCATGTGTGTTTCTACCACAAACCCAATGGTGTTAAACAATGAAGTGTAACCCGTTGCAAATCTTGGGCTTTCAAAAAACTGCCCAAAACCTTTGTCTGGCGTATCTGCAAATGAGTTGACATACGGCGTCATTTCTATTTTCTTCTTTTGTAAATCCTTAACTAAAGCAGGCATCATTTCGGTATTTAAAAAACCACCTAAAATAGTCCCTAGTTTGTTGTGTTGCGTTATGATATACGTTAGTTTGTATTGATAATCAGAGCCATTACTGACATGGTTATCAATAAAAACATCAGCATTTATTTTATGAAAAATTTCCACAAAACTCTTCGTGTTTCTTGTATCTGATTTGATGAAATCTCGGTTCAAATCATAGTTTCTTGCGTTTCCACGAAAGCCATAAGATTCAGGACCGTTTTGATTCGCTCTTGTCGTAGAATTTCTATTTAAAGCACCGCCAATATTATATACCGGAATACAAACAATGACAGTATTTTTTGGAATTTTTATTTTACCTAAAGCCAAATCCCGAAACAATTGCATGGTTGCATCAATGCCGTCCGGTTCGCCAGCGTGAATGCCGTTATTAATAAGAAGGACTGCTTTATTTTTTTGAATTTCTTCAAAATCAAAGTGTTTTTCAGAGTCGAAAGTTACGATGTGTAAAGGCTCTCCACTATCTGTCAGGCCCATTTCCTGCATTTTTATGGTGGGAAAATCACGAGCTAAAAGTTTGTAATATGCGATGGTTTCTTGATAGGTAGCGGATTGATTTCCGTTTCCTTTTTCGAAAAAAGTGTCGTATTTATTGCCTTTTTGAGCAAATGTACTGAAGGAAAATAGTAAAAAAAGGAATGTGAAAAATCTCATATTTCGGTTTTTAATTTGAATTTCAAATGTAGCTTTTTTTAGACAAGTACAGAAATGATAATAAGAAAAGGAAGGTTGTCATTTAAAAATATGAAAATTCATAATTCAAAATTCATAACTCAAAATTAAAAATTACCTTTGCCGAAATAGAAAAAATGAATAAGAAACACCATTCCAACAATATACTTTTGAATTTAGGCATCGAAAGTCTGAACGAAATGCAAGAAGTAGCCCAAGATGCAATCTTGAATGATAACAATGTTTTATTGCTTTCGCCAACAGGATCAGGGAAAACTTTAGCTTTTTTATTGCCTATTTTGGAGATGTTGCAACCTGAATTCCAGTCGGTTCAATGTTTAATTCTAGTTCCATCTCGTGAATTAGGATTGCAAATTGAGCAGGTTTGGAAAAAAATGGGAACTGATTATAAAGTAAATGTTTGCTACGGTGGACATTCCATCGATACAGAAATCAAGAATTTAAGCAATCCTCCGGCAGTTTTAATAGGAACTCCTGGAAGAATTGCAGACCATATCGACAGAGGAACTTTCCGCGTGGATAAAATTCAAACCTTGATTTTGGATGAATTTGATAAATCGTTGCAATTGGGTTTCCATGAACAAATGTCGTTTATCATTGGAAAATTGACGAAACTGAACAAACGTGTTTTGGTTTCTGCAACTTCCGATATTGAGATTCCAAGATATACCAGAGTGGTAAATCCAACGATTTTGGACTTTATTCCAGAAAATTTAGAAGAGACGAATCTTTCCATGAAAATGGTGGTTTCGAAAGAGAAGGATAAAATAGGAAGTTTATTCAACCTGATTTGTTCGTTGAAATCGCAATCGGCCATTGTTTTTTGTAATCATCGTGATGCTGCAGAACGCATCAGCGATACATTGAATGAAAAAGGGATTTATTCTACTTATTATCATGGTGGAATGGATCAGGATGAACGCGAACGCGCATTAATCCAGTTTCGTAATGGAAGTGCGAGTTACTTAATCACTACAGATTTAGCCGCTCGTGGACTTGATATCCCTGAAATGAATCACGTAATTCATTATCATTTACCATCCAAAGAAGACGAATTTACCCATAGAAACGGTAGAACGGCTCGTATGCTTGCATCCGGAACCGCTTATATTATTGCTCATGAAAGTGAAAAAAAAATGGATTATATTGATTATGGAATGAGTGTTTTCAATATAGAAAACGCTACTTCATTGCCAAAACCACCTGAATTTCAAACGATTTACATCAGTGGTGGAAAGAAAAACAAACTAAATAAAATTGATATTGTGGGTTTCTTTTCCCAAAAAGGAAAACTTGAAAAAGGAGACTTAGGATTGATAGAAGTAAAAGATTTTATTTCGTTTGCTGCTGTCAAATTCAATAAAGTAAAAGATTTGCTGCACAATGTAAGAGATGAAAAAATGAAGGGTAAGAAATTCAAAATTGAAGTTGCCCGAAAAGTGATAAAGAAAGAAGAGGAGAATTAGTGTTCAGTTTTTAGTGTTCACTGTTCAGTTTTAATAGAGTGAACAATGAAAATAGTAATCAGTTTTCAGCTTTTAGTGATCAGTAAAATTAGTCTAATAAAAAAATCGTTAACAGTAAATCAAATTTACTGTTAACGATTTTTTTAGTTAGATCAATTGAAAATAGTGCATCGCAACCGATTACTTTTTTCAACTTCAGGCACTGAAAACTGTGACTGGGACTGAAAACTGTAAACTATATTTTCTTCACGTATTGTGTAATAATTACAATAGTCTGACCGTCTACTTTACCTTCAATGTATTCAGCATTTTCGTGGTCTAAACGGATGTTACGAACTGCAGTTCCTTGTTTAGCAACCATGCTCGATCCTTTCACTTTTAAATCTTTAATTAAAACTACGGAATCTCCAATTTCAAGAATTACGCCATTACTGTCGCGGTGAATCACCTTGTTTTCTTCTTCTTCCCCTTCACCAGTTGCTTGAGCCCAAGCCAAAGTATCTTCGTCTAAATACATTTGATCCAATAATTCTTGCGGCCACCCAGAAGAGCGTAAGCGACTTAACATTCTCCATGCAACAACTTGTACTGCTGGATTTTCATTCCACATGCTATCATTCAAACATCTCCAATGATTTAAATCTACATTATCCGGATTTTCTATTTGGTCGATACACGTACTGCAAGCCATAATAATTTCGTCTATTCCGCCTTTTTTTGTTGGTAGCACTTCATACACTTTTAGGTTTTCAGTTGCTCCACAAAGTTCACATTTAGATCCGCTGCGTTTATTTAATTCTCTTTCTATACTCATGTCTAATGGCTTTTATTTTTGGCGAAAATACGGCTAAATAGCGCTTTCTACAAATTTATATTGAAGTTAGGAACAGGGTTGATCTTGTATTTCTATAAATATACATCTTTCACTCTTACGGCATCGGGAACTAACATTTCGTATTGGCCGCCATTGCGAATTACATCTCTTACAATACTGGAACTGATATAGGAAGTTCTGGCTGCAGTCAACAAAAACACGGTTTCTATTTTTGACAAACGGCGGTTGGTGTGTGCTATGGCTTTTTCGAATTCAAAATCGGCGGGATTGCGTAAGCCACGGAGAATAAAGTCCGCTTTTATTCTATGACACAAATCTATTGTCAAACCTTCGTACGTAATCACCGAAACTTTGGGTTCATTTTTGAATGTCTCTTCGATAAAGCGTTTTCTTTCCTCAAGGGAAAACATGTATTTTTTTTCGGCATTGATACCAATAGCAATTACGATTTCATCAAATAACGAAATGCTTCTTTTGATGATGTCTTCATGGCCTAAGGTAATGGGATCAAACGATCCGGGAAATATAGCTTTTTTCATTTTGCAGATATAAGTACAACAAACAGATGTTTTATTTAGGGCTAAGTTAGGTTTTTCGGACTGTATTTATAGCTTCTACCCATTCCAGTTTTTCACAAATTGTGCATTCCGCATTTCCAGGTTTATGACTTTCTGTATTTCCGCAAAAAGTGCAGGAATAAATACCTTCAGCAGGAATAATTTTACTTTTTAGATCGAATAAAAAGGGCAGGATTGGTAATCCTGGTTGCACTTCATTATCTTCATAATAGAAAACACTGATTTCACCGCTGGTTTCCATGAAAGCATTTTTTACCTGACCCAAATGTTCCACTGATTTCAATCGAAGTTCCGAAAAGAATTCATCTTGTGCCAGACTTTCTTTTTTAAAAGTAGCAATTGAAAATTTTCCTTCGCTGATTAAACATTCCGTTTTACCTTCTATAAACTCTTCAAATCGTTTGCTTTTTCCGGTCAGCCATGTAACTAAACGGTATAAAAGAATGATGACTAAAAAAACTGTAATCGGTGGTATTATTCCAACTTCTTCATAAAACATGGGATCTCCAGCTGCAGAACCCAACGCGATAATGATCACTGTTTCAAAAACAGACAACTGCTTCACTCCACGTTTACCGGCCACTTTTAAGGTCAGAAGTAAAACCGTAAACATTATCGTTGATCGGAAAATAACTTCTAAAAGGAAGGATTCGGGTAAATCATTGTACAATAAGCGGTTCCATTCAAATATTTCTGTCATATTGGAAATTTAGTTATTTAAAGCCAATTATATCGCATTACAAAACAAATCTTCCAAAGAAATTCCGGTTGCTTTAGTTTGTTGTGGAATTAAACTTTCGGTGATTTGTGAAATTAGAAATTTTAACGACGGTCTATTTGGTATATTATATTTTTGGTATATAAATCTCTCAAATTTTGTTTTGTGAAAAACTGAGTTTTATTGTAATTTTTGTCAATATTAATCTCATCAATCCCTGAATAGGTATTTGTTTCCATATCGTTAATATAGATAGAAATAGTATCGTTTGAAACTTTTTTTACTTTTAAAGTTGAATAATGACCATCATTATTTACACGATAGATATCGCCAATTAAAGGATTTATTATATATTGTTTTTCAGCTTTTTTCATTTGAATTCCGGTATAAATTGCAAATGATAGTGTAACTGCTAATATAATAGAACCAGTATATTGCCATAAAGGATTTTTTACAGGATTTTTTTTATATTGTTCTTTAAAATTGGTGTTGATTTCGGGTGTTAACTCTTTCAGTTTATAGGTCTTCTTACAATTACTACATTCTACTAAAATTGTACGTTTTATTGGTGCACTTGGAATTATAATAACATTAATATATCCACCGTAAATTGAAAAATTTAATGTGTTTATTTTATTGCAATTTGGACAGGATGCGTTTTCGATTATTCCTGTCTTTAATATTTTTATATTACGGCCTAAATTTATTAGCATATATTTTAAATTAATTTATTAATTTGTATGGTTGTTAAAATTTAGAACGCCAATTCTATGGCGTTAGTAAATAAATCTTCTAATGAAATTCCGGCAGCTTTGGCTTGTTGCGGAATCAAACTTTCGGTGGTCAGACCGGGAATAGTGTTCATTTCCAGCATGTGCGGTTCATCGTTTACAATGATAAATTCGCTACGGGAGAAGCCTTTCATTTTAAGGACTTCGTAGGCACGTTTTGCTATTTCGCTTACTTTTTGTGTCATTTCATCTGAGATTCTCGCTGGTGTAATTTCCTGCGATTTACCTAGATATTTGGCTTCGTAATCGAAGAAGTCATTGTCAGAAACTATTTCGGTTATGGGTAAAACGGTTACAGTTCCTTTGTAATTGATGACGCCAACAGAAACTTCGGTTCCATCAAGGAAACTTTCTATGATGATTTCGTTGTCTTCTTTATAAGCCACTTCGATAGCGATTGGCAATTCGGCGGCCATTTTTACTTTTGAAATTCCAAAACTGGAACCCGCTTTATTTGGTTTTACAAAACAAGGCAATCCTACTTTAGTTACAATTTCTTCGGTGTTGATGATGTCACCTTTATTTAAATAATAGGAAATAGCTGTTTTAATTCCGTATGGTTTTAATACTGACAGTAAATCGCGTTTATTGAAGGTTAATGCGGCTTGGTAATAATCACAAGATGTTTGTGGAATATTTAGCAATTCGAAATACGCCTGCATCAATCCGTCTTCGCCAGGAGTACCATGAATCGCATTAAAAACACAGTCGAAAGTAATTTTAGCTCCATCCACTGTTACTGAAAAATCATTTTTATCTATAGGGAATTCAACATTATTAACATCAACATACACCCATTTTTCTTTGAAAATATGAATTTGGAATCCGTTGAATTTATTTCTGTCCAGAAATTGATATACGACGTTTCCGCTAATGAGTGAGATTTTGTACTCGCTGGAATAGCCGCCCATGATAATAGCAATGTTTTTCATTTTATAAATTATGTGTTGTGAAAACGATTTGTTTTTAGCCCCGATAGCAGTGAAAATCCTTTTTGTCAGCCTTTTCGGCGGATAAAAAGATTGTAACGAATAGCGGGAAATAGCTCCTCCCTTCGACTAAGCTCAGGATGACGATAAGCATTAAACAAAATTATCATTTTTTTTGAAACGAAATAGCTTTATCTTTGCCGCATATAAAAATAAATTTATGAGTTTACGTAAGTATCTTACTAGCCGTGTCTTTTTTGGTCAAATATTAATTGCTATTGCTATTATTGCCGTTTTAGGTTATTTGTTTATCCATTGGTTGACTTTTACCACTGATCATGGGCATGAAATTACGGTTCCAGATTTGAGAAAATTGACTGTCGAGCAGGTGGAGGATAAGTTAAACGAGTTGGATTTAGATTATGTGCTTTTGGACAGCGTAGATTTTAGAAGTGAATTCCCTAAATTTAGTGTAGTTGAGCAAGATCCTTTGCCTGGCGAAAAAGTAAAAGTAGGTAGAAAAGTATATATTAAAATAAATGCTTCGGGGTTTTCGTCCGTGAAAATACCTGATTTAATTGAAAAAACATACCGTGAGGCGGTTCCAACGTTGAAAGCTTTGGGACTTGAAGAAGGGACGATTACTTATATTCCAAATCTTGGAAAGGATATGGTTCTGGAAATGCGTTATAAGGGAAGAAACCTAAAAGTAGGGGACAGGGTCTTGAAATCTTCTAAAATTGATTTGGTTTTAGGAGACGGAAAAGCGAGTTATGTAGATGAAAGCACAGTAGACAGTACGGCGGTACCAGTACCAGAACAAGCACCAGAAAATGAACAATAATATAGAAACAATAGATTTAGAAGAGGAGTTATTTGAACATTTTAGATTTGAAGTTCCTAAAGGCCAAGCGTCTTTAAGAATAGACAAATACTTGATGAGTCTGATACAAAATGCAACACGGAATAAAATACAGATTGCAGCAACAGAAGGGAATATTTTTGTAAACGACGTCACAGTGAGGTCGAATTACAAAGTGAAAGCAAATGATGTGGTTCGCGTCATGTTGTCGCATCCACCGTTTGAAAATCACATTATTCCCGAGAATATCCCGTTGAATATTGTTTATGAGGACGATGCGTTGTTATTGATAAACAAAGAGCCAGGAATGGTAGTTCATCCCGGTCATGGGAATTATACAGGGACTTTGGTTCATGCTTTGGCGTATCACTTTGATAATTTGCCAATGAACAGCAGCGAACGTCCAGGACTCGTTCATAGAATTGACAAAGACACTTCGGGTTTACTGGTGATTGCCAAAACCGAAGCGGCAATGACGCATCTTGCCAAACAGTTTGAAGCCAAAACCTCTGAAAGGGAATATATAGCTTTGGTTTGGGGGAACGTAATTGCTGATCAAGGTACGATTGAAGGGAATGTGGCGCGCCACGTCAAAGACCGCATGCAAATGGCAGTTTTTGCTGATCCGGAAATAGGAAAACCTGCTGTAACGCATTATAAAGTGTTGGAGCGTTTTGGTTATGTTACTTTGATTTCATGCCAACTGGAAACAGGCAGAACACACCAAATACGTGTTCACTTAAAACATATAGGGCACACTTTGTTTAATGACGAGCGTTATGGTGGTCATTTGATTTTGAAGGGAACTACGTTTACCAAATACAAACAGTTTATAGAAAATTGTTTTAAAGCGTTGCCTCGCCAAGCGTTACATGCCAAAACTTTGGGCTTTGTGCATCCAACAACGGGAGAAATGATGCGTTTTGATACAGAACTCCCTCAAGATTTTCAGGATTGTATAGAGAAATGGAGAAATTACTCGAAATCACATAGCACTGAAGAAGAAGAAAATTAAAATATATAAAGCCCCGGATTGGGGCTTTTTTTATGGAGATTCACTTTTATGTTACAGAAAACCCCAATCCTTAGCAGATGAGACTTTTACTGGAATAATTTATTTATACAGGAGCAAGGGATAGATTATTAACATTTATACTTCGGAAACTCATAGGCATAACTGTTGCCACTAAGAAAAACAATACCATGAATAATTGACTCTGGAAACATGGTTAGTTTGTTTAGGTAATAGTCATACGTTTTGTTGCAGTAATTAGTGATTACGAAAGGAGACGAGTCAGAACTAAGATAAAGGTCATCAATGTTTTGTTCATCGGAAATCAATTTTTTATTGAAAATTGAGTAATAGATTTCTTTATTTTGTTTTTTTAAATCAATTAGCTCCAAAACTGACAAGGGTAATTTTGGACTGATATGATAAAAAAATATTGATTTGGACACATCGATTATAATCCATTTTTGAAATTCTTTGCAATACACTTCATTAAAGGAATGTCCGCCTAAAACGGAAGAGTTTCCCTTTGAAATTTTCAGTCCCCATTCCTTTACTTTCAAATCATTAATGACACAAAAATTATTAAAAATCTGCGAGAAATCACTGCAAACGCCTCCTTCGCCTTTAATCATTTTTAATAGCGCATTTTCAGAAGATTTACCTAATCCGGGTCCTCCTTTTATGTGATTTCTGAGCCATTTTGCTATTTTTTTGACTTTTTCTATATCGGTTAAGTCAGTTTTTTTACGGGTGAAAATCATATTATTTAGCTGAAAATAAATAACTGGCATATCCGTTTTTTTGTTCAAGCCATTATAACAAAAACGTTCAATTTTATCGATAGAAGTCTTCTTAGAAACTAATCTAAATCTTATTTTATACAGTAAAGGATGTCTTCTTAAATACCAAAGGAAAGTTCTACTCATCTTCACTAATTTAGATAGTTAGCAAACAATTAAAATTTCAAAATTAAAAATAATTGGGATTTATTGTAAAGTGTAACTATCATGTAGTTAAGTAGGTACTATAAAAGTATAAAAAAATATTTGTAAAAAAAAACTAAATTTTAGGGAGAGGGAAATTATAAAACAGAAAAAGTCCCGAATAGGAACTTTTCTTGTTTTAGATGCTTTATTTTATTCGATTATAGAATAATTTATTTTGTTGAAATTATTTATTTTGCGGAAAATGAGATTCAAAAGTTTTAAATCTCGTGTTCAAATTTTTCAGTAAATCTTTTTTTACCGAAGCATCTTTTATGAAACTGTAATTAATGCTATTGTAAACAAATTGCTTAATATCGGCATAAGTGATGTCCTTGTATCTTTTTGCTAATAGAACATATTGCTCGGTCATATTAGTTCGCAGAATCCCTGCATCATCGGTACTGATAACTATTGGAACGCCAAATTCTTTATATAAAGTTAATGGATGGCGGTTTTCTTTGACCTTTAAAATGAACTCATTACTCACTAAATTGATCTCTACAGGGATGTCCTTTTTAGCCATATATTGCAATAAATCATATGAATTCTGTTCATAAGCCATGTCAACGCCGTGTCCTATTCTATTTGCGCCAGCAGTGTAAACAGCGGCACTAATATGCCAAGTAAGGTCTTCTGGTTGAACTAATCCTAAGGTTAGTTCCCCCGCATGCATCGAGTATTTTACATTTGGAAAACGGGAATGACAATATTTAAACATAACCATGTGCAACCAGTAATCCTTCATGGAAGTTTCGCCATCTTCGGGAGAAACGATATTTACACCAGCCATAAGAGTGCTGCTATCTGCGGAGATAAATGCAATGACCAGATTTTTGAATAAATCAACCGGTTCCATAAAACGCAATACAAAATTTTGATAACGCATCGTGAAACGGGCGTCATCAATCTTAAGCTCATTGTGCATCTTAGTAACAAAATTAGTATTGAAATCTTTGGCGTAAGCCGGAGCATCTTTTTTTAGCAAGGAATTGTACAAGGAATCTAATGAAGTCAATATCGCTTTTTCATCTTGGCGAATCGCCAATTGTCGTAATCGAGCATTAAACTTAACCAAATCATCTGTATTCATAGAACAGGGAATTGTAGATAATTGGGTTTCTATATAACTTAGATTTTCTTTTAGGGCTCTATTTTTCAATTCCAATAATCCTTGTTCAAAATTTCCTTTGATTGCTGGCTCAAACTTCATAAAGGATTCAAAAAACAACTTGTCCGAAGGGTAATCGACATGATTATAGTCTTTCACAGACCATTTTTGCATTATTTTTTGTTTGTATGCATCTAATTCTCCTCGACTTTTCAATGTTGTAAATTGTTCCCAATTACCGCTTGATGGTTTTTCTTTTTGCACCTGCATCGTTTCGATGTTGAGGTAAAAATTTTCACTAATCGCATGTGCTAATAAAGGCTCAGCATAAATTGAACCGGAATAGTGGTGGTGCAAATCGCCTCCTTTGGGCATCTGAGAAAAGAAAGCGGTTAAAGCGGCTTCATTGTCTCTAATCTTTTCAAAATAGGTATTGATTGATTGTGAATAACCAAAATTTAATAAAATGGAAAGAAAAAAGGTGAGAAATAATTTCATAGAATATTTTTTATTGAAGTATCTGTTTTTTTATTGTTTCAAACGTTGTGCTTTAGTTTTGTTGCAAAGTTAATTTGAAAGAAATTTAATTAGTCAAAGGTGGATATTTTTGCTTGAAATTAAAAATTTAGACCATAAACTCTTATTTTTTTAAAAATTAGAAGCTATATTTTCATTGCTTCGGCGGCTAATCGTCCCGTTTTTAATGCGGCATTGATAGAACCATTCAGCAAGTTGTCTCCACAAATATATAATGTATCAGAAATTTTTATTTCAGAAGCAGCAATTTCATTCCGCACACTTTCCTGAGTGGGCAAAGCATATTCAATGCGATACGCCTTGAGCATTTTCCAAGAATTTACTTTTTCCCCGTACCATTGTTTCAATTCTTCTTTCATGTTTTCGGCCAAAGTAGCATCATCAACAGTTGGGATTCCATTGTAGGAAACAGAAATAAGTACTTTTCCTTTTGGAGCATAGGCTTCAGAAACATTGGACATGACGGTCAAATTATTGACCCATTTTTTATGGGTTGAAGCATTTAGTACAACCACCGCTTTTTTTGTAGGCGCTTCACTTGCTTCAAAATAAACGTTAGTTACTTGATGCGAAGTCATTTTTTGTTTCGTGAAGAATTTCTGGGTAAGGTTATTTGCGGTCGTAGCCAAAAGGATTTGGTTGGCTTCAAAAACGGTTCCGTCTGCAGTGGTTACTTTATTTCCATCAACGGCAGTTACTTTTGTATGGCATTGAATATTGCCTTCGGGAAGCATGGCGACTAATTGTTTTGGAATTTCTTCCATTCCCAAAGCTGGAACCGCCACATCACCATCGGAAAACATTTTCATCACAAAATCGAACATTCTTCTGGAAGTTTGCAATTCATTTTCCAAAAAAATCCCAGAAAGGAAGGGGGCATAAAAACGCTGAATCATTTTTGGACTAAAACCATAATCAGCCAGTTGCTTGCGGGTAGTTTGTTCCGGTTGTTCGAAAATGGCTTCGATGGTTAATTTTTGCAATCTATTTTTTAACCAAAGGGTATTAATTTTATCTTTAAATGTGCCAACGGGAGCAAAAAGGGTCGCCAATGCTGCCGAAGGTCTTCGGAATGGATCTGCGATTTCAAAACTGCCTCCGTCATAGAGCACAGTTGCTCCGGGTAACATTTTTCTTAATTTTAAGTCTTTATAATTGAGTAAAGTTTTTGTTTCCGGATAGGCGGTCAAAAGTACTTGGAAACCTCTGTCTAATAGAAACCCTTCATGAGAATCGGTTTTTATTCTTCCTCCCGCACGGTCACTTGCTTCTAGAACGAGTACTTTTCGCCCTTGACGGTGCAAATGAACAGCTGCAGATAATCCCGCTAGTCCCGCTCCAACAATAATTACATCTTGTTTCATGTTTTTTGAAAATGTTTTATACAAAAATAAGCCAAATACGGTTTTCAAGTGGCTCAAATAAGTGACAATTTAAAATTTAAAATTATTTTTTTTCTACGTCGAATTACATTTTATTTAGGTTACTTAATTACCGAATTTTAATCGAGTACTGATTTTTGATATTAATTTTTTTTTTCTAAAGTAAATTCTGTTGTCTTGTTCCGAATAATTCAAATCAGTGTGAAAAGTTTCTTTTAATTTCCAAAGCGCCAATAATGCGATTATAGAAAGTATAGAACCTACAATCATTGCGGATTGAAGAATGTTTCCGTCGAAGATTTTATCTCTGAAAAAACCATAAATTATAATAATGAGCGGAAGTGAACCTCGCACAAAATTAGGGACTGTCGTTGTTACCGTTGCACGAATGTTGGTTCCAAATTGTTCTGCTGCAATTGTTACAAATAATACCCAATATCCCACGGAGAATCCCATGATAAAACAAATAGTGTAGAAAGTGCTAGCTGTAATGCCAAACGCATTCAGATAAATAAAAATCATTAAAAGATTGAAAACCAAAAATAAATACATGATTTTTTTTCTGCTTTTCAGCCACTGACTCAATAGTCCGCTGACAATATCTCCTAGAACCAAGCCTCCATAACACCAAGCGATAGCTTTTCCAGCGGCAATAGTTTCAAATCCCTGCACGCCTAATGCTTTGGCAAATTCAGGTGAAAATGTAATCAAAACTCCTACTAAAAACCACAGCGGAACTCCAATAAGTATGCATTGAATGTATTTTGAAAATCTTTTTTTATCTCTAAATAAGGACAAGAAATCACCTTTAGTTTCTTTGCTTTGCTGAACTTGTTTGAACATTCCCGACTCTGAAATGCTGATTCTTAGAAAGAGTAATAAAATTCCCAAAACACCACCAGCATAATAACACAAACGCCAATCCTGAAAAATCTGATAGACAAAATAAGCGACAACCGCACCGGAAACGCCCACCGAAGCGACAATCATAGTTCCATATCCTCGTTTTTCTTTTGGTAAGGATTCAGTAACAAGGGTAATTCCCGCTCCTAATTCTCCTGCAAGTCCTATTCCTGCAATCAGTCGCCAAAAAGCATAACCATCCACTGTAGTTACCATTCCATTGGCGATATTAGCCACAGAATAAATCAAAATAGAACCAAATAAAACGGAAATTCTACCTTTTTTGTCACCCAAAATTCCCCAAAGAATGCCGCCAAAAAGCATCCCAAACATTTGCATACTTATGAGATATTCTCCTTGATTCCGGATGGCATCGCCAGTGATTCCTAAGTCTTTTAAACTATCGGTACGTACGATTCCAAAAAGTAGTAAATCATAAATGTCTACAAAATAGCCAAGTGCAGCTACAATTACTGCCGCATTGAGAATAGCAGGTTTTTTTAAATCTAGAGAATTATTATTCATTATGATTTTTTATTTAGGTCCAATTTCATTAATAAATCGGTTTGTTTATCTTCTCCAAGAATAAAAACATGAGTGTCAAATGCAACAAAACCATTTTTTGTATAAAAGCGTAATGCTCTATGATTTTCTTCCCAGACTCCAAGCCAAATATAATCTACCGCACTTTGTTGCGCAATTTCGATTACTTTGTCCAGCAATAATTGGCCTACTTTTTTTCCGTGAAAAGATTGTGAAACATAGATTCTATGAATTTCTAAAGCATGATCATTTATAACTTCAGTTTGTGCCTTACCAGAATTTATTTTTAAATAACCAATGGGTTCTGAATCCGAATAAGCAATAAAAAACTGGGAATTTGGATTGTTTAGTTCCGTAGTTAATTGTGCCTCGCTAAAACTTTCCCGATTATAATTTTCAATATTTTCGGGTGTGTTCACTTCTGCAAAAGTTTCAGAAAAGGTTTGTATGCTTATTATTTTTAGTGCCTTAAGGTCAGATAGTGATGCTTTTTTAATTTCAATTTTGGACATAATAGAATAATGGTAGTATGGTTTGATTCAATCAAAAATAGTAAAAATATAGTTGTAACGATTTTTATTATCTATTGTATCATTAAACAAAACAATTCAGAGGCACTCATTTCTTACTTTCAATTTGTACTTTTGAATCTATTATTAAAATGAACTGAAACAGCCTCTGCAAATGAAAATTGTTATATCGCCAGCCAAATCTTTAAACTTTGAAAAAGAGTTACCAACAGCACTGCATACAGCGCCTTCCTTCCTAAAAGAAGCGCGACAAGTTCATACCGTTTTAAAACAAAAATCGCCTGCAGCATTATCTAATTTGATGGATATTTCGGATAAATTATCCGATTTGAATTGGCAACGCAACCAAAAATGGAAAACGCCTTTCACTACAGAAAATGCCCGTCCCGCCATTTTTACTTTTGATGGTGATGTATATACTGGATTAGACGCTTATTCAATTCCAATCGAAAAATTAGAAACTTTACAAGACAGTTTGAGAATAATATCAGGATTGTATGGATTACTGAAACCATTGGATTTGATGCAAGCGTACCGACTGGAAATGGGAACAAAACTTCCTATTGGCGAAAGCAAAAATCTCTACGAATTTTGGAAAACAACCGTTACAAAAGCATTAAATAAAGAACTCAAAAAAGATGAATTGTTCATCAATCTGGCCAGTAATGAGTATTTTTCGGCAATCGATGTCAAAGCTTTGAAAGTCCCGGTAATCACCCCGGATTTTAAAGATTATAAAGATGGAAAATTAAAAATGATTAGCTTTTTTGCCAAGAAGGCAAGGGGAATGATGGTGCGTTACATTATTGATACCAATGCCAAGACTATTGATGACTTGAAAGGTTTCAATTACGACGGATATCAATTTGATGCCAATTTATCAAAAGGAAATCATTTGGTTTTCACGAGATAGTAGCATTAAACTAAAAATAAAAACGCCGAATTCAAAAAGAGTTCGGCGTTTTTTATTTTTTGAAATCAAATCCATTAATGCATGGCATCGGCAGGATTAATTTTGTTTTTTCCTTTTTTAATCAAAAATATAATAGGAATACAACATAGAAACATAATTCCCAGATAAAGGAAAATGTCCATATATGATAAAACGGTACTTTGTTTCATGATAGAATAATCAATGGCCTGATAGGCTTTTTTCAAGGCTGCATTACTGCTAAATCCTTTGGACATGAAACCTTTTTGTAATAGAGCTATACGTTGTTGCACTTCAAATTTACTTCCGTCTAAATGCGCAACTAAGTCAACGCGATGTTTTTGACTAAATCGCGTGATAAAAGTGGTGATAATTGCAATACCAAATGAACCACCTAATTGTCTCATCATTCCAGTAAAAGCAGCACCTTCCCCAATATGTTTTCCCTTTAAAGTAGAAAGCGATAAAGTTGTTATTGGTACAAAAAGTAATCCTAATCCAATTCCTCTCAAGATTAATGGCCAAAATAAATGTTCGGCACCAGTATCAGGTGTCATTCTATTGTGCATCATGAAAGTAAAGAAAAAGAAAACTAAAAATCCAACACCAACCATATAACCCTGAGGAACTCCTCTTTGAATTAATTTTCCAATAATTGGCATCATAAAAGCGGTGGTAATTGACCCTGGAATAAGTAATAAACCAGCATCAGTTGCTGTCCAGCCTAAAATGGATTGTGTATAAATTGGAATAATTAAAGTTGATCCGTAAAGACCAAATCCAAGAATAAAACACATTACGACACCAATTCTAAGATTTCCGTCTTTTAAGACACTTAAGTTTACAATAGGATGTTTGTACGTTAATTCTCGCCATATAAATAATATTAATCCAAATAATGATACGGTACTTAAGGTTACAATTGTTGTGTTGTTGAACCAATCATCTTGCTGTCCGTGTTCCAAAACAAATTGTAATGAACCAATAAAAGCTGCCAAAAGAACAATACCCCACCAATCGACTTGACTGGCTTTAAGTTTCTCACCATATTTTGGACTTCGTACAAAACTGAAAGCTAAAATAGTGGCAATAATACCAAGAGGAATATTGATATAAAAAATATAGGGCCAGGAAAAATGATCTACTAAATAACCTCCTAACGGCGGACCTAAAGTAGGGCCCACAATTACTCCCATACCATAAATTGCCTGCGCCATTCCTCGCTTAGCAAGAGGATAACTCTCGGTTATAATAGTTTGTGCAGTAACAAGTAAAGCACCACCACCAAGTCCCTGAATAAACCGAAAAACAATGAGTTCCCAAATATTATCAGAGTTCCCGCACATGAATGAGGCGACGGTAAAAATGATAATGGAAACTACAAAATAATTACGTCGGCCAAATTGTTGTGAAAGCCAACTCGTCATCGGGATAACAATTACATTTGCTATTGCATAAGCAGTAATTACCCATGCCACATCATTTAATGTTGCGCCTAGGCTTCCTCTCATATTAGTCAAAGCCACATTTACAATAGTTGTATCTACGATTTCCAGCAAAGCACAAAGTACTGCCGTTATCGTAATAATAACTCGTCTATAGCCGTATTCAACTAAATCATCTTCTGATTGTACCATTTAAAAGGATTTTAGATTTTTAATAAACGATTCTAGAATGCAGATGTAATGAAATGATTAACGATTTTCAAATCAAAAATCGTTAATCTTCAATCTGTATTCTTCAATCATTATTTTAAATGTACATCAACATCAACATTCATTCCTGGTCGCAATAATTTAATTTTTTCGACATCATTTGATGCGTTTAAGTTTATTTTTACCGGTAAGCGTTGAATAGTTTTTACAAAGTTACCTGTAGCATTATCTGGAGGTAAAATAGAGAAACGTGACCCAGTCGCTGGTGAAAATGAGGTAACCGTACCTTCAAAATTATAGTCTGGATATGCATCTACATTTACAGTTACTTTCTGACCAATAACCATTCTATTCAATTGAGTTTCCTTGAAATTGGCAATTACCCAAGCAACTTTATTATTAATAATATAGAATAATGATTGCCCCGGTTGTACCAATTGTCCGGGTTGGATATCAACTTTAGAAACCTGACCATCAATGGCTGCTGTAATTACGGTATACGTTAAATTCAATTCTGCAGCGTCAAGCATTGCTTTGGCTCTTTTTATATTAGCTCCGGCAACCTCAGTTTGCTTATTGGAAACTTTAGATTTGGCTACAACAACTGATTTTTGAAACGCACTTGCTCTTTGTTGTTGTTGTAAAATTTGGACTTGATTCTCTGCTTCTTGTTTCGCCGCTAAGGATTGCTCGTATTGTTGCTTAGTAATCGAATGATTTTTATACAAATTATTGTATCGAATGTAATCGCTGTTCGCTCTTCCCAATCTAATTTTTGCAGTTTCAATATTTCCACCTGCAGATAATACATTGGCATCTGAAACAGAAATATTAGCCAAAGCGCTTCCTATATCCGCTTTCGAAACTTCGTAGTTACCTTCGGCAGCAAGTAATCCAGCTTTTGCATCTTCAATCTTCAATTGGTAATCGCGCTGGTCAATAGTAAATAAAGTATCACCTTTCTTTACAAATTCATTATCTTTTACATACACTTTATCCACATATCCGGAAACTTTAGGGATAATAGGGTTCATGTTTTTTTCTATTTGAGCATCGTCAGTTTCTTCATGAACCAGTGAATGCATGTATTTATAAACTCCGTAAGTTCCGCCTAATACTACCAAAACCACTAGGATAATAATAAATTTTGTATTTGTTTTTTTCTTTTCCATGGGTATTGATTATATTTTTGAAAGATTGAAAGATTGAGATAATTGTCCGGTAACTGAAAGCAATTCGTAATATTTTTGAATAATATTTGCCTTAGCTAATGCTTTATTAATTTTGGAACCAAGTTGTTCTACGTCAGCTTCGAGTAAATCATTGGTATCCGAAAGACCGTTGTCATACTTGTCTTTTATGATTCTATAATTTTCTGATGATTGTTCCACCGCTTGTGCATAAACAATATTTTGTTTCAGTGCCAAATCGTAGTCTTCGATTGCATTTTGAACTTCCAGTTTGATATAATCAGTAAGTATAGCTTCAGAATTTTGTACTTCAATTGCTTTGCTTTCCGCTATTTTTACCATAGTTCCATTTTTTAGAATGGAGCTTAAATCATAAGAAACTCCCACACCAATATTCATTGCGTTTTGAACAGTTACCACATTTTTTAGGTCTAGTGCGGTATAGCCTCCAATGATTGCAATAGAGGGATAATAGGCGCTTTTTGCTATTTTAATGTTAGCCTGACTTGCTTTTTCTTGAAAACGGACCGCTTCAAGATCTTTACGATTTTGTAGTGCAGGTGCATCGCTCGTGGGAACATTATCCATCTGAAAGTTGGCAAAATCACTTTCTTTAATTTCAAGTTTTGTGTCAGCTGGTAGTTTTAGCAACGTCACTAAATAAAAGTTTACGATATTTAAATTTTTAGTTGCTTCATCAATGGACAACTGAATTTTAGATACTTGCAATTGTGACTTTAGTAAATCATTTCGGGGAATAATTCCGTTTTTTTCTAAATCACTAAAATCAGTTGCGCGCTGTTGTGCGCTTTTTTGATTTTCTTTTAGCAGCTCAACTGTTTTTTGTGCTTTGTATAATTCAGCATAATGATTGACTACTTTCATCGCTATTTCTTCCTTAGTTTGGGAAGCGGTAGCTGTTTCTGCCTGATACATATTTTCGTAAGCTTTTATGCTGTTTTGGATTTTAAATCCTGCAAAAACTGGTACGCTGGCATTTACTTGTCCTAGTATTAATTGATCTACAACAGGAGGAGGAGTTGATGTCGCACTTTTATTGATTTTCAAATCAATGGAAGCTTTTGTCAATCTTTGATACTGTCCCGAAACTTTCAAATCAGGATATTGACTGTTTTTTGTGGATTGTAATTCGTATTTTTTAGTGGCTACTTTAGCATTGGCTAAACTCACTTCATTACTGTTTTTCCAAGCCATATTGATGGCTTCGTCGAGTGTTAAACTCTTTCTTTCTTGTGCTTCTACAGCCGAAATTCCTATAAAGAAAATCCCGAAGAGCATTAATTGACTAACTTTCATATATCAGAAGTGCTTTAATAATTTGTTGGATGTGATTTGTCAAAATAGTTTTTATGTAATTGTTATATAAATCTTCAGTTTTCAAATTTAATAAATTTTCGAAAAAAGGTCTGTTCATGTGAAAATGAAAAAAAGTCCCAAGAATGGTAGGAGTTATAAGTGGAATAATAATGTCTTTCCTAAAAACGCCTTTGGCTTGACCTTCCAGAATAATGGCTTCTAATGAATTCAGATTTCCCTTTTTTAATTCAGAGAAAGCAAGAAGATCACTATCTCTTTTTTTAGCTGTAAATTCAAAGTGGATGATTCTGTAAATTCCTTTGTTACAATTGATTCGATTGATATATAAATCAATTAGTTTGTTTATTTTCTCCAGAGGTTCAAGATTTTCTTTTATAAGATTGTCCAGTTGAGATTTTAAGTCGGAAGTTCTGTATAATATTAAAGCTTCCAGCAAACGTTCTTTGGAACCAAAATAATACGAAACCATCGCAATATTTATCTTGGCTTCTTTGGCAATATTCCTGATGGAAGTCCCATCAAATCCTTTCTCGGCAAATAGCATTTCTGCTACTTCGAGAATTTGAATCTGTTTGTCGTTAAAATCAGTGTCTAATGCCATGGCTTAATAATGTGAAACAAAATTAAACAACTGTTTAATTTAAACGGTTGTTTAATATTTAATTTAACATAATTTTAACAGAAAAATAGTTGTTATGTTTAGATTTGAATACTTTTTAAACTTAAAATCGCAAGGGCGTTTAGTAATGCGCTGTAATTGTCCTTGTAAATTATTTCTGTTAAAAAGGCATAATCCAGTTATTCTGCCAAAAGGCAAGATTACTTCTATACTTCGTAATTTCAAATAGTTATTAAAATATTGAAATAAATACTTATTTCTCATTTTATTGCTAAAAAAATAAGAAGTATGTTGTTATTTTGTTAGTTTTGAGATAAAAATATAAATTATGATGAAAAATACTTTTAAAAATACAATGCTATTGCTTTTTGGTTTTATGCTTGCCACTACTACATTGTTGGGTCAAACTACGGGGACTAGTGGATCCGGTGCGAATATTGATGTAAAGCGCCATACTATTTACTGGCGGGTTAATCCTGATTCAACCAAGTATATTCGAGGGACGGTTACCACAAAATTCCTCACCAAGGTGGCCAATGTAAGTACAATTACTTTCGATTTGAACAAAACCTCTTTTAACAATACGGGTTTAGTTGTTAATTACCATGGTGTTTCGGTGGCTAAATCTTTTCCAACATCTGGAAATCAAAATTTGCTAACCATTGTTTTACCAAGTCCTTTAGCCATTAATGTATTGGACTCAGTAAGTATATCCTATAAGGGCGTTCCGCCCGCAGAAAGTGGGCAGGCTTTGGGCTACCAAAAAGCTACTTATAGAGGGAAAAGTTATATTTATACTTTGTCAGAATCTTATGAAGATCGGGATTGGTGGCCTTGTAAAGCTGATATGCAAGATAAAATTGAAGGAATGGATATTACCGTAAGTATGCCTTCGACCTATAAAGTAGCAACCCAAGGCAAGCTTTTGAAAACTGTGGTAAGTGGGGAAAACACTTTATATACCTACAGACATTCATATCCTATTGCTTCCTATCTGGTAAGTATATGCGTGGCAAAGTTTAACGAATTCAATCGTCCGGCCATAGTCGTTGGTGATACTAATGTTCCAGTTACCTATCAATTGTTTCCCCGCTCGTCTTATACTTCGATTCTAGCTGCTTTGGATTTTTCTAAACTCGAAGTACAACTTTTTAGCAGCAAGTTTGGGGATTATCCTTTTAAGAATGAAAAATATGGTATTTATGAATTTGGCTTTCCTGGTGGAATGGAACATCAGACCAATATTGGACTTGATGCAGGTAGTCTAACCAGTTGGTCCGTTATAGCGCATGAAACGGCCCACCAATGGTTTGGCGATGGAGTTACTTGCAAAACCTGGAATCATCTCTGGCTCAATGAAGGATTTGCGACCTATATGGAAGTGTTGGCGGCTGAGCAAATTCCCTCTTTAGGGAAATCAGCTTTTGCACGTATCTCCTCTATAAAAACCTCTGCTCGTAGTTGTACCGTTCCAGTTTATATTACCGATGCAAGTAATTCCAACACTGTTTGGACAGGACCCAATACAACGGCTGTCTATGACAAGGGTGGTATGATTGTGTCTATGTTGCGAACATTGGCCGGTGATACCAAGTTCTTTGAAGCTACCAAAAATTATGTCGCTGCGCTTTCCTATGCCTCTGCTGATACCGATAACCTGAGACAGCATTTCCAAACGGCCTTGGCTGGAGCTGATTTGTCTGGCTTTTTTGCGGATTGGGTAAATGGAGTAGGGACGCCATCTTATAATGTAGAATGGAATAATGTTGGTACTAAGGTTACTTTGAAGTTGACACAGACCAGAAGTAGCAATTCTAATGTTACTTATTTTAGAATGCCTGTGGTGATCAAAGTAAAAGATGCAGCAGGTACTGCTCAAAATATTGTTTTATATGATAATGGAGGTGATCTTTCGATTGCCGATAATGGAACTATTAATGCAGGAACAGGATCCAATAAAATCACAATTACTTTGCCTTTTGTACCCACTACTGTACAATTTGACCCTGACAATGTGACGATAGCGACAGGAACTGTTGAATTCAATGGAGCTTTGGCGAAAATAAGTACTCAGAAAGCAGCCATTAAGGTTGGAAGTATAAATGATTTTAAAACCTTGATTTATCCCAATCCAAGTACTAGTGCATTTACTCTCAATGTAAATTCACCGGATCAAAATAGTGCTGTTACTATGGATGTCGTAGATGTATTAGGTAGAATAATCGAACACAGTGAAAATGTGACTTTAGGTCAAAATGTTTCCTTTGGAGGTAACTTGTCGGCGGGAGTCTATATTGTGCATTTGATTCAAGGCGCAGAACAACGCTCCTCTAAGATAGTTAAGCAGTAAGTTAATTTTTATTAGATTAAAAAGAGGCAGTTTCCAATTTGGCGGTTGCCTCTTTTTTGTTTCTAAAATAACACTTGTAGTACATTTGTAATCCTTGGTTGGAAGGTCGAAAACAAACCTTTTTAACTACAATCATAACCATGATCTTTGATATCTGTGAAGTTGCAGAATAATTTGTTTCAGAATTCCTCAATCTTTGCCGTTTCATTTTCTGTCAAATCCGGTATAAAGGTTTTTCCACCAATCGCTTCTTTGAGAAAGTAGGCCACCTGATTGAGCAGTGCCACATTGATGATTCCCAAACCAAAGGATTCGCTATCCAAAATTGTGAATATCTATTTTATGAATTGTGTTATTTTTTTTCTTTAAAATCTATCTTTGACATCCTTAAAAAAAAAACAGATGAGCACAATTTGGTACGAATGCAAAGTAAAATATAGAAAAACAGATGAAACTGGCGGACAAAAGATAACAACCGAACCTTATTTGGTTGACGCTATGTCTTATACAGAAGCCGAAAGCAGAATTACCGAAGAGATGTCGGCTTATATTAGTGAAGAATTTAAAATCACGAATATAAAAATGGCGAATTATGCCGAGATTCATCCTTTTGAAAATGCGGATCGTTGGTTTAAGTCGAAAGTTTCTTTGTTGGCTTATGATGAAGAAAGCGGTAAAGAGCGCAAAACGAGCATGTATTTATTGGTGCAAGCCAATGATGTAAAAGAAGCTTTTGACAATACCACAGGCGTGATGAAAGGCACGATGGGCGACTATACCATTCCCGCTATTATGGAATCTCCTATTATGGATGTTTTTCCTTATTTTTCTGGTGAAGAAGGAGAACTGGAACAAATAGAAAAGTTTAATGCGCTCAAAGCCTCTAAACCGGAAGTCGCAGTAGAGATTGTGGATCACATGGAATTTGCTGCTGAAGAAGAAACGGTTTCCTAAGCATTATAATTAAAAAAAATTACCACAAATTCGCAAATTAAAGATTCCATTTAGGACTTTTTAATTTGCGAATTTGCGGTTTATAATTTAAAAATTAGTTTTTGAATTGCTTTTTTTATGTTGACGGGTACAAGCGAGACGTTTGAACTAGTGCGGGGAACTGTTGTATACTCGATTGGTAGCAGTATCTATTTTCTTAATTCAGTTTCTTCAGTTTCATTACAAAAAATTAAATATTCATAAAAGTTTCGAGCATTGTCAAGACTTATTTTGTTGAACTCATCAAAAGAAAGGATGTTTACTTTGTCAATGCGTAATTTTCTTAATGGATTGGCATGTAATTCTGATTCTGGATGATACATAAATAAGCAAAAATCTTTTGATAACGGTAAGTATATTTCTGCTTCAAGAGGAATAATCCATGGATTAATCCCAAGTCGCTCTACCCGTACAGGATTGTCTGTCGTAAGCCATCCAAGATTTTTATAATCTCGCATGATTACTTTTTTAAAGTGTCTAAAAACATGTACTAAATGATTCATCACTGTGCCAATAACAAGATTTAAATGATGATTTTTTTCAAAATGGTTTAAAATAAATTTATTAGCTTCAGTGTCATCTGAATAAATTGTAACTTCATCAATAAGGAAATTTCTTGATTCAGAATCGTTTAAACATTCACTAATGAAATTTCTGAAAGGTTGCGTTCTGCATAATAAATTTGCAACAAAGTGATTTAATACGTCTTTGTCTTTTGGAGTTAGTCTTTTCTGATTATGAAGATTTGAAATTACTGTTCTATAAAAATTTTCTACTTGTCCACTTAAATTTTCAAAGTGTCTTTTAATTTCAAAATCATCTATCGGCAAATCGAAAATATTTGTTTCAGCAGTAAAATCCTTGATTAGAACATTACCAGTTATTCCTGTTTCCACTTTTAGAACTGAAAGCCAATGTTTATCTTCTTTAATATGTCCGAATTGCTTTAGATATACTTGAGAAATTCTATGTTGTTTTTGATTTATAGGTTGATTTTCTTCCACAATAAAATAATTTATACAAATCTATAAATTATTTTTATCAAAGTAGAAAATGAATTTAATTTCATATACTGCATAAAAAAACGGTGTTTAAATGAACTTTAAACGCCGTTTGCTTTTATATAAAAAAGGATTTATCGAATTGCTTTTACAAAGTCTGCAATTTTTCCTGTTCCATTCTCTGTTAAATCCTGAATGAAGGCACTTCCTATAATGGCGCCTTTGGCGAATTGTGTGACTTGATTAAACGATTTACTTTAAAGAGACAAACAGAATGTAAAATTATGAGTGTCAATATTTTTTGTACATTTGGTATATGAAAACAATAACTCTTACCATACCAGACAATTTAGATATAGACAACAAAGAGCTTGTAATGCTTCTTGCATCTAAATTATATGAACAGGGGAAACTATCTTTGGGGCAAGCCGCCGAGCTAGCGGGATTAACGAAACGTACATTTGCAGAATTGCTAAATCGTTACAATGTTTCGATATTTAATTTTCCTTCAAATGATTTAACTAATGATGTCGCAAACGCATAAAATAATTATTTCAGATACCAGTTGTTTTATCATCTTATCAAAAATTGGCGAACTTGATTTACTAAAAAAAGTTTACGGTCAAATTATAACGACATCAGTTATTGCAGAAGAATTTGGAGAATTGCTTCCAGACTGGATTGTTATAAAAAATGTCACAGATAAATACAGACAGCAAATACTCGAAATGCAAATTGACAAAGGAGAGTCGAGCGCAATTGCATTGGCTCTGGAAGTTTCAAATAGTGTTTTAATTCTTGATGATTTCAAAGCAAGAAAAATAGCTAGCCATCTAGGATTGATTTTTACTGGAACTATCGGAGTTATTATTAGAGCAAAACTGAATGGTGTTATTCCGTCGATCAAGCCCTATATTGAAAAAATTAAAGAAACAAACTTTAGAATTACAGCAGAAATTGAACTTCAGGCACTAAAAGAAGCTAAGGAAATTTAAGGAAGACTATATAGTAAAATAAAAATAAAGAATCCCTCTCACATTCCTCTAAAAAGAATGTCGAAAGGGATTTTTTTATAACCTAAACCGTGTTTTTATTCCCTAATCCCGCCAACAAACTCCCCAATTTTTCCTGTTCCATTTTTGGTTAAATCTTGAATAAAAGCACTTCCTATAATCGCTCCTTTAGCGAATTGTGTGGCTTGGTCAAAGGTTTCTTTGTTGTTGATTCCAAAGCCAATTACCTGTGGGTTTTTTAAATGCATGTCGGCAATGCGTTTGAAATAGTCTTCTTGTACGCTTCCAAAACCAGTTTGTGAACCGGTAACACTCGCAGAGCTCACCATATAAATAAATCCATCAGAGACGGAATCAATAAACTGAATGCGTTCTACGGAGGTTTGTGGCGTAATCAAGAAAATATTTTTCAAGCCGTATTTTTCGAATGTTTCTTTGTATTCATCAGCATAAACATCAACCGGAAGATCTGGAATGATTAATCCATCAATACCAATCTCCGCGCATTTCTTGCAGAAATTTTCCACTCCGTATTGCAACATTGGATTGAAATATCCCATAATTACTAGCGGAATTGAAACTGTTTTCCGAATGTCCTTTAATTGGTCAAACAAAACTTGCGTTGTCATTCCGTTATGTAGGGCTTGGGTTGAACTGGCTTGAATGGTTGGTCCATCAGCCAATGGATCGCTAAACGGCAATCCGATTTCGATCATATCAACGCCGTTTTTTTCTAAATCCTGAATGATTTGTACGGTGTCATTTAAGTTGGGATATCCCGCTGAGAAATAGATAGAAAGTATCTTTTTAGTCTCTTGTAATTTTTGATTTATTCGATTCATTTTAGTTTTTTTATTTCCCTATTCAGAACTCTTCTCCTAATTTTATCGAGAGGTTAGGGGGTATTTTATAATTTTTAGTAGCTTCTGTAAGTTTTAATTCTTACAGGTTTATTTAATGTAACAACTTATATTGAAGCGCTGTAAGCCCAAGCTTTTTGTTCCGATTGCAAATGAACCTCAACACGTTTATAATGTACTCCTTCGTAAAGATCACACTGGCGAAGTTCTTGGGACGAAATGGTGTACACAATTCCGTTTATAGTGTCTTCGGGTTTATGCGTTTCCACGATGATGGGATATTGAACTAATCCAAATTCTTCTTCGATTTGAATTTGTTTTACCACATAACCAATTAACGTTTCAGGCGTTCCTTGTAGTGAGCGCCCAAAAAGGTCTTGTTGTACTTCATCATGTTGCAGACTGCCGTAAGTGAATAATTTTTCCATAGTTTCTATTTTAAAAATGTCAATCTGAATTCATTTAATGTTGTTGGGTTTGCGTTAAGGATTACAGTGAAAATCCTTTTTTATCTTGTTTTTTTAACAAGATAAAAAAGATTGTAACGGAAAGCCTGACCTTGCTGTAACGCTAGTGAAAGCAAGGGAACGCCCCGAAAATATCCCGACACTTCGGGACGAGATAAACCCAGCTATAATTTAAAATAATCGATGTAAGTATTCAAATCTTTGTCGCCACGACCGGAAAGATTGATTACTACAATATCCTCTGGTTTGAATTTCATTTCGTCGAGAACGGCAAAGGCATGCGCACTTTCGATGGCGGGAATAAGACCTTCCATTTGGGATAATTTGATTCCCCATTGCATGGCTTGCTCATCAGTTATCGAGATGAATTGTGCTCTGCCAGTGGTGAATAAATTAGCATGCATAGGACCTACACCTGGGTAATCAAGTCCTGCTGAAATGGAGTACGGTTCGGTGATTTGGCCATCCGTAGTTTGCATTAACAGCGTTTTACTGCCGTGAATGACACCCACTTTTCCTAAAGCTGATGTAGCGGCACTCTCGCCAGAATCAACACCTAAACCGGCTGCTTCTACTGCAATAATTTTCACGTCTTCGTTGTCTAGAAAATGATAATAAGTTCCTGCGGCATTGCTTCCGCCTCCTACGCAAGCGATGACATAATCCGGATTTTCTCGTCCTTCTTTTTCCAGTAATTGTTCTTTGATCTCCTTAGAAATTACACTTTGAAAACGGGCCACCATATCCGGATAAGGATGTGGTCCTACCACAGATCCAATAATGTAATAGGTATCAACTGGGTTGTTAATCCAATCGCGAATGGCTTCATTTGTGGCGTCTTTTAAGGTTTTTGAACCGGAAAGTGCGGGACGAACTTCGGCACCTAACATTTTCATTCGAGCCACATTTGGCGCTTGACGCTTGATGTCGATTTCACCCATGTACACAATACATTCCAATCCCATTAGCGCACAAACGGTGGCCGTTGCCACGCCATGTTGACCGGCACCGGTTTCGGCGATGATTCTGGTTTTGCCCAAACGTTTTGCCAAAAGGATTTGTCCAATAGTATTGTTGACTTTATGCGCACCGGTATGACACAAATCTTCTCTTTTTAAGTAGATTTTGGTGTTGTATTGTTCTGATAAGCGCTTTGCAAAATAAAGTGGAGTAGGGCGACCTACATAATCTTTTAAAAGTGCCTCAAATTCTTCTTGAAACTCAGGTTCAGCTGTAATTTTCAGATATTGCTGACGTAATTCTTCTACATTTGGATATAACATTTCAGGAATGTAGGCTCCTCCAAATTCTCCGTAATAGCCTTTTTCGTTGACGTTGTATGACATGATTTTTATTTTTTATTTTTTACAGGGATAGGTCGCGACCTGTCCGTACAAGGTTTATGTTTTTTAATCCGGGTTCTATTTCAAATTTACTGTTTACATCAATGGCGTAAAGGGGTAAATTGCTTTTTGATATTTCTTTAACTGCTTCCAATTCCTCAATTCCAATTCCACCACTTAAAAAGAATGGTTTGCTTGAAGGGTACTTTTCTAATACTTTCCAGTCGAACGTAGTTCCGTTTCCGCCGGGTAATTTTCCTTTGGTATCAAAAAGGAAATAGTCACAAACCGCTTCAAATGGTTTCAATACTTCAAAATCAAAATCATCATCGACCGAAAAAACTTTAATTATCTCGATTTTAGAATCTAATTCATTTTTTAAATTTAAACAAAATTCAACGGATTCGTGACCGTGTAATTGAATAGCTTGCAAATCATATTTTATGACTTTCGCCAAAATTACTTCGGCAGTTTCGTTTACAAAAACGCCCACTTTTTTAATTGATTTTGGTAAATCTGGAATCACTCCGTCAAAATATCGAGCTGATTTCTTCCAGAATATAAAACCCATATAATCGGGTACGAGCGAGCCTACTTCGAGAATATTATCGGGATATTTCATGCCGCAGATTTTGAGTTTCATCTTTTGAATTTTAGTATATGCATTTCTCAATAATGTTGCTTATTTCCTTTTTTTATTATTATTAATTCTGCAAATGGAAATACCACTAAAATAGTAGTATTTACCCCTTGGTAATTGTTTAATCGCTTTGGAAAAACTTTCTTTTTGGCTGATAAATCTATCCAATGTAGTTATAATATTTTGGGCTTGTTTTCTTATCTCATTAGTTTCTCTATTATCTTTTAAAATTGGATATATTTCACTGAAATAATATTCACGGTCATTTTTTTTAGTTTTAATTTTAAAGGATGTGCTTGAACCATCAAGAAAACCAATATTATTGCAATCTGTATCATCTTTACAATTTTTAATTGTTTCAATTCCGTCTTTTTCTAATTGGTACATTAAATTTTTAACTAGGTCTTCACTTAATGTATCAATAATAGATTTTTTTTTGGTTTCTATTTTCCAAAGCTTTCTCCAAGTTCTATTTAACCAATTAATATCCCAATTGCCCTTATCTAATTCCGTATTTATACTTCCTTTAAATTGGCCATTATCATTTTCTATAAGTTCAATTGATTGGGGTAAATCACCATAATTAATTTTGTAATACCTAATTTGTGAAAATGAGGTAAAACTTATAAAAAAGAGAAATAAAAATAATTTTTGCATTCTATTATTGTGTTCATTAATTAACCTGTAAATAGCTTAATTTCATACTAATTTTGAAATAAATTCGCTTGCTGCTTTACCGGCATTATCCGTTTTCATAAAGTTTTCTCCAATCAAAAATCCTTTGTAACCGCAAGGTTTTAATTCATTAATTGCTTCAATAGATGAAATTCCGCTTTCGGATACTTTTACGAAATCATTTGGGATTTGTGCTGCTAATTGCTTGCTGAAATCCAAACTCACTTCGAAAGTTTTTAGGTTTCTGTTATTTACCCCAATCATGTCTAATGTTGGCATAATCGATTTTTCCAATTCTTCCTGATTGTGGACTTCCAATAAAACTTCTAGTCCAAGACTTTTAGCAAATTCAGATAAGGTTTTGATTTCGTCTCTCGTTAAAACGGCTGCTATTAGTAGAATCAAATCGGCTCCGTGTGCTTTGGCTTCCAGTATTTGGTATTCATCAACAATAAATTCTTTTCGCAATAAAGGAATACTTACTGTGGCTCTTGCCAAAAGTAAATCGTCCAAGGAACCACCGAAATATTTTCCATCCGTTAAAACTGAAATTCCGCAAGCGCCCGCATCTTCATAGCCTTTTGTTACTTCTTCAACCGTAAAACTATAATTTATTTCCGCTTTAGAAGGCGAACGGCGTTTATGCTCGGCAATTATTCCAGAGGTACTGTTTAACAAATTATCACGCAACGAAATCGTCTTTTTTTCGAAGAAAATCGACGCTTCCAATTGTGAAACAGGAATGATTGATTTCTTGAGAATGACTTCTCTTTTTTTATCGACTATTATTTTATCTAGGATGTTCATTTATTTTAATTTAAAGATTGAAAAATTTAAAGATTGAAAAATTCCAATCTGAATAAATATTAGTCTTTGATTTTAGTGATTAAATATTTAATAAAATTGGATAAATTTTGAGATATTTCTATACTTATTTTATAGCCTTCTTCAATTTCTGTTTGAGAACAAAAGCCTAGTTCTCGAGATAAAATTAGCATACTTCTAACTTCTGCACAACTTCCTTTTGAGATTTTCAAATATCTAATGAGTTGTTTGTTATTATTATATTCAGAGCCTTCTGCTATATTGTTTGTAATTGAAATGACAGCTCTTTTTATCTGATCTTTGAAACCAAATTCTTTTTCAAATGTTTTACTATTTAATAATTCAAAAACTAATTTTGCTAATACGATCCCTTTATTATAAACATCAAACTCTTCAAACGATTTTGTCATAATTTTTAAATCTTTAAATACTTAAATCTTTCAATTTGTTCAAAGATAAAAGTCCTTTTCCGGATAATAAACTTTCTTTCGCTATTTGAAATCCTTCTAAAGGAGTGCATTTTGTGACCGTTGCGATTGCCATTCCAGCATTGGCAGAAACGACATTATTTTGTGCTTCGGTTCCTTTACCTGAAATGATATCAGTAAATAGTTGCGCCGATTCATCAATCGTTGTTCCACCTTCAATTTCGCTTTGCAGCAAAAGGCGAACTCCAAAATCTTTTGGATTTAACATTCCTTCCATGCTACTTGTAATAATCTTCGTCGGACCTGTCAATGAAACTTCATCATAACCGTCAAGCGAATGCAGAATAGTAAAATTCACATCGGTATTTTGGTATAAATACGCGTACATTCTGGCTAATTCCAAGTTGAAAACTCCCACTAATTGGTTCTTTGGAAACGATGGATTTACCATCGGACCCAACATATTGAAGAAGGTTTTAACCGCCAGTTCTTTTCTAATTGGACCTACATTTTTCATAGCGGGGTGAAATAGCGGAGCGTGTAATATCGCAATTCCTGCCTTGTCCATACATTTTTCCAAGAAATCGTTGTCATTGCTGAACTTAATTCCCAGTTTTTCCATCACATTACTGGACCCAGAAATTGATGAAACACCATAATTCCCATGCTTTGCGACTTTTATCCCAGCACCGGCAGCCACAAAAGAGGCTAAAGTAGAGATGTTAAAAGTATCTTTTCCATCGCCGCCAGTTCCACACAAATCGATCGTATTATAAGCGGATAAATCTACTCGAATACACAAGTCCAACAAGGCTTCGCGGAATCCGGAAAGTTCATCGATACTAACGCTGCGCATCATATAAACGGTAAGAAATGAAGCAATCTGACTGGTGTTGTAACTTCCATTGGAAATATTTACCAATACATTTTTTGCTTCTTCTTTCGAAAGCATTTCGTGATTGATAAGTCTGTTTAATATGTTTTTCATTTTGTTGTTATTTGCCTCGAAGGCGCTAAGACACAAAGTTTTTTTATTGTTGGATACTTTGATTGTTTTACCGAAATGGTTTTTACACACAAAGAATTACACATTGGCAATGCTTAAAATATAATTTTTGCTGCCTGATTACTACTGAACGCTGAGACTGAACACTGCAAACTATGAGTTCACCCAGTTTTCCAATATCTTTTTCCCGTTAGGTGTCAATACACTTTCCGGATGAAATTGAACGCCACGCACATCGAATGTTTTGTGTCGCAAGGACATTACTTGTCCATTTTCATCGAATGAAGTGGCTTCGAGAACATCAGGTAAATCGGCATCTACAACCCATGAATGATAACGTCCCACTTCAAATTCGTTTCCTAGACCTTCGAATAAAAGTTCATCAACGACTACCGTTTTTACCATTGTTGCTACACCATGATATACTTTGTCAAGATTTGAAAGTGTTCCTCCAAAAACTTCTCCTATCGCTTGTTGACCCAAACACACTCCAAAAATACTTTTGGTAGGCGCATATTTCCGAATCACTTCTTTTAACAATCCCGCTTCATCAGGAATTCCGGGACCTGGAGAAAGTAGTATTTTATCGAAGATTGCTATCTCGTCAATATCAAATTCATCGTTTCTATAAACGGTGACTTCACAATTCAAATCTTCCAGATAATGCACTAAATTATAAGTGAAACTATCGTAATTATCTATAACTAGTATTTTTTTCATTTTTTTTATTGAAAAATTGAAAGATTTAAAGATTGAAAAATTCTAGTGTTTCAGCAATCTTTAAATTCTTAAATTATTGAATCTTTAAATTATTTATATCGTTTCGGCTAAATCCAAAGCAGTATTCAAAGCGCGCAATTTATTATAAACTTCCTGCATTTCGCTTTCTTCATCAGAGCTGGCAACAATTCCTGCACCGGCTTGTGAGTGCAATTGATGGTTTTTGCTCAAGAAAGTCCGAATCATAATTGCATGATTAAAGTTTCCTTGGAAATCCATAAAACCAATTGCGCCGCCATAAAAATTACGGTTTGTTTTCTCGTAATCTTCAATCAATTGCATCGCTCGGTGTTTTGGCGCTCCGCTCAATGTTCCTGCGGGGAATGTATCGGCGACGACTTGCATAGTTGTGGCATTTTCATGCAAATGGCCTGTTACTTTGGAAACCAAATGAATCACATGTGAGAAAAACTGAACTTCTCTATATTTTTCTACGTTTACATTATGACCGTTTCTGCTGAGATCATTTCTGGCCAAATCAACTAGCATCACATGTTCGCTGTTTTCTTTTTTATCTTCCGATAACTGTTTCGCTAGAATGGCGTCTTTTTCGTCATCACCTGTTCGTTTAAAAGTACCTGCGATAGGATGAATTTCGGCTTTACGGTCTTTTACAATTATTTGGGCTTCGGGTGATGAACCAAATATTTTGAAATCGCCATAATCAAAAAAGAACAAATAAGGAGAAGGATTAATGCTTCGTAACGCTCTGTAAACATTAAACTCATCGCCTTTGAAACCTTGGGTAAATCTTCGGGATAAAACTAATTGAAAGACATCACCACGGAAACAATGTTTTTTGGCCAAAGCCACATTATGCTTGAATTCTTCGTCGGTTAAATTTGAAAACCCTTCTCCTTCTTTTGAGAATTTATAGGACGCAATATTTCGGGATTGCAATAATTGCTCAATTTCCGAAATATTATTTTTACCGTCTAAACTGTGACAGAAAATATACGCTTCATTTTTAAAATGATTGATAGCTATTATATTTTGGTACACCGCATAATACACATCAGGAATAGAAATGCTGTTGTCTTTTTTGGCAATAGTTACTTTCTCAAAATAGCGAACAGCATCATAGGAAATATATCCAAATAAACCATTATTTATAAATTTAAAACCGTTTTTCTCCGATTGGAATTGTCCTGAAAATTCTTGAATTACTTCCGGGATGTTGGTGTTTTTATCTATTGTACTATTTTCAAAACTTCCATCAGGATAGGTTTTGTAAATGGTTTCATTTTCTATTTTTATGGATGCTATCGGGTTGCAACAGATATAGGAAAAACTATTGTCACTGCCATGATAATCACTACTTTCCAGCAACAAACTATTAGGGAATTTATCTCTAATTTTAAAATAAACACTTACCGGAGTTATGGTATCTGCGAGTATTTGCTTGTAATTTGTATTTAGTTTAAAATGTTTCAAGTTGTAAATTTTATTATTATTTGATAATGAATAAATAAGGTATAAAAAAAGGCTTGTCGTGATGACAAGCCTTTTATTTTTATAGTTTACTAATACTATACAGGAGCTTTGTTCACGACGACTGACGTAAATTGTTCCACCACCAAGTATTGTTTAGAATTGTTTTCATTTTTATTTCTTGATTACAAATATATAAATGTATTTTGATTTTACAAAACTAAAAAAACTAAAAAAACATTATTTTTTTAGTTTTTTTGTTAAATTTTTTCTCAGAATACCAAATTGACATTCATATCAAAATCATCATAGATAGTCTTGTCTCCCAAATCATCAAAAAAACTGCCTGACCCATATTTAATGTCAAATTTAGTTCGGTCTAGGGTGAAATCCGCTTTTGCTGAATTTTTTTTAACAACAAGATCAAATTTTACAGGATTGGTTTTTCCTTTAATCGTCAAATCGGCGACAATAGAATACACATTGTCACCTTGGTTTCTAATATGTTTAAAAATTAAGTTTGCTATTGGATAATCATCTACCGCAAAAAAATCATTTGATTTTAAATGACCTTCCAATTTCATTTTCGATGTGCCTGATTGATCAGTGTTTGTTAGCGATTTCATATCTGCATTGAAATTTCCTCCAACTAATTTTTTGTTTTTGAAAATTAGATTTCCATCTTTAAATTTTACAATTCCCTCATGTTGTCCGGTTACTTTTTTACCGATCCATGTAATTTTACTTTTAGAAACGTCAATTTTGTAGGTTTGTGCTTCAGTCTGAAGAAAAGATAGCGTAACTATCAGAACAATAATAATCTTTTTTATACTTTTCATGGTCCAAAAATTTAAGTTAATTGCCAATGTTGTACTAAAATTTAAACAAGGATTATGTTTATATATTGATTATCAAAGTTACAAAAAACAAGAGTAATCAATTAGAATTAATCGATAATGTATTAATTAGTAGCCTGATAAATAGATGCATTTAGGACATTTCTTATAGTTGACAAAATATGATTTTTATTTTAAAGGAGTAAAATGGGGAACAACTTATTTTTCGTAAGAATTTCAAGTATGAATTTTTTTATTAAATTGTAATATAAAAAGAAACCCCAACAATTTCTTGTTGGGGCTTAGTATATGTTGTGAAAGAGTTTAGTATTTCAAAGCAACAGCTAATTCAAATTCATCTGAAATGGCTTTATCTCCAATACTGCTGAAGATACTTGCAGAATTATATTTGATATCGTATTTTGTTCTGTCTACCATGAATGTAGTTGCAGCAGTATTTTTTGTCGTTGCAAGATCAAAAGTGATAGGTTTGGTTATTCCTTTGATTGTTAAATCTCCAGTTACAGTATATAAATTAGGCGCTTTTAGAACTACTTTTTTGAAAACTAATGTTGAAGTTGGAAATTTTTCAGTTCCAAAGAAATCTTCTGATTTCAGGTGCCCGTTCAATTTTCCTTGGTATTCTCCAGTAAGATCTGTACATGTTAATGATGTCATGTCAACATTAAAAGCACCACCAATTAACTTTTTTCCTTTGAAAACTAATTTACCATCTTTAAGGTTTACTGTACCATTGTGTTTTCCTGTAACTTTTTTAGCAAGCCAATTGATGCTACTTTTTGAAGCATCTACTTTTTTAGTTTGTGCTGTTACTGATAAAGTAGATAAAACTACTACTAATGCTAATGCAATTGATTTTAAATTTTTCATGTGTAAAGTGTTTAATTTGATTTTGATTAATAATTATAATGTGATAAATAATTCTTCGTTTGATTTTCTAACTTTTTTGTAATGTTGCGACGCATCTTCTGCGTGTCTGTAGCCCAAAGTTGCGATAAGAGAAGCGTTAAGACCTAGTTTGTCTAATCCTAAAATTTCATTTACCTGAGCAGGAACAAAACCTTCCATCGGGGTAACGTCAATTTTTAATTCGGCAGCGGCATTCAATAAATTACCCATCGCAAGATAAGTTTGTTTTGAAGTCCAAATGTTTTTTGCGTCTTCCGTTAACGGTTTGATATATCCTTTCATATAATCACCAAAACCAGCTAAAGCATCGATTGGTAATTCTCTAACAATACTAGTATTTTTTACATAAGCATCAACTTCAGCATCACCTATGTTAATTTGGTTTGCAAAAACAAATAAATGGGATGCATCAATAACTTGCGATTGTCCCCAAGATGCTTGTTGGAGTTTTGCTCTTAATTCTAGATTTTCAACAATAATGACTTTGTAAGGTTGTAAGCCAAAAGAAGAAGTACTTAAACGAATGGCTTCTTTTAATATGTTTAAATCTTCCGTTGAAATTTTTTTTGTAGCATCAAATTTCTTTGTTGCGTATCTCCAGTTTTGGTGTTCTAAAAATGTACTCATAATGATTGTTATTTATTTCTGTATTTTTCTAATAAATGATTTAATTGTTCTAATTCTTCTGGTCTCAAATTTTTTGAAAAAAATTGTTCGTGCTCTGCTACTTTGGGATCTAATTCTTTTAGAATACCTAACCCTTTTTGAGTAATTAATACCTCAATTTTTCTTCTGTTTTCAGGACAAACATTCCTGGTGACAAGATTTTTCAATAATAATTTATCCACTAATCTTGTCGTATTGCTTGTTCGGGCTAACATGCGTTCTTGAATGACGCACATATTCGCTGGAAATCCTTTTTGACCTCTTAATATTCGTAAAACATTATATTGCTCTCCAGAAAGGTCAAAAGGCTTCAAGATTTCATTAAAATTATCTGTAATTACATTTTGAGTGTAAATTACATTCAAAACAGTTCTTGTCGAATTGTTTAATGGAGCTGTACTTTTTATAATTTCTTCAATTTTCATACCAACAAAGTTTTAATTGTTGGTACAAATGTAACACTTTTTTTATTTGTATATACAAGTGTTTCTTTTTTAACACAATAATAACTGTATCTTTTTGCCAATCCTTAACTAATAAATGCAAATGTAAAAAGAGAGTTATTTTGAGATTCAACTATAAAAAAATAAAGCGTTTGCAATTCTTACTTGATGATATATTCATAATAAAAGCACAAATAGCACGGAAATTAAAAACTTGAAACTACCTAGCACAGGACCGTTTATCAAATTTAATAAGTATTGTGCTAAGCACTAAAATCTATTTTAGATTCATAAAAAAGCAGTACTTTTAATAACGGGAATTTATCTAAAATAGGGACAAGAAAATATGGTAAAAGAAGGGAGTTAAACCTTTCAGTTTTAATAAAAAAAACATTATTTTCGAAAAAAAAAATTTTTTATAGTAGTAAAAATGGTAAATAAATATATCGGATGTTCAAGTTTTTACAATACGAAATGGAAAAGTACTTTTTATCCAGAAGATCTCCCGCAAAATAAATGGTTCGAATTTTATTGCGAGAATTTTGATACCTATGAAGTAAATGCGACTTTATATAAATTTCCTATTCTTAAAAGCTTGCAGAAATGGAATGATAGAAGTCCTGACCATTTTTTATTTTCAGTAAAAGCGCCAAAACAAATTACTCATCTCAAAAAATTCATTGACTGTAAAGCAGAGATTAATAATTTTTATTCCATTTGTAAAGAGGGATTTAAGGAGAAGTTGGCTTGCATTTTATTTCAATTGCCTACTGGCATTCCGTATAACTTACAATTACTGGAGATTATCATCAGTTCAATAAATCCAGATTTCAAAAACGAAATTGAATTCCGACATGAAAGTTGGTGGTCACAAAAAGTTTATGATCGCTTATCAGAAAATCAAATCGTTTTTTGTCGTGTAAATCATCCCACATTGCCTAGAAATATTGTCGTCAATAATACTACGGTTTATGTGAGATTGCACGGCAGTCCAACAATGTTTTATTCTAATGATAGTCATGATGACCTGAAAATCTTGTATCACAATATCGTTAAAGAACCGAGATTCAATGAAATTTATATCTATTTTAATAATACAGCAAGTGCTGCAGGAGTGATGAATGCGTTGGAATTGGCACAATTTTTCTAGTTCATTATTTTAAAAAAAATTCATTTATGGAATATATTCAAATACTCGGTTTAGCAGCAGCGGCATTTACAACAGGAGCAAATTTTCCACAGACTTATAAAATTATAAAAACTAAATCAACGAAAGATATCTCGAAAGTCACTTATGGAATGCTATTTCTGGGCGGTATTATGTGGCTGATTTATGGAATTTTGAAATCGGATGTTCCTATTATTATAGCCAATGGCATATCTTCCACGATTTGTGGAATCATTTTTATGCTAAAACTTTCTTCAAGAAAATTATTGGAAGAGTTGGATAAAAAAATATAAACCATTGTAAATCATAATGCTATAATTTTTATATTTAAGAATATTATAAATTTTTATACTATTTTTTGAAAATTTTTACCTTTAAAAATGTAAATTTATAAAACGTAAAAAGTTTTAAAAACCAAAAAGCTAATAAAATGAAAAACGAGAAAAAAAAATTCGACGATTCTGAAAACCAAAAACAGCAGGATTTAAAATTTAACAAATCTGATGCCACCAATCAGTTTATGACGACTGATCAGGGTCTTAAAATAAACGATGATAATAATTCGCTTAAGGTTGGTGAACGTGGACCTTCGTTACTGGAAGATTTTATTTTACGAGAAAAAATTACTCACTTTGACCATGAAAGAATCCCGGAAAGAATCGTGCATGCTCGAGGTTCAGCAGCACACGGCTATTTTCAGGTTTACGAATCTATGGAGAAATATACTAAAGCAGGGTTTCTGCAAGATCCAAGCATTAAAACTCCGGTTTTCACCCGTTTTTCTACGGTTGCGGGATTTAGAGGCTCTACAGATTTAGCAAGAGATATTAGAGGATTTTCGGTAAAATTTTACACAGAGCAAGGCAATTATGATTTAGTTGGAAATAACGTACCGGTATTTTTTATTCAAGATGCCATTAAGTTTCCTGATTTAATCCATGCCGTTAAACCAGAACCTAATAATGAAATGCCACAGGCTGCTTCTGCACACGATACTTTTTGGGATTTCATTTCCCTAATGCCAGAGACGATGCATACCATCATGTGGGTGATGTCAGATAGAGCAATTCCCAGAAGTTTAAGAATGATGGAAGGTTTTGGTGTTCATACTTTCCGGTTTATAAATAAAAAAAACGAATCTCATTTTGTTAAATTCCATTGGAAACCAAAATTAGGAACACATGCTGTGCTTTGGGACGAAGCCCAAAAAATATCAGGAAAAAATTCAGATTTCCATCGTCAGGACCTATGGGAATCCATCGAGAACGGACACTTTCCCGAGTGGGAACTTGGAGTTCAAATCATACCAGATGCCGATGAGCATAAATTTGATTTCGATTTATTAGATCCAACGAAACTTGTTCCCGAGGAATTAGTTCCAGTTACCCTAATTGGAAAAATGGTTCTGAATCGCAATCCTGATAATTTTTTTGCTGAGACGGAGCAAGTCGCTTTTCATCCCGGTCACATTGTCCCGGGGATAGATTTTACAAATGATCCCTTGTTACAAGGACGTTTGTTTTCTTACACGGATACACAATTATCGCGTTTAGGCAGTCCTAATTTTCATGAAATTCCAATTAATAAAACTATAGCCCCGATGCACAATAATCAGCGTGACGGACACATGCGCCAGGAAATTAATGTGGGTCGGGTTAGTTATCACCCAAATTCTCTCGGTGGAGGTTGTCCTTTTCAAGCAAAAATTGAAGAAGGTGGTTTTAGCAGTTTCAACGAAAGAATCGATGCGCAAAAAGTACGCGATCGCAGCGAAAGTTTTTCGGATCATTTCAGTCAGGCTACCTTGTTTTTTAAAAGCCAAACCCAAACAGAAAAAAATCACATTATAAATGCCTTGCGTTTTGAATTAGGTAAACTGGAAACCTTGGCGATACAAAACCGTATGTTAGGATTGTTATCTCAAATTGATGCAGATTTGGCAAATAAAGTAGCGGAAGGTTTGGGACTTAAGGTGCCAAAAAGTCCTGAAAAACCAATGAATCATGGTATAGGTGCAAATGCAGACAAACAAAAATACGAACCTAAAAAAGTTACAAATCACATGAAACCTTCGGATGCATTAAGTATGCTCAAAAACAAAACACTGTCCAAAACTATAGCGACACGACAAGTTGCTGTTATATGTTCGGAAGGGGTTGACAGGGCTGCTATTAATGCCATGAAAGCAGCGTTGGATAAAGAAGGAGCGAGTATGAAAATTGTTGCGCCACATTTAGGAACAATAAAGGCTAACGATGGAAGTGAAATCAAAGTAGATCAAAGTTTTCTCATTGCTGCTTCGGTTTTATTTGATGCGGTATATATTCCTGGAGGGAAAAACATTGGTTTCCTGAGTTCAAAGCCTGAAGTAATCGAATTTATAAATGAAGCTTATAAACACTGTAAAGTTATTGGTGCTGATGCATCTGAGATTTTTAGTGAAACGAATGTTAAAGTTCAATTTGATATCAAAGATGTTACAGATGGAATTGTTTTAAAAGCGAATGAGGCGGATAAGGCCTTCGTAAAATCCTTTATAGAAGCGATGGGTCAGCATCGTTTTTGGAATCGCGAAAAAGCACTTTAGACCATTTATATTTTTTAATATTATGCAGCTGAGTAAACAAATTCCGAAATTCTCATTTCGGAATTTGTTATTAATGAATGATTTTACACCTTAAAAAACTGAACTTTAAAATAAGAGATTTTTGGCAGAAAATTAGAATTAAGTACTAGGAACAATTTGTAACTCTATTAATTTATAGCTCCTCATATTATGATGTTATTGACCTCTTGGATGTAAGTGGCCTTTAACGATTAATTTTCGTCAGTTCGAGTGATTTTCTCCCGAAGCATCGGGAAAAAAATTGTGTCGAGAATAAGAAAATTTATCATCAAAAACGGTCCTCGATCCATTTTTTGCTTCATTTTATTTCACAAAAAAAAACACTCGATCCGACGTTTTTGATATTTAAAACCAGCGGGTTATAATTAAACAGGGTTTAATCATCTTTAGGCAATATCTGATATTTTACTACAACAATATAATTAAAAACTTATATGTCTTATAGGTTTAAAAAACGACATTATTTTATTCTCCATACTTATATTAATTAACGAAGTCTTCGACACTTTTTAAGCAAATTGCTTCAACAGAAGTGAAGCGCGGTTTGAATATTTTATTATAATGAGGAGTCGAATTTTATTTGTTGTTTTTATTTTATTATATTTAGCGGGTACAATAGATTTATTGATAATTATTTGAATTTTATGGGTATGAAAGAAGCCAAACCAACTTACGATGAATTACTCAAAAAAACGCAAGAACAAGAATCAGAAATAATTCAATTGATAAAAAGAGAAGAGTCATTAGCTAGCTTCAAGTTTTTTATTGAAGAGTCTAAGGATTTAGTATGTATTGTAGGAATTGATGCTTTTTTTAAAGAGATCAACCCCACTTTTGTCGATATTTTAGGATATTCAAAAGAAGAATTGCTTAATAATTCTTTAATCCATCTTTTGCACCCCGATGATCTTGAAAGATCGTTAACAGAGATTGAAAGTCTTGCTACAGGAAAACCTTCAATAAATTATGAGAATAGATTTTTGAAAAAAAACGGCGAATTTATCACTATTCAATGGACTGCAAAGAGCATTTCTTCTGGAAATATTTATGCAATTGGAAGAGATATTACTGAAATAAGAAAGGCTCAGGAAAATTTAATATCCAGTGAAAATTTGTTAAATGTTGCGCAAAAGATTGCTAAGATTGGAAGTTGGGAATTCGATTTGATGACAAAAAAAATGATTTGGTCTCACGAATTGTATTCGATTTATGAAATTGAAGAAAAACCAGAGCAAAATTTATTTGAGGGATATTTGAGTCGGTTTGAAAAGGAGGATGTCGCTATATTTCAAAATAAAATCAATCAATGTTTAGTTGATAAAAAACCGTTTGAATGTGAGCAATGTGCCGTTTTTACGGACCAAAGAATAAAATGGCTGCATGTAATTGTTATTCCGGTGTTAGATCCTCATGGAGAAGTTATCGCTTTAAGAGGAAACACTCAAGATATTACCTTAAAAAAGCAACACGAAGAAACTTTAAGAGCCAATGAACAGAGCGAGATCGTTCTTAATTCCAAATTAATTGAAGAAAAAAGTAATGCTAAATTTAGAAATTATATAGAAAATGCACCTGATGGCGTTTTTGTTGTAGATGAAAACGGCAATTATTTAGAAGTCAATCCTGCTGCATGTTTCATAACGGGTTATTCAAAAGAAGAATTATTATCAATGAAATTTGGTGATTTATCAACTTCAGAATCTCTTGAGAATTCTAATCAACAATTCAAAATTCTTTTGGAGACCGGCAGCTTAAAAGGAGAGCTTATAATTTTTCATAAAAATGGAGAAATCGTAACTGTTTTTGTCGATGCAGTGAAACTTTCTGAGAATCGTTTTATTGCGTTTGTAAAAGATATAACAGAAAGGAAAAAAGTAGATTTTATAATAGAACAAAACGAGAAACGTTTTCGCGCATTAGTAGAAAATAATGACAGTATAATCACCTTACTTGATGAAAATTTAAATACTGTTTTTCGCAGCCCTTCTTCTTTGAGAGTTACCGGCTATACAAGCCAAGAATTTAGAAAAATTTCAAATACGGACTATTTCCATCCAGATTATGTCGAATATATGCAGCAGATTATGCAAATAACATTGGATAATCCTGGAAAATCAAATCCAGTTTTGTTTCAGGTAAAACATAAAAATGGTAATTATATTTGGTTGGAAGGAGTATTGAATAATTTGATTGAGCACAATGGCGTGAAAGGTATAATTGCCAATTTAAGAGATGTCACTGAAAGTAAAAAAGCCAATGAAATAATAATAAAAGAAAAAGACAAATTTGCAAAAATTGCGGCTACTTCGCCAGGATTAATTTATTCTATGCGTCAAAATAAAGATGGCTCATTAACTTATCCTTATGCCAGTCATGCAGTTGAAGAAATTTACGGTTTTTCATTTGAAGATATTGAGAATAATGCAGATAAAATCTTCGAATTAATTCATCCAGATGATTTAGGAAAAGTGATTCAAAGCATAAAAGAAACCAAATCGCAGTTAGTTCCTCTTAAAGTGGAATATCGCTATTTTCATCCAATTAAAGGATTGGTTTGGCATGAAGTAAACTCTTTACCGGTACTTGAACCTGAAGGTACGGTAATTTGTCATGGAATTATTACTGATGTTACTAAGAGAATAGAAGCCGAACATAAAATTGAAAAAGCGAATCGACTTTATTTTTTCATCAGTCAAATCAACCAGATGATTGTTCGTACGACTGATGAGCAAACATTGTTCAGAGAGGCTTGCGATATTGCTGTAAACGTAGGTAAGTTTAGAATGGCATGGATTGGAATTATAGATGAAACTTCTAAAAAAGTTATTCCTGCAATGATTGCTGGTGAAGATCGAGGGTATCATTCAATCATTAAAACTATTTCTATAGCTGATGACCTCCCAGAAGGCAGAGGTCCAGGCGGTACTGCTGTAAGGGAACAAAGATATGTTGTTTGCAATGATATTGAAAACGATTTAATGATGAAGCCTTGGAAAGATGAGGCGGTAGATCGGGGCTATCTATCTTTAATGACACTTCCCATAAAAAAATTCGGGAAAGTAATTGGAATTTTTACTTTTTATGCCAGTGAGAAAAACTTTTTTGACGAAGAGGAAATTGCGTTATTAGAAGAAGCGAACGGTGATGTTGGCTTTGCAATGGAAATTTTTGAAAAAGAAGCCTTAAGAAAAAAAGCAGAACAAGGAGTTTTTGAAAGCGAACAACGATATCATACCCTTTCTGAAGTATCTCCGGTGGGTATATTCCGCACCGATGCATCAGGTAGCACCACCTATGTTAATCCTCGATGGTGCCAGATGTCGGGTCTTTCCCCTCAGGAAGCATTAGGAATTGGTTGGCTGGATGCTGTACATTTTGAGGATAAAAATAAACTTTTTGAAGGCTGGGAGAATGCTACCTCACTTCAGGAAATCTCGGAGTCAGAATATCGTTTTGTTCGCCCTGATGGTGCTATCACTTGGGTAATGGGTCAGGCTATTCCGGAGCGAAACTCTGAAAATCAAATTGTGGGTTATATTGGCACAACCACTGATATAACGGAACGCAAGATTGCTGAAGATGCAATCTTAAATGAGAAACAACTATCGGAAATAATAATCAATAACCTTCCGGGTATTTTTTATCTGTATGATGAATCTGGTAAGTTTGTAAAATGGAATAAAAATTTCGAGACCATTACGGGCTACACAACAGAAGAAATAGCTCAAATGGAACCGATTGATTTTTATGACGAAGATTTTAAAGAAAAAATAAGAACAAGAATAAAGACCATATTTGAAAAAAAATCGCAAGGAATAGAAGTAGAATTATTTACAAAAAACAAAGCTAAAATTCCATATTATATTAGTTCTCATGCTTTTGAGTATAAAGAAAATAAATGCCTCTTAGGAATGGGATTTGATCTTTCTAACATTAAAAAAGCGGAGGAAAAAATAAAAATTGCCAATGAGCGATTTGAAATGATTTCGTGCGCCACTAATGATGCGCTATATGAATACAATATATTGACAGAAGAAAGCTGGTACAATGATGCCTTTTTGAGCCTTTTTACTTTAGATAATGAAGATAAAAAATTAAAACTAGACGCAGCACTGTGGAAAGAAAAAGTTCATCCAGATGATTATGAAAGAGTAATTAATACTCTTAATGCATCTTATGAAGAAACCACTTCAACATGGTCTAATGAATTTCGTTTTCAAAAGGCGGATGGAAGTTATGGTATATTTTACGATCGGGTTTTTATAACTAGAGATGAATCTGGGAAAGTGATTCGTTTAAATGGAGCAATGACTGAAATTACCGAATTAATAAATATAAGAGAACAACTTATTAGCAGCGAAGATAAATACCGTAGTCTTATTGAACAGGCTTCAGATGCTATTTTTATTAATGATATTTCAGGTGATTTGCTCGAAGTGAATGAAAGCGCTTGTGCTATGCTTGGCTACACCAAAGAAGAACTTTGCGAAAAAAATATAACAGATCTCTTTACAAATATTGAGCTTGCCGATAGGCCAATTATGCGAGAAGAATTGCTCAATGGAGAACGAACTTCCCTTGAGCGTAATATGTTGCGCAAGGATAAATCTTTAGTAGCAGTTGAAATCAGTGCTAAAATGCTCGCTGATGGACGTGTCGTAGCAATAGTTAGAGACGTAAGTGAACGCAAAAAAGCCGAAGAAGAACTCAAGAAAACCAATAAAAAGATGGAGGCAATAATTGATGCTATTCCAGATTTAATGGTTGAAGTAGGTTTAGATGGCACTATTTACAAGTATCATTCCCATCGGAAAGATCCACTTTTGAGCCCATCAGATCGATTTATTGGCAAGAAAATATCAGAAATATTACCGGCTGATGCGGCTAATTTAGCCTTCTCAGCAATCCGAGAGGCAGCGGAAAAAGGATTTTCAACAGGACGTCAGTATGTTTTGGATAGAGAAAAGGAACTGCGTTGGTACGAACTTTCCATAGCTCCGATGAAAGAAACTGCCGAACATGATACGCATTTTATATGTCTTTCTCGTGATATCACTAAGGTTAAACTTGCAGATGATACGTTGCAGAAAAGCGAAGAAAGATATCGTGGTCTATTACAAAATCTTGATGCTGGGATTATTGTACATAAACCTGATACTTCAATTATTATGAGTAATGTGAAAGCATCAGAATTATTGGGATTAAGTGTGAATCAAATGTTAGGGAGAAATGTGATTGATCCGAAATGGCGGTTTATAAACGAAGATAATTCTGTGATGCGGATAGAAGACTATCCTGTAAATCTAATTATTAGCACTGGCAAATCAATTAAAAACATTACAGTTGGAGTCAATCGACCGTTAACTAATGATATAATTTGGCTTTTAGTCAATGGTTTTCTTGTTCAAGATAACAAAGATGAGGTTACTGAAATTGTGATTAGTTTTATTGATATCACGGAACGAAAATTGATGGAAATTGAATTATTAAAATCCAAGGAACAAGCGGAAGCCGCTAATAAAGCTAAAACAGATTTTCTTGCCAACATGAGTCACGAAATTCGAACTCCCTTAAACGGAATAATTGGGTTTACTCATTTGTTGATGAAATCAGATCTTGAAAAAAATCAGTTGGAGTATATGTCAACTGTAAATGAATCCGCCACAACATTGATGCAACTGGTTAATGATGTTTTGGATTTTTCTAAAATTGAATCAGGAAATTTAGAATTGCTTATTGAAGAAACAGACATCTTTAAATTGACACATCAGGTCATCGATTTATTTAAATACCAAGCCAATCAAAAAAAGATAGCCTTGTCACTAAATATTGACAGTAATGTTCCAAAGTGGATTTTAGCGGATTCAATTAGGTTAAAACAAATATTGGTAAACCTATTGAGTAATGCCGTAAAGTTTACAACTTTTGGCCAAATACAGTTGGATGTTAACGTAATCGATGATTCAGAGAAAAAATGGACAACCCTAAAGTTTTCTGTTAAGGATACTGGTATTGGAATTAAAACAAATAATAATAAAAAAATATTTAATTCTTTCGTGCAGGAAGACAATTCTACCAACCGAAAATATGGAGGAACAGGATTAGGTTTAGCGATTTCGAATCAGCTTTTAGCCTTAATGGACAGCAAACTGCAGTTGATTAGTAAATATGGAGATGGTAGCGATTTTTTCTTTGAGATTAAATTTAGAAAGGCCAAAGCAAAAAAACAGACTCCTTTTGAAGAAATAGTTGGAAATGCAAGTGAAACTCCAATTTCCACGGAAATTCTTACCAATAAAAAAGTTTTAATTGTTGAGGATAATAAAATTAATATGTTGTTGGCTAAAACACTGGTGAAAAAATTAATTTCAAACTGTATTATTTTTGAAGCCAAAGATGGGAATGAAGCTGTAGAAAAATATAAGACAGAGATACCGGATGTTATATTAATGGATATTCAAATGCCAAATAAAAATGGCTACGAAGCCACTCAGGAAATAAGAGAATTAGAAGATGTTGTTAAAACTCCTATTATAGCAATAACAGCGGGAATTATGATTGGCGATAAAGAAAAATGTCTAGAATCAGGAATGGATGATTATTTATCAAAACCAATAATTCAGACTGATTTAGAAAACATCTTACATAAATGGTTGGATAAATAATTTTTTTATAAGCCTATGAAACAAATTTTTACAAAAAATAAATTGATTTAACATTGGTTAATATGTTAGAAATCAGTATCTTCAATTTCCTAAAAAAAACTAATATCGTGAATGTATTTAAAATTACTTTTTGGAGTTTTTAGATTTTTAAAAATTGATTTTGAGATAGATTTTTGAGTTGGAAGGAAATTTTATATTTTGATGTAATATTGGTTTTACGGAGTTTAATTACTTCCAACGATTCATTGAATTAATTAGGTTCAAAGATAATTTTTTAAAGAATGAATTGACAATATCAGCATATTTTTTAATAGTTAGAGCGTATGAAAAATACCAAAAACAAATCGAAAATTATTGCAATTCTTCGCGAAAAAGCCGAAGAATTACAAGCAAATAAAATTCAAGAAAAAGCGGTCGGAAAACTTTCTGAAGCCATGACTTTGAAACTCATTCATGAACTGGAAGTGCATCAGATTGAACTTGAAATGCAGAACGAAGAATTGCTTTTCGCAAAAGGACAAGCTGAAATTGCTAATGAAAAATATACTGAATTATATGATTTTGCCCCTTCAGGATATTTTACCCTTTCTAATGAAGGAAAAATTATTGACGTTAATTTAGCAGGTTCTAACATGCTATTTAGAGAAAGATCCAAACTAATAAGTGGTATGTTTGGCTTTTTTATTTCTAATGACACTAAAACTATTTTCAATCTTTTTTTAGATAAAATCTTTACAAGTAAGGTTAAAGAATCTTGTGAGTTACGTTTTTTGATAAATGACACTACAGTATTTTATGGTTACCTGACTGGGGTTGTTGCAAAAGATCAAGGACAGTGTCTTGTTACATTGATTGATATAACTGAACTTAAGAAAGCTGAGGTCGCATTGTTAGATATCGAAAATAGATATCGGGATTTATTAAATAATCTGGATGTAGGTATTGTCGTTCATTCCCCGAATGGATCCATTATTATGTGTAATCCTAAAGCTTCTGAACTGCTTAGCTTAAGTGAAGATCAGATGAAAGGGAAACAAATAATTGATTCAGAATGGAAATTCTTAGATGAAAATAATGCGCCATTACGACTTGAACACTATCCGGTAAACCAAATTTTAACGAGCCAACAGCCGCTCAAAAATTTCATAGCTGGAGTTAAACGTCCCCATTCCAAAGAAATTATTTCGCTTTTGGTCAATGGTTTCTCAGAGAAAAATACACTGGGAGAATTAACTGAAATAGTAATCAGCTTTGTTGAGATTACTGAGATTAAGCTAATGCAAAAAGAACTTACAAAAGCAAAAGATCTAGCCGAGGCTGCCAATAAGGCTAAATCTAATTTTTTAACGAATATGAGTCATGAAATTAGGACTCCGTTGAATGGAATTATTGGGTTTACGGATTTGCTAATGAAAACGAACTTGGACACCAATCAATTGGAATATATAAATATTGTTAATGAGTCAGCAGTAATATTGATGGATATAATTAATGATGTTTTAGATTTTTCTAAAATTGAAGCAGGGAAATTAGAATTACATATGGAAGAAGTTGATCTTTTTTTGCTAACTCATCAAGTCGTCAGTCTTTTTAAACACCAAGCAAATTTAAAAAATATTGAGTTAATGTTGACTATTGATGAGAATGTACCTCAGTTTGTTTATGCTGACTCCATAAGACTCAAACAGATTATCGTAAACTTAATTGGTAACGCTTTAAAATTCACTTCCGAAGGGACAATAAGTTTAGATATTACTGGATTACCTTCTGTTGATGAAAATATTGCTGCTATTAATTTTTCTGTAAAAGATACCGGCATTGGAATAAAACACAACAATCAAGAAAAAATATTTCATTCTTTTGTACAAGAAGATGCTTCAACCACGCGAAAATTTGGAGGGACAGGCTTAGGACTGGCAATTTCTAATCAACTTCTGGAATTGATGAAGAGTAAGTTACAGCTTAACAGTCATTATGGAAAAGGAAGTGATTTCAATTTTTCTGTCGAATTTAAAAAATCCAAAAGCTTAAAAATACCTTTTCCTTTTCAATTAGAGGAAACAAAAGAACCAGTAAAAGAAAATCTCAATTACACCAAAGTACTTATTGTTGAGGACAATAGGATTAATATGTTACTGGCTAAAAAACTAATAAAAAAAATAATTCCCAATTGTATTATTTTTGAAGCTATAGACGGAAAAGAAGCGATAAAACTGTATAAAAAAGAAAAGCTGGATATTATTTTAATGGACATACAAATGCCTAAAAAAAATGGGTTTGAAACCACTGCTGAAATTCGGAAATTGAGCCATTCTACAAATCCTCCCATCATAGCATTGACCGCTGGAATATTTATCGAAGAGAAAGAAAAATGTTTAAAATCAGGAATGAATGATTATATTTCTAAACCCATAATTCAATCTGATTTAGAAAAAGTATTGTTGAAATGGATAGTTTAATACTATTCTTTATTTCAAAATAGATAGAAATAAATTAGAAGATGAGTTGCTTAATTGGCTAATTTGCCTTTTTTATATAGCTAAAAAAAATATTTTATTTCCTTTTTTCTCTAAACCACCATTTGGATTTATATGGTTCTTTTACTAATCCAAATTTTTTGATAGAGTGTTTTTTAATATGTGCTATTAAATCTTCAACAGAATCCGTAACAAATAACATCTTCATATCTTCCGGAGTTATACTCTCATTTTTTGACATCATTTGAATGTGTTCCCAAAGTTCCTTATGATACTTTGAATCATAAATTACAACTGGAAAACTGTTAATGATTTTATTTTGAATTAGCGTTAGTGCTTCAAATAATTCGTCCAAAGTGCCAATTCCGCCAGGCATTACAACAAAGGCATAGGAATATTTTATCAAAATCACTTTTCTGACAAAAAAGTAAGGAATATAAATCCATTTATGCAAATATGGATTTGGTTTTTGTTCAACAGGGAGAACAATATTGCATCCTACAGAATAACCGCCAATTTCATACGCCCCTTTATTTGCTGCTTCCATGATTCCGGGGCCGCCACCGGTCATGACTGTAAACCCAAGTTTAGCCAATTCGGCTCCAATTCGTTCGGCATCTTGATAATGAATTGTTTCTGGTCCAAATCGGGCAGAACCAAATACAGTCACGCAAGGGCCAATAAAATGCATCTTACGAAATGCTTTAATAAAGTTATATTGTACTTTAAAAGTAAAAATCAAGTTTTTGAATCTTGATAAAGGTTCCCTGATAAATGAAGATTCGGATTTTGAAAGCCTGAATTTTGGTCTATTTTCCATACTGATTTTAAAGATAAAAAAAGTAATCTAACTTTTTTTAAAAAACATATTAAATGTCAATCCCTCCCTTAAACTTCTTGGCAAAGTACTTTCTAAAGGTTTGTAAATTATGGAACAAGTGTTAGAAGAACAAATTTAAAGCTATAAAGGTAATACCCTGCAATAGCATTTATGACTGTTCCTTTTTTAGTAATTAATTACTTTTTTCTAATATCGTTTTAATTAGATCCTCTTTAGTCAGAACACCTGATTGTCTCCATAACTGCTTGCCGTTTTGAAACAGAATCATAGTGGGAACGCCTCGCACTTGGTATTGTGATGCTATTTGTTGGTTTTTATCCACATCAATTTTTATGATAGAAATACGATCTCCCAAACTATCTTTTACATCTTTTAAAATAGGTCCTAACATTTGGCACGGCCCGCACCATGTAGCGAAAAAGTCAACTAATACTGGCTTTTCAGATTTTATAATAGTATCGAAATTACTCATCTTTATTTTATTTTTTGTTTGGAATGGCGCAACCATTTGGTCCGCATCCTAAGTTAAAAATGACCTGAATGAAAAAAAACAAACCAAAAGCGATAAACGTCCATTCTCTAAGGATATATGCTTGCGCAAATAAAAACAAAGAAAAGGCTAAACGAACCCAACGCATTACATGCCAATTGGTAAACAGTAGTTCTTTCATTTTTTTTAATTTAGTAATCTAATGCAACTGACTAATTTTTTTAATGGTATACTTCTCATCATAAGAAATTACTTTTTGCAATTCTTCTAATGCAATTTCTTTGGTACTAACGATCAGTATTTCCGAATAATTACTACTGATACTTAGGTTTAGGATTCCGTCTATTTCAGCGATTTTTTTGGTAATGGTTTCACTGCAACCACTGCAGGTAATCCCTTCAAATTGGTATAGATTCACAATAGCACCCGCATTTTTTTTGAATTCTATAAATAATTCTGAATTAGCTCGAGGAGCTATTGAATTTTGGCACACATCCAATTTTAAAAAGTCAAAAGCCTCTTTGAATAAAAGCGAATATTCCTCTTTGCTTCCACCAAATGGTGGACTTACCTCAAAATTTCTGTTAAATAATAACCCTGCAAGCTTTCCATCATCCGCTAAAAGTTGATGCATTTTCCAAACGTATTTTTGACGCATAGTAGGAGGCAAGGCACAGAAAAAAGTTTGTTCAAGAATCAAATCATATTCCCCTTGATGGGCAAAAAAATCACCCAATACAACCTTTATGTTGCTGTTGTTTGCAAATTTTTGTTTTATGTTTTCGACTAGTGTTGGCGCAATATCAATAACGGTAATATTGATAAACCCTTTTTGTAAAAGATATTCCGCTTCATAAGTATTGCCACATCCTGGAATTAAAATACTACTGTTTTTATTTTCTAAAGTATCGACATAGTTTTTAATAGGTGGGGAAACTTCACCTAAGTCCCAACCGGTGGATTTCGCTTTGTATTGTGCATCCCAATACTCTCGATCCAATGGTTTTTCGCAAGATACTACGCAACATTTAGTTTCTTCCATTTTATACTTCTTTTCGAGTTGAAAAACCAAAAGGGAAATACAACGGGCAAAAGCTTACAAAACTTGTGATTAAAAAAATAACCGCAAAAACACCCAAAATTATAGCAAGCGTTCCGCTAATTACATTGGTAAAATACAATATTGCAATAATAGCCGCGATGCTACTTCTAATAATTTTATCAGTGAGACCCATGTTTTTTTTCATAATATTACAATTTAAATGATTAAAATCTAAAGTAAATTTAAGGTTTAATTTGCTGAAATAGAGTTGTTTTAGTAAAATATTGCACTAAAAAAAAGTTGTTATAACACTTTACTTTGGCATACAAAATCGGTTTTTGGTACAACAGTTTTTGCTATAGCGTTAAATCCACCTTCAATTTCCGTAAAATTCCTGAAACCACGAGCCTGCAAGATAGAAGCCGCGATCATACTGCGATATCCGCCCGCACAATGAAGGAAAAACGGTTCTTTAGGTTCAATATCTTTAATCCAATCATTTATGCTGGCCAAAGGCTTGCTGAAAGCCTCGTCAACATGTTCCGCGCAATATTCACTTTCTTTGCGGATATCTATTACTTTGCTTTCACCAATTTTTACTTTTTTGGCAAACTCTTCTGCGGTAATTCGGTTTATCGTATCAACTTCTTTTCCTCCGTTTTTCCAAGCCTCGAAACCACCTTCAAGATGCCCAATTAAATTGTCAAAACCCACTCGGCTTAATCGAGTAACTGACTCTTCTTCCTGACCTAGTTCTGTCACGAGAATAATCGGTTGTTTTACATCGGCAATTAAAGCGCCTACCCACGGCGCAAAATCACCATCAATACCTATATTTATTGATTGTGGAATAAATCCTTTGGCGAAAGCCCCATTTTTACGAGTGTCCAAGATTAAAGCGCCAGTCTCTTCGACAACAGATTCAAAATCATTTACTTTTATTGCTTTCATTCCGTTATGTAAAACGGTGTCAAAGCTTTCATATCCCTGTTTATTCATGGCCACATTCATACCAAAATAGGCTGGGGGAGGCAATAAACCATCTGTAACTTCTTTGATAAATTCGTCCTCAGTCATATTAGCTCTCAAAGCATAATTAGTTGCTTTTTGGTTACCAATTGTACCAACAGTTTCTTTACTCATATTTTTTCCACAAGCACTTCCGGCACCATGAGCTGGATAAACAATGACTTCATCGGGCAAAGTCATTATTTTCGTTCGTAGCGAATTATATAATATTCCCGCTAATTGTTCCTGTGTCATATGAGCCGACTTTTGAGCTAAATCAGGTCTTCCTACATCGCCGATGAACAAAGTATCGCCTGAGAAAATGGCGTATTCTTTTCCGTTTTTATCAAGCAACAAGTAAGTTGTGCTTTCCATCGTGTGCCCCGGCGTGTGCAGCGCTTTTATTTTAATATCTCCAAGCGGAAATTCTTGACCATCTGTTGCTATTATTGCTTCAAATTCTGGATTAGCGCTTGGTCCATAAACAATTGGGGCGCCAGTTTCTCTGCTTAAATCGATGTGTCCTGAAACAAAATCAGCATGGAAATGGGTTTCAAAAATATATTTAAGTTTGACATTATCACGTTTTAATCGGTCCAGATAAGGTTGTATTTCGCGAAGTGGATCTATAATGACCGCTTCGTTATTTGAAGTTATGTAGTACGCGCCTTGTGCTAAACATCCGGTATATATTTGTTCTATTTTCATGATTTTATTTTTAAAGATTCTAATACAAAGGTAATTCTTGAATTTCAATTTAACTGTGACTATTGTTACACAATGTATTTTATTTAAAGAAGATTTCCTTGGCAATAATATATATTCCCATGACTAATATAAACCAACCAAAAATGGGTTTAAGTTTAGCCCCATCAATTTTTTTTGAAAGCTGGATTCCAATTATCATTCCGACAAAAGCAATACTCGAAATCACAAGTAAAAACGAATAATTAATGGGTGTGCCAATATATAAATCGCCTGCAAAACCGATACTTGAATTTATAAATATAATTAGTAATGAGGTTCCAACTGCTTGTTTCATTGGTAAATTAGCGAAAAATAATAGTGCGGGTATGATTAGAAACCCACCACCAGCACCCAAAAATCCAGTTACAATTCCCACTATAAATCCAATTACTCCTAGTTGTGTGTAATTTGTTTTTGGAGGATTCGGGATTGATTTTCTTTTCCGTATCATCGATATCGCCGCTGCCATCATAAGTACAGAAAAAACAATCATTATCAAGAAACTTTTTGAAACTTGATAAGAAGCAATGGAGAAAAGTGTAGATGCTATTTTTGGAAAAATAACTTCCCGAATTATCAAAATAGAAAATACGGAAGGAATGGCGAAATATAGTGCTGATTTTATTTTAAGATTCCCCATTTTATAATGGCTTATACAACCAAATAAAGCAGTAATTCCCACTATAAATAAAGAATAGCTTGTGGCTAATTCGGGTTCTATTTTAAATAAATAGACTAAAATCGGTATGGTAAGAATGGATCCGCCACCTCCTATTAAACCTAGGGAAAGTCCGATAATAATTGAAGCAAAATAACCTAAATATTCCATCTTTAAATTTTTTATTGCAAAGGTCGCTTGTATCTAATTTACAAACAGTAACATATGTCACATTGAACATTTTTTAGGTCAAAAGTTCAATATTATTGCGGTATAATCGAACTAAACCTCGTTGTTCCATCTTTTTAAGCAAGCGGGAAATTACTTCTCTGGAAGTATTGAGTTCAGTGGCAATTTCTTGATGCGATAATTTTAACTCTTTACAACCACAAGCCTCAGCGTGACGTTTTAAATAAAATTCTAATCGTTCGTCCATGGCTCGAAATGCAATACTATCAACAACTTCCAAGACTTCTTCAAATCGAGTTCGATACGTAAAGATTACAAATTCATACCAACTGCGATGCGCCATCATCCACTTTTCCATCAAGGAAAGCGGGATCATAATTAGCTCAACATCCTCAACCACCTTTGCCATAATTTGGCTTGTTTGATTTTTATTCGCACAAATCATAGAAACCGCACAAGCTTGTCCCGGCTGCAAATAATACATGAAAAACTCACCTCCATTTTCTCCTTCCCGATAAATCTTAATTTGACCTTTAATAATCAAAAGTGTATTGTTTATATACTGGCCTGTGCGCATGATGATATCTCCCGCTTTATATGAGTGTCTAACAGCGTTAGTTTCAATGTCGTTAATAAGCTCGTCTGAAAACGATGGAAATATTTTTTTTAAATCGTCAGAATCATGCATTGCGAAGTGTTTTTTTAAAATATATCTAGTTAAAAAAGAACCGTTATTTTGAAAAAAATCAAGATAAGTAGTGTAAAAGTAAGCTAAAAAGTTAATAATTCAGGGGAACTATTTAATTGAAAATGTGGATGTAAAACAAAATTCAAGGTTAGATATAAATGTATTTCCTATGGATTTAATGGACTAAATGTTAATAATTTCGTAAACAAAAATATAATTTGCTGATTATTAATGTTTAACTAAAACGTTTTCTGTGAAATATAATATAATTTAGAAGGGGACCGTTTATAGTTATTTAAAAACGTTGTATTTTTACAAAAAACATCATCATGAATTTAACACAAGAAGATTGGATTTCTCAGCTCGAAGCAGATGAGAATGCAGTAATACTAGACGTAAGAACTGAGGACGAATACAATGACGGAATTATATCCAATGCGATAAATATTGATATTCATCAAGGACCCGTTTTTGTTTCCGAAATAGACGCATTAGATAAAAGTAAAAACTATTATGTTTATTGTCGTTCTGGAGCAAGAAGTGCAAAAGCCTGTGAAATTATGAATGAATTAGGCATTGAAAACGCCTATAATTTAACGGGAGGAATTTTGGCTTGGAACGGAGATATCGTTTCTCCATAAAACCGAACAAGGCAATAACTTCTTTTCGGACCTTAAAATACCAAAAAACAAAAACAACCAAAAATGAATTCAATACCAGAAGAATTTCAGATAAAGACCTTATTAAACCAAGATACTTATTTAGTAAATGGTGAATTAAAAAAATGGGAAGGGCAGACAACTCCCGTATTTTCTACGATTTCCTCCACAGAAAAATATGATCCAACCATCTTAGGGTCGATTCCTTTTATGGGAGAAGTAGAAGGAGTAGAAGCGGTTGATGCTGCGTATGCTGCCTACAATAATGGTCAAGGATTATGGCCTACCATGAAAGTCGCGGACCGTATCAAATGCATGAAACGTTTTGTTACTCAAATGGAAGCGACCCGTGAAGAAGTAGTGAAGTTCTTGATGTGGGAAATAGGAAAAACATTGCCCGATTCCCAAAAAGAGTTTGACAGGACCGTAGAATACATCTATGATACAATTGAAGATTACAAACAACTGGATCGAAACAGTGCCCGTTTTACAAAGAGCCAAGGCGTAAATGCAATGGTACGTCGCGGACCACTAGGAGTTGTGTTGTGTCTTGGACCATACAATTATCCGCTAAACGAAACCTTCGCCTTATTAATCCCTGCTCTAATTATGGGAAATACAGTAGTATTTAAACCCGCAAAACATGGAGTTTTATTAATTTCGCCTTTATTGGAAGCTTTCAGAAACAGTTTTCCAGCGGGTGTTATAAATATTGTGTACGGTAGAGGTAGAGAGGTGGCTTCGCCTATTATGAAATCAGGAAAAGTGGCTGTTTTGGCATTGATAGGAAATAGTAAATCAGCGATTGCTTTGCAGGATCAGCACCCAAATAAAAACAGATTGCGATTAATTTTAGGCTTGGAAGCCAAAAACCCTGCGATAATATTACCGGACGCCGATTTAGATTTGGCCATTCAAGAATGTATTGCCGGAACTTTATCTTTCAACGGACAGCGTTGCACCGCCCTGAAAATTTTATATGTGCACGAATCTATAGCGGAAGAATTTAATAAACGTTTCGCTGCCAAAGTTGATGCGCTAGTTTTTGGGAATCCTTGGGATAAAGCAGTTTCTTTAACGCCTTTACCGGAGAAAGAAAAACCAGCTTATATCCAAGAATTGATTGATGATGCTATTGCAAAAGGAGCGAAGGTAATCAATGAAAAAGGAGGGGAACATTCCCCAAATTATATTTTTCCAGCCGTTTTATATCCCATAAATAAGGAAATGCGGGTGTATCATGAAGAACAATTCGGACCCGTAGTGCCTGTTTTAACTTTCAAAGATATACAAGAGCCATTAAACGATATGGCAGAGTCTAATTACGGACAGCAAGTAAGTTTGTTTGGAAAAGATATCAAAACAATTGCACCGCTTATCGACACATTAGTAAATCTAGTTTGCCGTGTCAATCTTAATAGTTCTTGTCAAAGAGGCCCAGATATTTACCCTTTTACAGGTCGTAAGGACTCCGCTGTGGGAACATTGAGTATTCATGACGCTTTGCGCTCGTTCTCTATTAGAACTTTCGTAGCTTCAAAAGACAATGAATATAATAATGCAATTTTACAGGCTTTATTGAATAGTGATCAGTCAAATTTTATAACTACGGATTACATATTGTAATTGAGTTTTATTCGAAAATCAAAAACCGTCTCGTTTATTATAACGAGACGGTTTTTTTATGTTTCAAAATGCGCAGTTCCTCTAATTTTTTGGAAGCCCACAAATTTAAGATTGGAGAATAACTAAATTTTTTATTCAAGATGATTGTGTTACAAAATGGAATTTATTGCTACTAATACTTTATTACTAACATTTATATTTGAAATTCCGCGGCTATGAAAAAAAAATCCCCATTATTATTGTTGTTTGTAATCGCTTTTTGGGCGCAAAACGGTATAGCACAAGAGCTATACACACCTAGAAATATTAAGGAATCTTATCTAAAAGAAAGCCGCTCCACAACTGGAAAACCAGGTAAAAAGTACTGGCAGAATAAAGGGAATTACACAATGGAAATTTCCGTAAATCCCGATACCAAAATCGTTAGCGGTACAGAAAGTATTGTTTATGAAAACAACAGTAATGATACTTTAAAAACGATTGTCATTCGTTTCGTAAACAATTTGCATAAGCCAATGTCGCCTCGTGGCGGAGAGGTGAGTGAAGATTTTTTATCAGCAGGATTGACTTTGACTTCCGTTAAAATTAATGATGAGATTTATAACGAAAATGCTAAAAATTGGGGGACAGTAGGGAGTGTTAAACTCAAAAAACCTTTGCTTCCTCATACAAAAGCAACTTTAAATATCAATTGGAATTATCCGTTATCCAAAGAGAGCGGGAGAGAGGGACAAATAGACGATTCTACTTTTTTTGTCGCTTACAGTTATCCCCGCGTTTCCGTATATGATGATTATAATGGATGGGATCGACTTCCACACACGGATCGTCAGGAATTTTATAATGATTTCAATGACTACACTTTTTCTATAAAAGCGCCTAAAAATTATGTGGTATATGCCACGGGTGATTTGCTAAATCCTGAAGAGGTTTTGCAAGCGGAATACGCTGCGAGATTAAAAAAATCATACACGACGGATGAGGTGATGCATATTGCCAATGAACAGGAAATGAAAGATGGAAAAGTAACGTTGCAGAATGATATGAATACATGGAAATTCAAAGCAAATTCAATTTCGGATGTCTGCTTTGGTTTAAGTAATCATTATTTATGGGATGCCGGAAGCGTTATTGTAGACAATAAAACCAATCGTCGTGTGAGTACTCAGGCTGCTTATGACGTAAAAGGAACTGATTTTATCAATTCGGTAAAAAATAACAACTATGCATTAGCGTGGTTTTCTAACAATTGGCCAGGAGTACCTTACCCTTTTTCTAAAATGACTGCATTTCAAGGTTTTGCCGATATGGAATATCCTATGATGGTTAACGATTCACAAATGGGTGATCCAGTTTTTGCACAATTGGTACAAGATCATGAGATTGCGCATACTTATTTCCCGTTTTATATGGGTATAAATGAAAGCCGTTATGCGTTTATGGATGAAGGTTGGGCAACAACACTCGAATATTTAATTGGGATTGCAGAGCATGGAAAAGAAGCCGCTGATAAATTTTATAAAAACTTTAGAGTTAATAGATACATTAATGATAAATCTGCAGAAGAAGATCAGCCAATAATCTCCATGTCCTCTCAAGTATCAGGTGTTGGTTATGGAAATAATTCTTATGGAAAAGCTTCACTTTCTTATTTGGCTTTAAAAGACATGCTTGGGGATGATTTATTTAAAAAAGCACTACACAATTATATGCAAGACTGGAACGGTAAACATCCTATTCCTTGGGATTATTTTTATTCCATGAATAGCAGTGCCGGTAAAAATTTAAATTGGTTTTTCAATAATTGGTTTTTTAGCAATAATTATATTGATTTGGCAATTGTAAATTCAAGTTCCAAAGCTTCAAACAATTCTATTTCTATAAAAAATGAAGGTGGTTTTGCGATTCCTTTTGATATAAATATTGTTTATGTGGATGGAACGAAAGAAACGGTGCATAAAACACCGGCAGTTTGGGAAGCTAACCAAAAGATGGTAAAATTCACTTTTAAAGGAAACAAAAAAGTAAAATCGGTAACACTTGATGGCGGCATTTTCATGGATGCTACGCCAATAAATAATACTTGGATCAACAAATAATTGATGATATAAAGTCGATAATTGGTTTGACGTAATATGAATGATAAAAACCGCCTCGTTATAGTAAAACAAGGCGGTTTTTTTATGAATTAAGAATATAATGTATAGCGTTATTTTTTAACGTTACCCAAATCAAAACGATAGATAGCTTCCATCTTTAAAAGTATCGTGTTTGATTTGTCTTCAAACAATCGGGTGCGGTTATCACCAAATTTTAATGCCAGAATTTGTAAATCAAGTTTTTGATCCATTGGGTATACTCTAAAATCGTTTAAAGAATAGCCTAATTTTAGACGTAAGAGAATTTTTTTGTCGAGCACACTTCGTTGTACGTAAGAAGAAAAATCTATCGAGTTATTTTCGACATAATTCGAACGAATATTATCAGTGGTCAGTTTGTAACTATTTCCATGACCAAGAAAATCAACACCGATTCTTGTTTTATCAGTTAAACTATAATTGATATCAGCATCATTTGGCATAAAGGCATTTATTTCAAAACGTTTATTCGGACTGTGATAATAGAAAGTAACAATGGGAACCACGGACATACCATAAGCTTCACTGCTGCCGTAAAGTCCTAAACCGTAACCAAAATTTTCGTTTCTTTTATATTTTAATACAGCCAATCCGCCTAGATAAATATCTTCACTGCTGACATTAATATAATCAGATGCCACTTTTGGCAGGAAAAGGTATAGTCCACTCCAATGTTCGGAATGTTTTACACTCAGACCAGCTCTTAAATTTGTTGAATATAAATGATTGTTATTGGAATCGGGAAATAATTGTAAGCTATAGCTGCTGAAATTTACACCGGCAACAGCAGTATATTTTTCATTTAAAACAACTGGTAAAGTAAGATTTGTTTGAAATGTGGAGATGCTGGTATTAACAGATGAATTTTCAAATGTTTTTTCTTGTGATTTTCCATAGTTTACGGAAAATAGATCTATATATTCTTGAGCGTTACATAAAAAAGGCAGTATTAAAAATAACAATTGTAATATTTTTCGTTTCATTTTATAAATTTTGACATTATTTAATTAGCCCCAATATTCATTCTTAAATTAATAAAAGAAACCCTAATCCGCTTTAAACAAACGAGATAGTGATGACTAATCGTCCTAATTATTTGGCGAATATAATGATATTGTTCTTCTGTAAAATTGGTATTTAGTGAATTCAGTGAATTTTACAAGTAAACGGGAAATAATTTCGCGTCTAAATAAACTGTAATTCGCTCATTATCAGTATTTATAGTTATATTTACGTAATAAAAACAACTTAAAAAATAATAGTATGAAAAACATTAAAAAATTTTTAAAACCAGTTTTGATAGTATTTTTGGTCACTTCATTTTTATCTTGTAAAAACAATAAGACAGAGAAAACAGAAACTGAAGAGGCAATGCCTAAGGACACTGCTACCGCTGTTGCCGTATTTGAACCCTTTAAAGTAATGTTGATTAAGCATAAAGTAGCTGATTACGATAAATGGAGAAAAGAATACGATGCTCATGATTCGATACGGACAGCTTATACTATTTCACATTATATGGTAGGAAGAGGAACTGATGATGCCAATATGATTGTGACAGCAACTAAATTTGTTGATTTGCAAAAAGCGAAAGATTTCAGCGCACTTCCATACCTAAAAGAAGCAATGAAAAAAGCTGGAGTGATTGGTAAACCTGAATTTTCTTATCATGAGGTGATACGTAATGATGATACGCCAATTGACCAGAAAGATAGGGTAATGGTGACCCATAAAGTAAAAGATTTTGATGCTTGGCTCAAAGTGTACGATGCCGAAGGAACTGCCAAAAGAATGGAAGAAGGTTTCATTGATAGAGGATTGGCGCGTGGTATTGATGATCCTAATATGGTAACGATAGTTTTTGCTATCACAGATATGAAAAAAGCAAAAGAAAGCATTACCTCTGAGGCAAAGAAAAAATTGATGATGGATGCAGGTGTAGAAGGGGTTCCAGAAATATTCTATTATAAAATAGTGGAGTAGTTCATAGGTTTTAAAATATAAAGAAACTGTCTTGTTTATAGAAATGAGATGTTTTTTTTTATGGGTAGTTTGGGATTTCGAAATTTTTTTAATAAAAATATAAAAGGGTTTTTTAATTCATCACCACCAATGAAAGCAAAAGTTATAACTTGATATTACTAGGAGGTGCAGTAGTTTGATAAGCTCAGTTTGACAAAGATTTGATATCTTCTAAAGTATTACTAACTCAAATAGTTAAAAAGGCTAAAAACACATCAATTTAGAAAATAAAAAAGGTGGTCCATTATTAGACCACCTTTTAAGCTAAATTTAATATTCTAATAATTAAACCAAGTCGAAACGGTCAAGGTTCATCACTTTAGTCCAAGCTGCAATAAAGTCTTTTACAAATTTTTCTTGAGCATCTGCACAACCATAAACTTCGGCAATGGCTTTAAGTTCTGAGTTCGAACCAAAAATAAGGTCAACACGAGTTCCAATCCATTTCAATCCACCAGCCATACGATCACTTCCTACAAAGGCGTCATCAGATTCTGATACTGCTTTCCAAGTGGTACTCAAATCAAGTAGATTCACAAAGAAATCATTGGTAAGTGCTTCTGGATGTTTCGTGAAAACACCATTTTGCGACTGATCAAAATTGGTATTTAATACACGCATACCGCCCACAAGAACTGTCATTTCCGGTGTTGTCAATGTTAATAATTGTGCTTTGTCAACCAACATTTCTTCTGCCGAAACCGTAAATTTTGTCTTAACATAATTACGGAATGCGTCTGCTTGTGGTTCAAGAACTGCAAATGATTCTATATCTGTTTGCTCTTGTGATGCATCTGTCCGTCCTGGACTAAAAGGAACTGTTACATATTGTCCCGCATTTGCAGCAGCTTTTTCAATACCTGCACTACCACCTAAAACGATCAAGTCCGCAATTGAAACTTGCTTTCCATTAGGTTGCGCGTTGTTGAACTCATTTTTGATGCTCTGCAATTTGTTTAATACTCGCTCTAATTGAGACGGATTATTTACTTTCCAATCTTTTTGTGGTTCTAGACGAATTCGTGCTCCATTAGCGCCACCACGTTTATCTGATCCACGGAAAGTAGATGCCGATGCCCAAGCGGTACTCACTAATTCAGGTATAGATAGTCCTGAAGCGAGAATATTTGCTTTCAATAGCGCAATATCCTGTACGTCAATTAATGGATGCGAAACAGCTGGAACAGGATCTTGCCAAATTAATTCTTCAGCAGGAACTTCCGGCCCTAAATAGCGTACTTTTGGCCCCATATCTCTGTGCGTTAGCTTGAACCATGCTTTTGCAAACGCATCATTGAATTCTGTTGGATTTTCAAAAAAGTGTCTTGAAATTTTCTCGTATATAGGGTCAACTCTTAACGATAAATCAGTAGTCAGCATGAAAGGTTGGTGACTTTTTGTAGCATCGTGAGCATCTGGCACAGTACCTGCGCCTGCATTATCTTTTGGTCTCCATTGATGTGCACCGGCCGGGCTCTTAGTCAATTCCCATTCGAACCCAAACAAGTTTTCAAAGTAGTTATGACTCCATTTTATTGGTGTTGTGGTCCAAGCACCTTCAAGACCACTTGTAATTGTATCGCCTGCATTTCCAGTGCCGTAGGTGTTTTTCCAACCTTGTCCTTGGGCATCAATTAATGAACCTGCTGGTTCTGAGCCCACGTATTTATTAGGATCAGCGGCACCATGGGTTTTCCCCAATGTGTGTCCACCAGCAATAAGCGCTACAGTTTCTTCATCATTCATTGCCATACGTTTAAAAGTCTCCCGAATATCATGAGCTGCCAACAATGGATCAGGATTACCGTCAGGACCTTCAGGATTGACGTAAATAAGCCCCATTTGAACCGCAGCTAAGGGATTTTCTAAATCACGATCGCCTGAGTAACGACTATTTGGAGTGTTACTAAGTGCCAACCATTCTTTTTCAGAACCCCAGTAGATATCTTCTTGTGGTTCCCAAACATCCTCACGTCCCCCAGCATAGCCAAAGGTTTCAAAACCAGCCGATTCTAACGCGCAGTTACCAGTTAGAACCATTAAATCAGCCCAGGAGATTTTCTTCCCATATTTTTGTTTGAGTGGCCATAATAACAAACGAGCTTTGTCTAGGTTTGCATTATCTGGCCAACTGTTTAGTGGTGCAAAACGTTGCGTCCCGAAACCTGCACCACCACGGCCGTCTGCAATACGATACGTTCCGGCACTGTGCCATGCCATTCTAATGAAGAACGGGCCATAGCTACCGTAATCAGCAGGCCACCAATCCTGAGATGTGGTCATGACATCCATGATATCTTTCTTTAAAGTTGCTAAATCTAGAGACTTGAATTCTTCAGCATAATTAAATGTGTCTCCCATCGGATTGGAAAGAGGAGAGTTTTGGCGCAGAATGTTCAATTTCAATTGATTTGGCCACCAGTCGCGGTTGCTATTTCCTTTACCAGTGCTTTGTTTTGGAGCAACTACCCCAGAAAAAGGGCATTTGGTTTCTGCGTTGACGTCGTAGGATGTTGGTTTTGTGTTATTTTCCATAGTATGATTGATTTTCTTTTTTATAAATTTACCTTACGAAATTACCCAAATTTTTACTTGTCTAAATCAATTTCAATAGATAAAAACTATAGTCTTAGCTAAAATTTGTTATTTATCAACTTAAGTAAAAAGAATTAATAAATATTTAGTATTCAAAAAAGACAGTTCTTAGTGATTCAAACGCATTTTTAAATGATATCATGGTTTGAATTGTTTTTTCAAGAATAACTTGGATTTAAACTTTTCATATTTAAACTATAAATGGGAGTTGTTTTTTAAATTTAAATTTGGGCGATTCACGAATGTTTTAGTAGTAACTTTAACCAAAAAATAAAAAAAAAATGAACTCATTTGAAGATAAAAATAATAGTAAACAAAATCCTGTAACCTCAGAGTTTGAAGCTTGGGTTGGAATTTTATACTCTTGTATTTCTGCAGACAATCAAATTACGGATTCGGAAACAGCATCATTATCACGATTGTTGCATTCTAAAACGAAATTTATGGGAATCGATATTGGGCCTCTTTATGCAAAATCATTCCATTTAAGAACGGAGATGGGACAATTAAAATACATTTCGGACTGTTGTGAATGGATTAAAGACGAGGATAAAGAAACGGTATTTGCTCTCGCATTGGAAGTTTTACTTGCGGATGGAATATTGGAGAAAGAAGAAAAAAATATAATTGAAGTTTTATCAAAACTGCTGAAAATGGACCTTGGAATGGCCAGTAAAATAATTGAAGTTATATTCTTAAAAAATAAAGGGAATGTTAAAGGAATATAAACTGTCACTGCAAAAATAGTTTGTTGCTTATAACAGATTAGTTAGGAATTATTATTTTTTTAAACGAAAAGACAAACTAAAAGAGCATTTCAAACCGAAAGGCTCTTTTTTTTATAATTATTTTATACCAAAATAATTACTCAAGTCTTTTTTAATCTAGAAGCAGCGAAGTAATTTTTCAATCTAATAATAAATTTATTACGGTATTTTAGTATGCACGCATATTATTCAAATTAATTACTTATTTTCGGAATATAATTCAAAAACAATGCAATACGATTTTGACTACATTATAATAGGAAGTGGGTTTGGAGGTTCTGTCAGCGCTTTACGGCTTGCTGAAAAAGGCTATAAAGTTCTGGTGATTGAAAAAGGAAAATGGTACAAATCCGACGATTTTGCCAAAACCAATTGGAATCTTCCTAAATGGCTATGGATGCCGTCCTTACGTTTCTTTGGTATAATGAAAATGAGCATTTTCAAGCATATTGTGATTATATCGGGCACGGGTGTTGGAGGTGGATCTTTAGTTTATGCCAATACCTTGCCTGTTCCAAAATCATCATTTTACAAATCCGGAAGTTGGAGCGAATTAGAAGATTGGGAAAATGAATTAAAACCATTTTACCAAAAAGCGCTTATGATGCTTGGTGCAGCCCGAAACCCAAAATTATTTGATGGAGATATTGCGTTAAAGAAATTAGCAAAAGATATAGGACGAGAAGATCAATTTGAACATCCCGATGTCGCTGTTTTCTTTGGAAAAGCAGGAGAAAAAGTGAAAGATCCATATTTTGAGGGTGAAGGACCTGAAAGAGCTGGCTGTAATTTTTGTGGCGGATGCATGACGGGTTGCAGGTATAATGCAAAAAACACATTGGACAAAAATTATCTTTATTTAGCACAAAATTTAGGCGCAGAAATTCTAGCTGAAAATGAGGTTTATGATGTTTTTCCTATTGATGGTAAAGACGGAGCGACTGGATATAAGGTTTTTGCGAATTCAAGCACTAAATTTTTTAAGCACAAAAAAGAATTTACTGCCAAAGGAGTGATTTTTTCTGGAGGAGTTTTGGGTACCATCAAATTACTCCTAAAACTAAAAACAAAATCACTTCCGTTATTGTCAGATAAAGTGGGAGATGATATAAGAACAAATAACGAAACGCTGATAAGTGTTTCCTCTTTGGATAAAAGTAAAAACTTATCAAGAGGAGTGGCTATTGGAAGTTTACTTCACACGGATGAAAACAGTCATCTGGAAATTGTAAGATATTCTGAAGGTTCCGGCTTTTGGAAATTACTTCATTTGCCTTTATCCAATGGTAAAAATACGCCAAGTCGTTTATTAAATATGGCGCAACAAGTACTAAAATATCCAGTAAGCTATTTCAAAATTTATTTTGTGAATAGTTGGTCAAAAAGCACAACGGTTTTGTTATTCATGCAATCCATTGATAGCACTTTAAAGTTTAAAAATAATTTTTTCGGAGGAATGGCTTCAGCGGTCAGCACAGGAGTAAAACCCAGTGCCTATATCCCTGAATCTATAAAATTAACTGAAAAGTATAGTAAAATAATTAATGGAGTGCCCACCTCATTTGCCTTAGAATCTATTGCAGGAATACCATCAACTGCTCATGTTTTAGGAGGTGCGGTGATGGGAAAAGACAGCGAGCAAGGAGTAATTAACAAGGATAATGAAGTCTTTGGGTATAAAAACATGTTCGTAATAGACGGTGCTATGATTTCAGCTAATCCGGGAGTAAATCCGTCGCTTTCAATCACAGCAATTGCAGAAAGAGCAATGGCGCAAATACCATTTAATACGGATTCAAAATTATAGTCAGTACTTTTAAGTAAACCATTAAGAGTGTTTCAATACCTAAAAATATCATTTGTTTTAAGAAACAGAAGTTTTGCTAATATTAAAAAGTAGAAAATAATCGGTAAAGGATAATTTTGTATTTGTTAACTCCTTTATATTAAATTAATTGCTTAATTTAGAGTGTTTAAAGTTCAAACAAAAAAGAACAATTCAAACCCATTATAACAATTTGATTACTTTTAATTTATTGATGAGGTAGTCTTTAAAATTTTTAAATTATCAAAAAGAAAATCAAAATAGCAAAACAAAAAATTCACGAAACGCTGCATCGGGAACCTTACTTCACACACCCCAGATTAAAGTTTGTTCCAAATATTGTCATAAACTTAGTAAGTTTTATGCTCTCGTTTGCAATGGTTGCAGTACTGGTTTATTTTGTTCTAAATTTTTTGATTAAAAAGTTTTACCACTTAGATTAATAATAAATCTCTTTAAATATTTTTCTGTTTTGCTTATCGCCAATGCGCATTCGATACAATAAACCGATAAATTATTCAGACATCTTATGCCTTGGCAGATTGACTTCCTGCGGATAAGGAGCTCGATGTGTCATACTCACATCCTCTTTAATTTGTTGATGCGCTTTGTATTGCCGGTCTGTGGAGTTGGAATAACGTGGATCAGGAATAAAAGGCATTTTTGCCATTTTGGTTATGGTAATAGTAGGAAAATGATAATCCACTTCGACCGTTCCCAATAACAAATAGCAACCTCCACCCTGAAACGGATATTTTTGCAGGCTATCAGCAAAATGAGCTGTATCGAAGAATTCCCCTTCGGCATCAATCCAAGTTCCGAAATACATAGTGCCTCTTTTAGTAGGGACGTGTTTTCTCGAAATAAGATAGGCCAGCATTTTCACTGTACCCTTATGATATTTCAGTAAATCTTTGGCCAAGACGTCGCCACGGTATTTGGTTTGCAGCAAATCGAATGGGGAACAAGAGACCGGAAAACTGAGTAGTTCTATTTCGTCGAATGCATCTTCAAAAGGAGAACGTTCTAATACGGGAAGATTGTATTCCTTGACCGGTTCCTGAAGCAGCATTAGATTCCGGTTCTCGGGTTTGAAATTTACCAGTATCAATCTGGCGATTACCAGTAATTGATTTTTAGTCTGACCCGTAAAACGGAAGGCTCCAATGAAAATTAAGATCTGAATTCCCTCTATACCTATCGGAATGCGATTGATGAAATCTTCGAGCGACTGGTATTCGCCATCCCTATTGCGCTCTGCAATGATGCGATGCGCAGTTTTAGAATCGAGCCCTTCGAGTTGCATCAAACCGAGATAGACCTCAATTCCATAGATAGTTGCTTCATACTCACTTTTGTTGACACAGGGAGTGTTAATGATACCACCGGACATTTTGGCTTCATGTACATACACTTCTGTCCTGTAAAAACCGCCTTGGTTGTTGATGACGGCCACCATAAATTCAATTGGGTAATGTACTTTCAAGTACAAACTTTGATAACTTTCGACGGCATAGGAAGCAGAATGTGCCTTGCAAAAGGAGTAACCCGCAAAGGATTCTATCTGCCGGTATATTTCCTGACTGAGTGCTAAAGGATGTCCCTTTTGTTCACAACAAGCAAAAAAATTGTCCTTTACTTTTTGCAATGCTGCCATAGAACGGCCTTTACCGCTCATTGCCCGACGTAAAACATCGCCATCCGAGGCGGGGACTCCCGCAAAGTGCAGTGCAATTTTGATCACATCTTCCTGATACACCATAATACCATAAGTTTCTCCCAGATGTTCTTGGAATGTTTCGTGGAAATATTCGAATTGATCGGGGTGGTTGTGCCTGAAAATGTACTCTTTCATCATACCACTTTGCGCCACACCTGGACGAATGATGGAGGAAGCAGCGACTAATATTTTATAATTGTCACATTTGAGTCTTCGCAATAAGCCACGCATGGCGGGACTTTCGATATAAAAACAGCCAATGGTTTTTCCAGTACTTAAAAATTCATTGCATTTTGCTTCATTTTTTGACAATGCCGTGTTGCGAATATTGACTTCAATACCGCGGTTTTTTCTAAGCAGTTTTACCGTGTCATCGATATGACCAATGCCGCGCTGGCTTAAAATATCAAATTTTTCAAAACCAATCCCTTCGGCAATGTGCATGTCAAACAAAACAATGGGAAAGCCTTTTGGAGGCATTTCTAAAACGGTATAATTTGTAATAGGCTCTTCCGAAATCAAGATTCCGCAGGAATGCATGCTGCGTTGATTGGGATATTTTTCGAGCAGCATACCGTATTTTTGTACCAAGGCAACTACCGAGTTGTTATCGTGCAGCTGCATTGGATTTTTAGCCAGCGCATCCAGTTCTTCTTTGGGTAAACCAAAAACTTTACCCACTTCCCGAAATATCGAGCGGTATTTGAATTCCACATTGGTACCACAAAAAGCCACATGATCTCGACCGTACCGATTGAAAATGTATTCGAGAATTATATCCCGTTCTTTCCAACTCCAGTCAATATCAAAATCGGGTGGGCTTTTTCGGTTGAGGTTTAAAAAACGCTCAAAGTATAAATCCAGTTCAATCGGGCAAATGTCAGTAATGCCAAGACAGTAACTCACGATGCTATTGGCACCGCTACCCCGACCAATGTGCATGAATCCCATGCTGTTACTGTATTGAATGATATCCCAGGTGATTAAAAAATAACCGCTAAATTTTAACTCATCGATGACTTTCAATTCTTTTTCTACTCTGGCTTGCGCCAAAAAATCAGTGTCGCCATATATCTTTAACATTCCTTCGTGCGCAAGGCTTGTTAGCAGCTGCATGTCATTTTCGCCACTATCAGTATAATAGGTTTTATTTTTGGGTGTTTTGAATTCGAATTCAAAATTACATTGGGCAATGATGCTTTCGGTGTTTTCAATAATTTGAGGGTAATCGCTAAATTTTCCCAATAGGTCTTCCAATGGAATCATCGTTTCTGATGTCCTGCAATAATCGGCTTCGGTAAGTTTTGATAAAATGATATTGGTATCAATCGCTCGAAGGATTTTATGCAGATTGAATTCTTTCTTTGTCCTAAAAGTCACTGGCTGTAAAACCACCATTTTATCCAGTTTGCTTTTCCATACGGGATGAAATAGCAAGGGAAGTTGTTCTGGACGCATGCCCAAAAACTCAAAATCTCTAAAAATATCAGGCACATTTTCAACTGGATAGAGGATACTTACATTGTGGAATTCTGGCGCTTGAGCGGGTAGGGGTGTTTTATCAAAATTATGCTGGGTCAGAAAACGGTTCATTTCGGCAAGACCTGCTGCGTTTTTGGCTAAGCCAATGTAAAGTAGTTTGTTATGGTATCTAAATTCAATTCCGACGATGGGTTTTATATTTACAGCCTGACATTCTTTGATAAAATCATAAATACCGGTAACCGTATTTATATCAGTTAATGCCATGGCTTTTACACCGCATGCGGCGGCCATTTGCACTAATTCGGTTAACGGAATGGTGCCATAGCGCAGGCTGTGATAAGAGTGGCAGTTGAGATACATGGTTGTTTTTTTAAAATTAAATTTTGTATGAAAGACAAAAGTTCAGGTTTTATGGGATTTGCGTGAGGGATAGACGCAAGCTACCGAAGTAGCGCAGATAGCCCGACCTCAGCCCGATAAAAAGGGCGTATAATTGCAAAGTGAATTAGCCCTTTTTGTCGGGATGGGGTCACGCCCACACTCATCGTGGTAGAATCTTTGTTTTAAGATTTGCGCCGGCACAACGGGCTACCGCATCAAAACCGTAGCGTTTTTTCATTCGATCCATCGCCTGATACAGCGACAGCATTTCCTCGGTATCTTCAAACATATTGATTTGGTAGGTTCCGCGAACCAATCCGCTAAAGCGAATACCAATTAGCCGCAACCGCATGCGACGCTGATACAACTTATCGAACAATTCAGTAACGCTCCTTGTCAAAGTATGATCAGCCGAAGTGTATGGGATTCGGCATTGTTTTGTTTCGGTATCAAAATTAGAATAGCGTATTTTTATCACAACTGTTGAGGTGAGCCATTCCTCCGAACGCAACTGAAAAGCCAGTTTTTCGACCATACCAACTAATATTGATTTTAATTTTTGAATGTCGATAGTGTCTTGTCCAAAGGTGTGTTCCGTCGAAATTGATTTCCGTTCCGTATAAGGTTCCACCGGATTATTATCAATGCCGTTTGCTTTTTTCCAAATATCAATACCATTTTTACCAATCATTTGCTGCAGCACTTCTGCGGGCATTTCTGAAAGTGTTTGAATGGTTCGAATGCCAATGCGCGACAACAATTGAAAAGTGACGTCACCAACCATGGGAATTTTTTGGATCGACAATGGATTCAAAAACGTTTTCACCATGGTTTCTGGGATTTCTAATTTTCCTATTGGTTTTGATTCTCCAGTTCCAATTTTTGAAACGGTCTTGTTAACGGATAGTGCAAAACTTAGTGGCAATCCTGTTTCTTTTGTAATTGATTGTGCAAGTTCATTTGTCCATTGGTAACAGCCGTGAAATCGATCCATTCCCGTAATGTCTAGATAAAACTCATCGATACTCGCTTTTTCTACAATGGGCGCTTTTTCTTCAATAACTTGGGTAATATCATGGGATAATTTAGAATATAATTCCATATCTCCTTTCATTACTTTTGCCTGCGGACAAAGACGAAGTGCCATTTTAATGGGCATTGCAGAGCGAACACCAAATGTCCGGGCTTCATAGGAACAAGAAGCGACCACGCCTCTGTCACCACCACCAATAATCAGCGGTAAACCATTTAGTTTTGAATTGGTTAACCTTTCGCAGGACACAAAAAAAGTGTCCATATCCATGTGTACTATTGACCTTGCCATACTGATTTATTTTTCATAATTATACATTTATCCATTTCATCTTAAAATTCATCGGCAAATTTGAACTACAAAATTAGTACAGATTATAACAAAATAAAGTATATTTGCTGTTACAAATTATAACAAAATAACTATGTCTTTATTTTCCGACAACATCAGACAGCTAAGAATTAAAAAGGGTATTTCTCAGGAAAAACTGGCTCAAAATCTTTTGATAACAAGAGGAAGGTATGTCAAATATGAAGATGGCAGTTCTGAACCTCCTTACGATATTTTGAAGAAAATATCCTATTATTTTCATGTCAGTATTGATGTTTTACTTTCGATTGACGTACAAAAAATACCTATTGATGACTTACTAAAACTAGGCGATAACAGGATATTATTGCCAATAACCGTTGACCCACAAGGCGAAAATATTATAGAAATTATACCACACAAAGCGAGAGCCGGATATGCTTCAGGATATGCAGATCCAGAATTTATAGAAAATTTGCAGCATATCTCACTTCCGTTTCTGCGGAATGGAAAATTCAGGGCATTTCCGGTAGAAGGAGATTCGATGCCTCCACATAAAGAAGGTTCTTTTATTGTGGGCCAATATGTGGAACGTTTGGGCGATGTTATGGATGGAAAAACGTATATAATCGTAACTAAAAGCGAGGGAATCGTTTATAAACGGTTAAACAAAAACGGAAAGAATGCGTTGATGCTACACTCTGATAATACGGTTTATCTGCCTTATCAAGTAAAAGCTTCAGAGATTCTGGAAATTTGGGAGTACGCCTGCAGTATCGCCACTAAGGAGTTTACGCCTGATGATTTGAGTACGGAGAGTTTAAAAGATATGGTTAGGGAGTTGAGAAGAGAGATTCGAGAGGTGGGGAATAAAATTGCTTAAAGAACCAAACTACTGTAGTGGCACCTTGGTTTATATAATTTAAAAAAATAAAAGAAACCTTCTTTTTGCGGGTATAAATTAAGCTTGTGATTTGGATGTAAATGTTGATCCTACGGAATTGAATAAACAGTATTAAAAATTAAAATTGAGTATAAAGTTGAGATTACTCATGTTAGTTTTATTGAAAACATAATTCTTATTGCCGTAAGTTTTACCCACATTAAATTTCTGTACATACAATAGTTGCGCATCAAAACCTTTTAAGAATCCTTGAAATTGATATCGAATGTCAGCATTTGTCTGCACATAGGAAGGCAATCCATATTTATTTAATTCAAAGTTTTTAACATCCGGCAAATCAAAATAGCCCACTGCTAGATGAGATTTGAATGTCTTTTTAGGATTTGTATATTGTATTTTAGTCATTACCGCATGTACATCGCCAAAACCTTCATTTCGTTCTCTGGCCATAAAGGTGTAAAACGGATCACGTCCCCATTCTCGAGGCATTAAATATCTTCCTTTTGCCGTTATTCGGTTGTAGTTTAAAGTCAATTCCAGTGTGTTGTTTTTCCAGCCGAATCTTCCTCCAAAAGTTTGTGAGTTGCCATTTTTTTGAAAATAAGTTTTGCTTGGATCTTCATTTCCGCCAAAATTCAACGCATTTTGATATATCGTCTGAAATCCAAAAATCAGTTTTGAGTTTGAATTTATGGGGTATGTATAATCCATTTGGAACAATGCCGAATTGAATAAATTATCCGCATATTGGTTCCACAAAAGTGTTTTTAGATGCTGTATCGATTCGTTTTGTATGCCAATGATAAAAATTCCATTGCTATTTATATTCCCCGCATAATCAGATTTTGTTCCATCAGGATTTACTCCAGTTGGATAGATTCCTATTGATTTTCCCACTTCAAAATAGTTCAGTGTGCTTCGTGGTGAGATTCCGTAGAGGTAACCCAGATTGATTTTAGTTTTTTTTATTTCATTAAAATCCACCCAAATTCCATTCACTTCTGTAGGACGCATTCTCCCGTCCTGTAGGTTTATAAAGGAAGTATTGAGCAGTTGTTTTCCAAGGGTTATAGTCGAATTTTTATAATTGTATTTCAAATATAATTCTTCTAACCGACTTAGATTGTCTTCGTTTGATGGGTTTTGAATATCAAAAAGTGCCACTTCGTATCGATTGGGTGCATTGGTAATGGAATCTTTTTCAGTAAAATTAGAGGAACCAATATTAAAAATATAGTAGCCGCTCACACCAAATTGAAAATTATGAAATTTAGCGGTTTCAAATTTTACGCCTCCGCCAAGGGCATTCGCATAATAATCAGATAAGCCCTTTTCATTATTGGTGCCCATAAAAAAATAGCGAAAATGGCCGCTGAAATTTCCGTTTTTGAAAGCATTTAAAATCGATGTGGAATCAATTTTTTCGTTACTTTTTTCTTTCCAAACGGTTGGTTTATCTGAAATTTCCTGATGTTGCGCTCTTATATTTATAGCAAAAAGTAGGGAGGTAAGTATATAAATTATAGTGGAAAACTTTTTCATTTTTGAACGTTTAGATTTGGTACAAAAATACTCCCATCATTACAAATGGGAAGTAACTTTTATCACAGTTGCCTTAAAAAAAACAAAGCCGAATGCTTTATACATTCGACTTTATGATTTTTTAATTTACGATTGAAAACTATCTAAACGTATAATCAACACCAGTAACTTGCGTTAAAAGGGTTTCAGGAGCATCCAGAATTATGGCGTTTTTTTGCGGTGTAGGCGTAACTGGAGAATTTTGTTTTAGATATTCTCTCATTACCGTATGCAAGGTTGAGTTTGTGTTTTTGGCATCCATTACGCCTTTCATTCTGCAAAGCATATCCACAGGATCGCCATCGCGTTCACAAGCCATGATTGTATATCGTTTTTCAGAATCTATCGGAATATTTTTTACGGTAATACTTTGCACTCTTTTGTCCATTTCTGCAAAAGCATTGAAGCGAACCTCCATTCCTTTGAATTTTACGACCCAACCGCCAAAACGTTTGGAAGCGTCTTGCGCAAAAACATTATTCAGTTCTTTTTCGAGCCAGTTTTTCAATTGCTTTCCGGTTACTTTTGCGGTTCTTACGGTACTGTCAACTGGTAACATGTCGAAAATAAATCCATTTGTGATGGGAATGTTTCCGGTATTATCCGGTGTAGTTTTTGGCGGACAAAAGCGGAATCCATTAGAAAGATTAATGTCTATTTCAGGGAATTTCCAGTTTAGAGCATTCAAAATCATCGTGTCAATAGGATTTTCTACCACAAAATAACGGTACAAAGGAATCGTGCTGTATCCAATAACCTGATTGATTTTTTCTTGATAAACAGCTTCTGTGTCTTTTAATAATTTTTCAATTTTAGGATCTGGTTTTATTTTTGGAGAATCAACCTCTATTAATTCATACTTATCCTCAACCACTTTTCCGTTGAGAATAGTCAAATCTAATTTTCCAATAAACGAACCAAAAGCTCCCGGTTCCACCACTTTAGAATAGTTGCAAACAATGGGTTTACGAACTCTCTCGTGCGTGTCGCCACCCAAAATGTAGTTTACACCTTCACATTCCGGTCGGTTTGCCAATGCTATTTGCTGTGATAAACCAAGATGCGCAATTATAATTACATAACTGCATTGTTCCTGATTTCTTAGTACATCCACATAATGAGCCAGATTTTCTTCGGGATTAGTGTACAGAATTCCCTTGCTGTAATTGGGGCTTTGTCTTAAGGGTACTAAAGGATCAGTGTAACCTAAAAAACCAATTTTTGCTCCGGCGATATGCCAAATGGTATACGGCTGAAAAATAAGTTCACCTCGTTTTCCTTCGCCTAAATCGTGGTACATATTGGTGCAAATTTTTGGTGCATCAAGAGAACCCAATAGTGTTTGCATTTTTCTTTTTCCGTAAATTACTTCCCAATTTCCCGGAAGATATAAGTCGTAATTCAATGCATTTAAAATGGGAACAAAAGCTTCACCGGTAGTTTCTACGCTTAATTCGCTGCCTTGAAACATATCGCCCGTGTCGATTATATAGGTGTTTGGGTTTTTCTTTTTTAATTGTTTCAGTAGAGTTGCCATATAGGCATAGCCACCCGTCTTTCTAAAAACCATTTTACCGTTTTCCCAAAACAACTCATCATGTGGATGAATCTGACAGTGGACATCGGTGGTTTGAAGAATGGAAATCGTTTGAGGTTTTGTGCTATCGATTGCTGCATCCAAGTTTATTTCTTCAGTCTGATTTGTATTTGAAATAGCTGAAATAGGCGAAATAATCGCAGCACCCAGACCTAATGTCCCCACTGATTTCAGAAAATCTCTTCGGTTATTACTCATTTTTTTTAGGTTTGTTGGTTTAGTTTTTAGCGTTTTTGCAGGAAAACCTACAGCCAAATTAATGGTGTAGGATTGTGCAAAATATAATTTACAATTTTAATTTAGAATCCGCCCTTAATATAACTCCAACCTTGTTCTTGTTTTTCAACAATTTCAGCAATTCCGGCGGGTACATATTCTACTTCAGGGATCAGTTGTTCTTTAGTTATTTTTCGATTTTTCATGGTGTTTTCGCAAACTACAAAGCGAACTCCTTTTGCATGAAGTGCTCTAATTGCTGCGATATGCTTTGATTTTGTTGCCATAACAAATTCTAATCCCATATTGTAAACCACCACTTCATATTTTGCATTAGGCCAATGGTCTGTTAAATTTTTTAGTTGGTTTGCAAATGCTTTTTGTTGTAAAGTATCATTGGCATTGGTAAACTGAAATACTACTTTGTGCTTATTCGGTCTTTTTTGAGCAAAAGTACTAACGGTAAATAATCCAATTAGAATTAGAGTTATTAGTTTTAAATTTTTCATTTGTTTTTATGTTTTAGATTTTAATTTTACCTCTGCTTCTTCCATTTTCTTTTTTTCCTTTTTTATAGGTTTAAATGGTCCATATTTGTGTTGTATTTCGGTATATTTATCGGAATAAGGCCCAAATGGATGATCTACTGGTTTCTTGGCAATTTTTGGCCAATCCTGACTTAAATCTTTCGATGGTCTGTCCAGACTTTCTACATAAGCTGCAATATCCCAAGACTCTTCATCTGATAATTGCGGGTTTTCATAGGTTGTACCTAATGGCATGTTGTATTTTATATACCCTGCAAAACGACTAATTCTAAATAAACCGGCACCACTATTATACGAATTTTTACCCCAAAGTGGCGGATACGTATATTCCTTTTTATCTTCTGCCAAAATTCCCTGACCATTCACTTGATGACAACTGGCACATTTTGAATCATATAATGCCTTTCCTTTTACAGGATCAGCAGCTCGATTTAAATATTCTAGATCATAAATTCCAGAAGCATTTGCTTCTTTACCTTTAGGAACATTACTGCCTATATATTCTATGTAGGCAATCATGGCTTTCATTTCTTTGTCGCCTTCTTTGAGAGGCTGACCATTTAAACTTCTTTCCATGCAATCATTTACCCTTTTATAAAGGTTTTCCACTTGCCCGCTTCGCGCTCTCATTTTTGGGTACATAGAATATACAGAACCGTAATTATTTCCCCAAGGTTTTGTACCGGCATCCAGATGGCAATTGTTGCAATTCATACCGTTGGTGATTTGTTTCACACTACCATTTGGACCCAAATATTTAGCCGTATGTGCAATTAAATCTTTGCCATATTCTACTTCTTGTTTTAAGTTCGCATCTTTAATCAGACTAATATCAGCAGGTTTCCAAACTTTTGCCAATTCATTTTGTAAAAGCACCTTTTTTTCTGCTTCAATGTAAAGGGAATCGAAATCCGCATCACTATTTTGAAACCAAGAGGTAATTGATGAATTGAAAAACAAAACGATGAACAGTGCCATTACTAAGAATATAATAGTTGTAAAAAGATAGATTAATCTCTTTACTAGGGATCTAAATTGGACTAAATTTTGTTTTTCTGAATTCATATTTCTTTAATGAGGTAGTTTGTCTCTTAAATAACCATAAACCCAAGTTCCCACAATAGCAAAAAACAGGGTAACAATCATCACTGTGGCACCAGTTCCAATTTGTGCAAACAAGGGTCCTGGGCACGCTCCCGTTATGGCCCAACCCAATCCAAAGATGAGTCCGCCGTAAATTTGTCCTTTGTTGAACGTTTTGTCGTGAAATTCAATTTTTTCGCCATAAATGGTTTTAATATTGAATTTTTTTATCAGAAAAACGGATATTATCCCAACAACAACGGCACTTCCTATAACGCCATACATATGAAAGGATTGAAAACGAAACATTTCCTGAATGCGATACCAACTGATGATTTCGGCTTTAATGAAAACAATTCCAAATAATAAACCGATGACTAAGTATTTTAAATTATGGTACCAATTGTGTTCTAATTGACTGTCGTTGATACAAACCGTATCTAAGGAACGAGTTTCGAAATCTGTATTTTGATCTTTAATTTGCATATTTAATTTTTTAAAGTGAAAGGATAAAGGGTAAAATGAGATTAGCCATAGTTAATCCACCCACGAAGAAGCAACAAGTTGCAATCAGAGATGGCATTTGTAAATTAGACAAACCTGAAATAGAGTGGCCACTAGTGCAACCTCCCGCATAGCGAGAACCGAAACCTATAAAGAAGCCTCCGAGAACCATCATAAACAATCCTTTTAATGTAAATAAATTTTCCCACGAGAATAATTGTTCCGGTAACATGCCATTAATGGCTGTAATTCCATAAGTAGCTAATTCTGTTTTTAGGTTCGCATTGATAATAATTGGATTTGGATTTGATAAAAAACTGAAAGCAATCACACCACCAAATAAAATACCGAATACGAAAAACATGTTCCAGATTTCTTTTTTCCAATCGTAATTGAAAAATTTAATATTTGCAGGTAGGCACATGGCGCAAGTATGACGTAAAGAGGCACTAATACCAAACGATTTATTTCCTATAATTAATAGAGCAGGAACAGTAAGTCCAACTAATGGGCCTGCAATGTACCATGGCCAAGGTTGTCTGATTAATTCTAAAATTTCCATATTTTTTGATTTATTAATGCAAAGATTAAATTTATAAATGAGTAGTTATGTTACTTTTGTCACACAACTGAAAAAATTTTAAAAAAAAATGGTAATTATTTTTTATTATGTAGATATTTGATAATCAATAATTTAATATTCTAAAAACCATTTTATAAGTAATATTTATCCAAAAAAAAGCGTTTGATTTTTCAAACACTTCTAATAACTATCCTAAAAATTAATATTTTGCTACATTAGGTCCAACTGGCTACTGTTTTTTTTATATTTTGATTTTTCCCACCGGTTTGCGACGTGTTTTTCTTATCGGATTAATTTTTTAGTAATTCATCTAGTTTTTCTCTGAACGAATCACTATTCCAATTGGCTGTGCCAATTTTGGCTACAATCACATTTCCTGACTGATCAATAAGATAGGTTGCCGGAATAGTTGATGATTCCATTTCTACTGGAGAATTTGTAAGTGACTGATAGACTGGAAGCGTTAAGTTTTCTTTGGTTAAAAACGCATTTGCCTTTTCAAAGGAATCATTAGTGACAAATAGAAAGACAATTTTATCCTGATAATCAGTGTATAACTTTTGCATGCTTGGCATTTCAGCGATACATGGCGGACACCATGTCGCCCAGAAATTAATAAATATGATTTTTCCTTTGTATTCCTGCAAGTTCACAATCTTGCCAGTAGCATCAACCAATTTCCATTGGTAACTGGACAACATTTTTTGATCTGTTACGGCTATTGTTTTGGGAGAAAAAGCAATTAGACGGTTCAATTGTACTTTTACAAAAGTGCCTATAGGAGGGAACAGAAGTAATGCTATAATTACGATAAAAGCAATATTCTGAATAGTAGATTTTTTTGGTGTTTTCCAATTCATTTTAGATTTATTTTAGATCCATGCTACCAAGAGAGGATTTTAATTATATGTTGATTTTTTAATTTTTTGTTGTTTTATAAAGTGTCTTGTGGCATCCGGGTTTTAATGACCACGGACGACAAAATAGTAATAATTCCGATTAGCACAATGGCATAATTTACTCCAAATAAATCGGCTGTTACTCCGGAAATAATGGCTCCTATCGCATATCCTAAATCCCTCCAAAGTCTAAATGTACCAATGCTTTCCGCTCTTTGAGTTGGAGTTGTTGCCTTGGCAATAGCCGATAAAAAAGTAGGATAAACTAACGCTGTTCCCAATCCCAAAAATGCCGAAATGGTTGCCAATTGATAGAATTTTATAGCAAAAGGAATAAAAAGTATCGCTATTCCCTGTAATAACATTCCCCAAAACAGCATCTTTTTTTTCGAATAAACATCTGACATTTTTCCGGTTATCAATTGTCCAAATCCCCAAACGGTAGGATAAATGGCTGTTATAATTCCGATGTTTTGAGAATCATAATTCAAAGAAAGAAGAACAATAGGTAACAAACCCCAAATCATTCCATCATTCAGATTATTAACTAATCCTGCTTGAGTTATCGAGCTTAATGTTTTGTTTTTGAAAGTAGTTTCTAGAAAAATATTTTCTAATTTTTCGGTTTGATTGGTCGTGTTTTCTTTTGTTACAAATTTTCTCGTGTCTTTCACAAAAAACAAAGTCAATAAAAAACCAATTATGGAAATTCCAATTCCAAGGTAAAAAGGGTAGGGTGTAATTCCATATTTTTGGGCGATATAGCCTGACAGAAAAGCAACTAGACCAACGGCAAAATAACCGGCAAATTCATTGAGTCCCATCGCCAGTCCGCGATCTTTTTCTCCTACCAAATCAATTTTCATCACCACCGTACTGCTCCAAGTGAGTCCTTGACTAATTCCCAACAAAATATTGGCAAAAATCACCCAATTCCACGATTCCGCATATATCAAAATAAAAGGAATAGGAATAGCCAGAATCCAACCAAATAAAAGCAAATTTTTTCTGCCAAAACGATTCGCCAGTTTGCCCGTAAAATAGTTGGTTATTGCTTTAGTAATTCCAAAGGCAATTATGAAAGATAGAATAGCCGTTTTTGAAGCAATGCCAAATTCAATCTCAGCAAACTTTGGAATAATAGTTCTTTCCATTCCTATCATTCCGCCAACAAAGGCATTGACGATTACCAAAATAGTAAATTGTTTCCAATTTTCTTTCAGTCCGAGTTTGGTTGTATTCATTTTCAATTAAGGTTTTTATTAATTTTAAATCCTTTTCAGGGAAACAAAAATTAAATTCTGATTTTAGATAAATAATTGTGCAGTTTAAAACAAATTTATTTCTTGTTTTAAACTGCACATTATTTTAATAACATCTCTGCTTATTTGCTTATGGCTTCGTTCACATCTTGCCAAGTACCGCCATTGGTAACGTTTTTAAAACCATTTTGTTCCAAAATCATTTTGGCTTGCCCGCTGCGATTCCCGCTTCGGCAAAAAACAATAATTTGCTCTTTTCCTTTAAATTTAGCCAACTGATTTGGTACTTGATCCAAAGGAATATTGATTGATCCTTTTACGTGACCTTCAGCAAATTCTGCTGGTGTGCGAACATCTACGAGGAACGCACCTTCTTTTAGTATTTTTTCCATTTGCGTTGTATCTTTTTTTGAAAACATATTTTTAAAAATTCCGAACATAATTGAGATTTTTAGTATTCAATAGGATTGTTTTGGCTAATCCATTCATTCATTCCAGGAGAATAGTTGAATACATTTTTATAGCCATTTCTAGCTAATAAAGAATACGCAATTGCTGCTCTGTCCCCGCCTTGGCAATGGATTAATACTTTTTTATCTTTACTTATTTTGTCCAGATTGTTTATTAAAGTACCTACAAATACATTGTCAGCTCCTTTGATGTGACCTGTATTGTATTCAGCAACACCTCGAAGGTCAACGATTTGAACATCTTTTTCTTGTTTTAAAGTTTTAAATTCTTCTAATGAAATCTGATTCACTTTTTCCAAAGAACCGCCATTTACTTCCCATATTTTTGTAGAAGGAATGTAACCTTGAATGTTATCTAATCCTATTCTCATTAGTTTTCGGGTAAGGTCATCCAATTGAGATTCATCGGCAAGAATGATAAAAGGTTCTTCATAACTCAGAAACCATCCAGCCCAAGTGGCAAAAGAATTGTTCCCTTGAATGTTGATACTTCCTGGAATAAATCCTGTAGAAAATTCCGTTTTATCTCTGGCATCAATCAATTTAGTCCCATTGACTAAAGCTGCTGTCAATTCGGTGTAATCCAGTTTTTTCAATTTTGGAACAGCCGTAAGAAGCGGACGATCAACTTTATTTAGTTTTTTCATCATCGCAAAATATTTTGGTGGTTCCGGTTGGTCTTCCAATAAATATTTTACAAATCCAGTTTCATCATTTTTATGTTGAAAAGCCCAGTTTCTTATTTTTTCATATCCTACAGTGGTACTTGGTACTGCTCCTAATGCTTTTCCACATGCAGAACCTGCTCCATGACCTGGCCATACTTGAATATAATCAGGTAATGCGTCGAATTTATTAATCGATTGATACATTTGTTTGGCACCAATGTCTTGAGTTCCTATCATTCCTGCTGCTTTTTCAAGTAAATCAGGTCTTCCTATGTCACCAACAAATACAAAGTCACCGGTGAATAACATTACCGGCTCGTCGCTGGCAGGCGTATCTGTTAAAAGAAAACTGATACTTTCCGGAGTGTGTCCAGGAGTATGAACTACTTCAATTTTTAAGTTTCCTACTTTTAAAACATCACCATCTTTTATGTCAACATGAGGAAATTCATATTTCCAATCTGGTCCGCCTTCCGCTGAAAGGTACATTTCGGCTCCTGTCAAAGCCGCTAGTTCTCTTGAGCCAGCAAGAAAATCAGCATGGATGTGTGTTTCTAAAATATGAGTAATTTTCAAATTGTTCTGTTTAGCAATTTCGAGATAGGTATCTACATCCCTTTTAGGATCGATTACCGCGGCTACTCCTGCTTTTTGACAGCCAATAAAATAACTTGCTTGAGCAAGACTCTTGTCGTAAATGTGTTGAAAATACATATCGCTTATTTTTTTAAGTTTCTAATTTATTCGACAAATTTAGGGCGTACTTCTGGTAAAGTTGGTGACTAATGTTACACAGGATTTTATAACTTGATTATTTTACCAAAAATAAATTTTTGTGTTCTTAGTGTAATTGCTATGTTGTTAATTTAGCTACCATTTTAATAAAAATATCCCTTTCAAGTTTATTTGAAAGGGAAGATAATTTAAAAAATAGTAATGATTATTATGCCGTTCCTTTAAGTATTTTATTCCAATACAACCATGGTAAAATCTTAGTTTTAAGAATCCACATAGCCCAATTTGGTTTTGCCTGATTGAAAGGGAAAGTCATTTTTGGTGTATTTGAATAATCAAATTCAGCCAACATTAATTTTCCGTATTGCGTTGGAATAGGACATGCGCTATACCCATCATATTGAGCTGTTGCAACTTTATTATCCATAACAGCCAAAAGATTTTCTACCACGACTGGGGCTTGCTTTCTAATTGCTGCGCCCGTTTTACTGCAAGGAGCATTGGTGCAATCTCCAAGAGCAAATACATTTGGAAAACGAGTGTGTTGAAGCGTGTTTTTGTCAACTTCTACATATCCCAATGGGTTTTCTATATCTCTCAAAGGGCTATTTTTTATAAAATCAGGAGCGGATTGCGGGGGGACGGCGTGGCATAAATCAAAATTCAGGGTCACTTTTTTAAGTTCTTCCATTTCACTATTTTCTACGATACCATAACAGCCTGCGTTTTCAGAGGATAGTTTTTTATTTAGATTTTCATCCATTTCTTTGATTTCAAATTCCACCGTTTTGTTTTGACCCTGTATAGCTGTGACATTAGCTCCATAGTGAACGTGAATATTATATTTGGCCAGTACTTTATTTAATGTCTCTGCATATTCTTTGACACCAAATATCAAGTTTGCTCCAGAAATGTAATGAACATCACATTTATCCAAAATTCCTTGTTTACGCCAATAATCACAAGCTAAATACATAATTTTGTGAGGTGCTCCTCCGCATTTAATAGGAGTAGTTGGGTTGGTGAAAACCGCTGTACCACCTTTGAAATTTTCAATCATTTCCCAAGTATATGGAGAGTGTTGAAAAGAATAGTTACTGCTTACATTATTTATTCCTAATGTGTCCTTGAGTCCTTCTATTTTATTCCAATCCAATTGAATTCCAGGACATACCACTAAGTAATCGTAAGTATATTCATTACCAGAAAGGCATTTTACTTTGTTTTCTTTTGGCGTAAATTCAGTCACGGCTTCTTTGATCCACGTAGTATTTTTTGGAATAACTTCTTTTTCATTTCGAACGGTCTTATTTATATCAAATATGCCAGCGCCAACCAGTGTCCATGCAGGTTGATAATAATGTTTTTCAGAAGGATCAATGATTCCAATTTTTAAATCACTTCTTTTTCGAAGCAATTTTGAAGCGACAGAAAGTCCTGCATTTCCCCCACCTATGACAAGTATTTGATAATGGTTTGACATTTTTTAGATTTTTTATAATAATAAAACTATCAAGAGTACTGTTTATTTCATTCTTATCTTGTGACTTATGTCACAAAAGGTTTTTATTTTAGAAAAAGCTCTTTGGTTATTATATAAAATCCCATCACTAAAACAAACCAGCCAAATGCAGGTTTCAGTTTATTACCATCTATTTTTTTAGAAAGAAGTGTGCCTATAAAAATACCTACAGTTGCAAAAGCAGTAACAAGAATTAAAAATTCATAATCTATTGTGACGCCATTTACAACATCACCCAAAAATCCTAATAAGGAATTGAAAGAAATTATCAATATGGAGGTGCCTACTGCTTGTTTCATGGTAATACCTGTAAAAAATAGTAAGACAGGAATAATTAAAAAACCTCCACCAGCTCCTAAAAAACCAGTAGCAATTCCCACCAACGCTCCAATAAGTGCCACTTTCAAAGGATTTGTATCTGAAGTGACAAAAATTTCTTTAGAATTTTTAATCATAGAATAAGAAGCAGCGATCATTAGCACGGCAAATAATGCCATAATAAAACCATCTTTTGTAAGCAGGAACCCATTAAAAGTAAATAATGTTTCTGGAACTAATGGTAAAATGATTTTTCTAACTAGTAAAAGTGTAATTAGAGAAGGAATGGCAAATAATACTGCTGATTTTAACTTGATATTTCCCATGCGATAATGTTGGACCGCACCAATGGAAGCAGTAAAACCAACCACAAATAAGGAGTAGGTGGTCGCTAATTTTGGATTGACTTGAAACAGATAAACTAATATAGGAATTGTTAGAATACTACCACCACCGCCAATTAATCCCAAGGCAACGCCAATAAGGATTGACGCAAAATAACCGATATATTCCATAAGTTGTAAATTTTATGGTGCAAAGATTGTACGTTAAAATTCCACGTACAGTAACATTTATCACATAGGTGATTTTTTTCAAGAAATAGATTAGTAAAGAGAGAAAAAAAATGAAATCAGTACTACCTGTACATTTCGCGAATTATTTATCTATTACAAGGTCATTTTTGAGCAAAAGGGAATCGCTTTTATTTTTATAAACCATATGAAAAGATGCAACAGAAGATTATAAAGTAATGATTCGGTTTTTGTGAAAAATGAAAGGTTTAGAATACTCTAAATAAGAAAAAATCAATTTTTTTATGCACATCCGAGATTTTGTCAAGATCGGTTTTTCTTTCATGATGAAGAACAGGCTCTATATTTTATAATCTGGAGCCTTTTTAGATTAGATTTTAAAAAGATGTTTAAAGACTACTGAAAATATTAATGTTCTTATGATTTAGATGTAAGCGTTGATCCTACGGAAGCTATAACTACAAAAAAAACTGCCAAAACTTCATTGAAAGTAAGGTGTTCTTGTAAAAATAAAAAGGCACAAATAGAAGCTGCTGCTGGTTCTAAACTCATTAAAATACTAAATGTACGGGCAGGAAGTTGGCCAAGTGCTTTCATTTCTAATGTAAAAGGAATGGCACTGGACAAAAGAGCGAGGGCTATACCTAAATAAAAAAATGTTGGTGTGATACTGTTGAGTCCGTTTCCTATAATTCCAAAAGGCACAATCAATAGCGAAGCAAAGAGCATTCCTGTAGCTACGGCCTCTCCGCTTTTCATTATTCTCGAAATTTTCCCTCCCAAAACGATGTAAGCGGCCCAAAGAGCACCTGCCAATAGCGCAAACAATATACCTAAAAGGTCTATTCCGTTATTTGTCCACGGAGCAATCAAAACAATTCCTGCTGCCGCCAGAAGCACCCACAAATAATCGATGAAACGTTTTGAGCCAAAAACAGCTACTAATAAAGGACCTATAAATTCCAGTGTAACAGCCAGTCCAATAGGAATTCTCTCTATTGCAAGATAAAAAATTAAATTCATTGCCCCCAAAGACAAACCATAAGGGATTACAATTTTCCATTGCTTAAGGGTAATCTGGAATAAGTTGGGTCTGTAAACTGCTAATAATAGTATTGCTGATATACCAATTCTCATGGATGCAGTTGCAGCTGCTCCAATAACTGGAAAAAGGCTTTTTGCAATTGCTGCACCAGACTGAACACTTATTATAGCGAAAAGAACAGCGGGTATTGGTGGTATGTCAAGTAGTTTATTCTTCACTTATAATTTAGATGGAGCAGGACAAAACTACAAAATTTATACCTCAAAAAAGGTTTTGCATGCACGAGTACATTAGAATAAAATAAAAAATTTTAGACCGGCAATTATTATTACTATTACTAATATTATTATTATTATTTCAAATAGGGTTTCTATTTAACTTTAATTTTTTTTAAAGCTGGATTCAAGTTACAAATTCAACTTTTTGGTTTCCATCAAAAAAAGGAGTTACTAAAACGGCAGTTTTGTTTCTTTTTCGAAAAGTAATTTTTCGTACAAACAATAAGCGGTTTTTGTGCATAAAACACCAATTAATGCACCTCCTGCTATATCAATTATCCAATATTGGTCATTATGCGTACTGAATATACCTGTATCGGTAGGAATAATGGGACCTCAAATTACATCGTAAACGGAAACGTTCTTATATCTTTGACAATGAAATTCGGCACCTGCAAACGCTTTTACAAAATCGACAGACAGAAAGAAATTAAATTATTTTCACCTTCTATGTCCATTGTGCTTAAACCATAAAGTGAAGCTGTTAACTTATTTAATTACGGCCATTTATAAAAAAGTGTGAATGTTATAATTTATTTCCACGAATGTGTAACACCCCCTCGTTTTAAAAACAGGAACTTTACTGTATAGTTTTGGACCTATTGGTTAAAAGAACTATTAAATCTTAAAATAAATTTTATGAAACCGGAACACAATCAAAATGTAGAAAAGCTTATCGAGATGATTAAAGATGTGCGTACCTGTATGCTCATTACAAATGAAAAAAATGCCGAAAATTTATCAGGCAGGCCAATGAGTATAGCTAAAATTGATGATGATGGCACTATGTGGTTTTTTACCAAGAAATCATCCTATAAAGTTGACGAAATAGAAGAGAGTAAAAAAGTATCTCTCGCCATTACCAATGAAAGCAGCAATAACTATTTAATGATTCATGGAACTGCAAGTTTAGTTAACGATAAAGCCAAAATGGCAGCGTTGTGGAGTTCCATTATGAAAGCATGGTTTCCACTTGGTTTAGATGATCCCGACATGTTACTTATTAAAGTTACGCCTAGCGAAGTTAATTATTGGGACAGCAGTTCAAGTAAAATGGTAGTTCTTTTCAATATGCTAAAAGCTATTGTTACTGGAAAAGAATATGATGAAGGGGAACACGGAAAAATTAGTTTATAAAATCAATTCGTGATTAAAATATAAAATGAAAATTTTAAAATAGAGTAGCGATTATCAAAGACAGTGAGATGGTACTGGCTAGATAATCGCTAAATTATTTTTAATAGAAGGTGCAAAAGTAATGTAGATTGACTGTTTTGAAGACTCACTAAAAAACGGCCTTATAAGAATTAAAAAATTCGCACGTAAAATATCGCTGTGCCGAGGTTTAAAAAGAGTTGCTACGCAATACTATATAAATAAAACAGTAAAATGTTTAATAAAGTAATTTCTGTAAATAAAAAGGTGCGCACTTGGAGAATAAATTTGCATTATGCCAAATTAAGGTTGTAATAGTGCATAGCTTCTATTATAGAATTTACGTCGAAAGTCTTCGCTTCCTATTGAACAAAAGGCCACCACACAGCAGTAATCTCAATCACTAATTAACGGAAATCCTTCCAATTGAGATTTCCTCAATATACCACAAGAAAAAGAAAAGTATCCAAATCTAGATTTACAATTACAGCTGTCATTTCATTTTATTTTAAGTCTCAATTTTAGCACAAATAATAACATTTTTTAATATCTTTGCTGTTACAAATTATAACAAAAATGCTATGTCGTTATTTTCAGACAATATTAGAGCCATGCGGGTGAAGCATAAAATATCACAGGAGAAAGTTGCCGAAAGTCTAATGATCACCAGGGGACGTTATGTCAAGTACGAAGATGGAACTTCGGAGGCACCCTATGAAATCCTAAAGAAAATCGCTCAGTATTACCAAATCAGTATCGACTTATTGTTGTCAGTAGATACTCGTAAAATTGAGGTTGGTGATTTATTAAAACTTGAAAATAACCGCCTAATTCTACCCATACAAGTAGATCAAATTGGTGAAAACCGCATTGAAATTGTAACCCAAAAAGTAAAAGCTGGGTACCTGAATGGGTATGCCGATCCCGAGTACATTGAACAGTTACAACAAATATCTTTACCATTTTTAGGAGCGGGTAAATACCGTGGTTTTCCTGTTGAAGGTGATTCTATGCCACCACATCAAGATGGCGATATTATTGTGGGTCGTTATGTAGAAGGTTTGGGCGAAGTTTTAGACGGCAAAACCTATATTTTCATCACTAGAAGCGAAGGAATGGTGTATAAGCGACTTAACAAAAACAATAAAAATGCCTTGGTACTAGCATCAGATAATTATTTCTATCCGCCGTACGAAGTTAAAGCGTCCCATATTCTTGAAATTTGGGAATACCAATGTAGCATTGCCCGAAGTGACAAAAGAACAGAAGCTTTGGAAAGCGATACCATTAAAAACATGTTTGTTGAATTAAAAAGAGACATCAACGAGGTAAAAAACAGTATTGGTCTCACCAATTAATACAAATACGCAACGCTGTTGAAACCAATAAAGTATGAAAATTAGCTTAGATAGAATCTTCATTTTTAATAACACGGAATCTTTTACATATTATATAAGTAATGAAAAAGCAGGAATACGCTATAGTAGATATTGAGACCACTGGTGGTAATGCCAGTCATAGTCGCATTACTGAAATAGCAATTATAATACATGATGGAATAAAAGTAATAGATCGATGGGAAACACTTGTTAATCCTGAAAAAGACATACCGCCTGCCATTTTTGCATTGACGGGAATTACCAATGAAATGGTTAGTAATGCTCCTGTTTTTGATACTATTTCGGATAAAGTTTTTGAACTGCTCTCTGACAGAATATTTGTGGCTCATAACGTTAATTTTGATTACTCCTTTGTTCGTCACGAATTAGAAAGAGCGGGTCTTAAATGGACAGCCAAAAAATTATGTACCGTCAGAGCTTCAAGAAAAATTAGACCTGGATTGCTTTCTTATAGTTTAGGAAGGCTTTGTAACTCTTTAGATATAGATTTAGAAAACCGCCACCGCGCTGGAGGCGATGCCGATGCTACGGCCATCTTGTTTACTCGATTATTGGAATGGGACACTGAAAAGGTAATGGATGTTATGATCAAGAAAACATCACAAGATCAGCGATTACCACCAAATCTACCTCGGGAAGACTTTGAAAAATTACCAGACAAACCCGGTGTTTATTATTTTTATGATGAACATAATAAAGTAGTTTATATAGGTAAAGCGGTCAACTTAAAAAAACGAGTAGCTTCACACTTTGGAGGTCATAAAATTACGCCACAAAGACAACATTTCCTTCGTGATATATTCGCTATTACTTTTGAAGTTTGCGGTACCGAATTAATGGCATTATTGCTAGAATGTTCTGAGATAAAACAATTGTGGCCAATTCACAATAAAGCATTAAAACGCTTTGAGCCGAAATATGGATTGTTCGAATATGAAGCTAGAAATGGATACCGTTACTTGGCAATTGGTAAACTAGCCAAAAATCAAAATTGTATTGAAACTTTTGATAAAATATATAGTGGAATAAATTTGCTCAGTGAACTAGCGCAGCAATTTGAGATTGATCAAAGGTTTTGCAAATATGGAAGTATGTCAGATGATGTATTTCCGTTTCAAAATAATAGCGCAGATTTACCTGACGTTGATTCTCATAACGATAAAATTCAAGCAGCAATAGATTTTCACTTAAATAGTAGACCCAGTTTTGCTATCATTGACAAAGGAAGAACTAATGACGAACGCAGTTGTATTTGGGTTGAAAACGGACACTTTTATGGCATGGGATATATTGATTCTGATTTAGCAATTAATGACCTGTCGCAAATCAAAGAACATATTACACCTTATAAAACGAACCAGTACATCATGCAGTTAATTTTTTCTTTTGTACAGAAGTACCCTGGAAAAGTTCATACTCATGAAAAATAATTTAACCTTAAAATGTTTAGTAAGTATTTACTTTTCGAATAATAAAACCATAATTCATTATTATAAAAAATAGTAACTTTACTATACTAAAAAAGTAAAGCCATGTGTTTTCATACCATTCAAAACAAACTAGCTGTACAAATCGAAAAACGCTTCAACGCCAAAATTAAGGACATAAATGAATTTGCGCCTCATGAGCATTTCAATGGTTTTACATTTCCTAAAACACCTATTATCACAGACGAACACCCGGAAGTAATTGAACATTATAGTTGGGGCTTAATTCCACATTGGGCAAAAGACGATCAAATTAGAGCAATTACACTCAATGCTAGAATTGAAACGGTAGAAGAAAAGCCATCGTTTCGGGATGCTGTAAGCCATCGCTGCTTGGTGATAGCCAATGGTTTTTACGAATGGCAATGGCTGGATTCAAAAGGGAAAAATAAAGTTAAATACGAAATAGGTATCGGTAATGAAAAACTCTTCGCTTTCGCAGGATTATATTCTCATTGGACAGACACGCATACTGGCGAAATCAAAAATACCTACACTATTCTTACTACAGAAGCTAATGAATTAATGGCAGAAATACACAACCATAAAAAACGAATGCCTGTCGTATTACATCCCGAAGATGAACTTAGATGGTTAGACGGCGCGCCTATTAAAGAATTTTCTTTTCCCTACAATGTAAAATTAGTAGCTAGGAAATGATAAAAGAATAAATAGTAATTTTTATTTTTTTAAATTAAAATTGTAATATAATTATCGAAAACCCAGTTGAAATAATTTTAGAAAGACAAAATAGAATTGAAAAGGCTTTTGAAAAATCGAATTCTGCTACTCCAAGCAATGAAAAAGAATGAATGAATGGTCAGCAAGTTGCAAATATATTAGTTTAGCCGTTCCATCAATTTATGGTTTTGTGCACAACGAATCGATGCCGAATTTTAAAATTAGAAAATAATTGTATTTTACTAAAGCAGAATTGTTAGCTGTATAATTATATTTAGGGTGACAACTAAGAAGATAAAAGTCGTAAAGCGGATGAGTATCTTTTTAAGAATAGAATTATATAATAGGGTATCAAAAATAAAAGTATAGATTGAAATAATCCCCTAATCAAGCCCCTTTAAAACAAAACCCTTATAAACAGTGGGTTTATAAGGGTTATTGTGGAGTCGGGGAGAATCGAACTCCCGTCCAAACAAGCAACTAAAAGGCTTTCTACGCGTTTATTTTCTGATTAGATTTTCGATAGTATGCTGGGCCAGAAACAGCCACACACTACTTATCTTCTTAATTTCGAAATCCACCCGAAGCTCATGGAAATCTAGGTTTATTTTTACGGTTCTCCTTAACTGACCGCCACAAACCAAGGCTTTCAAGGAGAATCCTGCTTTCCTATCTGATAGGAACGAGGCTAATCTTACTATAATTCAGATTATGCAGCTAGAGCGTAGTTATTTTCGCCGTGTAAAATTGTAAGATCTTATATTTACGAGCAAGGTCTCAATGCTCGACGTGCTTACTTCTCAATTCGACTTGCTGTCAAAACCAGTCGACCCCTTTTTTATTTTGAAACTCAAAAATGAATTTCGGTCAGCAAATATACAATTTAAAACTTGAATTCTATCTACTAAACTAGCAACTCTGTATCAAAAATCATTCCTCTTTTTCTCCTTTTGTCAAAGGAAATGGATAGTCTCCAAATATCCTAGCCAGTTTTCTAACCTGATATGTTCTGGTTGTGAACTTATTAGACAATGCAATTATCGTTACACCTTCATTTTTTAAAGTTATATAGGACGATGTATTTCCGTGCCACCAACCGTTGTGGAAATAAAAATTTTGTCCTGTTTTCCAATTTATCATTCGTATACCAAGGCCGTAATTTTTTTCGCCTACGCGTTCATTGCTAAATCCAGTATATATCTGTGCAAGCAATTTTGGACTCAAAAAACCAGGAGCATTTCTACCTCTGTCAAATTTCAATAAATCCCTAACAGTAGAATAGATGTTCTTATCACCGTAAATTTCATCTAAAAAATCTTTACCAATTTCAACTCCATTACCTTTATAGGACGGAGCAATACTGTCTTTATCTCTTTCATAATCAAAAACATACGTGTTTTTCATTCCCAGTGGTTTGAAAATCATTTCTTGCATTGCTTTTTTGTAGGGGAGTTTCGTTGTCTTTTCAATTATCAAAGCCAACATAGCGTAATTAGTGTTACAATATCCAAAGCGTGTGTCAGTTTTATATTCTAAAGTAATACCTTTAGTAGCCATGATAGTTAATATATCTTGATTACTAAGTCGATTATGTCTGTCCCAAATTTCTTTCTTATCAGTGAAATAAGCATAGTTGCGCATTCCGCTTCTGTGGTCCAATAGCATTTTAACCGTTACTAGTGGATAAGGAAATTCTTTTAATATCGTGTTTACTTTTTGGTCTAGACCAATTCTTTTTGCATTTATTAATTTTAATACTGCCGTTGCGGTCAGTACTTTACTTACTGACGCTAAGTGTAATGGTGTAGAGCTGGTAATTAATCTCTTTTTTCTAAAATTGGCATAACCTTCATATTTTTCATAAATGATTTGACCATTTTTAGCCACAAGAAAACTACCGTTTAAACTATTGTGTGGCCAGGTTTTGTTGTAAAAATACTCTATCGATCCTTTTTTAGAATTGATATATTCAGCCGTTAGTTTGGGTTGCTCGTTTGTTAAAGGAACCATTTTAGGCAATGTGCTTTTTGGGAGTTGAGCATCGCTTAATTCTACTTTCTTTTTATCTTTTGTACAAGAACTCAAAACTAATGTAAGGACGAGTAATTGTATTATATTTGCTTTTTTTATAAAATTCATTTCCATAGTGCTAGAAACGCAAATATATAGAATCAATCTCTGTTGATTTATTTTTTTTCCAAAATCTTAACACTATTTTATTAAAGTCTTGCAATGGCAGATTTCTATCTTTGTGGACATCAGCTTTTAAAGAAATTAGCCATTTTATTTTATTAAAAAAAGAAATTAAATTTACCTTAATTTGTTATATTTGTAACAAATTAAAACTATTAAGTTATATTAAATCAAAATAAAAGTATTTAAAAATGAAATTCGGAATTATTAAAGAAAGAAAAAACCCACCAGACAGAAGAGTTGTTTTTTCACCAGATGAATTGGCAAAAATAAAGCAGCTTTACCAAGACGCTTCTATAAAAGTGGAAAGTTCTGATATTCGAATTTTTACAGATGAGCAATACAAAGAATTGGGGATTGAAATAACAAATGATCTTAGTGATTGTGATGTTTTATTTGGTGTAAAAGAAGTCCCAACAGAAGATTTAATTCCTAATAAATCTTATTTCTTTTTTTCGCATACTATAAAAAAACAGCCTTATAATAGAAAGTTACTGCAAGCCATTCTTGATAAAAACATTGATTTATACGATCATGAAACGATAGTAGATGCTAACAACCGCAGGTTAATCGGTTTTGGAAGATATGCAGGAATTGTTGGTGCTTATAATAGCATTAGAGCCTTTGGAATAAAATTCGGATTGTTTAAAATTCCAAAAGCGGAAACACTCTCGGGTAAAGAAGCATTAATTACTCATTTAAAGCGTTTGGTTTTGCCTCCATTAAAATTTGTGATTACCGGTACTGGAAAAGTAGGTAATGGAGCCAAAGAAGTTTTGGATGCCATTAAAGTAAAAGAAGTTTCAGTGGAAAATTACTTGACAAAGAATTATTCTCAACCTGTTTACACTCAAATTGACGTGTTGGATTACAACAAACGTAAAGATGGGCAAGTATTAGATTTTACTGATTTTTATCAAAATCCAACGGAATATGTTTCTGATTTTGAAAAATTCACAAAGGTAACAGAGATTTTTATTGCAGGACATTTTTATGGTAATGAAGCGCCAGTTATTCTAACTCAGGAAATGCTTCAAGCCAAAGATTGTAAAATAAAAGTCGTAGGTGATATTTCCTGTGATGTCAATGGTCCAATTGCGTGTACGCTTAGATCATCAACTATTGCAGAACCTTTGTATGGATATTTACCTAATGAAAATAAAGAAGTAGATGTATTTCATCCTGCGGCAATTGTCATAATGGCTGTTGATAATTTACCATGTGAATTGCCAAAAGATGCCAGCGAAGGTTTTGGAGAAATGTTTATGGAACATGTTATTCCAGCCTTTTTTAATGGAGATAAAGACGGAATTCTCCAAAGAGCCAAAATCACCGAAAAAGGAAAACTGACGCCAAGATTCAGTTATTTACAAGATTATGTAGATGGAAAATAGATTTGAGTTATGAGTTATGAATTGTAAATTATGAATCTCCAATGATTCTTAGGGAACAGTAAGGCTGTTTAAAATACGGACTAAACTAAAAACAAAAAACCCTGAAATGTTTACATTTCAGGGTTTTCCAATTTATAACTTATAATTTATAACTCATAATTATTTTAAGCTTCCTACCATGTCTTCCGGTTTAACCCAAGCATCAAAATCTTCTGGCGTTACGTAACCCAAACGAACGGCTTCCTCTTTTAGAGTTGTCCCGTTTTTATGCGCTGTTTGAGCAATTTCAGCCGATTTATAATATCCAATTTTAGTATTCAATGCAGTAACAAGCATTAAAGAATTATCAACTAATTCTTTGATTCGTTTGTAGTTAGGCTCGATTCCTTGTGCGCAATGTTCGTCAAAAGACATACATGCATCACCTAATAATCTGGCTGATTGCAAGAAGTTAGCCGCCATCAACGGTTTAAATACGTTCAATTCATAATGACCTTGCATTCCACCAACAGATATAGCAACATCGTTCCCCATAACTTGTGCGCAAACCATAGTTAATGCTTCACATTGAGTAGGATTTACTTTTCCTGGCATAATGGATGAACCTGGTTCGTTTTCTGGAATGATGATTTCACCAATTCCTGAACGTGGTCCAGAAGCCAACATACGAACGTCATTTGCAATTTTATTTAATGAAACTGCTAATTGTTTTAATGCGCCATGAGATTCAACAATGGCATCATGAGCCGCTAGAGCTTCAAATTTATTTTCGGCAGTTACGAATGGATGTCCAGTGAATTCAGCAATATATGCAGCTACTTTTACATCATAACCTTCAGGAGTATTTAAACCTGTTCCTACTGCAGTTCCACCCAAAGCCACTTCTGATAAGTGTGCCAATGTATTTTTAACCGCTTTTAAACCATAATTCAATTGTGCTACATATCCTGAAATTTCTTGCCCTAAGGTAAGTGGAGTGGCATCCATTAAATGGGTACGACCAATCTTAACTACAGTATTGAATTCTACCGCTTTTGCATGAAGTGTATCTCTTAATTTTTCAACACCTGGAATCGTAATTTCTACTACTGCTTTATACGCTGCAATATGCATTCCTGTTGGAAAAGTATCATTAGATGATTGGGATTTGTTGACATCATCATTGGCTTTGATAAATTGTTCGCCTTCGCCAATGTTGAATCCTTTTAATACTTGGGCACGATTAGCAACTACTTCATTTACGTTCATGTTACTTTGCGTACCTGAACCAGTTTGCCAAATTACCAATGGAAATTCGTCGTCTAATTTACCAGCTAGGATTTCGTCACAAACAGCAGCGATTGCATCTCGTTTTTCGATTGGTAAAACGCCTAAATCACAATTAGCGTAAGCAGCTGCTTTTTTTAAATAAGCAAATCCTTCAATAATTTCTTTAGGCATGGAAGCCGAAGATCCTATTTTGAAATTGTTTCGGGAACGTTCTGTTTGTGCTCCCCAATATTTGTCTGCAGGAACCTGCACTTCACCCATCGTGTCTTTTTCTATTCTGAATTTCATTTTTATGATGTTAAATTGTGTGTGTTCGCTTTTTGTTTGAAACTAGCCCCGATAGAAGTGGAAATCCTTTTATGCCGTCCCGAAACTTCGGGACGACATAAAAGATTATAACGGATAGCGGGAAATAGCTCCAAATTCTCAGCCCAAAAATACGGATAATTCCCTTTTTATAAAAATTGATTCGTAGTTTTTGTTGTTTTTTATTGGTATGAAAAGGAATTAAACTTACATTTGTGGCTACATTCAAAATTCCGGAAAACATGTTTGAATTTTCACAGTACTTAGGCTTTTTACTTTTCTTAACCGTTCTTACTATAGGATTCTGGTTGATGTTTTTTTTAGTTGGTTTCGTATCTTATTGGATAGGTGGAGCAACTTGGGAAGCGTTTAAAGAGAAAAGAGCTAAAAAGAAGCAACAACAACAATCAGTTTAATCTGATTGTGACATAAAAAAAGGACCCGTTTTTACGAGTCCTTTTTTTTGTGCTTGATTTTATAATTACAAAAAAAGGACTCATTTTCATGAATCCTTTTGTTTGAAATAATAATTAGTCCTGTAAAATGTAAAGTTCAACTTGAAGCAGCTTTTACTGATTACATTTTATATTTATCCTTGGAAGTCTCCTTCACCTTCATTCATGTTCTTCTTAGGTTGTTTTTCCTTTTCGTTTTTCTGTTTGTTGAAACGGTAGGTAAAGGATAAACTGAACTGTCTTTGTCTCCATTGCATTTCTGAATAAGAACTTACAATTCCTGGAAGATAGGTTTCCATGATTCTTTTTCTGGAATTGAATACATCGCTGATGTTGAATGACAGCGTTCCTTTGTCTTTCATGACGTCTTTGCTAAAAGCTAAGTTTGCTGCGAAAACACCTAAACTTTTTCCTTGCGCATTGTTTTGCGGACCGTTATAAGTTGCATTAGTTTGCCAATCTATTTTGTATGGCAAAGTAACTTTTGATGTTATTCTTGTAAACCAAGATGTTGCTGTGTTGTCAAAATTTTGTGTTATCAGCATATTATTGAAATCAGTGTACACGTAATTACCTTGAGTTTGGTTACGGAAGAAATTGAAATTACCGTTTAATTTCCACCATTTGTAAGGAGAATAATTTAAAGTAAATTCAAATCCTGTTCTGTATTCTGTAGCCAAGTTAATTGGGGAACTAATAATTACCGGTGTTCCATTTACAAAATCTCCTGATTCTCTTCTTGCGAATTGGAAAACATCGGTTGTCTTATTGACATATAATGAAGTATTAAAGGTCAACTTTTCCCAGCGTTTAATATATCCTAAATCGATAGCATCAGTATATGCGGGGTTTAAATCAGGATTTCCAACAAAAATATTGATGTTGCTGGACAAGTTGCTGAAAGGATTCAACATTCTTCCCATTGGTCTTTGAATTCTTCGGCTATAACTAATGGAAGCACTGCTTTTATCAGAGACTTCGTATGTAAAAAATGCACTAGGGAAAAAGCTATTGTATTTTTTATTATTGAAATCATTAGTGGCAAGCTGATTAATATCAATATTAGAATCTTCCCAACGTAAACCAAAAAGTGCTGAGAATTTATTCACTTTAAATCCATACTGAGTGTAAATTGCGTTTGTTTTCTCCTTATATTCTAATGTATTGGTGAAGTTACTATTGATTACGCCATCATTTTGGACTTGATAATCAGTAAGCAATTTTATAAAATTTCCACGATATCCTGCTTCAAACTGACTTCCTTTTCCTAGGGGTAATACGTAATCCGTTTGAATTAAATTTCGGCCTTGACTTTGATTATTAATGGTGTTATCAAATTTTATCGTGTTTGAATTTGTTGCCGAGTCACTTATTAACGCAAGGTTTGTATCATCATTTGTAGAAAATGAACCGTCAATAGTTAATTTATGACCGTCTTTTTTGAAGTTTTTAGTAAAATTTGTAGCAAACTCTACGTTTTCACTATCGCTTCCTTCATTATTTATCCGATTTCTTGTGTAAGTATAGACATTGTTTGCGTCGTAATTATTTTGGAACACATTATCAGTATTGTCTCCGGTGCTCTTTCTATAATTGAAGGTATTAGTCCACGAAGTGCTTTTGTCTAAATACCATTCCATACCAAAGTTTCCATTATAGCCTTTACTATATCGGTCGTTTTTTCTAGATTCGTTGATGTAATTTCTCGTTGTGTTATCAGAATTTAAATATCTTGAATTAGTAATTGCATTTCCGGGACTGTTTCTATAATTGTATCCTTGATTTGTAAAAAGGTTAAAATTGGTCGACTTATAGTTAAGCGTTCCACTTATTCCGTGATTATCTGGATAACCGGTTGAAGCAATAAAAGTTCCATTTAAACCAAGGTTTTTTCCTTTTTTCAAAATAATATTTAGTAAACCACCACCACCTTCAGCGTCATATCTAGCTGATGGATTGGTAATAACTTCTACTTTTTCAATAGCATCAGCGGGAATTAATCGCAAAGCTTCGGCGATATTAATAGCATTTGAAGGTTTTCCGTCAATAAGGACTTTCACATTATCGTTGCCACGAAGGCTTACATTTCCTTCAACATCTACGGAAACGGATGGAATATTGTCAAGAACATCACTTACAGTTCCTCCTTTTACCATTAAATCACTACCTACATTATAAACTTTTTTGTCTAATTTAATTTCGACCGTAGTTTTTTCCGATCTAATAACAACTTCATTTAATTGATTTGCATCTTCGTCTAAAGCTATTTGACCCAAATTTGTACTTGTCTGAAGGCTTTTTTGTTTAATTTGATTCAATTTGAAAGAGATAAACTCAATTTTTATATCATAAATTCCAGGAACGAGGTCGATATCAAACTCTCCTTTTGCATTTGTAATTCCACCTGCAACAGGCTTTGGATTATTGGGATATAGAAAAGTAACTGTAGCATATTCAAGCGGTTGTTTACTCACTTTTTCAATTACATTTCCTGTAATTTTAATTTTAGGTTTTGAATTAGGTCCTTGTTGAGCAAAATTTATTAGAGTAGAAAAAAGGAATGCAAAGGTTAAGAGTTGTTTTAATTTTGTTGGCATTATATTAATTTTAGATATTCTTTTTAGATTGTTAAAAGTGGATTTGGTTTAAAAGCCAAATCACAATAAAATGTTAATTAAATTATTGCGATACCGCTAAATGAAACCGGAGACTTTGTCCAGTTCTCTGCCTAATATTGCTTTGTTTCCTATGATGACAATTGGTCTTTCGATAAGAATAGGATAATCGACCATTGCTTGGATAATTTCATCAGGACTCATTTCTATATTTTTGAAATTTTCTATCCAAATTTTCTCTTTTTGACGAACCAATGAAATAGGTTCAAAGTGTAATTTTTTGAGAATTGCTGTTAATTCAATAAAAGTGGGACCATTTTCAAGGTAATTGATGATCTCATATTCTTTTTCAGATTCTTTAATCAGAGCTAAGCAGTTTCTTGATTTTCCACAACGTGGATTATGGTATATTTGTATCATCTAATTTTTTTAGAAAGGAAATTGTAAATTCAATTCATTCTATAAGTGTAACAAAAGTACAATTCGTTACTCTAATTTTAATAATATAAAAAACAAAAATCTATGTTTATAGAACAAGGAATAAGACCAGAAAATAATTTTTGGAAATATATTGGGGGTTCCATATTGATTATTTTCGCCTCTTTTGTCGGTCAGGTTCCTTTATTACTTGCTTTGTATTATGAAACCTATGTGAATGGGAAACCATACCCTACTTCTAATGATGCAATTATGAGTTTTTTTGAACCCAATATGACATTATTTTTAATCCTGATTTCATTCGTTTTTGCGATGCTCGGAATTTTCTTCGTGGTGCGTTATTTGCACAATCAAACGATGCTTTCTATTACAACTTCAAGATCTAAAATGGATTGGAATAGAGTACTTTATTCATTTTCAATTTGGGCAATTTTTACCATTGTAACGACTTTAGCATTCTATTTGTCTAATCCAAGTGACTTTGTAATCAATTTTAAACCCATCCCGTTTTTTATTTTAGTGGTGATAGGAACACTGTTGATTCCAATTCAAACCAGCACCGAGGAATATGTTTTTAGAGGTTATTTGATGCAAGGATTCGCTAATCTGGCAAAAAACAGATGGTTTCCTTTAATTATGACTTCTGTTATTTTTGGTGTCATGCATATTTCAAATCCAGAAGTTTCTAAAATCGGTAATATCATTTTAGTTTACTATGTAGGAACTGGATTATTTTTGGGGGTAATTACTTTAATGGATGAAGGGATGGAATTAGCTTTAGGATTTCATGCCGCTAACAATTTGGTAAGTGCTTTATTAGTAACTTCAGATTGGTCTGCATTTCAAACAAATTCCATTTTTAAAGATATTTCGCAACCTTCAGCAGGATTAGATGTTATATTCCCGGTTGTTATTATTTACCCGATACTTTTATTTATCTTTAGTAAAAAATACAAATGGGTTAATTGGAAAGAAAAATTAACTGGAAAAATAGCATAACAATAATCTATTAATGATTTAAATTTAAGTATCATGAATACAATCACATACAATAACGTAAACAATCATTTTAAACTGAATGGATTTCATTTGGGTAAAAAAGATTTATGCCGAGTAGCTTACAGTTTTATTAAAGAAGGAGATGAGTACGAGAAATCCGTTGGCGATTTTATTCTGGATTGGTTTGATAAAAAAACATATATTGACCTCAATACTTCTGGAACTACCGGAACTCCAAAAATTATTAGAATCGAAAAACAAGCAATGGTAAATTCAGCGTTAGCAACTGGTGATTTTTTCAAATTGAGCCCGGGAGATAAAGCATTACATTGCTTGCCAACTAAATATATTGCTGGAAAAATGATGTTTGTTAGAAGTTTTATTTTGGGTCTTGATATGGATTTTGTAGCGCCCAACTCGCATCCGCTGTTGTATAATGATAAAAAATATGATTTTGTTGCCATGGTTCCGTTGCAAGTTCAGAATTCTTTATCAGAATTAAAAAATGTAAAAAAAATGATTGTTGGCGGTGTTAAAATCAGTAAATCTTTAGAAAAAAGTCTTGCAAAGTTGAAAACGCAAACCTACGAAACGTATGGGATGACAGAAACAATTACGCATATTGCCGCCAAAAAAATAGGCGAAAAGGCTTTTTCTGTTTTACCTAATATTAAAATTTCTCAAGATGAACGGAATTGTTTAGTCATTGATGCGCCACAAATTGCAGAAGATACAATTGTTACTAATGATATCGTAGAATTAATAAATGACACTCAATTTTGTTATGTAGGCCGAATTGACAATGTTATAAATAGCGGTGGAATCAAATTAATTCCAGAGCAAATTGAGGATAAGCTTTCAGGGAAAATTCATTCAAGATTTTTTGTAACAGGGATTCAAGATGCGATATTAGGAGAAAAATTAGTGCTTATTATCGAAGGAGAGAAACAAACATTAGATGAAAATACTTTTGATGAATTAGATAAATACGAAAAACCAAAAGAAGTCTTTTACGTTTCAAAATTTAGCGAAACTGATAACGGGAAAATCAAAAGAAAAGAAATTATAGAAAATATTTAGATTATTTTCGAAACCTTAAAAAAAGCATCTGTTATATTCAGATGCTTTTTTTATGGGGTGCTATTTTTGCATTTTAAAATAATAATCAGCAGAATGTTTTCCACTACCATAAAACAAGAAAAAACTACAAATTGCCAAGGTTACTATTGCTAAAAATAAATTTTGGGAATGCATTTCACCCATGAAATTTATGATAATCGCTGCTATTAATATAGGTAATTGCGCTATAATTGCCCATCTAGTCAGTAAACCAAACATAATCATTATGCCGCCTACCATGTGTGCGGGAGCAATATAATGAATGAGAAACATTCCACCGCCAATCCTGTCAATTGGAGAAATTAAATCAGCCAAGTATTGAATATTTGTTATAAAGGAAATCCCTTTCATGAACAAAAATACACCAAGCGCTACTCGTAATAAATCAATTGGAAAATAAGTATGAGCATTCGCCCACTTATTCAAGTTTTTTACAGTGTCCATGATACTATGTGTTAAAAAATTACATACTAAGTTACTAATTTTTAGCGACATAGATGGTATTTTATGTCTACCAAAATGTAGTATATTTTTTCTTTTTATTGTAGGGATGGTACAATTGTGAAATTTAAAGTGATTAATTCTAATTTACGATTCCTTTATTAAAACAATAAACAAATTTTAGACCAAGCGTATTTTCAGCATGAGCATGCGATACATAATTTGTTAAATTCAACGAAACGTTCAGTTTGTTCTTTACTAAATATTTCCCGAGGTAGATGCCGGAACAAGAGCCAAAACGCGTAGGACCATTAAATTCAGATACAAAGCCTAATCCAATATGAGGGTCTTCGTCTGAAATGGCGTAACCCACACCGGATTCAGCACCAAAACACCAATGTGAATTTAAATTAAATTGAACACTCGGCTTTAGCGCAAATAGACTAAAATTCCTATACAAGGCTCTTTCTGCCACAGTACTTTCTCGCGGTATAGCAGGATGATTTTTTTTGGTAAACCTGTAATCATATTCAGCCCTAATCCCAAAATCAGTTCTGCGTGAAATCTTTTCCGCCACTCTTAAATTGACGCCAATTCCTAACCGATGTGATCGATACATTTCAATATGTACAGGTAAAGAAAGATTAATTCCGGATTCTACTATAAGTGAATTGTCACGATCTTTTTGGGCAGAAGCAAACTGCACAAGTAGAAATAGCATTATGATTGTAATATCCGTTGAAAATTTTTTCATTTTTTCTTGGAATTAAATTTAACTTTTAGTTAAGAATTTTATTTAATAAAAAAAAATGACGATAAATAATCAGCTGTAATTTGGGGTATTACGTTTATCGGCTATAAACAAAGATACAAACAACAATTAATAATTAGTTATTAATCAGGTTTTTGTAAAATATATATTGATTTTTTTTATAAAAATAAGCTGGTAAAAAGGAAATCCTGATTACTAAAATCGCAATATCCAGAAATTACTTTTTTACACAATAGGGAAGATGTTTACCATTTTTATATATGGCGCATTTTTATTTTTGACCCTCTTTTATTTATAATCGAGCACTAAATATAACCCGTGAAAAATTCTACAAGATTATTTTAAAAATTCTTGAGCTTATTGGATTTTATATCTTTTATAATCCAATCCATTTCCGGATCGTTTCCTTTTATTCGGTCTTGAAGTGTTGGCGAGATTGGTACATCAGGAAAAATCCCTCTGCCTACAATATCTGTTTTATAATGAGCAGCCATTTTCATTAATCCTATTCTAATTTTTAAATCGGAATTGGGTAGTTTTATAACAGGCATAAACCCAGCGACGGTTCCGTTATACGCTCCTCCGGTTTCTTCACCCACAAAAGTGGCTCTTTTTGAACCTTTTAGATTCGAGGAAATGATGCTAGATGCCGAAAAGCTAACGCCATTAATAAGAACATAAATTTTTCCTTTAAAGGAATTTTTATTCACTTTATGATGTTTTGTCTGCGTTGCGTAACTATTTTTTCCTTCTTTATCCTTGTGCACCGTCAAAAATAAATACGAATATAGTAAAGGAGAAAAAATAGTTTTTATCGTTTTTACAGCAAAGGAACCTCCATTAAAATAAGCTCCTTCAAACAAACTTGATTTTGAAACTACTTCAGATTTGTCCAAAAACACAAAAGTTGAGTCTGATAAATAGGAGTATAAATTAACGATTTCGCTCAAACGGCCACCTCCATTATTTCTCAAATCAAGAACAATTGTTTTAGATTTATTCTTTTCAATTTTTCTAAAACTTTCTTTGTAAAAAGTTCTAAAATCTCCGTTCTTAAAGCCTCTGATTTTGATTACCGCAACACTGCTGTCATTCTCCGCAAAGCGTATGTTCCGACTATAATTTTTTGAAACGGAGTCATAACCATTAACTCTTTTCTTCTTTTTAATTGCCTTTGATTTTGCTTTCTCTACCGCAGTTAACTTGATTGGAATTTTTTTAACCCGTTTTTTAGTTGTGTCTTCTTTAAGTCTTCTGATTGTAATTACTTTTAAGCTATCGTTAAATTTAAAACTATAGGTAAGACTATCTTTTATACCATTTTGAGTGCTAAAGAATGAAGAAAATCTCCTGCCAGAACTACGGCTTTTTAAAGTAGAATTATAGCCGTCTGAACTATAGTACAGATTGTATTCTTGAATTAAATCTGCAGGTTTTGTTCCGTTTACCGCAACAACTTCTGTTCCCGCTTTTATGGTTTTATTATAAGATTTATTTTTGATAACATACAATTTGTCATCTATAAAATCGAAATCAAATTGAGATAATGGCCCTGTTCCTTTTTTAAGAAGTGCTTTAGTTTCCTTTTTTGTCAATAATTTTTCAGGAGGATATAAAAAGGTATGTCCTTGCCTTACTGCTGAAACTAAGGGACCCAATTTTTTGTAAAAAGCAAGAGGAGTGAGGGGTACAGCAATAGTGGATTTTAGACTGTCAAATTTATAATCTAAATCTTTTTTAGATATGTACCAATATAAATTAGGGTGTAAACGCTGTAATTTTTTATAAGTAAAATCAACATCCGATTTCAGCTTATCCACGGGTATTAAAGCAGTTAACTGTTCGTTGTGTTTTTTTACAGAACTGCATTGGGCAAAAAATAAAAGGATAAAAACGTATGGAGTAATTTTTTTCATGCTTTTTGAAAAAAGTTTTTTGTCTTTTGTTATTCTAGCATGCAACCGAGCAGCTATTTTGTTTTTCAACTTAAATTTATCTTATTTCTTCTTTAGTTATTACTTTCTCGTATGCTTTTCTGCTGCTTCCTCTAAAATACACTTCGCCACAATAGGTGTACCCTAATTTTTCAAAAACTTTCATCATGGCAAAGTTATCAAAATTAGTATCTGCTTTGATGCTGAAAATGTTGTTGATTTTCGCAAATTCTTCTATGAATCCCACTAATTTTGTTGCTAAGCCTTTACCCAAATGATTTTCTGAAATCGCTATACGATGAACTACTACAAAATCATCGTTCGTTAGCCATTTCCCTTCTATTTTTTTATAAGCAGGTTCGTCATTGATTAACAGCGCACTATAGCCGATGATAGTATCTCCTTCTATCAAAACAAATCCCGCATTTTTGTCAATGTCGTTTTGTATCACTTCCGGATTTGGATAACCGTCTTGCCATTGATTACTCCCGTCTTGTTTTCTACGTGCTATTGCCTGCTGTAAAATAGCCCATATTTGAGGAAGTTCTGATGGTATGGCTTTTCTAAATTGGTAGGTCATTAGTAAGATAAGTTTTTTATTGGAGGATTGTTTTGGTTATTTTATGTTAGTGGGCATAAGTGGGACGCTCGCGCTAGCTAGCTTTGCAGGTAGTTTTTTAAATATGAGGAGTAATTCTGTTTTCGATTTTGTCATCAACTTCTTGTTGAAGTATGTTTTTGATATAAGTTATAAAATCTTCAACAGCTTGAGCATTCAAGGGATTTATTTTTATATATTCTTCTCTTTTTTCCTTTATTATTTGGGTCCATCTTCTTTGTGTATACTTAACTGCCATGTCTTTATAAAGATTTTCTTTTATTATTCTCAAAGTAGCACTTATATCCAGTGATAAAATGCAAAACATTGTTTCCATATCTTCTTCTAAATTTTCTCCATCTTCGTCAACTTCAAATATTTTTTTTAGTTTTTTATAATTATTTGTAACAGTGAAACATTTTTCAAACGTATCAATAGAGTTTATATGAGCAAATTTGTTTCTAATCTCCATGAATATTTGGAATTTTTCCCTATGTAATTTGTCAAGTTGATTCAAATCTAATAACAAGTTTGCTTTGGCATTAAAGCTTAGAGCTTGGGTCGTAATACCAAAAGATTTAGATTCTTCCGGTATTATCCCAAGTAGTTTTGCAAGTACAAGATTGATTGCTTCTTCTGTTTTTACAGATAACTCTATTACTAATCCTCTAGGAGTATGTTTGATTTCGTTTTTCATAAAATTACTTCTAACTCTTAATTATTCGTGAAAAACCTTCATATTTCTAATCTAAAATAAATTAATCTACGAAACTTTGTTTTGTTTTATTTCTCAAATATAAAGAAATAAACTACAAGAAAAAAGTAGGAATCCTATTGTTTTTTAAATGAAATTGTTGTGAAAATAGTCCGTAGTCATGTAGCCCCGATAGCAGCGGCATCTCCCGCCTTTTTGGCGGGAATACAGCGGATAGCGGGAGGGATGTTGTTATGGAAATAGGTGTTTCTGCTCCTAGAAATAAAAACGATTAACTTCGTTGAGTCTGAAGGTTTCTCGATAAATTTTTTGTTGCATTTCATTGCACAAAAAAACACTCGAATCGACGTTTTTAATAATGAATTACACCTGAATCACACCTAAATTAAATTTCTTTTCAATAGGGGAGTGATTCGCCGCTTCGATACCCATAGATATCCAAGTTCGAGTGTCCAACGGATCAATAATAGCATCGGTCCACAATCTGGAAGCGGCGTAATACGGAGAAGTTTGCTCGTCGTATCTTGCTTTGATTTTGTCAAATAGTGCTTTTTCTTTGGCCTCATCAACGATTTCTCCTTTTGCTTTAAGCGAAGAAGCTTCAATTTGTGCCAATACTTTTGCCGCTTGTGTTCCGCCCATAACGGCTAGTTCCGCGCTTGGCCAGGCGAAAATTAATCTTGGGTCATACGCTTTTCCGCACATGGCATAATTTCCGGCTCCATAAGAATTTCCAACAATTACGGTGAATTTTGGAACTACCGAGTTAGAAACCGCATTCACCATTTTGGCACCATCTTTAATGATACCGCCATGTTCTGATTTGGATCCAACCATAAAACCGGTAACGTCTTGCACAAAAACCAAAGGGATTTTCTTTTGGTTGCAATTGGCTATAAAACGGGTTGCTTTATCAGCTGAATCAGAGTAGATAACGCCCCCAAATTGCATTTCGCCGTTTTTGGTTTTCACCACTTTTCGTTGGTTGGCAACGATGCCCACGGCCCAACCATCGATTCTGGCATAACCGGTAATAATAGTTTGTCCGTAACCGTCTTTGTAAGCTTCAAACTCGGAATTATCAACCAAACGATTGATGATTTCCATCATATCATACTGTTCATTTCTAGCTTTTGGTAAAATACCATACAGGTCATTTTCGTCTAAAGCTGGTTTTGCCGCTTTTATTCGGCTGTAACCTGCTTTGTCGAAATCACCAATTTTGTCAACTATATTTTTTATTTTGTCTAATGCGTCTTTATCATCTTTCGCTTTATAATCGGTAACTCCCGAAATTTCACAGTGCGTAGTTGCTCCGCCCAATGTTTCATTATCGATGCTTTCGCCAATGGCTGCTTTGACTAAATAACTTCCTGCCAGGAAAATACTTCCTGTTTTTTCAACGATAAGCGCTTCATCGCTCATAATTGGAAGATAAGCTCCACCAGCAACGCAACTTCCCATAACTGCGGAAATTTGAGTAATTCCCATGCTGCTCATCTGCGCGTTATTTCTAAAAATCCTTCCAAAATGTTCTTTGTCTGGAAAAATTTCGTCTTGCAAAGGCAAATAGACTCCAGCACTATCCACTAAATAGATGATTGGCAGTCTATTTTCCATCGCGATTTCTTGCGCACGTAGATTTTTCTTGGCGGTAATAGGAAACCAAGCGCCTGCTTTAACCGTGGCATCATTGGCCACGACAATGCATTGTTTTCCTCTGATGTATCCTATTTTTACTACAACTCCACCGGAAGGACAGCCACCATGTTCTGCATACATTCCTTCACCAACAAAGGCTCCAATTTCTATACTTTTAGCTTTGGCGTCAAGCAAATAATCAATGCGTTCTCGGGCAGTCATTTTGCCTTCGCCATGTAATTTTTGGATGCGTTTTTCGCCACCTCCCAATTTAACGATGCTCAATTTTTGTCGTAATGCAGAAAGTAAAAGTTTATTGTGGTCCTCGTTTTTATTGAAGTTCAAATCCATGATGAAATAGTTGTTAAATAATTAGTGCTAAATTAAAAAAATTACTGAAATAAATTTCATAAAATTAGTTAGTTTAGAAAGAGAATCGAATATATTTTTGATATTAAAGCAAAAAAACAGAACCTAAATCCTGTTTTTTTATGAATTTAATAATAAACTTGATATTTATTTTTTTGAATCAGTAACCATTCTTTTTAAAATAGCCCATTGTCTTAATGCATCACGTGCTTCTACAGCCGGGTATCCTAGCATTGTTTTTCCCGCGGGAATATCTCCAGTTACCCCAGAACCAGCGCCTATCACAGCTCCATCACCAATAGTTACATGGTCTTTTATAGAAGCGCTTCCGCCAATAATAACACCATTTCCCAAAGTAACTGAACCTGCCAATCCACTATTTCCGGCCATAATACAAAATTTACCCAATTTACTGTTGTGCCCAATTTGGACTAAATTGTCAATTTTGCAGCCATCTCCTATTATTGTAGAACTGAATTTTCCTCTGTCAACACAACTGTTTGCTCCAATTTCGACACCATCACCTATAATTACATTTCCAATATGTGGAATTTTCACTAAACCTTTTTGGGCGCAAGGTCTAAATCCGAAGCCATCTGCACCAATTGTTGCATTTGGGTGAATGATACAATCATTTCCAATTTGGGAACGTTCTCTAATCACAGCTCCTGACCAAATGATAGTATTTCTTCCAATAGTACATTCGTCAAGAATAGTTGCATTTGGATATACTGTCGTGTTTTCTCCAATTTTGACCTTTGGTCCAATATAGGATCCTGCTCCAATTTTTGAGCCAACACCAATAAGCGCTGATTTATCAACTAAAGCAGTCGGATGAATTTCTACATAGAATTGAGGCATTGGACGTGCAAAAAGTTCTAATACTTGCGACATTGCTAAATCCGCATTTTTTACTTTTATGAAAGCCCTATTTTCTCCCGGTGGGATTGAAATATCTTCATTTACAATGGCGACGCAAGCTTTGGATTTTTCCCAAAATTTCTCGTATTTTTTGTTTCCAATAAATGAAATTTCCGTATCATTAGCAACTTCAAGTTGTTCAGGAGAAGTAATATTTTGGGAAGTATTCCCTACAAGAATTCCTTTTAAAACTTCATTTATTTCTTGTACAGTATAGGATTTCATGGTGTGTGTAATGAATTTGTTTTGGAATTTTCACCAAATAAAACAATTTACAGTTATAATTCCAAATCTTTCATAATTTCTTAACAAGATAAAAACGGGTCGAATTTAAGTTATGATTCTAAAATGCAATATTTTATCCCATGTTTGCCGTTTAATTTATATACGTTACTATGAGATTTCCTCGACTATAAATTTCTTTCTTTTTGGTTCTTTCTTCTTCTTTTATTGCAAATGCTCAGATTCAAGCTTTATTTAATAATAGAACCTAGCTCTGCAATATGACGGAACGCTAGGAATTAGATACAACTGCAGTCAGAGGAACTTTTTTAGTCACTCCTTATAAACCCATGTACGTTTTACCGGTTCAATGGACCAGTTCATCTAATGAAAGACCGACTTCAGGAAATGTAGATCCTGACTATGTTGCGCCTGCAGGAGTTGATTATAATAACGTTGAGACAAAATTTCAATTGAGTTTTAAGACAAAAGTATTACAAAACTTTTTTTGGGGGCATGGGGATTTTTGGGTTGCTTACACTCAAATATCCCACTGGCAGATTTATAATACTAAATTATCGCGCCCTTTTAGAGAAGTGAATTATGAACCGGAATTGATTCTAAACTTTCCTGTAAAATTTAAACTTTTTGGTTTTAATACTCGAATGATTGGTATGGCCGTAAATCATCAATCAAACGGAAAAAGTGATCCCTTTTCTCGTAGCTGGAACAGAGTTATACTTCATGCCGGATTTGAGCGTAATAATTGGAGTATATATGTTAGACCATGGTTTATATTGCCAGCCGCAAAAAACGATAATCCTGATATTGCGGAATACATTGGACGAGGAGATTTAAATATAATTTATGCTAAAAACGGAAATATATTATCATTTATTGGAACTCATAATTTGAATTTTAATTCAAAATCAAAAGGTGGTGCTTCATTTTCCTGGTCGTACCCAATTAAAAATAATTTAAAAGGTTTTTTTCAGGTTTCACATGGTTACGGGGAATCATTGATAGATTATAATCACTCTCAAACTACAGTTGGTCTTGGAGTTTCATTAATTGAATGGCTTTAGGTTTTAAAATTACTGTTTTAAAAAATCTGTGCTCAAACATTGTAATGGTGTTGCGATAAATTGGCTAGATTTGTTAATGAAAGTAAAAGTGCGTTTAAAATACTACCGTGAGTTTTTACTAGTTTTTAAATAATAAATCCATTATTAAAATGAAAGTATTAAACCGTTTTTTGTTTTTGCCCGCAGTACTGTTTTTTTGTAATAGCCTTCAGGCTCAAACAAAAAATAGTACGGTCAAAAATGCATTATTAATTGCAGAGCAAAATAAAAGTAAATTAGAAAATAGTGAACAATTATTGGTAGTGTATAATTATCAGCCAGAAAGTTATAGCGCTTTTTTTGTAGCCTTAGAGAGAAAAGAGGGCTATTGGATGGTTAAATATGATCCGGTACAAGTTGGTATTGGGAAAAATGGTTTTGCATCACCGCTTAGTAAACTTGAAGGCGACGGCAAGTCCCCAACTGGTATATTTCGTTTAGGTAAATTATTTACTTATGAAAAACAGTTCGGCACACTACTGGAAAACCAACAAACAACTAAAGACGACAAATGGATTGATGATCCAAATTCTGATGATTATAATAGATACGTAAGAGGCTCTACCGATGCAAAATCGTATGAAAACCTTTTGCTAAATAATGATGCTTACAAATATTGTATGGTTATAGAATACAATACCAACCCAGTTGTAAAAGGAAAAGGTAGCGCTATCTTTCTTCATTTGGGTGTAAAAAAACCTTATTTTACTGCTGGTTGTGTTGCAATTAATGAAGAAAATATGAAGTTGATAGTAAATTGGTTGGATCCCAAACTAAACCCAATAATAATTATGGGTAATTTTAATGATTTAAAAAATGGTCTGTAAATTTTGCGATGGCACTAGTCTAAAAAATAAGTTTTAAAAATTAAAAAAAGTCCCCTCAAACATTTCGATAAACGAAAGTTGAGGGGATTTTTATATAATTTAGTTTGTGTTTTATGACATTCACTGAAAACTGACTACTATTCCTCTTCCCGTTGTCCCATCATCATAAGATAGGCTTTAAGGAATTCATCGATTTCGCCATTCATTACGCCATCAACATTGCTGGTTTCGTAGCCTGTTCGTACGTCTTTTACCAATTTATAAGGTTGCATGACATAGTTACGAATCTGGGAACCCCATTCTATTTTCATTTTTCCGGCTTCAATATCAGCGCGTTGTGCTTGCTGTTTTTTTAATTCAATTTCGTACAACTGAGAACGTAACATCTGCATAGCACGTTGTCTGTTATCTTGCTGTGATCGGGTTTCAGAACATTGAATTTGGATTCCTGTAGGTTTATGAACTAATTGTACTTTGGTTTCCACTTTATTTACATTTTGTCCCCCCGCACCGCTGGATCGTGAAGTTGTCATTTCAATATCAGCAGGATTAATGTCAATCTCGATACTGTCATCTACAAGTGGATATACATAAACCGAAGCAAACGAGGTATGTCTTTTGGCATTACTGTCAAAAGGAGAGATACGAACTAAACGATGTACACCATTTTCTCCTTTTAAATATCCAAAAGAATAATCGCCTTCAAATTCGAGTGTAACAGTTTTTATACCAGCTGCTTCGCCTTTTTGAAAATTCAGTTCTTTTATTTTGTAACCATATTTTTCGCCCCACATCATGTACATGCGCATCAGCATTTCTGCCCAATCACAACTTTCGGTACCACCGGCACCAGCTGTAATCTGAACAACTGCACTCAAAGTATCGCCTTCATCCGAAAGCATGTTTTTGAATTCAATCGCTTCAATATGAGATTGAGTTGATACGTATTGTTCGTCTAATTCCTCCGCTGTAAGTTCTCCTTCTTTATAAAAATCATAGGCAAGCTGCAACTCGTCAGTCATTTCGACCGCTTTGTTGTAATCCTCAATCCATTTTTTTTTATTTCTAAGATTTTTTACAATGATTTCAGCATCTTTTGCGTTGTTCCAAAAGTCGGGTGCAAAAGTTTTCTCTTCTTCGTTAGAAATTTCAATTAATTTGGCATCAACGTCAAAGATACCTCCTCAACGCACCAAGGCGCTCTACAATACCTTTAATTTGTTCGGTAGTTGTCATAAATTATGTAATTTTGTGGCACAAAAATAGATAATTTTTTACGTAGGGACAAGTCGCAACTTGTCCGTATCAAAAATAATAAAAAAGAATATGGAAATAAATTTAGTTAGCGATACGATTACCAAGCCCTCATACGAAATGTTACAGTATATGTTTAAAGCCCAAGTGGGTGACGATGTCTACAAACAAGATCCTACAGTTATTGAACTTGAAGCCAAAGTTGCCGCAATGTTTGGTATGGAAGCCGGACTTTTTTTTCCATCAGGAACGATGGCGAATCAAACGGCGATAAAATTGCATACACAACCCGGAGAACAATTGATAGCCGATAAATATGCGCATGTGTATCATTACGAAGGTGGTGGTGTTTCGTTCAACAGCGGTGTTTCTTGTTGTTTGTTAGACGGAAATCGCGGAATGATTACTGCGGAGCAAGTTGCCGGAGCCATTAATGATCCTGAGTTTTATCACAGTCCTTTAACTAGTTTGGTATGTGTGGAGAATACAACTAATAAAGGGGGAGGTGCTTGTTATGAACTAGAAGATTTACAAAAAATAAAACAGGTTTGTGATGCCAATAATTTGAAGTTTCATATGGATGGAGCCCGAATTTGGAATGCATTAGTTGTGAAAAAACAAGATCCAAAACAATTTGGGAAATTGTTTGATACCATTTCTGTTTGTTTGTCCAAAGGACTTGGAGCGCCTATCGGTTCCGTTTTATTGGCTGATAAGGCAACAATTCACAGAGCTTTACGAATTAGAAAAATATTAGGAGGAGGAATGCGTCAGGTAGGATATTTGGCTGCAGCCGGAATTTACGCTTTAGATCATAATATCGAGCGTCTTGCCGAGGATCATCGAAGAGCGAAAGAAATAGCCGACGTATTGAAAAAAGTGAATTGGGTAGCATCGGTAGAGCCTGTTGAAACTAATATTTTAATTTTTTCTTTGGCAAGTAACGTTAATGATACCGTTTTGATAGAAACATTAAAACAGAAAAATATTTCCATTAGTTCTATGGGTCATGGAAAATTAAGAATCGTTACACATCTTGATTATCGAGAAGTAATGCATACGTATGTACTAGAAACTTTGGAGAAATTAACCTTCTAGTTTAAAAAAGTTTAAGGTTTAAAGTTGTGCAATAATCAACTTTAAACCTTAAACTTTATTTTTTTTATTTAAATAAATTATCCATTCCTGGAATCATTGGCATATCCATTTTTGCAACAGCATCAAGTTCAGCTTCATTTGTTTTAGTAGCTTTTTCAATTGCTTTATTCAAAGTTAAAATCAAATAATCTTCCAGTTGCTCTTTGTCTTCCAGTAAAGAATCGTCAATTGTAATTGATTTTATTTTTCTATTGGCAGTCAAAGTTACTTTCAATAAACCATCTGTACTTTGCTCGTCGATAAGAACAGTGTCTAAACGTTTTTTTGTATCCTCTATTTTTTGTTGGGTTTCTTTAAGTTTTCCCATCATTCCCATTAAATCCATTTTGATAAATTTTAAATTATTGAATTACGAAATTACTACATTCAAAGGAATAACCAATGTTAAAATAGATGAAAAACGGAGTCGTTTTGAAATGACTTTGTATTATTTTTGTAAATTCACATAAATAATAAACTCGTAAAATGTCAGAAAATATACAACCGCCTGTCGCTAAAATAATTCCTAAAATACTAGAAAATTTAGGAGATTCAAGAACTGATAATTATTTTTGGATGAACGACAGAGAAAATCCGGAAGTTATTGACTACTTGAATAAGGAGAATGCGTATTATCAAAAAAGGACTGCGCATACTAAAGATTTTCAAAAAGATTTATTTGAGGAAATGAAAGCCCGCATCAAAGAAGATGACGAATCAGTTCCTTATTTATATAATGGTTACTACTACATTTCTCGCTTTGAGAAAGGAAAAGATTACCCTATTTATTCTCGAAAAAAGGAAAGCCTTTCGGCAAAAGAAGAAATCATGTTCGACTGCAATGAAATGGCCAAGGGTCAACCTTTCTTTCAATTTGGGGGGATGAGCATTAGTATGGATAATAAATTAGCGGTTTTTAGTTTTGATATTATTGGAAGAAGAATATATACTGTTCAAGTTAAAAATTTAGAGACCAATGAAATTTTAGAAGATAAAATAGAAAAAGTGACCGGAACTGCGGTTTGGGCAAATGACAACAAAACTATTTTTTATTCCAGTCAGGATGAAGTTACTTTGCGTTCTGATAAAATTTTCAAACATAAATTGGGTACAAAAACTACGGAAGATATTTTAGTTTATTTCGAAAAAGACGATACTTACAATGTTGAAATTGCTAAATCTAAATCCAAAAAATATTTGGCAATAGAATCGGGTAGTACATTAACAACCGAATATAGAATCCTAAATGCCGACAATCCTGACGGGAAATTTGAAATTTTTCAAAAACGAATTCGCGGAGTAGAATATAGCATTAATCATTATAAAGACAGTTTCTATATTATGACCAATGCTGATGATGCGGAGAATTTCAAATTGATGAAAACGCTGGAAACAGCTACAACCAAAGAAAATTGGACAGAAGTTATTGCGCATCGAGAAGATGTTTTGTTGGAAGATATCGAAATTTTCGCCAATTATTTAGTAGTTGAAGAGCGTTCTAATGGTTTGAATAAAATCCGAATTATGCCTTGGAGTGGAGAAGGGGAGTATTATTTGCCTTTTGAAAGTGAAACTTATACGGCATATAGTACAACCAACGTTGATTTTGACACAGAAATTTTGCGTTACGGGTACCAATCTTTGGCGACACCTTCTTCGGTCATTGATTTCAACATGAGGACTAAGGAAAAAGAAATCAAAAAGGAGCAGCAAGTTCTTGGTGGTAAATTTGATAAAAATAATTACACCGAAGAACGAGTTTGGGCAACTACCGCTGATGGTACAAAAGTGCCAATCTCAATGGTGTATAGAAAAGACATCAAAAAAGACGGTAAAAATCCCTTGCTGCAATATGCTTATGGTTCTTACGGACATTCTATGGATGCCACTTTTTCTTCTACCAGGTTGTCATTATTAGATAGAGGATTTATATACGCTATTGCACATATTCGTGGAGGTGAAGATTTAGGAAGACAATGGTATGAAGACGGGAAATTATTAAAAAAGAAAAATACTTTTACTGATTTTATAGATTGTTCTAAATTTTTAATAGATCAAAAATATACCTCGCCGGAGCATTTATATGCCGAGGGTGGTTCTGCAGGAGGATTATTAATGGGGGTTGTAGTAAATATGGCACCAGAATTATACAAGGGTGTTATAGCACAAGTTGCTTTTGTGGATGTGATAACCACGATGCTTGATGATAGTATTCCGCTTACAACCGGGGAATATGATGAATGGGGAAATCCAAATAAAAAGAAATATTACAAGTATATGTTGTCTTATTCACCTTATGATAACTTGAAAAAACAAAATTATCCTAATATGTATGTTTCTACAGGTCTTCATGATTCTCAGGTGCAATACTGGGAACCGGCCAAATGGGTGGCTAAATTGCGAACTATGAAAACAAATGATACTATTTTATACCTTGATACAAACATGGATGCAGGTCACGGAGGAGCATCTGGACGATTTGAGGCGCTAAAGGAATTGGCAAAAGAATTTAGTTTTTTATTAGATTTAGAAAAAATTAAAAAGTAATTCAAAATTTTTTGTTAAATTTGCAATGTTTCGAGGTTAAATAAAAAGAATCTTGATTAACTATTTTTTTATGAAAGAAGAAATAAACGCTTATAATAATGTATTAGAATTAATAGGTAATACTCCACTTATTAAGCTAAATAGAGTCACCGAAGAGTTAGAAGGTAATTTCTACGCTAAGGTAGAAGCTTTTAATCCGGGACATTCTTCTAAAGACAGAATAGCATTATACATAATTGAAGAGGCGGAAAAAAAGGGGATTTTATCTCCTGGCGACACCATAATTGAAACGACATCCGGGAATACCGGTTTTAGTTTAGCAATGGTTAGCATTATAAAAGGCTATAATTGTATTCTTGCGGTTAGTTCAAAATCATCCAAAGATAAAATAGATATGCTTCGTAGTTTAGGAGCTAAAGTTTATGTTTGTCCTGCTCATGTTTCTGCCGATGACGAGCGTTCGTACTACAATGTTGCCAAACGTTTGCATGAAGAAACGAAAGGTTCTGTATATATCAATCAATATTTTAATCAATTGAATATTGACGCACATTATAAATCTACCGGTCCAGAAATTTGGAAACAAACAAATGGTAAAATTACGCATCTTATCGCTTGTAGCGGAACTGGTGGTACTATATCAGGAACTGCAAAGTACTTGAAAGAGCAAAATCCAAATATTAGAGTTTTAGGTGTTGATGCTTTTGGTTCAGTATTAAAAAAATACCATGAAACAGGAGAGTTTGATAATGATGAAATTTATCCTTACAGAATAGAAGGTTTAGGTAAAAACTTAATTCCATCAGCTACCGATTTTGATATGATTGATAAGTTCATCAAAGTTACCGATGAAGAAAGTGCTCATGCAGCCAGAGAGATTGTAAAAAAAGAAGGTTTATTTGTAGGATATACTTCAGGTGCGGTAATGCAGGCCATAAAACAATATGCAGAAGAAGGTGAATTTGACAAAAATAGTAATGTAATCGCTATTTTTCCGGATCATGGTTCTCGTTATATGAGTAAAGTATTTAGTGACGACTGGATGAATGAACAAGGTTTCTTTGACAGCATCAATGAAGAAGAAGCACAAAAAATAGAATTTATAAAATAAATTTAAAATTATAGATTTATAGTCCCATTTGCTGATGCAAGTGGGACTTTTTTTTGACCATTGATAACACTATTTATTTTAGTAATTCAGGATTACTAAGTATTAATTCTATCTTTTTAATAGTGATTGTGATCTGACTCATTTGCAATTCTATATTTCTAAAAAAGAGACTAATATCTCTATTGACCCAACTTTCAGAAATAACTCTTGAACCCAAACTAATTCTTAAAATAGCGCTTTCAATTTCATTAGTATATTTTACATCAACTGCTTGACCAATATGACATTTTTGGGCAGCAAGTCGGATGATTTCTAAAGAGGAATCTACAAACTGATCGGATAAATCGGAATTTAATAAAGTGTAAAGTTTTTTGACTTTTTCAACGGATAAGACTTCATTATCTTTAAAAATAAGGAAGGGAAAAATGGTGCGGATATTTCTTATTCCAAACTCTTTACTGCTGTAACACTTCGTTTTGGTTTCATCACCATAAATAGGCTGCAAAAAAGTAGCTTCTTTTATTGACTCGTCAACAAAATTGCAAAACATCTCGATACCCATATTTCGATATAAAATAGGTGTTTTGTAATACCTTTCCATTTCGACTACGGCAGCATTCCAGCGCATATAGGAACCATAATTATAACCATCAGATAATTCATTTGAACAGAACCAAGAAGTTGGCCAATCAGAATGATTGTAATATTCTATTAAACCTTTTGGCAATGTGGTTTTTACAGAATGAATTAATTTATTGACACTTTCAGGTAGGATTAATGCGCCGCAATATGGAGGACCCGTGAAGAATTTACTCCCTGTTATGGTAACAATATATCCTTTATTTAAATAATTTTGTATGTCTTTTGGATCTAATCTAAGCTGTGAACCATCTACAATTATCTGAATTGATAAATCTTTAAGTGTATTTAGTTTTTTAATAAAATCATCACTAGGAGATTGATAGCCTAATTTCGATTGATCCATTGTATGCAACACTGCGTGCCTGCCTAGATCTTTGGTTCTGGAAACGGCATTAAATACCTCTTCATCTAATTGATCAGAAGATTTTAACGCGCCATTTTCATCTCTAAAAGGGATTTTAATTAAATCAACATCTCTAAAACCTTCAATTTTATCGCCTTTTTTTATCGGATAATTTAAAGCTGTTGTGTTTTCAAAATGATATCCTTTTAAGGCTGCAGCAACACCACTACCAGTTTCATCAGACGCAACCAGAATATGTGTAATTTCTTTGTCGGAAATAATTTGCGTTATAGCTGCTATTTGAAGTGAAGAATCAGTCCCTGATGGTGAAAATATTATTTCGCATTCCTCATTTAATTTGAATATTTTTCTAAGGTTGTTTTTTAGTAATTCAGAAAACTCGATAGTAGTATTTTTAAAACCATTTTTCAAACTGTTTCTAATTAATATACTTCTAACTTTATCTGTTTTATCAAAAGCAAAATTCGAAACGCTTGACGCTGTCGACGAGGCAAAAGTGAATGCATCAGGTCTTGGAAATGGGCGGCATCCGTACTTATTTAGCAAATGAATTTCGTCGATATTTAATCTGAGATCACCTCCAGACATCAATAAGTATTCTGTAGGTTTTGCTAGATTTTCAACAATAGGTTTCCAAGATTCTTTAAGTTCATAGTTTGAATTTTTTAAACCATGAAAAGATTGTAGCTCTTCGTGTTTTAATGTATATTCTCTATTTAAATCAGTATCATTTTTAATTAAATTAATTAAAACATAATCAAGATTTTCTAATTTTTCTTTATCATCTTTAGGTAGTAAATTATAAAATATTCGAAGCACTTCAAGTGCCGCGATATCACATAATACAGTATCTTTTTTTTCGTGGTCCAAAGCTTTATACCATAGCTGCCATTCGATACCATATCTTAAATAAACTAACGCTAATATGGGCTTGTCTAAAAAAGACGAACCAATTATAATCGATTTATTGGGTACAATTTTGAAAATAGTTGGCTCACTAGTTGAGGTGATAATATTGATGTTATTTATCTTTGGTACGGTATTGAATCTTTTTAAAATGCGAACTAAATAGTTTACATTTTCTTTTTCAAATAAACTTGTTCTTTTATATTGATTTTCAATTAGAATGTTGTTTGTCATAGGTATTATAATTTAAAGCGTTCCTTAGAACGATATTCTTTATTAGCAATATTTCGTTGATTAAATAAACTAATTCAATCAACGACTATATTCTGTAGAAAAATCATCATTAAAACGTGATTTTTCACTTTTGTATTTTTTATTTTAAGCGATAATGTTCTATTTATAAAATAATGATGCTCCAAATTTTTTTTTGGTTTCGCATTTATCAAAAATTCAACAAATATACTGAACTTGCAAACCATGAAAAAAAATATTAAAAGATACTCGTTTGAAAATCTCCCCCATTTAATTTTAGTCTGTTATTTAAACTGTATTTATAAAGGTGGTAATATACCAATTAAAAATAGTATCTAATACGTATATTGATTTATTAACTAAAGGACCTGAGAAAAGGTGATAAGCACAATAGCAACTATGGCTAATAGTAATCCAAAATAATTGTAACCGCTAACTTTCTCTTTAAATACAACTATTCCTACGATGCTTCCTATAATGATTACGCCCATATTCATTGCAGCAAATACTGTAGATGGATTTTTGGCGAAAGCCTGATGTGCTTTAAGATAAAATAAAATATTTCCAAAATTAAACACTCCTACAAGTGCTCCAAAAAGAAAATTGGTCCTTTTAAATGGGGCTTTTTTGAATGCTATTTCATAAAGAACTACTGCCACAATTAAGATCAGTGAAATGCCAAAAACAATAAATAGCGAAGTTGTAAAAGGTAAGCTTGTCGCCAAAGCGATTTGTTTGAACAAGATGTCTATTGCTCCAAAACCCACTAATACGACCGCTGGATATATCCATTTGTTATTTAGATTGTCGGTTTTTTTTGAAAGTATTAATAGTAAAGCGGGTAGGGCTATCAAGAAGGCAATCAGTTTGATATTGATGAATTCTTCATTGAATAATAACCAAGCTGCAATTACAGGAATAAAGAGGGAAAGGCGTTGTGCAGCATCTGTTTTTACAATTCCCATGTGCTTGATGGAAGCAGCTAAAAATAAAAATATGGTGGGTAATAAAATTCCTAACGGAATATAAATACTCCAGGGTGCTGATGTATTAATTGCGGTTAAATCAGGGCTATAAAAGGAATAACAAAGCAATAGGGCAACTACATAATTCCACGCAACTACTTGGGTTGTATTTAAAATGTATTTTCGGCCTACTTTGAAAATCACCCCTACAGTTACGCTACAGAGAATACTTAAAATAAGAAATAACATGGGCTTACTATTAAATGCATACAATTGGAGACAAAAAACTCCAGCCGGAGCCAGAGTTTTATTTATAATTTGGAATGAAGTTTATGCCTCTTCCATTGTATGATACACGTTCATTACGTCATCATCTTCTTCTAATTTTTCAATAAGTTTTTCTACATCGGCCACTTCAGCTTCCGTTAAAGTTTTGGTGATTTGAGGAATTCTTTCAAAACCAGAAGAAAGGATTTCAAGACCTCTGCTTTCCAATTCTTTTTGAATCGTTCCAAAACTATTAAATGGAGCATAAATTAGAATACCATCTTCATCTTCAAAAACTTCTTCAGCACCAAAATCAATTAATTCTAACTCTAATTCTTCTGGATCCATTCCGTTAGCCGGAATTCGGAAGTTACAAGTATGGTCAAACATAAATTCTACTGAACCTTGAGTTCCCATTGTTCCATTACATTTGTTAAAATAACTTCTAACATTAGCAACAGTTCTGTTATTATTATCGGTAGCCGTTTCCACTAGAATCGCTATTCCATGAGGTGCGTATCCTTCAAATAAAACTTCTTTATAGTTGGCAGTATCTTTATCAGTTGCTTTTTTAATAGCGCGTTCCACATTTTCTTTAGGCATATTTGCAGCCTTTGAATTCTGAATAACTGCTCTTAATCTTGAATTAGCATCAGGATTTGGTCCACCTTCTTTAACAGCCATTACGATATCCTTCCCAATTCTGGTAAATGCTTTAGCCATCGCAGACCAACGTTTCATTTTTCTACCTTTTCTGAACTCAAACGCTCTTCCCATTTCTATTTGTTATTTTGAACTGCAAAAATACAGTTATTAGTTATTTTACCAAAATCAATTTAAATTCTTTTCATCTATTAAAGATGATTTGGTCTGTTATTTTTTTATTTTAAGGTATTAAAATCTTCAATTATAGTAATTGCTTCATTTAGATAATGATTTGTTTTCAAAGCGTCTAATTGGAATTGATTGTAGGTTTTTTCTAAAGGGTGATTAGCGAGAAGATATTGATTTAAATTGGAGTTGTACACATTCAAATCAATACTCTTTGAGTTAAACGCACTAATATCTTCCCACAAACTCGTTGCATTATTTTGTTCAGCAAAAATAGCATCAACTGTAACTACTATCGCTGTTTTTGGTTGGTTAACTAAATTATCTATTCTCGTATTGATAGTCTTAATACTATTGAAATAAGGATCGTTTGCAATCCTTTGATTACTGTTTTTTGTTATTTTTACGATTAAACTATTTTTAAAATAAGTCCTGAATTTAAGAGAGGTATCGATGCTGTCGTTTTTAAAAGCCGTTGGAAAGTTACTTTCTTTTTGAAAGATGGTTTCGTAAATTTCAGGAAGGATTACATTTGGAGATATACCCACACTTTGATGGCTTTTTCCTGTAATTCTATAAAATTTGTTGATGGTTACTTTTACAAAATTTTCCTTGTCATTTTCTTCCAATGGAATAATGGTTTGCATAGTCGCTTTTCCCAAAGTCGTACTTCCTATTAGTAGCGCTCTATTGTAATCCTGAAGAATCGATGAGAAAAATTCACTCGCTGACGCTGAATTTCCGTTTATAAGAATTACGATAGGATCTTTATAGAACATTCCTTTAAATGGATCTTCTATTACTGTTTTGGTTTTGTTTTTGTCAATTACCACTGAAATGGGACCCTTATCAACAAATATTCCAGCGAGTTTTATAGCTTCTTCCATTGAACCGCCACCATTATCTATTAAATCAATAACCAGTCCTTTGATATTATCTTTTTGTAATTTGATTATTTCCTTTACAACATCCTGAGCACAACCTTTGCTGTTATTTCCTTCGAAATCAGAATAAAAACTGGGGATTTTTATATATCCTATTTTGATATCTTTTTCAATGATAAAACTGTAAACCGTGTTTTCTTCATCTTTGATAACTTGCTTTTCTACAAGTACATCAAAGTTTTTTCCCGCTTTACGCTTTAAGGTTAACAGAATATTTTTATTTGTCTCTGATAAAATCATATTCGAAATAGATTCTAACGTAGCACAGGTAACCAGTAAAGTTTCCTTTTGGTTTGAAATCGACACAATTTGATCTCCTTTTTTTATTTTTCCGGTTAGAAATGCAGGACCATTCGGGTCTAACTCATCTATTATAATTTCACTTTTTTCATTTAGGCTTACGTTTAGCCCCAGCGATAAATGTTCTTTTGATAAGGAGGCGACAAAACTGGATTTAGTATCATCACTAAAATAAGAAGTATGTGGATCGAAATAATTGCAAAAGTCATTGTAAAGACTTTCTTCGAAATCCATGTCGTTTTGTAAAACAGTATTTATTTTACAAAGTTCGTTTTGTATAATTGTATTTTTTGCTTTGGATTCCAATGCCTTAAAATTGGATTTTATAGAATCCAGATTTTTGCTGCTATTAGAAATATCATCCAGAATTTCATATCTAATTTTTTTTCGCCAAACTTTCTCCACCTGGCTTTCCATTAAATAAATAGGAAATGCTTTTTTATAAAACCGAATCGTATCTTTCAATTCATAATCGATAGCTTCGCGATTAATTTTTTCTAAAATAACTTTATTTCTCAAAAGGTCGTTTTTGTAAACAGTCGAGATTTCCGTTAGAAAAGAACAATCGTTGCTTTTGATGAGATCATCAATGTTTAATCGGTATTTTTTAGAAAGGATATCGTATTCTGATTTCAGGAAGATGTTCCTTGAAGGATCAATTTTGTCAATAAAACTATCAAAAACAAAAACCGATAAACTGTCGTCTACCGGTTTTGGATTAACATGCTCACGCTGAATTAACGCATTTATTTTGGTAAGTTTTTCACAAGTTGCAGCATCATTTTGACCAAACAGGGAAAATGTAGCTAAGAATAGTGCGAGTGAAAAAATTCTCATTTAAATTTTATTTCTTGTAAAAAGGCAATTTTACCACTTTGGCAGATACATCATTTTTACGAATTCTTATAAAGATATCACTATCTAAAGCGCTATTTTCAACAGTTACGTATCCTAAACCAATTCCTTTATTCATTGACGGAGACATCGTTCCCGATGTCACGATTCCAATTACGTTTCCTGCAGCATTCACAATTTCATAATCATGTCTTGGCACCGCGCGTTCTTGCATTTCAAAAGCAACCAGTTTTTTAGTAACTCCGGCTTCTTTTTGTTTTTTCAAGTTTTCTGAATTGGTGAATTCTTTATTGAATTTTGTAATCCAACCCAAACCAGCTTCAAGAGGAGATGTAGTATCGTTAATGTCATTTCCGTACAAACAGAAACCCATTTCTAAACGCAACGTATCACGGGCAGCCAATCCAATTGGTTTAATACCAAATGCAGCACCCGCTTCAAAAACTTTATTCCATACTTGTTCCACTTCTGAGTTTTTGCAATAAATTTCAAATCCTCCAGAACCGGTATAACCCGTAGCCGAAATAATTACGTTCTCAATTCCTGCAAAATCACCCACTTCAAAATGATAATAAGGAATCGCTGATAAATCTTTTGATGTTAATGATTGCATTGCTTCAACGGCTTTTGGTCCTTGAATTGCCAACAAAGAATAATCATCCGAAAGGTTTTTCATTTCCACACCCAAATCATTATGAGCTGAAATCCAATTCCAATCTTTTTCAATATTCGAAGCATTTACTACTAGTAAATACTGTTCCTCTTTCATTTTATAGACAATCAAATCATCTACAATTCCGCCGTCATTGTTTGGCAAACAAGAATATTGCGCTTTTCCAATCGTCAAAGTGGAAGCATCATTCGAAGTCACTTTTTGAATCAAAGCCAATGCATTTGGACCCGTAAGCAAGAATTCTCCCATGTGTGACACGTCAAAAACACCCACGGCATTTCTAACCGTTTCATGTTCCGCATTCACCCCTTCATATAAAATTGGCATATTATATCCGGCAAACGGAAGCATTTTTGCTCCCAAACTTTCATGTATGTGCGTAAGCGCAGTATTTTTCATTGTGATTTTGTATAAAATTTGATGCCGCTAATTTATCGCTTTTATTCCGAGTGACAAAGGCGATGGCAAGCAAAGTTTAAAGTTTCAAACGTTTTCGAAAATCATAAATAACTTTTCAAGATAATTGTTTTTTGGAGCTAATTCCAGCTATCCATTTCAAGTCCTCGTCTCGCCAACAAAAGGCGTGACTGTGGGCTTTCCATTGCTATCTGGGCTAGGGCATTTGTTTTTTCAATTCAATCTTTTTTTAAGACTTAGCTTGGTTTACGAAACAAAAAAGACAAATCAAAAATAGGTTTGATTTGTCTTTTTTAGCCAAAAGTCTCGCTCTTAATACTTTGCTGATTGTCCTGCTTTTGGCAATGAATTTTTTATGAACATTCTAATATCTTCATTTGCGGTTTCCAAATCCTTTTTTCTTAAATACATCATGTGTCCGCTACGATAACCTTTCCAACTCATTCTGTCTTTTAGTTTTCCGCTGGGATCCATTTGCCATAAATTGTATTTTGCATTGAAATAATCACAAGCGCCATCATAATATCCGGATTGAACCATGACATTTAGATAAGGATTTTGCGCCATGGCCTGACGTAAATTTTCACCAGTTTCATCATTTGATTTATCCCAAGGATTTACGGAACCAAACATATTGTATTTGAAGTCGGTTTTAAAATTCAAATCATTACGAATATAGGTATTGATTGCGGGTGTAAAGGAATGCAACCACGAAGTGAGTTCAGCATTAAAATCAGGACCTTCACCGGCATCTTTACGATCAATTCCTTTATAGCGGGAATCGAGTCTTCCCACTGTAAAACCTTTATCGCGCAACAATTCTTTCCAAAAATAATTATAAGGAACGTCCAGATTATTTTGCATAACGACTTTTTCCGAAATCCCAGAATAACGCGCTATTTTCGCAGCTATTTCCTTTCTTTTCTGCTCGTCAAGTGAACCACCTTTGCTTAACGATGGAAGAAGTTCATTGATGGTAAAATCTTCGACTTCTGGGAGCATATCAGTTAAATCTTTATTCTGTAAATCGGGAGGTAACATTTTATGATACCATGCTGTAGCTGCAAAATACGGGAGTTTTAGCGCTCCATCAGCAGCTACGCCACGAGTAATTCCTAATGTTGTTGGGGACACTAAGATAACTCCGTTTAGATACATCCATTGATTGTTTTGCAATTGGAGCGCCAATCCGGAAACACGAGTTGTACCGTAGCTTTCGCCAATAAGATATTTAGGCGAAGCCCAACGGTTCGTGCGAGTTACAAATCCACCAATCCAATCAGCTAAGTATTTAATATCGGCATTTATGCCAAAAAATTTAGTTGTTGGTATCTCTTTGCTTGTGGCTCTAGAATAGGCAGTGTTAACGGGATTTACAAAAACGATATCCGCCACATCTAAAATAGAATAGGGATTTTCTTTGATTCCATAAGGTTGCAAAGGATATCCTTCCTCATCAATATTTAATAAACTGGGACCGGTGTAAGCAATTTGCATCCAAACGGAAGCAGAGCCTGGGCCACCATTGAAAGAAATCACCAATGGGCGTGAAGCGCGATCTTTAACATCGGAGCGTTCGTAATAGGTGTAAAATAATCCTGCAATTGCTTTTCCATCTTCGTCCCAAACTGGCATCGTACCCGTGGTTGCTTTGTACGGAACTCGCTGTCCTTTTATGGTCGTTGTGTGTTCTGTAACCACATTTTGATCGGGATTGAATACAAGATTAGCGGGAGAAGGTTTTTCCTCTTTGGTTACCACTTTTGTTTCTTTAGATTCAGAACCAGTTTGTTGTGCGTACGAATGATTTATAAATGCGGTGAGTAATAATAAGAATACTGTTTTTTTCATAAGATAATTTATCTGGTTTCGTTTTAGTAGTAAATTTTGAAGTTACTAATGTATTGTTTTTTAAAACAATGACAATAATGTCCTAACTATTTGTCAGAATTAATTACGATTTAAAATGTATCGTTGAAGCAAATCTGCTGTATCTTAAATGTTTTGATTCCCAAATTTTAAATTAGAATAAACGATTTTGATTTATAATGTGTAATTTTAGACAAACAAATCCTACTATGAATACCATTTATATCGACCAAAAAGAAATTCTAAAACGCTATAAACCCATTGATAAACATACGCATAAAGGTATTCAAGGTCATGCTTTATTAATTGGCGGAAGCTATGGAAAAATAGGAGCTATTTGTCTCTCTTCCAAATCAGCGCTAAAAACTGGTTGCGGTTTAGTCACTGCTTTTATTCCCAAATGCGGGTATGAAATTGTGCAAATCTCCATTCCCGAAGTGATGATTTTGACAGATGTTCAAGAAAAATTCATCTCGAATATCACTTTCGATATTGTACCGCAAGCCATCGGAATTGGACCTGGAATCGGACAGGAACTTGCTACTCAAAATGCCTTACATGATTTCCTGAATACCAATACAATCTCCTTGGTTATTGATGCCGATGCGTTGAATATTTTATCTCAAAACAAATCATGGCTTTCATTATTGGCTCCAAAAACTATTATCACGCCACACCCGAAAGAATTGGAACGATTGATAGGAAAGTGGAATTCGGAGGAAGAAAAATTTGAAAAAACGAAAGCCTTTTCAAAACAATATAATTTGATTGTAGTCATGAAAGGCGCACCAACGCATACTATTGATGGCGAAACAATTTATGAAAATTCCACTGGAAACGCAGCGCTTGCAACGGCAGGAAGCGGCGATGTTTTAACGGGAATGATTACCAGTTTATTGGCGCAATCCTATGAACCGGTGAATGCGGCAATTCTAGGTGTTTACCTTCACGGATTAACCGCTGATATTGCTTTGCCGGAAACTGGTTATCAGTCTTTTATAGCTTCCGATGTTATTGCGAATATTGGGAAAGCGTATTTGACTTTAGAAAATGCTCAGAAATAGCAATAGCGGCTATAAAGTCCATCACAGTTATTTGTAAGTTTGTATCAACGCAAAAAGCGTAATTAAAATTAGATTATGGAAAATAACCCCCATCTAAGAACTGTAAATGTTACCCGATATATTACTCCTTTGCGAGAAGGCGGTTCTTTGCCTGCATTGGCGGAAGCCGATGATGATTTTAAATACGTTTTAAAATTTAAAGGAGCTGGTCATGGTGTAAAAGCTTTAATCGCCGAATTGATTGGCGGAGAAATTGCCCGTGTTTTAAAATTAAAAATCCCCGAATTAGTGTATGCCAATCTGGATGAAGCTTTTGGACGTACTGAAGCCGATGAAGAAATTCAAGATTTGTTACAAGGCAGTCAGGGACTTAATTTGGCTTTGCATTTTCTATCTGGAGCCATTAATTATGATCCTGTGGTAACAGTCGTTCATGCAAAACAGGCTTCAGAGATTGTTTGGCTAGATTCATATATTACAAATGTGGATCGAACGTTTAGAAATACTAATATGTTGATTTGGCACAAGGAATTGTGGCTGATTGACCATGGCGCTTGTTTGTATTTTCATCATTCCTGGACCAATTGGGAAAAACATGCCCATAGCCCCTTCGCACTGATAAAAGATCACGTATTGTTGCCGCAAGCTTCAATGCTACAAGAAACCGATGTTTTATTCAAAAGCATTTTAACGCAAGAAGTTTTGCAATCTATTGTTAATCTTATTCCTGAGGAATGGCTCAATTGGGAAGATAGCGATGAAGCTCCCGAAGCGCTTCGGGAAGTCTATCTTCAGTTTTTATTAATACGATTGAACCATTCTGAAATTTTTATAAATGAAGCCCAAAATGCAAGAGAAACACTTATATGAGTACTCCGTAATCCGGGTTGTACCTAGGGTAGAACGCGAAGAATTCCTCAATGTAGGGATTATTCTTTTTTGTAAACAAGCCAGATTTATAAAGGTACTTTATACCATTAATGAAAAAAAAATGCAGCTGTTTTCAAGCGAATTAGATTTGGAACAACTGCAATTAAACCTGGAATCTTTCCAAAAAATAGGTTGTGGTGCTAAAGACGGTGGACCTATCGCACAATTTGATATTCCATCTCGTTTTCGCTGGCTAACTGCATTGCGAAGTTCTGCCATACAAACATCAAGACCACATCCGGGATTGTGTAATGATTTGGAACAAACAATCCAACGATTATTTGAAGAAATGGTTTTGTAACTCTAATAATTAGTAATTTATTCTATTGTTCGTTTGTTTGTATTCGCTTTTTTTATCAAATATCACTAAAAGTGGGTATTGCTGAATACTATTATTTAAAATACTTTTCGTCCTATAATTTTGAAGTATTGAGCTTTTTATAATTGTCAGATAATCAATAATATTGTCTCAATCAAGGAATGATAAAACAGTTAAGAAACTAATAATAGTGCAAGATGACAAATTCAGAAAAAATCAGAAAAGTAAATGAATTGCTTATTGAAGTAATCAAAGACGAAGAATATCAAATGGAGAGTTCTTTGAGCGGTTTAAAAGATGTGGTATTGAGCATAGTTGCAGATTATTGGCAAACGGTCAGAGAGCCTGAAATTTTCATGGAAATTGGTATTGTTGAAATTGATGAGTTACAACTATAGCAGGTGTCATAATAAGTCATCGCAATTTTTGTTTCGCTAATCGAGGTAAAGCAAGCAAGATTTAATTTAATCAAGAAAAATAGTCCATCAACTGGCGTTTATTGTCCATTTTATACTGTTTAGAGCTGTCGCATCTTTGCTAAGTCAATACCGACAATCAATTTAAACAAAAATAAAATGACAACATTTACAGTTCCAACAAGAGATCAAGTAGCACCGGCTAACCAAGACATTTTCGACAACTTACAAAAAGCATTGGGTTTTGTTCCAAATTTATACGCCACAATTGCTCATTCCGATAATGGTTTATCTCGATTTTTAGCGTATCAAAATGCTAAAACGTCTTTGTCTAACAAAGAAAAAGAAGCGGTAAACTTAATTGTAAGCCAAGTAAACGGTTGTGTTTATTGCCAAAGTGCGCATCTCGTTTTAGGTAAAATGAATGGTTTCTCCGAAGACCAATTATTGGACATCCGAAAAGGAAAAAGCACCGATGCGAAACTAAATTCTTTGGTGCAATTAGCTGCTGATATTACCGCAAACAAGGGAAATGCCAGCACCGAGTCAGTAGATAGTTTTTTCGCACAGGGTTATACCAACGAAAATTTGGTAGATTTAATTCTGCAAGTGAGCGATAAAACCGCGATGAATTATTTGCATAATTTGACTCAAATTCCTGTTGATTTTCCTTTGGCTCCGGCTTTATAAAAAATAAGTGGTATTTTTATCCCGCTAGGTTCTACAGCAGAAATTTTATAAAATGAAAGCATTGAATTAAAAAAAGTAAAAACCAATTAGTCTTATTGGTTTTTACTTTTTTGTTTTTGAAAAAATATATAACATGAAACAAAATACCACTATTATAGCTATTTCTGGAAGTTTGAAATCAACTTCGGCGAATACCAACATTTTAAGAGCAATGGCTAAAATCGCTCCTGAAAATGTAATCGTAAAAATAGTGGAAGGATTAGACCAGTTGCCACATTTTAATCCGGAAACCAGCGAAGAAATGCCGGCAGTTACCCATTTTAGAAACCAGATTAAAGCTGCCGACGGTGTTATATTTTCTACTCCTGAATATGCTTTTGGAGTGCCGGGCGTGTTAAAAAATGCGTTGGACTGGCTCGTTTCTTCGGGTGAACTCAATGATAAATCCGTTGCTGCAATCAGCGTGTCGCCCATGCACACTGGGGGCGATAAGGCATTGGCATCCTTGATGCTGACTCTTTCGGCCTTGGGGACAAACACGCCCCAAAATTCTTCGCTGGCTATTGGTACCATCAAAAGTAAAGTGAATGAATTGGGAGTGATCACAAATCCTGAAACACTTCAGGAATTAAAAGCAGTTCTTACAGCTTTATTGGAAAGTATAAACTAAAAATAAATTGTTTTCCCTCCTCATTTGGGCGTATCCCAAAAGTTGAAAATTTCGGTCGTTCCTTCCTCGTTTTCAACTTTTGGGTCGGGCTTTTGGCTTTATCTTTATTTTTTTAAAAGAAAAAAATAAAGGATATCGCCGCAATCCCTTACGCGACCTACCCGAAGATTGAAAGACCTTTAATAGGATTCGAGTGAGTGGGTTATGGAAGGATTTAAACTACCCTATCCTTTTTTCTAAAACAATAAATTCCAAAGGCTGTTCGGTAATTGGAATATGAACATCGCTTGCGGGAAACAGTTCTCTTGCACCTGTATCGATATAACCATTGCGTTTATACCATGAAATTAATTCCTCCCGAACAGAAATTACTGTCATTACAATTTTAGGTAATCCTAAAGTCAAAGCATGAATTTCAGCCTGTTGCAATAATTTTTTTCCAACGCCGCTATTTTGCAATTCAGGAGAAACCGTCAGCATTCCTAAATACAATTGCTGCTCTTTTTCAATCAATAGTACACAACCTATAATTGCATTGTTCTCCGTAAATTTTAGAATAGTATTTTTAGGATTGGCAATGGTTTCCGTTAGTTCTTGCTCCGTAGTTCTTAGTCCTTCTAATAAGTTTGCTTCCGTGGTCCATCCTTTTTTAGAAGATTCACCGCGATAGGCTGAATTTATTAATTTATTTAAGGAGGAAACGTCTTCTAATGTTGCTTTTGTAATCATGAAAAATAGATGGGTTGTAGTTATGAGTTTTCAAAGGTAAAAAAAGAATATCACAATTGTCTTTCGTTTTGTTTTGTGTATCATTGTGGTGGATACCGGAAAAAGTTTCTTCGCTATTGAATCGAGAGATATATGGTTTATCCGATTGATTAGGTTTTATTTTCTATTTTTCAATAAGTTTTAAATTTTCTTGAATGTATTTTTCTAATGATTTTGGCATAAGTTGGAAATATTCGTTTTCAACATTTTTCCAATAATCTCCCTCAAAATCGCTTGGTTTTTTAAAAGTGTAAAAATTATCAAATCCTTTAGAATTAATTTCATTTACATAATTTTTTTCGAGTAGAAAAAACTCGTGTGTTGCTTCAACTTTTTGAAATTTATCTTTTTGTTTTCTTTTTATATCATAGCTTCTTATTTCTTTAAAGTAAGTAAGGTTTTCTAAATTCATTTTAAGGGCATCATCACTGTTATAAATCGCATTGATTGTATAATTATTATAATCCGTTTCCATCCCAAACATTTTCATAACTTTAGGTTTCTTATTGGAAATAATTTCCAATTGTAAGTTCAAGTTGTTCTTAAAATTTATTATTGTTCCTTTTTCAAGATTAGTTTCTTTGTCTAAAATAATTATGTTTTGATTGTTTGTAAGTTTTAAATTGTATTCATTTTTGAGATTTTTATGTTTTATACAATCATTAAAAGAAGGAACACCCGCTACCATAAACCAATAATTAGGGCTTATTTGTTTTATAGATTTGTTTTCAAATGAACGATTATAAATTATTTTCATTTTGATTTTGTCAGATTTTGATGAAATATAATATTCAACAATTCCATCTATAAAATAATGGGGTTTGTCTTCATTAATTTGAATGCTTCTAAAATATCCTTTTAATTTTAGATATTCATATACTTTAGGTTTTGGTTTTATTACAACTTCTTCAAGTTCGGTCACAATCCTATTTAACGAAATAATTGGTGTGTTTTTAAATATTTCAATACTTATTTCACTGGTTTTATAAATTGGATTTACAAAAGTTAAACTTTTTGTTGTGGTGTTGTAAATTTTATTTTCTAAATCAGATGATATAATTCCATTGTTATCGGACATGCCTATTAAATCTCCATTTTCGGAATAAATTTCGACAAAAGGCACTAATCTTTCGGAAAAAATTTCTTTTATTTTATGTTGTGAATAAACAGAAGTAATTGATCGTAAAGTCAAAAGCAGTACGAATAGATATCTAATCATTATGTAGTTTATTTTCAATTGATTTTAAAGCATTGCTTTCACTATTAGTTTTTCTAAAAATATTTGAAGGCTGCATTAGAATGTTTATTTTGAGTAAATATAGTTGATTTATCGTACAGAAAAATAAGTTTTATAAAATATTGAAATGCATACCATAAATGGGGCATTAGATTCAGGACTTGTTTATTATTCTAAAAACGATTCTAAATCTTAGTGAGTTTTAATTTTTATGCTAATTCATCCCACTTTAAAATGCATTCAATTTGTGCTGGTCTAGACAGTTTTACATTTACTGAAGTTTTCTAGTGTATCCGAAATTTTTTTTGATAGTCGCATTTTAAAAAATCCCTAAATCGATGATTGTGAAAATTGTCCATGCCTTTGCGTGCATTCTCCATTATTGTATCATGATTATATGATAACTTTGTTATTATAAAAATAAGGAATAATATAACCACTAAAAATAAATTCATGGAACAGAAACTGCCACTTCCTCCATTTGACATGGAAAAAGCTTTGCTAAAAGTACAACTGGCCGAAGATGCCTGGAATAGCAAAGATCCGGAGCGAATAGCGTCAGCTTATACAATAGATACGCAATGGCGCAACAGAACGGAGTTTATCAACGGGCGAGAAGCGGTGAAGGAATTCTTGAAACATAAATGGGAAAAAGAACTGGATTACACACTAAAAAAAGAACTTTGGGGCTTTCGCGAAAACCGTATGGCCGTTCGTTTTGAGTATGAATACCACAATGCCGAAGGACAATGGTTTAGAGCGTACGGAAATGAAAACTGGGAGTTTGACGAAAATGGTTTGATGAGAAAACGATTTGCCAGTATTAATGATTTGGCTATAGAAGAAAAAGACAGAAAGTTTAGATAATATAATTTTATGATGACGGATAAAAACACACATACTTTAATCAATCCTCAAAATGGAAATCTGGCTTTCAAATTATTTACTTTTGAGGATAACAGTCATTTTGATCACCTGCAACGGCTGAATTATTATTCGTTGATTTGGATTAAAAAAGGAACAGGAAGTGTAAAAGTGGATTTCTCGGAATATGATTTTGTGGAGAATTCTTTATTTGCTTTTGCACCGTACCAACCTTTTATGTTGCAAACTAACGAAAAAATAGAAGGGATAGTTTTGAATTTTCATCCGGACTTTTTCTGTATTCACAAGCATCAAGCCGAAGTGGCGTGCAATGGCATTTTGTTCAATAACATCTACGAACCACCATTTATTTTGATTGATGAAGCCGCGAAAAACACATTGGAAATGGTTTTGGAACAAATCAAAAAGGAAATGCAAAATCCGGCATTGGCACAATATGAATTATTGATTTCGTACCTAAAGATTTTTCTGATTACAGCTTCTCGATTGAAAGATCAGATGCAAGTCCAAGATTGCAAAGCGGTTTTGGATGCCAAAGAACCGTTTATTCTTCAGAATTTAAAGAATTACATTGAAGTGCATTTCAAGACGAAACATTCCGCCAGCGATTACGCTGACTTGTTGAATCTGACTCCGAAAGCATTAGCGAAAATAACCAAGACCCATTTCAATAAAACCCTAACCGATTTAATTTCGGAACGCATTATCATTGAAGCCAAAAGAGAATTGTATTTGACGAACAAAGCGGTAAAAGAAATTGCGTACGAATTAGGATATGAGGATGAGCATTATTTCAGTCGTTTCTTTAAAAATAATGCTGACGTTTCTCCTCAAATGTATCGTGATACTGTAGGTTTTGCGAGGGCAATGAGTTAACTTTTTTTATAGGGTATCTTAGCTTTTCAACGAAGTGTTGGGGCAAAATCTATAATTTATTAACAGGAATTTTATAGATTCGTATTGAAGTAGATTTTAAAAAGCTGTTTGTTGATTTTTTGGAATCACTTTTTTTTGATAAAATTATGGTAAAATAATGGTTTCCTGTGATGCTTTGTTGGTTGTTTTTAGTATTTTGCCATCGAATCATTTTTATAGATTAAACTAGATTAATATGAAATATAGAGTAGCAACTTCGTCACTAAATCTGAGAGATTTTCCGTCGGCGAATGATAATTCTAAAATTTTAACACAAATCCCTTTTAGACATACCGTCAAATTAATTGAGAAAACAACAGCAGACTGGTGGAAAGTGAGGCTTTTAAACACGGAAACAGAAGGTTTTGTCTTTTCTAAAGACATTGAACATGTTGACGAAACAACTGTAAATATTTCTGACATTGAAGTGCCTAATTTTGAACCAGGTTCGAAAGGAAGCCTGGATAACAAAGAGGAGACGTACAAGCCGCTTGGCAATTCTTCCATTCCGTTTAGAGATTTAACTAGTGTTGAGTCAAAGCTATCGTCAATTAGAAAGATAATTGATGCACTGGATGTTGAAAAAAGTTTCAGGTATCAAAAAGACGAATCCGACACGTATTGTAATATTTACACTTTTGATTATTGTTTTTTTGCCAAAGTGTATATTCCCAGATTAAGATGGACGGATAAAGCAATAGCAGAACTCAAAAAGGGGAACGAAGTACCATTAATTTTTGAAGATACGGTGAGGCCTTTTTATTCGAACTATATCTATGACTGGTTTTTGCAATCGTCTAATGCCTTTGGATGGGAAAGAATCTTAGATATTCATGGACTTCAAAATAAGGTAAATGAAAACGGTGGGGTGGGAATCATCTGTGCCAAAAGGTTTATATTGAATAAATCAGGGCACGTTGTCGTGGTCGTTCCTGAAACCGAAACCGAGAAAGCATATCGATTAGACGGCAAAGTCATTTATCCGTTGCAATCTCAAGCCGGAATGAATAATTATAATTATTTTTCAGAGATAAGAGAGGAATGGTGGGATAGTAAAGATCCTGAGAAGGGATATTCTTCTGCTATCTTTTACTATCATGATTAAATATAAATGTACTCTAAATAAAAAAGACTTCTTGAAGCTCGATGCTCAAGAAGTCTTTTTTTATAGGATTTAAGTCGTATCTAGAATTATACTGCTATAGCATTTTTTGTAATTAGTAACGAACTACAAAAACCATTTTCATAATACCTATTGTGTAAACTTGAATAAATTTGATTGTAGATTTCTATAGGATCATTCGATTCTATTTTAATAGCCAATATATTTTCTAAAAGAGCAATAAGGTTTGCCGGGACTGCAGTTTCTTTTCCGTGTACAATAGATTCATAGACAAAGTTATTCCATTCTAAATCGCAAATTGGATTTTCAATTTCGTTTAATATGGCATGATCCATAATGAAAATCAGAAAATTTAAAACTTCCTTTAGGTGTTTTTCGTTAAAATAATCAAATATTCTAAACTCAATACCGTGATTTTTGTGCTTGTGAAAATTTACGTCAAGTCCAATTTTATCAATTTTCTCATAATCTGATATTTCTGAATACCGATTCACCCACCATAACGGATTATCATGCATGGGATGCGCATTGAAATCCATTTGCACTATTTTTCCAGTTTTCATCACATTGGTATCGTACGTTCCAACCCCGATGTATCTTGACATCGCACATCGTTGTGATGCCTTGGTTAAATTGACACTGCTGTCATTATGGGATAAATAGTCAGAAGATCCAAACTTGATCATAAACAACGGACTCAACCATTGAAATAACCGAATCGTGCGCTGATGTTTTTTTATAAAATCTACTTTGTCTTTAATTTCACCTTCCTTGTTCAACTCCGTTGGAATGGTTAAATTAAAATGATAGGTCATGTTGTTGAAAACAGAATAGTTCTCATTGTTGGAAACAAATATGGCAAAAGGATGATTTTCCGAACAGATCTTTATATTGCCAAATTGTGAGAATATATTTTCTTTCTGCAATAGCTGTTGCAAATTTAGTGTGAATTCTCGTTTAATGTTTGACAGCTCCGAAATAACGGTATCTACATCTTTTTTATAAAAATCTTGCGTAACAAATTCAATTGTATCGCCATCAAAAATGAATTTTTTTTGATGTTCGTCAATAAAATAGCTATTGTGTTTTTGTAATTTTTCAAAAATGCTTTCGCCAATGTACTCCGGGTTTGGTTCATTGTCAATTACATCTAGAGTTTTATGCTGATTGTTTACATCTGTTTTTGTAAAAGAATGGGAATTCATTAAAACAGGAATACTGTAATCCTTATCAGTTAATATTTTTTGCAACGAATTTTCGAATACGTTTTCTTTGTAATTATTAAAATGGTTTACACTATACTTTTCACGTATCCCATTTGTTAAAAAGAAATTCTTGTCTACCGTACGCTGATTGTCAAACTCTAAATAACATTCATTTTCGATACCTACTCCCCAATAAAAATCATTTGATTGATATTGGCTCATATATTCTTTATGCTTATCTAATACCTCAATTTCAAAACTAACTTCATTCATGTTTTGATCTGTCATAAACTTCTTTCTCTTTTTCTAAAAATTTGTTAATATAGGGTAACTACTGTGTCAGGTAGTGATGCTTGAGGGAGTGCATAAATCCGAAGATTTTTTGTTTCTAACAAGAGTAAATCAGTATTGGATACCTGCCAATTTTGCATTATGAAAACCGAGCTTTTTGTTACGAGTTTTAAACCTGAATTTGGACGCTCAATTTCAATGCAAAAGTAGATAAAATTTATGGCTAAATCAAGAGGTGTTTTTAAATTATTTTTTTTGCTGATTGCTCAATTTTACTTCTATGTAAATTTTTAATTTTTAAAGGTTTAGCTATAATGTTTTGGGACAAAACAGGAATGGAAATAATTAAGCGAAATAGTATCGTTCAATTTAATTTCCCAATGCTATATTGACTTTTTTTTAAGTGAAAACAAGTAGATTAAACGCAACCTTTCAGCAGTTGCATTAGGAGCACAAATTTTGCGGTTTTTCAAGACCAGTCGTCCCGCTATTCGCTTTATCTTTTGTCCCGAAAAGCCGGGACAAAAGGATGCCGCTACTATCGGGGCTACACGACACTTTTTTTAAATAGTAATACTTTTAGCCAAAAAAGGGGATGAAACAAATTATAATCTCAAAACGAATTCTAGATTTACAAAAACGAAAACAGAAATTTGCTATTTGGTTACAAGCAATACACTCAATTCTTAGGTTCATTCATTACCCAGAAACCAATTGAGTAGTTTCCCTCCATAAAAACAGGAACATTGTCCTATCCTAAAAACGCTTTCAATTCCTCAAAATTCTTGATTTTTACACTTACTTTTTCCTTATTCATCACGCTTTCTATTTGAGCAGGAATAGGCAATTTTACGTTTAAAACAGGTTCGACAACATCCAAAAATTTGATCGGATGAGCAGTTTCTAAGAAAATCCCAATCGCATTTGGGTAGTTTTTCAACTCTTTTTTCAATCCCAAATAACCCACGGCTCCGTGCGGTTCAGCAATATAACCGTTGGCATTGAAAATGGTTTTCATTGCTATTTTGGTTTCTTCATCGGTAAAAGTATAAGAAGAAAAATCTTTTTTGAATTGCTCCAAATCATTTTGATACATTTCCTGAATACGAATAAAGTTACTCGGATTCCCTACGTCCATCGCATTAGAAATCGTGGCGATGGAAGGTTTTGGATCGTAAATTCCGTTTTCTAAAAATCTTGGTACGGTATCATTTACATTGGTAGAAGCTATAAAATGTTCGATTGGCAAACCCATTTTTTTGGCAATGATACCAGCGCAAATATTTCCGAAATTTCCACTCGGACAAGAAAAAACCAGTGCTGCATTCTGTTTTTTCAAGGCTTTGTAAGCAAAGAAAAAATAAAACATTTGTGGCAACCAACGCGCAATATTGATTGAATTTGCCGATGTCAGATTTTTATGTTTCAAACTTTCGTCCAAGAACGCTTTTTTTACCATATCCTGGCAATCATCAAAAACGCCGTCGACTTCTAACGCTTTTATATTTTGTCCTAAAGTCGTTAATTGTTTTTCCTGAATGTCGCTCACTTTTCCCGATGGATAAAGAATAATTACTTCGACACCTTTAACACCCAAAAAGCCACTGGCAACAGCACCTCCCGTATCTCCAGAAGTCGCCACGAGAACGGTATTTTTACTGTCTTTTTTATCTTTGTTAAAGTACGCCAAACAACGAGACATGAATCTCGCACCTACATCTTTGAAAGCCATAGTCGGACCGTGGAATAATTCAAGAGAATAGATTCCTTTTTCGACTTCTACAAGAGGGAAATCAAAACATAAAGTTTCGTCAATAATTTCTTTGAGTACTGCTGCAGGAATTTCATCGCCCACAAATTGTTGTATAGCTTGATAAGCAATCTCTTCGTTGCTTAAATTCTGGATGCTGTCAAAAAAATCTTGTGGTAAAGGGGTAATTGTTTCAGGAAAATACAATCCTTTATCAGTTGCTAATCCTTGTATTACGGCTTCTTTAAAAGAAACGTTTGGCGCGTTATGGTTTAAACTGTAATATTTCATTTTGTTGTCATTGCGAGGCACGAAGCAATCTCGTTATTGTTAACTAATTATTCTCATTCCATCCGGATTAACCTTTGAGACGTGAATTTCATAAGGCAAATTCATTTCATCATAAACAGCGCTCATGGCTTTGGCGATTTTGTCTGCGGTTTCCTTTCCTTTGCTTAAAGCAAAAATGGAAGGACCAGAACCTGATATTCCAGAACCTAAAGCCCCGTTTTCAAGTGCAGTTTTCTTGATTAAATCGAAGCCTGGTATTAACACACTTCGAAGTGGTTCCACAATTTCATCATGAAGGGAACGACCTATTAAATCGTAATCTTTGGTATATAAACCGGCAACTAAGCCGCCCACATTTCCCCATTGCATAATAGCACTTTTAAGAGAAACGGTTTGTTTCAATACGGAACGTGCGTCTGATGTTTTCAACTCAATTTGTGGATGAACAACAGTTGCATACAATTCTGATGGGCTTTTAATTTTTATAATATCTAATGGACTGTAACTTCTAACCAATGTAAATCCGCCCAATAATGCTGGAGCAACATTATCAGCATGGGCGTTTCCACAAGCCAATTTTTCACCTTGCATCGCAAATTGCACCAAATCTTTTATTTCGAATGGATTCCCTAATAAGGCATTGATTCCAAAAACTGCTCCTGCGGCACTTGCAGCGCTACTCCCAATTCCGCTTCCGGCTTTGATGTGTTTATAAATTTCTATATCAAATCCAAAGTTGGTTTCTACCGCATTCAATAACGCTAATCCGGCAACACCAGCCACATTTTTTTCGGTTTCTAAAGGCAAATCGGCACCAACAATTTTAGTAATACGAATCCCTTTAACGTCTGATTTTTTAATAATCATTTCGTCACCCACATTGTCCAAGCAAAGTCCAAGAACATCAAATCCGCAGGAAAGATTGGCGATAGTGGCGGGGCAAAATATTTTTATTTCATTCATAATTTTAGTCTTAAAGTCTAAAGTCTTAAAGTGGTAAAGTCTTAGTATTGAATATAAAATCAAGTTGATAACTTTCAGACATTACGACATTCGACTTTACGACTTATTTACACGTTTCCAATTCTAATTACATCAGCAAAAATTCCTGAAGCCGTAACTGCTGCTCCAGCACCTGCACCTTTTATCAATAACGGCTGGTCTACATAACGGTCTGTAAAAAATAATACAATATTATCTTTTCCTTCCAGATTGTAAAAAGGATGGTCTTTAGGAATAAATCGTAAGCCAACATTAGCTTTTCCATTTTCGAATTGAGCAACATATTTTAGTCTTGAATCTTTGCTTAGTGCTTCTTTGTAAATAGCTTCAAAATGAGCAGCATTTCTATTTAAAGAGGCGAAAAAATCCTCATTCGATGTTGTTTCCAAACATTCAGCAGGCACGAAAGATTCATTGGCAATTTCGTCAATTTCCATTTTGTAACCGCTTTCTCGTATCAGAATTAATATTTTACGTGCTACGTCAATTCCGCTCAAATCTATTTTAGGGTCTGGTTCTGTAAATCCTTGTACACCAGCTTCTTTTACAACATCATGAAAAGTGTTGTTTTCATCAAAATTGTTGAAGATAAAATTTAAACTTCCGGATAAAACAGCTTGAATTTTATTCACTTTATCACCTGATGCAATTAAATTTTTTACGGTGTCGATAATTGGCAAACTTGCTCCAACATTAGTTTCGAATAAGAATGGAGCGTTATATTGTCTCGATAGTTTTTTTAGATTCTTGTAATTATCATAAGCCGATGAACAGGCAATTTTATTGCAAGTTACCACGGCAACATTTTGTTTTAAATAGTGTTCGTAGGTTTTAGAAACACTTTCATTAGCAGTAATGTCAACAAAAATACTGTTGCGCAAATTCAATGCTTTTACATTAGAAATAAAAGTTGCTGCATCTGCAGTTTCTCCATTCTCTAAAAGTGATTGCCATTCTTTCAAAGAAATTCCTTCTTCATCAAAATGCATTTTTCTAGAATTGGACACCGCAATAACTCTCAAGTTTATTTTTAAGTTGTCTTTCAGGAATTTCTTTTGTTGGTTAATTTGTTCAATGAATTTTTCCCCTACATTTCCAACACCCATCACAAATAAATTCAACTGTTTTGTGTTTTCTTCAAAAAAGTTTTCGTGTAAAGTATTCAATGCTTTCTTAACATCTCTTTCATTAATCACTGCTGAGATGTTCCTTTCTGAAGCACCTTGCGCAATCGCTCGGATGTTAACATTATTTTTCCCTAAAGTACTAAACATTCGGCCGCTTAAACCTTGATGGTTCTTCATGTTTTCACCTACCAAAGCAATGATGCAAAGGTTTTTTTCAACAATACAACGGTCAATTTTGTTTTGTAAAATTTCAATTTCAAAAGCTTTATTGATGGCATCTTCAGCAACCTCGGCATCAGTATCTAAAATTCCGATACAAATAGAATGCTCAGATGAAGCTTGAGTAATAAAAATCACATTGATATTTTCATGTGATAATACCTCAAAAAGTCTTTTGGAAGAACCGGAAACACCAATCATTCCAGGACCTTCAAGCGTAATTAAAGTAATGTTGTCAATATGGCTAATTCCTTTTACAGGATAAGAGTTTGGCGTAACATTATTCGAAATATAAGTTCCTTCTGCTTCTGGTTCGAATGTATTTTTGATAAGAATTGGAATATTCTTTCTCAAAACGGGTTGAATAGTAGGTGGATAGAGAACTTTGGCACCAAAATGCGATAGCTCCATCGCTTCTTGATAAGAAATGCTGGCGATTGGAACGGCTTGTTTTACTATTTTTGGATTAGCGGTAAACATACCGTTTACATCAGTCCATATTTCTAAATTAGTTGCGTTTAAAGCTCCCGCTAAAATTGCTGCAGTATAATCGGAACCGCCGCGACCAAGTGTAGTGTTTATTCCGTCTAATGTAGTAGCGATAAAACCAGGCATGATTACCACTTGATTCTCATTCGAGGCAAAAAAATCAGCAATCAATTGATTTGAAATTTCAAAATTTACTGCTGCTTTTCCAAAATGATTATTTGTTTTTATCAATTCGCGACTGTCCTTATAGCTGCTATTTTTTAGGTTTTGTTTTAATGCTTCTGCAATGATATAAGAAGACAATAATTCACCAAAACTTAAAATTGTATCCGAAGTTCGAGGGGATAGTTCGCCCAAAAGAAAACAGCCGTCTAACAAAGTTTCAAGATGATTGATGATTCGTTTTATATGGCTTAATAAACCACTTTGCTCGCTGACCGGAATTAATTCTTTTAGCGCGTCAAGATGTTTCTTTTCAATTTCGGCAACAATTTCTTTATAACTTTCATCATTTGAAGCCGCATTGATGGAGGCTAGCTGAAGCAAGTCAGTTACTTTGCTAAAAGCAGAAACCACTACGACTAGTTTTTCTTCGTTAGCTTTATTAATTATTATATCTAGAACTAGTTTTATATTTTGTGCATTGGCTACCGAAGTTCCACCAAATTTTAATATTTTCATTTTGTCTGTTTTAATTTAAAAATGCGAATTCTTATATATATCCATCAACCGTCTTTCTTTAGAAAAAAAGTATAAAAAATAGGATTATATGTGAAATGTATACCCCTAAGGGGTAGTTGTAGTTGTTGCAGCAGTAAATGTCAAAGAAGCATCAACCCAAAATTGAGTTGTTATCGAAGAGTGATATGTTGTTCTGTTGTTTGCCATTATTGTATATCAAAAGTACAGTTTTTTATAAAAAGCTAAACAGCCAATTCCTTTTTTGCGAATATTTTAATAATCCAACTATTAATTGGTCAAAATTATAGATTATTTAATTTACTTCGTATTTCTTCGATCTATTCCTATAAAAATCTAAATGTTTAAATAATTGTTGAATTATTTAAGCTGGTTTTTTTTATGTTTAAATTCTAAATTTATCCTTTTCAGGTTTTTATACTTAATTATTTTAATTTTAAATAAAAGAAATTGGATATTTTTTCAATTGAATTTGCAATCATTTGATAACAAAATAGAAAGAGATTTTTAAGTAATAATAAAATATAAGATTAATTAGATGAAATTTATTATTTAGGTTTTTTTAGACTTGAATTTTAAATTATCAACAAAATATGTTGCTTTTTAATATTGATTTATTCAATTTTGGACAATAAAACAAAACCTGAAATGGATAACATACATTATATAAGTACAGCCGTTCTTTCACTAGAAGATTTAAACGAAATTATAGCTCACCATAAATCTTTGGAACTCTCTGATGAAGCAAAAATTAATATTCAAAAATGCAGAGATTATTTAGATAAAAAGATGGCAACGCACTCAGCGCCCATTTATGGAATAAATACTGGTTTCGGGTCGCTTTGTAATGTGAAAATATCAAACGAAAATTTATCAAAACTTCAGGAAAATTTGGTAAAATCGCACTCTTGTGGGACAGGGGAGGAAGTGCCAAATGAAATCGTAAAATTGATGTTGTTGCTCAAAATTCAATCATTGAGTTATGGTCATTCAGGAATACAACTGCAAACGGTTGAACGATTAATTGCATTTTATAATAATGATATTTTACCTATAATATATACGCAAGGTTCCCTTGGTGCTTCAGGTGATTTAGCGCCGCTAGCGCATTTGTCATTGCCTTTATTGGGTGAAGGCGAAGTGTTTTTTGAAGGCAAAAAAGTGCATTCTAGTGTGGTATTAAAACATTTCAATTGGGAACCAATTGTTTTGCAATCTAAAGAAGGTTTGGCTTTATTGAACGGGACTCAATTTATGAGTGCTTATGGTGCGCATATATTGATGAAAGCTAATAAATTCTCCTATTTAGCGGATTTAATTGGAGCGATTTCTCTGGAGGGATTTGATGGGAGAATTGAACCTTTTAATGAATTAATACATTATATACGACCTCATAAAGGTCAGATTGTAACTGCCAATCGTATAAAAGGACTTCTTGAAGGGAGCGAGATTATCGAACAAGAAAAAACTCATGTTCAGGATCCGTATTCTTTTAGATGTATGCCTCAAGTTCATGGTGCCTCAAAAGATGCTATGGATTATGTGAAAAAAGTTTTTAAAACTGAAGTTAATTCGGTTACCGATAACCCGAATATATTCGCTGAAAGTGATCAAATTATTTCCGGCGGAAATTTTCACGGACAACCGTTAGCATTGGCGTTAGATTTCATGGCAATTGCATTGGCTGAATTGGGAAGTATTTCCGAAAGAAGAACCTATCAATTGATTTCGGGATTGCGTAAACTTCCCGCATTTTTAGTAGATAATCCAGGACTGAATTCGGGTTTAATGATTCCACAATATACTGCTGCAAGCATCGCGAGTCAAAATAAACAGTTAGCAACACCTGCAAGTGTCGACAGTATTGTGTCCAGTAATGGACAAGAAGATCATGTGAGTATGGGTGCAAACGCCGCGACAAAAGCTTTGAGAGTCATGGATAATTTAGAGCGAATTTTGGCTATTGAATTAATGAATGCATCGCAAGCCATAGAATATAGACGTCCGTTACAATCTAGTGATTTTATAGAAATGTTTTTAAAATCGTATCGCAAAGAAGTTCCATTGGTAAAAGAAGACCGAATTTTGCATTATGATATAGAGAAATCAGTGTCTTTTTTAAATAGCTTTGAGATAGAAGATGATTTGTTAACATTAGCATAACATTAGCATAAAATAAAGAAGTAATTTTGTCGCCTAAAATTAATAAAATGTCAATAAATAGTATTTTCCAGTTTTTAGTTCCAAAAGACAAAAAATTCTTTCCTCTTTTTGAACAAGCATCTAGTAATTTAATTGAATTGGCTTCCAATTTGCATGAAGCAGTAAATCTTCCTTTGAAGGAACGTGAGGTTCTTTTTCAAAAAATTGATGCATTAGAGCAAAAAGGAGAAGATATTACCCGCCAAACGAATCTTGAGCTTAGCAGAAATTTCATTACTCCATTTGACCGAGAAGATATTCATTCCCTGATAACTTCAATAGACAATGTGGCTGATAATCTACATGGAGCGGCTAGTAGAATGAGATTATATCAAGTGGATAAAATCACTAAATCAATTAGAAAACTGACGGAAATTAATCTTGAAGCTTGTCAAAACATTGATGTTGCGGTTAAAGAATTGAGAAATTTAAAAAAAATAAAAAACATCACCGATGCTTGTGCTCGAATAAGTAAACTTGAGAATAAGTCAGATACGGTTTATAATAAAGCAGTATTTGAAATATTCGAAAATGAAACAGATGCAAAAAATATAATCAAGTACAAGGAAGTATTATCAGTTTTAGAATCTGCTACGGACAAATGTAAAAGTGTAGCCAGCGTTTTAGAATCTATTTCTGTAAAACATTCTTAAGAACTGATAAATAAAATATGACTTTACTTTTAGTTATTATAGCACTAGCCTTAATGTTTGATTACATTAACGGTTTTCATGATGCAGCAAACTCCATTGCTACAGTTGTAGCGACCAAAGTATTAACACCCTTTCAAGCGGTAGTTTGGGCAGCATTTTTCAATTTTGTTGCTTTTTGGGTTTTTGGATTTGGAGTTGCAGATACTGTTGCAAAAACAGCCAAAACAGAAGAGATTAATTTAGTCGTAATTCTTGCAGGAGTTATTGCTGCGATAATTTGGAATTTAATTACCTGGTGGAAAGGTATTCCATCTTCATCATCACACACTTTAATAGGTGGTTTTGCAGGTGCTGCAATTGCTCACGGATTCTCTGGAGCAGTTACTAATCCAGACCATTATGGTTTTAAAATCGTAAACTGGTACAAAGCAACAAAAGAAGGTGAACTTTTACCAAGCGGTATTTTGGTTGTAATTTGTTTTATTGTTTTAGCGCCTTTATTAGGAATGTTAATTTCGTATTTCATTTCGTTATGGCTGATGTATTCCTCTAAAAAGAGCATTTATCCAAAACTATTGACAGGATTTATAATGATATTGACGGTCTTTTTTATCTATTCGATGATGGAAGGGATTGATAAACCATTAGAAAAACCAAGATTTGATTCTAATTTCCTAAGCATACTATGTGATCCTAAAAATATTAAATGGTTGTTAGTTGGATTTATTATAATGAGTATCTCTGTTTTTAATTTAATTTTCAGCAGTTTGTCTACTGCAAGAGCTGAAGGGATTTTAAAAAGAATGCAATTATTATCTTCCGCAGCATTTAGTTTAGGACATGGTGGTAATGATTCCCAAAAAGTTATGGGAATTATTGCAGCAGCAGTCGCTGTTTATTTACATACAAATCACGTTGATGCTTCAAGTATGCCAAGCTGGTTGAACGTTGTACTTCCAAATGATGATAAAGGAATCAAAGCGGAAATGCCAGATTGGATACCGTTAGCGTGTTATTCTGCTATAGCAATAGGAACTTTAAGCGGAGGTTGGAAAATTGTAAAAACAATGGGCTCTAAAATTACAAAAGTAACCGCTTTTGAAGGTGTTGTAGCAGAATCTGCCGGAGCATTAACTTTGTTTTTTACAGAACATTTTAAAATACCAGTTTCAACTACACATACAATCACTGGGTCAATTATTGGGGTTGGAGTAACCAAAAGAGTTTCTGCAGTTCGTTGGGGTGTTACGGTAAGCTTATTGTGGGCTTGGGTACTTACTATTCCAATTACTGCACTATTAGCAACCTTAGTTTATTATATGCTTAGTTTATTCCTTTAAGTTCAGAAGCTAAAATTCATAAAAAAAAGACCATCTGGCTTTGTGACAGATGATCTTTTTTTATGAATAAAATTGAACTTAAATGCTTTAAAAGAAAGGTTTATATCAAAATTTTTTTTCGTCTGAGTTTTCTTTTATAATGTGTTTGTCTTAGATTTTTATCGCCAGAAATGATACTGATATTTCCGTCGGTTTCAAGAATTGCTAATTTTACATCTTTAAAATTCTCAACACCGTGTTCTCGCATGGCTTCTCTTAATTCGTCAGATGTAATGTTTAGTTTGCTTAATGATTTAAAATCTAAATTTCCATTATGGATTAGAATCACCGGTTTTTCTTCTAATAGTTTACTGAAAGCCGGGAACTTGTACATCAGTTTTTTTAAAGTAAAATTTATAAAAAAAAGTATGGTTGCTGCTGCCAAACCTCCCCAAAGAGTAGTGTCATTGCCTACCATCGCGTTTTGAACGGAGTTACTGATTAATAGAATCAGAATTACATCGGCTGTATTGAGTTGCGATAATTCTTTCTTTCCAAAAATCCGTAAAGCTATAATCATAAAAATATAAACTGCTACGCTTCTGACTATAATGTCAATATATGCACTCATTTTTTATTCGAATAAATTTAATTATTTCAATTTAAAATTCTTTTCAATGGCTCTTATCATTTCACCTGCAATGTCTTTATTGGTAGCGCCTTCAATACCTTCCAATCCAGGAGAGGAGTTTACTTCCAATAATAAAGGTCCTTTTGAAGAACGGATTATATCAACACCGGCAACTTTTAAATCCATTGCTTTAGCCGCTTTTATCGCGATGCGTTTTTCTTCGCTTGTTACTTTTATAATAGACGCAGTTCCCCCAAGATGAATGTTGGCTCTAAATTCGCCAGGCATAGCTTCACGTTGAATCGCGGCGACCACTTTGCCGTCAATTACAAAACAACGGATATCTTTCCCGTTGGCTTCTTTAATAAATTCTTGAACTAATATATTTGCGTTTAAACTTTTGAAGGCGTTAATAACGCTTTCTGCAGCCTTTTTTGTTTCTGCCAATACCACTCCTTTTCCTTGAGTGCCTTCCAGTAATTTTACAATTAGAGGGGAACCTCCAACCATTTTTATCAAGTCATCCGTATCTAAAGGTGAATTTGCAAATCCTGTGGTGGGGATGTCAATTCCGCTATGAAGCAGTAATTGTAAAGAATATAATTTATCTCGCGATTGTGTAATTGCATTAGATGAATTCAAGCAAAATACATTTAAAGCTTCAAATTGTCTGGTCAAAGCACAGCCATAAAAGGTAATGCTAGGACGAATTCTAGGAATAATCGCATCAAATTGATTTAATATTTTCCCACCGCGGTAATGAATTTCTGGTGTTTTTGCATCAAGTTTCATGTAACATTCCTTGATATTTAAAAAATGCATTTCATGACCACGCATTTCACCCGCTTCCATAATACGCTTATTGCTGTATAATTCTGGATTACTGGCTAAAAGACCAATTCGCAAACCAGAGCTTGCTTTTTCAGAATTTTTATAAAGTTCTTTCAGGTTTTCAGCTGACGGCTGTCCTAAAAGATATTTTTGCTCGGGATCAACAAGAACTCTACCACTCATTGCTTCTCGTCCCAAAAGCATGCGAAAACCCATGGAATCTCGATTGGTCAATGTCATTTCGATTGGCCATATTGAATTTCCAATCTGTAGATTTGTTTGAATAACGTAACGCTGCTCTCTAAACCCGCTTGAACTTTTCACAATACGTTTATCTACCAAAGGAGCCTCGCAATGAATAACGGTTTTTAGGTTATTCTGAATAGGATTGATATCAAATTTAACCCAATTATTTTCATTCTTAATAAATGGGGCAATATTTATTGCGTGTAAAGCAGATGTTTTAGCACCTGAATCGACACGTGCTTTTATAGTTGGTATTCCTAATTCAGGAAATGAACACCATTCTTCGCTACCCAGGATGACTTTATTTTGAGACATAAATTGATTTTATTTAATCTATTTTTTAAGAATCAAATGTAAATATTTGTTTTTAAAAAAATGGAAAATTTATATAAAGAATAAACCCGCTATGTTATAAAAACGTAACGGGTTTGTTTAGTATTTCGAATGAGATAATTATAGGTTAGTTGCCTCTCCGGCTTTGTGAACTTGCACTGTTAATTCTTGCGCTCCCTCTTCGATATCCATAAAAATTTCGTCTCCAGAAGTAATTTTTGAAGTGATAATTTCTTCCGCAAGTGCATCTTCAACATATTTCTGAATCGCTCTTTTTAATGGTCTGGCACCAAATTGTCTATCAAAACCTTTTTCTGCAATAAAAGCTTTGGCTTTGTCAGATAAATTTAATTGATAACCCAATTCTGCAACACGAGCAAATAATTTTTTTAATTCAATTTCGATAATTAAATCGATATCATGTTTTTCCAATGCGTTGAATACAATTACGTCATCTATCCTGTTAAGAAATTCAGGAGCAAAAGTTTTTTTCAATGCATTTTCGATAATACTTTTCGAATTATCATCGGCTTGCGCTACTTTGGCAGCTGTACCAAAACCAACTCCTTGACCAAAATCTTTTAATTGTCTGGCTCCAACATTGGAAGTCATTATGATTATAGTGTTTTTGAAATCAATTTTTCTACCTAAACTGTCCGTTAAATAACCGTCATCAAGAACCTGTAATAACATATTAAAAACATCAGGATGTGCTTTCTCGATTTCGTCCAATAGTACCACACAATATGGTTTTCTGCGAACTTTCTCCGTTAATTGCCCACCTTCTTCATAACCTACATATCCCGGAGGCGCACCAACTAGTCGAGAGATTGAAAATTTCTCCATGTATTCACTCATGTCGATACGTATCAATGCATCTTCCGAATCGAATAATTCTTTGGCAAGTACTTTTGCTAATTGTGTTTTTCCAACCCCAGTTTGTCCTAAGAAGATAAACGAACCAATTGGTCTGTTAGGATCTTTCAATCCCGCACGATTTCTTTGGATAGAACGCGCAATTTTCATTACGGCTTCTTTTTGCCCAATAACCTTACCTTCAATAAGTTCTGGTAATTTTGCTAATTTATTACTTTCCGTTTGCGCAATACGATTTACAGGAATTCCTGTCATCATCGAAACTACATCGGCAACATTGTCTTCGGTAACTTCTATTCGGTTATTTTTAGCATCTTCTTCCCATTGTTCCTGAGCAATTGCTAAATCTTTCTCAATGCGTTTTTCGTCATCACGAAGTTTAGCAGCCTCCTCATATTTCTGTTTTTTGACTACCACATTTTTTAATTCTCGAACATCATCTAACTGTCGTTCTAAATCTAAAATTGCTTTAGGCACTTCAATATTGGTAATATGAACTCGAGAACCAGCTTCGTCTAAAGCATCAATGGCTTTATCCGGTAAGAAACGTTCCGACATGTATCTGTCTGTTAATTTTACACACGCTTCAATTGCTTCTTGGGTATACGTTACATTGTGATGGTCCTCGTATTTATTTTTGATATTATTCAAAATAGTAATTGTTTCAGGAACCGATGTTGGTTCAACAATTATTTTTTGAAAACGTCTTTCTAAAGCACCATCTTTTTCTATGTATTGTCTGTATTCATCTAAGGTTGTCGCACCAATACATTGGATTTCACCCCTAGCTAAAGCTGGTTTAAACATATTGGAAGCATCCAAAGAACCTGTAGCTCCACCGGCGCCTACAATAGTGTGAATTTCATCAATAAAAAGAATGATATCATCATTTTTTTCTAATTCGTTCATTACCGCTTTCATGCGCTCTTCAAACTGTCCACGGTATTTAGTTCCGGCTACAAGGCTGGCTAAATCTAATGTTACTACGCGTTTGTTAAAGAGTATTCGAGACACTTTCTTTTGAATAATTCGCAAAGCTAATCCTTCTGCAATAGCTGACTTTCCTACTCCCGGTTCCCCTATAAGTAGTGGATTATTTTTTTTGCGACGGCTCAAAATTTGGGAAACACGCTCAATTTCTTTTTCTCTACCCACAACAGGGTCAAGTTTACCTTCCTCAGCCATTTCTGTTAAATCTCTCCCAAAATTATCTAAAACTGGTGTTTTGGATTTTTTGTTTGATTTATTGGCGGGGTTGTTAAAAGTTCCTTCCTTAAGACTGTCATCTTGTCCTGAATCATCATTATAAGATTCGTTTTTTGGCAAGTTTTCTAAAAATTCTTCATCGTTTGGAGTCATATTTATATATTGTTCTTTAGCTATGTCATAATCAATTTTAAGTTTATTCAATAGCTTGGTTGTTGGATCGTTTTCATTTCTTAAAATACATAGCAACAAGTGTGCTGTACTAATAGACGAACTCTGAAATACTTTTGCTTCAAGAAAAGTAGTTTTCAACGCTCGCTCTGCCTGTCTGGTTAAATGCAAATTTTTCTTTTCTACATTGACTTCAAGACTAGGACTTGCTGGACTTAGAATCTCAACCTTTCTGCGTAAATAATCCAGATCAATAGATAAGTTATTCAAAATTTGAATTGCCTTCCCATTACCATCTCTTAAGATACCCAGCATCAGGTGTTCAGTTCCTATAAAGTCATGACCCAATCGCAAAGCTTCTTCCTTGCTATAAGTAATAACATCTTTTACTCTTGGTGAAAAATTATCATCCATAATATATATTTGATACTGTAAATTTAGTGAATTAGTGATTGAAAAACAAAAACCGTTCCTTTAACAACTACTGTCAGCTAATAGACAAAAATTGTATTAATATTAGAGTTAAAATTTACTTAATTTATTAACTAAAAGAGAAGAAAATTTTGTTGATAAATCATTGAAATAAGTAGTGCAAAACAGGCTATAAAATTTCAAAAAGCTGTATATTGGCACGTTTTGAAACTAATATAATTTTTTAATATAACAACTTATGTCTGAAGGAGAAAAGTTAATTCCTATTAACATTGAAGATGAAATGAAAACAGCTTACATCGATTATTCGATGTCGGTAATTGTATCAAGAGCACTTCCAGATGTCAGAGATGGCTTGAAACCAGTACATCGAAGAGTACTTTACGGAATGCATGATTTAGGAGTTAATTCCAGATCTGCCCACAAAAAGTCAGCAAGAATTGTCGGAGAAGTTCTTGGTAAATATCACCCTCACGGTGACACTTCTGTTTATGATGCGATGGTTCGTATGGCTCAAGAATGGAGCATGCGTTATTTATTGATTGATGGTCAGGGTAACTTTGGTTCTGTAGATGGCGATAGTCCTGCAGCGATGCGTTACACGGAGGCTAGAATGCGTAAGATTTCGGAAGAAATATTGGCAGACATAGATAAAGAAACGGTTGATTTTAAATTAAATTTTGATGATACTTTAGAAGAACCAACAGTAATGCCAACTCGTGTTCCTACTTTATTAATTAATGGTGCGACAGGAATTGCGGTGGGTATGGCAACGAATATGCCACCTCACAATCTTACCGAAGTAATCAACGGTACATTGGCTTTCATGGATAACAATGATATCGAAATTGATGAGTTGATGAACTATATTAAAGCCCCTGATTTTCCTACAGGAGGTATAATATATGGATATGAAGGAGTTCGTGAAGCTTTTAAAACCGGTAGAGGACGTATTGTAATGCGTGCCAAAGTTGGTTTTGAAGAAGTGGATGGTCGTGAGTGTATCATCGTTACCGAAATTCCATATCAAGTCAATAAGGCAGATATGATCAAACGTACTGCTGATTTAGTGAATGATAAAAAAATAGACGGTATCGCTAATATCCGAGACGAATCGGATAGAAACGGGATGCGTATCGTATATATCTTGAAACGTGATGCAACGCCGAACGTGGTTTTGAATACGCTTTATAAGTTTACGCAATTACAGTCGTCGTTTAGTGTAAATAATATTGCAATTGTAAAAGGTCGTCCGCAAATGTTGAATCTGAAAGATTTGATTCATTATTTTATCGAACACCGTCATGATGTGGTGACTCGTAGAACGCAATTTGAATTGAAAAAAGCGGAAGCGAGAGCACATATATTAGAAGGTTTGATTATCGCTTCTGATAATATTGACGAAGTAATTGCTTTAATCAAAGCTTCAAAAAGTACCGAAGAAGCAAGAGAGAAATTAATCGAAAGATTCAATTTATCGGATATTCAATCTCGTGCAATTGTGGAAATGCGTTTGCGTCAATTAACAGGTCTAGAACAAGACAAGTTAAGAACAGAATACGAAGAAATTATGAAGTTAATAGAGCATTTGAAAGCTTTATTGGCTGATGTAAACTTGAGAATTGCATTAATTAAAGAAGAGCTTACGGAAATCAGAGATAAATACGGAGATGAGCGTCGTTCTCAAATCGAATATTCAGGTGGAGATGTAAGTATTGAAGATTTAATCGCTGATGAAAATGTAGTAATTACCATTTCTCATGCAGGATATATCAAACGTACAAATTTAACTGAATACAAGACTCAAAATAGAGGAGGAGTAGGGCAAAAAAGTGCAGGAACAAGAGATCAAGATTTCTTAGAGCATATGTTTGTGGCTACGAATCACCAATATATGATGTTCTTTACCCAAAAAGGAAAATGTTTCTGGATGCGTGTTTATGAAATACCTGAAGGAAGTAAAACAGCTAAAGGTAGAGCGATTCAAAACTTGGTGAACATAGAAAGTGACGATAAAGTGAAAGCGTTTATTTGTACGCAAGATTTAAAAGATCAAGATTACATAAAAAGCCATAATTTGATTATGGTAACTAAAAAAGGTCAGGTTAAGAAAACATCATTGGAGAAATATTCTAAACCTAGAGTAAATGGTGTCGCTGCTATTACTATTAAAGAAGGTGATGAACTATTGGAAGCCAAATTAACTAATGGTGAAAGCCAAATTATATTAGCTGTAAAATCAGGTAAATTAGTTCGTTTTGAGGAAACTAAAACTCGTCCAATGGGAAGAACAGCTTCCGGAGTTCGTGGAATTACACTTAAAGACGATACCGATGAAGTTATTGGCATGGTTACTGTAAACGATATGAGCAGTGAGATATTAGTTGTTGCTGAAAATGGTTACGGAAAACGTTCAAGCCTTGATGAATATCGCATTACAAATCGTGGTGGTAAAGGAGTTAAAACTTTAAATATTACCGAAAAAACAGGCAATCTTATCTCTATAAATGCAGTTACAGATGCGGATGATTTAATGATTATCAATAAATCTGGATTGACTATTAGAATGGCTGTTGAAGATTTGAGAGTGATGGGACGTGCTACACAAGGTGTGAAACTGATTAATATCAAAGGAAATGATTCAATTGCCGCTGTTACAAAAGTTATGAAAGACGATGTTGCAGAAGTTGTAGTGGATGAAGATGGAAATGTAATTGAAACTGAAGCTATCGAAAGAGTAAAACCAGTTTTGGAAGTTCTTGAAGACGAAGGAGCTGAGGAAGAAGACGAAGATGAAGAAGAGGAGTCTGAAGAAGATGAAGAATCAGAAGAGGACGACTCTGATGATGAAGCATAGGAACGTAAAAAAAAAATAATTATTAAACAAAAACAGAATATTATGAAAAGTAAATATGTAATACTTGCATCAGCATTATTGATATCAGTAGCTACTTTTGCTCAAAAAGATCAAATAAAGGCAGCTGAAAAAGCACTTAAAGGTGGGAATTCGCAGGAGGCAGTAAATATTTTGCAAGCGGCTGAATCAGCTTCCGCAACTGCACCTGATGCCGAAAAAGCACAATTTTTCTTTGTGAAAGGAAATGCTTATTTAGATCTAGCTAATAAAAAAGTGGATACAGATAAAAATCTTTCTCTAGCTGCAAAAGCATATCAAGATTTAATTTCAGCTGAAAAAGCTTCTGGAAAAATAAAATTTTCTACTCAAGCAGCAGCCTCTGTTACTGAAATAAAATTTAAATTAATAAATAATGCCATAGCGGATTCTAAAGTTGAAAAACATGCGGATAGCGCTAAAAAGTTATATGATGCTTATTTATTAGATAAAAAAGATACTATCAATTTATATTATGCAGCTTCTACTTATATAAATGCTAAAGATTATGACACGGCGTTGAAGTTATATGACGATTTGAAAACTTTAAATTATTCTGGAAAAGGAACCAGTTATTTAGCAGTTAATAAGTTGAGTAGTCAAGAAGATGTTTTTGCAACTGCTCAAGAAAGAGACAGGATGGTTAAATTGGGAACACATGAGAAACCAAGAACTGAGGTTATACCTTCAAAAAGAGGAGAGATATATAAAAATATGGCTTTAATTTTAGTACAAAAAGGAAAAACTGAAGAAGCTAAAAAAGCGATTGCAGCGGCCAGAATTGCAAATCCAGATGATGTTTCGTTAACTTTGACTGAAGCTAATTTATATTTAGATACTAAGGATTTTGATATGTATAAAAAGTTAATCGCTGAAGTATTAACAAAAAATCCTAATGATGCAGATTTGACTTTTAACTTAGGAGTAATCAGTGGAAATGCGAAGAATTATGTTGATGCTGAAAAGTATTATAAACGAGCAATTGAAATAAAACCAGATTACATCAATGCATATCTTAATTTGGCTATTATGAAATTAGATGGTGATAAAGTTATTTTTGACGAAATGAATAAACTTACCAATTCTGAAAAAGATAATAAACGTTACCTTGTTCTGAAGAAACAAAGAGAAGGAATTTTTATGGGTGCGTTGCCATACTTAGAAAAAGCGAATGAATTAGATCCGAAAAATAAAGAAGTAGCGTCAACACTTTTAAGTGTTTATAGTGCTTTAGAAATGACTGATAAGAAAAAAGCACTTAAAGCAAGGATGTAAATCTTATTATTAGACAATAAAAAAAACCTATCTTGAAAATAATTCTTGATAGGTTTTTTTAGTTATATAATTTTCTTGATGACTCGAAGTTTATGCGTGTGTTTGTTTGTTTCGGAATTAAATATTCCCAGATGATCCAATCGATCCACTCTAACTTTTCCGCTGGCATGAATGATATAATTGTCATCCATAATTATTCCTACATGGATAATATTACCTTCTTCATTGTCAAAAAAAGCTAAATCTCCAGGTTCACTTTCTTCAATAAAACTTAAAGCTTCTCCTTGGGTTGATTGTTGTGAAGCATCCCGTAATAATTTGTAACCGTTTAGTTTGTAAACCATTTGGGTAAAACCCGAACAATCAATTCCAAAAGGAGTTTTTCCTCCCCAAAGATATGGGGCATTTAAATACATAAATGCAGTGTTAATCAAGTGTTCTTTGTTTTTTTCTCCGCTGGTCCTTGTTCCTTCAAAATCAAAATTGGAAGTATTGATCTCATTGTGATTTATAAATGATAAAGAGGAGCCCAAAGGAATTGGAATCAATAAATTTGATGGAGCGGTTACGTATTCTATTAAATCAGCATTTAGAATAATAGCCTCTGTGGATAATTGATTAAAACTTGATTCAGAAATTAATTGAAACTGTTTAGAATCAACCCAGCCTTCATAACCATCATATTGCATTTTGATAAAAGACCACTGCTTGAGTTGTTCCAAAATTTCAAAATGTTCGCCAAATAAAACTTGAGAAACAATTTCGCTTTTATCACTGGCTTCAAACCGAAGTGGTATCATAGCAAGATTACAAATTCCAAACATCTATGTTAAATTATGAGTTAAGAGTTATGAGTTATAAGTATCAAAACTCATAACTCACAACTCATAATTATTTAAATTCTTTCAATAACAATTGCCGAAGCACCACCACCACCATTACAAATTGCAGCCGCACCGATTTTACCATTGTTTTGTTCTAAAACATTTAACAAGGTTACAATGATTCTTGCACCCGAACAACCTAGCGGATGTCCCAGGGAAACGGCACCACCATTTACATTGACTTTGGTTTCTTCTAGTCCCAGGATTTTCGAATTAGCCAAACCAACTACAGCAAAAGCCTCATTAAATTCAAAATAATCAACGTCACTGATGGATAGTCCTGCTTTCTCTAACGCTTTAGGTATCGCTTTTGAAGGACTCGTAGTGAACCATTTTGGCTCTTGAGCTGCATCAGCATAACTTTTTATGTATGCTAATGGTTTCAATCCTAATGCCAATGCTTTTTCTTCACTCATCAAAACTATTGCAGCAGCTCCATCGTTAATGGTAGAAGAATTTGCGGCTGTTACCGTTCCTTCTTTAGTAAATGCTGGATTTAAAGATGGGAATTTATCAATTTTTACATTTGTAAATTCTTCATCTTTAGAAACGATAATTGGATCGCCTTTTCTTTGTGGAACAGCAACAGGAACTACTTCATTGTCGAATTTCCCGTCTGCCCATGCCTTAGCGCTACGCTCATACGATTGAATTGCGAAGTTATCTTGATCTTCTCTCGTAAAGTTATATTCAGAGGCACATAAGTCTGCACAGACACCCATAGCATTGTTGTCATACGCATCAGACAACCCGTCTCTTTGCATTCCGTCAATCATGGCTGTTGGACCAAATTTTGTTCCATTTCTCAAATGCATATAATGCGGAATCAAACTCATGTTTTCCATTCCACCTGCAACAACAATTTCAGCATCGCCGCACATAATAGCTTGTGCACCCATCATTACTGATTTCATTCCAGAAGCACAAACTTTATTAACAGTTGTGCAAGTAACACTATTTGGTAAACCAGCAAATATTGCCGCTTGACGAGCAGGAGCTTGTCCTACGCCAGCTTGAACAACATTACCCATAAATACTTCATCAACTAAATTTGGATCTAAATTAATTTTTTCCAAAGCACCTTTTATAGCAATTGCACCTAATCTCGGCGCAGCAACTGTAGATAGGGCTCCCATAAAACTTCCGATAGGTGTTCTAACGGCAGAAACAATAACAACTCTTTTGTTCATGATCTTTATAATATTAGTTTATGAAGCAAATTTAACCTTTTTTAAACAATTTCATATTTTGATTGCTTCATTATATTTTTTAAATATTTATTTATCTCTATATGTTTGATTGTGAAGTGTTTTTATAAAAAGCTTCAAAAATATTAAAAAAAAGCCCTCAAATACTTGTGAGTAACGTAAAGTTGTCTTAAATTTGCAACCGCAAAACAGGACACGTTTCCTTGAGTTTGGAGGGGTGCCAGAGTGGTAATGGAGCAGTTTGCTAAACTGTCACCGAGTAATCGGTGCCAGGGTTCGAGTCCCTGTCCCTCCGCTTAATAATTTTTGTTTCAAAATGTAGCGTTTTGATTATAATCTCAAGAGATTTTTACAAAAATCATTAAAATAATATTATGTTTTTCGGGGTGTAGCGTAGCTCGGTTATCGCGCCTGCTTTGGGAGCAGGAGGCCGCAGGTTCGAATCCTGCCACCCCGACTATATTTTTTTACATGAGCAATGGAGGCATAGCTCAGCTGGATAGAGCACCTGCCTTCTAAGCAGGCGGTCGAAGGTTCGAATCCTTCTGCCTTCACAAAAACCGATACTTTAATTAGTATCGGTTTTTTTATTTCTATATTTATTGTAAATCCTTAAATTATCTTATTTTTATAAAAAATAATATTATGACTTTCTGTTTTAAACCGTTCATACTTCTTTGTTTTATTTTTTTGATCGTTTCCTGTAAAGCACAAAGTACGATTCCTATTGTTATAGAGAAAAATAGTTCAGTTATAAATGATACTACATTTGTAAACTTAAAAGACTATAGTACCGACTTTGTGTATGATATGAAATATGCCACAACCGATAATTTCCTTAAGCGAAAAGTTTATGATTGTGGGGAATGTTTTTTACGTTTAAAAACGGTACAAGCTTTAGTGGAAGCGAATCAAAAGTTTATAAATAAAGGATATAAAATCAAAATTTTTGATTGTTACCGTCCATTAGATATTCAGAAGAAAATGTGGGCGATTGTTCCCAATCCGGAATATGTAGCCAACCCCAATAAAGGTTCGATACATAATAGGGGTGGAGCGGTTGATATCACTCTTGTAGATGCAAATGAAATCGAATTGAATATGGGAACTCCCTTTGATTTTTTTGGTAAAAAGGCGAGTCATAATTACACCAACTTATCGCAAGAGATAAAAGAAAATCGACTTTTATTAAAAAGAATAATGACAGAGAAAAATTTTAATTCATTTGATTCCGAATGGTGGCATTATAATTTAAAATCAGGATTGAATGACGCAGTTTCTAATGTCAAATGGAAATGTGATTAATTATTCTACACAGCGGATCGTGTTAATGAAGTAATTTTCGGGTTGGTAAACTACATTATCTAACTCAGATGTAAATTCTTTTTTGATTACATAATCTTCAGTATCGGTTAAATATTTAATTCGCATCATAGATATCGGTGAACTTTTCAACTCCTCAAAGCTATCTTTCATAAACATAAAACTTGCGGTGATTACTCTGTTATCGTAATTTTTGTCATCCCGAATCATCGCACCACAATTTTCTTCATCAATATGAATCAAGGTGACGATTTTTCCATTGTTTAATTGTAAAAATAATTTCGAATTTTTATCAAAACAATTGGCTTTCAAGAAATCTTTGCTTTTTTGAATCAATTGTACATTTAATGTAGGTAAATTATCGGTCAATGCTAATGAAAAAAAGATATAACTGGCAGTACCACCAAAATTTTTCTCACATATCATATATTCTTTCGTGGATTTATATTTTCCAATAGAATCGGTCACGTTTACACTATAGTCGCATGGTTTTTGCGCAAATGAACTAAGGGATAAGAAGAATAAAGTGATTGTAAGCAGGTGTTTCATTTTTATTTGATTTTTGTGCAAATTAATACTATTTTATGATTATTTAGATCAGTTGTAAAAAAACAATAGACATTCCCTCCGTCTTTTATTTTCCATTTTTTTCGAATACTTTCAACTGCATCTGGAAAATTTCGAGTGGTTATATTGGCTTGTTTACTTTCTAAAAAGATTTTCATTTCCGTTTTACTGTATGCGATGGAATTTTGAATTTCAAAAACTCTTCCTGGAAAAGGAATTAAAACTTCGGATGTATATAAATGGGAATGTTTATGGAGTTTGTTTAGATTATAAAACGACCCGACTTCATCAAATCCTCCCGATTTCATGATAGCGCTATTCGGCTCGTATAGGTATTTTTGTGGTAAACTATAATGGGCTAATTCGGATTCTTGGTTTAAAATAAAATCGAAATGCTCAGTTTTATCCTTTGTAATATTGATGGCTTTTAAAGTTACGGGTCCGGAAAAATCTTTGTGTAATTCCCATAGCAGTTCTTTTACTTCATTTTCCAGTGCTACAATATGAACGGTCTTTACATTTTTTAATTCTAATAAACCAGCCGAAATATCCAATAAAGGAGCTGTTTTTATTAAAATTGAGTTTGAATTTTTAAAATAGAAATCTAGATTTTCAGGAACATTTGGCAAACAATCCTTTAGCATGAATACTTTACCTTTTGCATCATTTCTTCTGGAAGGATCAATGTATATCCAATCCCAATACTTATTTAATGAAGTTAAAGTCGCTAAACTATCTCCCGCATAACAATTAATATTCTTTGTGTTTAATTGTCTAAAATTGTGTTTTACCAAATTTGATAGTTCCGGATTAATTTCGCAATGAGCAACTGCTTTTATTTTTTTTGCAAAATAATAATCATCTACACCAAAACCTCCAGTCAAATCAATTAAGCTATCGCCTGAAACAATAGTCGATTTGTAAAAAGCTGTTTTTTCGGATGAAGTCTGTTCAACTGAAATTTTAGTTGGATAAATGATATTTTCTGTAGAAAACCAGGTGGGAAGTTTACCTTTAGCTTTCGTTTTAGCCTCTATTTGATTCAAAATAGAAATCCATTGCACTTCTGGAAAAGGATTTTTTTTCAGCGCTAATTTTGAAATAGAACCCCCTATATTTTTTACGATAAATTCTTGAATTTCAACATTTAGAATATGTAGATTCAAAATTAAATGTTTTTAGTTAAAAGTTGAATGACTTTGTTCTCGGGGAAAAATTCTTTACCTATTACCTTTAGAATTGTATAAAGCGGAACAGCGATAATCATTCCTAATATCCCGAAAAGAAAGCCTGCTATTAATATAACAAGAAATATTTCTAAGGGATGTGAACTGACACTTTTCGAAAATATTATTGGCTGTGATAAATTATTATCAATAATTTGTACTATCCAGAAACCGATTAATACGTAAATTGTAGTTGGCAAAATTTCTGTTTGAAAGTCACTTCCTAAATTGCTAAGCATCGTTAGAATTGCTGCTAAAATAGAGGCAATTAATGGACCGATGTATGGTATGATATTTAAAACAGCACAAAGAAAAGCAATGACAATTGCATTTGGTGCACCAAAAATAAGCAGAACAATCAGGTACAAAATGAATACAATAAATAATTGGAGCAACAATCCAATAAAATAGCGAGATAATAAAATGTTTATTTTTTCTAATGAGTGTAAAATTTGGTCCTCATGCGAGTCTGGAATTAATTTTTTTGCGCCCACGATGAACAATACTCGATCTTTAAGAAAGAAAAAAGTAATGAATAAGACGGAAGCTAATCCTATTCCGAAACTACTTATGGTTCCAAGTATTGTATTTAAAAAATTTGGAATAAAATTAAAATTTATTTTCGAAGTAACATTTGCTTCTTTGAGCATTTTTGCGGAGTCGATCTGATGACTCTCTAGAAAAATAGAAATTTTATTGATTAATTGAAGTATGCTTTTTTCAATCTCAGCGGTATTCAACAGAGATAAATTTTGACCTTGTGTTAAAATCAAAGGAATAAATAGCATTATGAATCCAGCGACAATGAGAATAAAAATAAACAGTGTTGCTATAGTTGCAAAAACATGATTGAATTTTAATCGTCTTTTGAAAAAATCTAATATTGGATTTCCTATTAAAGTAAGAATTAAAGCTACAACGAGATAAATTAGAACAGATTGAATTTGATATAAAAAATATAGAGAAAGTGCTGTTAAAACAATTACTGTTACTGCTTTTAAAATTCCGGTAGCTATAATTTTTGATGTTAGCATTAATTTTTTTTTAGGGAATAAAGATAAAAAAACTCGCTAACAAGTAGCGAGTTTTATATTCTAAAATCTAAAAAATTATATTCCGAAACCAGCTCTAGCTCCACCTGTTACGAATAACGGAGTGATTCTAGATTTTTGACCATTTGTGAACATATACATTCCTCTGTCATCAGTATAATCCATATAGTTCATTGTCATTTCATTGTGAGCAGGAAGACAAGTACTAACGTATGGGTAAACAGGAACTCCAAAGTTTGAAGTCTTGTGAACTGGAGTGTCAGAAACTAAATCATTTCCACAAGATGCATCACCCCAAATATGTCTAAGGTTCATCCAGTGACCTACTTCATGAGTTGCTGTTCTTCCTAAGTTGTAAGGAGCACTTGCTGCACTAGATAATCCAAAATAGTTTGAGTCAATTACAACTCCATCAGTTGCTAATGATCCACCAGGAAATTGAGCATAACCTAAAATTCCACCACCAATTGTACAAGCCCACATATTCAGCGTATTGCTTGGTGATGTTGGATTTATACCACCTCTTTTCGCATTTTTCATTACATCGTTAGTTCCCCAAGATGTTTTTGTAGTTGATTTTCTGATAATTTGTTTTAATTCAAAAGTGATATCAACATTTGCAGCAACTCCAGCAAACTCAGCAGGAGTAGAAGCGAAATCAGGGTTTGAAGCAGTGAAATCTTTGTTTAATACATCTATTTGTGATTGTATTTGAGCATCAGAAATATTTTCAGCTGCAGTTCTGTACAATACATTTACTACTACTGGAATTACAATTTTACCAGCTACTAAACGGTTAGTCAACATTGCTTTTTGTGTAAAAGCTTCAATTTGGTTCATTCTTAAAGCTAAAGTTGGATCAGCTTTCATTTGTTCTGCCAATACATCTTGAGAAGCACATGAACGACGTGCAGTAGCATTTGCTGCTAGAGCTGTCGATTCTGTTTGGTCGTTTTGACAGGAGAAAAGCATTAAAAATGCAGTTGCAGTTAAAAGAATTTTTTTCATAATTAATTAGGATTATTTGTTGTAAAACATTGGTTTTGGTTAATACTATTGCAATTCTATAACAATTTTTTGAATAAAAAAAATATAATTTAAATTAAAAGATACTAATTAGAGATAATGTTGTTCTTAAGGTATTATAATCAATTTTATTAAAAGAACTTATGCTAAATTCTTTAAAATAATAATTGAAATTTGAACTCTATATATTCTACTTTATACTGCAAAATAAGTGACTATTTGATTGTTCGGCTTCTAGAATATTTATTTTGATAGCCCATTTTTAAAGAACAATTTCATAATTGCTTGTCTATTAATAGTAGGGTACATTTTTTATTTTGAATTCAAAATTTAATCTTCATGACGATTTGGAATTAATATTTATCACCAACAAAAACTTCAATCTCTATTTTTAAAAGAAAAAAATGATAGATAGGATAGTGTCTAATCCTATTCCAATACTGTTAATTTTAACTATCATTTCTTTTAAAAAGTTAGAGATAGTATTGAAATTTATCTTAGAGGTACTATTTAATTCCTGTTAAGACTTAATGGAAGCAATTTGGTATTGCCAAAAAATAAATTGAATTTTTGAATTGGAATATGTTTTTTTAATTCCCGCAGTATTAAGCCGCGATAGGTTTTGCCTTGGAGGAAAATTAAAGGAGCGAAGTTCAATGAAAAAAAAGAAAGTGATTCGCATGAAAATAAACAAATTTGCTCTCGTTGCTATAATAGAGTTAAACTTTAATCTCGTTAAAAAAAAGTATAAAATTTGAGCTCTGTTCATTGTATGTATAAAAGATACAACTATATAAATGAGTACCCATTAAATTTTGTAAAATAATAATATAATTGAACCAATGAATTCTGTATTTAGTAATGCTGCTGTAAAGCCCTTTAAAATGGTTTTTGATGTAATCATATCGCTTTTTTAGATTATGAAGATTAAAAAAAAACTCGCTAACAAGTAGCGAGTTTTAAAATCTAAAAAACTAAAAATTTATATTCCAAAACTAGCTCTTGATCCGCCAGAAACAAATAAAGCAGCCATTCTTGATTTTTGTCCGTTAGAGAACATGTACATTCCTCTGTCATCTGTGTAATCCATGTAGTTCATTGTCATTTCTACAGGAGTTCCAGAACAAGTGCTGTAATGAGGGTAAGCAGGAACACCATAATTAGCGTCATTGTGTGTAGGAGTATCAGAAACTAAATCACTTCCACAGTTAGCATCTCCCCAAATGTGACGTAAATTCATCCAGTGACCAATTTCATGTGTAGCTGTTCTTCCTAAATTATAAGGATAAGTAGCCGTTCCAGTAGTTCCTATGTATTTAGAATCAATAGCAACACCATCTGTTGAAGATGATCCTCCAGGAAACTGAGCATATCCTAAAATTCCACCACCAATTGTACAAACCCAAAGGTTTAATTTTGTCGTTGGAGATGTTGGCGCTATACCACCGTAGGTAGTTTTTTTCATTGCATCTGATGTTCCCCAAGATGTATAAGTAGTTGATTTTCTTATTACTTGATCTAAAACAAAAGAGATTCCTACGTTCGCTTTAACTCCAGAAAATAAGGAAGGAACGCTATTGAAATCAGAGTTGCCTGCGTTATAATCTTTGTTTAATACATCAATTTGAGATTGAATTTGTGTTAATGAAATATTTTCTGAAGTAGTTCTGTAAAGAACATTTACTACTACTGGAATTTGAACTTTCCCGTTTACTAAACGGTTAGTCAACATTGCTTTTTGTGTGAATGCTTCAATTTCATTCATTCTTAAGGCTAAAGTTGGATCCGCTTTCATTTGGGCTACCAATACATCTTGAGAAGCACATGAGCGACGTGCAATAGCATTTGCTGGTAAGGTTGTAGATTCTGTTTGGTCGTTTTGACAAGAAAAAAGCATTAAAAATGCTGTTGCAGTTAAAAGAATTTTTTTCATAATTAATTTAGATTATTTGTTATAAAACATTGGTTTTGGTTAATAATAATGCAATTATATAACAATTTATCTAATAAGTTTATATTTTTTAAATAAAATTTATTAATTAACTAAAACGTTGTATTTATTATAGTAGAATTAATTTTCTTAAAAGAACTCTGACTAAATTCTATAAAATAATAGTTGAAGCTTGAACTCTAGCGATTCACCAATATAACTGATTACAAAAATATTTGATATTTGTGCTTGTTGTTAATTTACTGACAGAGACAATTTCTAAAGAAATAATTTCATAATTATTTCTTTGTAAATAATAATTAGATTTTTTTTATTGAATTATTTAGAAATCAGATTTGTGAGGTGTTATTCGGGGATTTAGATGTCTATTTTTATACCAAATGATCTCTATTTCTGAATAAATACTTCCTGTTTTTTAGCAAAAAATGTTGCCAAATAATAGGATAATAAGAAGCGCTTTTTAACGGAATATCGTTATAATATAACTGTCTGTTTTATTAATAATTAAAGATATAATTGATAATATTGGCACCCATTTTTAGTGCTTTTTCTCGAACTTCAATGGGGTCATTGTGCACTTCCGGATCTTCCCATCCATCGCCTAAATCACATTCGTAGGTGTAAAGAAGCACTAATTTGTTTTCTATAAATATGCCGAAAGCTTGCGGTCTTTTTCCATCATGCTCATGTATTTTAGGTAATCCACTGGGAAATAGATACGGTTTTTGAAAAATTATATGATTTGCAGGAAGTTCAACCAGATCATTATTTGGAAATATTTTTTTGATTTCTTTTCGGATGTATTGATCCATTCCGTAATTATCGTCAATATGAAGAAACCCTCCCGCTAATAAATAATTTTTGAGATTAGAAACATCAGCTTCGCTAAATACTACATTTCCATGCCCGGTCATGTGAACGAACGGGTAGGAAAGTAAATCGGGACTGCTTGGCTCTACTGTTGCTGGTTTGGGTTTTATTTTAGTATTTATATTAGCATTGCAGTATCTGATTAAATTGGGTAATGAAGTTGGATTAGCATACCAATCCCCGCCACCGCTGTACTTTAATAAAGCGATTTCCTGCGAATAAGAAGTGATAGAAATTAGTAATAATATGTAATATATTTTTTTCATAACTATATTTCAGGAAATTAGTATTTATTATACTTCGTTAACAAAAACAACACTGTGACAAGCTACAATAGCTGCAGATTCAGTTCGTAAACGTGTGTTTCCCAAAGAAACCGGGATGTAATTATTTTCAAGTGCTGCTTCAATTTCTTTTTCAGAAAAATCTCCTTCAGGACCTATTAAAATTGTGATATTTTCATTAGGTTCTAAAACTGATTTCAATGTTTTTTTATTGGTTTCTTCACAATGGGCAATCAATTTTTTTCCTTCATTTTTAAGTTTTACAAACTCTTTGAAAGTCATGGCTTCATTCAATTTTGGAAGAAATAGCTCATTGGATTGCTTTAAAGCAGTCAATATGATTTTATCAAATCGTTCCGTATTGATCACTTTTCTTTCGGAACGGTCACAAATAATTGGTGTAATTTCATGAATACCAATTTCTACTGCTTTTTCGAGAAACCATTCGTAACGATCATTCATTTTAGTTGGTGCAACAGCTAAGTGCAAATGAAATTTTGAAGGTGCTGACTTTTCAAAAGAAAGAATTTTTACGGTGCATTTACTATCAGACGCTAACGTGATTTCTGTTTTAAATAAAAAACCTAAACCATTGGTAACGTATAATATATCAGTATCTTTTTTTCGCAATACTTTTATGATATGTTTGCTTTCTTCTTTGTCAAAAGAAAAGGTTTCAGTGGTTTCGTTGATATTTATATTGTAAAATAATTGCATAATTTAGAATTGTATTCTTGCTTTAGAAACTACAGAGGAAGTTTCGAAAATTTTAGTTAAAAATTTTTGGTAACCTACAATTCCAATCATTGCAGCATTATCCGTGGTGTATTCAAATTTAGGAATAAATGTTTTCCATCCATATTTATTCTCCGTTTCTTTTAATGTTGTTCTTATTCCTGAATTTGCAGAAACTCCTCCTCCAATCGCAATTTGCTTAATTCCGGTTTCCTTTACCGCCAACTTTAATTTATCCATTAAAATTTCAACAATTGTATGTTGTATTGAGGCACAAATTTCATTTAGATTTTCGTCAATGAAATTTGGGTTTTCTAACTTTTTCTTTTGAATAAAATATAAAATGGCAGTTTTTAAACCAGAAAAACTAAAATCTAATCCGGGTACTTTTGGTTTTGTAAAAGCGAAAGCATTTGGATTTCCTAGTTGGGCATATTTATCAATCAAAGGGCCACCAGGATAGGGAAGACCCAGTATTTTTGCACTTTTGTCAAAAGCTTCGCCAACAGCATCATCTGTGGTCTCGCCTATAATGACCAGATCAAAAAAATCATTTACTTGCACAATTTGAGTATGTCCGCCACTAATTGTTAGTGCCAAAAAAGGGAAAGTTGGTTTTTCAAATCCTTCTTCATCAATAAAATGAGCCAAGATATGAGCATGCATGTGATTTACCGCTATTAAAGGGATTTGTAGCGCTAGCGCTAATGATTTTGCGAATGAACTTCCTACAAGTAACGATCCCATCAATCCAGGTCCTTGAGTAAACGCAATTGCTGATAACTGTTCTTTTTGTATATTTGCTTTGCGAAGTGCGGCATCAATTACAGGAACAATATTTTGCTGATGCGCACGAGAGGCAAGTTCCGGAACCACGCCGCCATATTGTGTGTGAATTAGCTGATTAGCAACAACATTTGACAATACTTTGTCGTTTTGTAAAACAGCTGCCGCTGTGTCATCACATGAACTTTCGATAGCGAGAATAAAAACCTCAGGATTTTGCATAAAAAGGCACAAATTTTGAATTATATTTGACGAACTGATTTTAAAATATTTATTTTTACGGCGGAGCCAAAATTAAAGAATTTTTATCAAAGGTACGGCTGTTTCCAAAAGCAAAATAAAATTTTATAAAAATTAAAAAATAAAGAAGTATCAAAAAATTTAGAAAAATAGTATTTCGTTCTATACTTGGACTTATCCTACTTTTATTGGTGCTTGGTATTGCATTGACCACCCCTTTTGTTCAGACTAAAATAGCGCAATATTTTGTCAGAAGTCTTAATAAAGATTTTAAAACTAACATCGCTATTGATGAAGTGGCAATATCCATTTTTGGGGGTGTAAAGTTTAAAAAAGTCTTAATTTTAGATCATCATAAAGATACATTAATCTATTCGAACCGAATAAAAACTACCATTTTAGAAGGGAAAAAACTATTAGACGGCGATTTGATTTTTGGTGACTTGCAGGTAGATGGATTGCTGTTTAATCTTAAAACATATAAAAATGAAAAGCAATCTAATATCGAAAGGTTTATTGCTGCTTTTGAAACTGGTAAGAAATCAACGAAACATTTTTTACTACAATCTACAAAATTACACATAACTAACGGACATTTTATTTTAACTGACGAGAATCGGGTCACACCTATTTCAGTAAATTTCACTAAATTGAATGCTTATGTCAGTGATTTTAAATTATATGGTTCTGACGTGAGCACAATAATCAATAAAATGTCATTTCTTGACCATCGTGGATTATATGTAGAAAATTTAAAATCAAAATTCAGTTATTCAAAAAAAAGTATAAAACTTGAAAATCTTGACTTATTAACCAGAGGATCAAAAATAAAAGGGAATGTCTTTTTAAATTATAAAATAGAAGATTTCTCTAATTTTACTGATAAGGTTCAGTTTAATATAAAACTGGATACGGCTTCAATAGCTTCTAATGATATTCGTTTTTTTTATAAGGAATTAGGTAAAAACCAACAATTTTTTACCAAAGCAAATATTAAAGGAACACTTAATAATTTAAGAATAACAAAATTAAAGTTAATTGATTCTAAAAGTACCCAGATAGTAGGGGATATTAATTTAAAAAATTTATTCGCAAATAAAGAACATGGTTTTTATATGTATGGAAAATTTGAAAAAATTTCCTCCAGTTATGATAAACTTATTGTTATCCTTCCAGATATTCTAGGTAAAAAGTTGCCCACTACATTAAAAAAATTAGGAAAATTTACCGCCGGCGGTACTGCTCGGATTACAACTACTTCAATAGAAGCTGATTTTGCCATGACAACAGAGTTGGGTAAAGTGAAATCTAAGTTGCAAATGAAAAATATTGATTTTATTGACAAAGCATCTTATATAGGAAATGTTGTTTTAGAGGATTTTGATATCGGGACTTTATTTGAAAGAAAAGATATAGGAAGAGTAAGTTTCGATCTAGATGTGGATGGAAAAGGTTTTAAAGAAAAATATTTAGACACATCTGTTAAAGGGGATATTAGTCAAATTGATTATAATAATTACACCTATAGTAATATTGTAGTCGATGGGAAATTTAAGTTACCAAATTACACAGGTCAACTATCTGTTAATGATCCTAATTTAAGCATGACATTTGACGGTTTACTCGATTTGAGTAAAAAAGACAGTCGGTACGATTTTCATATTAATGTAGAAAATGCAGATTTGCATAAATTAAATCTTGTAAAAGACTCTGTTTCTGTTTTTAAGGGAGATGTTGTGGTTCAAGCTTCAGGAAATACAATCGAAAATCTTCAGGGGAACTTATATATCAATAAAACTTCTTATCAAAATGTAAAAGGAACCTATAATTTTGATGACTTCACCGTCAGTTCTATTTTCGACGAAAATAGAGTGCGTACAATCACCGTTAATTCCCCTGATGTTATGGAAGGAGAGATAGTTGGTAAATACGAATTTAGTCAGTTAAAAAACATGATTACTAATTCGTTAGGGAGTCTTTATACAAATTACAAGCCGAATAAGGTAAAAAAGAATCAGTTTCTCAAATTTGATTTTACAATTTATAATAAAATTATTGAGATATTTTATCCAGACATTTCAATTAGCCCCAATACGGTAGTTAAAGGAAATATCAACTCGAATAATAATGAGTTTAAATTAAACTTTAATTCACCAAAAATTGTTGCATCGGAAAATACATTTGATAATATTAGAATTTCGGTGGATAATAAGAACCCTCTTTATAATGCATATATAGAATTAGACAGTATAAAAACTAAATATTATAAAATACGGGATTTTAGTTTGATAAATGTTACAATGAAAGATACTTTATTCTTTCGTTCTGAATTTAAAGGTGGAAATTTAGGGGAAGATTATTTTAATTTAAATTTATACCATACTATAAATCAGGAAAATAAAAATGTTGTAGGATTTAGTAAATCTGAAGCTAAATTTAAGGATTATTTGTGGTTTTTAAACGAACAAGAAACTCCGGATAATAAAATTGTTTTTGATAAATCATTTAAAAATTTCAATATAGATAATATAATATTGTCTCATGAAAATCAGTCTGTTTCTTTGAAAGGAGATATAAATGGTCCGTCCTATAAAGATCTAAAATTGACTTTTACGGATGTTGATCTTAATAAAATTACTCCTGAAAATGATAAATTTGTATTTAATGGAAATATCAATGGAGAAGTAAATTACAAGCAAAATTTAAATGTTTATCAGCCCACCGCGTCGATACAGATTGATCATTTAAATGTAAATAAAACGGACTTAGGGGTTTTAAATTTTGATATCGAGGGTGATGAAAGCTTCAAAAAATTCACCATTAATTCTAATATTGAAAATGAAAATATTGAGTCTTTTAACGCCAATGGAAATTTTGAAATCGTTAATAAAGAAACTCTTCTTGATTTAAAATTAAAATTTGATAAATTTAATTTGGGAACGTTGAGTTCGCTAGGGGGTAATGTATTGTCAAATATTAGAGGATTTGTATCGGGTAATTCAACGATAGCGGGAAATCTTAAAAAACCAGATATTAACGGCCGTCTTTATGTCGATGACGCTGGAATGACTATACCGTATTTGAATGTAGATTATGCGTTGAAAGACAAAACTATCATTGACTTAGCGGATGAAAAGTTTTTATTCAGAGACAATACGCTCAAGGATACCAAATATGGAACAAAAGCATCTTTAACCGGAAGTATTCAACATAAAAATTTTACTGACTGGAAGTTAGATTTGACAATAAATTCAAAAAGACTGTTGGCACTAGACACAAAAGATAGTGAAGACGCGGCCTACTTTGGTACTGCATTTATTGATGGAACGGCAACAATAAAAGGGCCTACTAATGGATTGTTTATAAAAGTTGATGCAAAATCTGAAAAAGGAACGACAATTAAAATACCGATTAATAATGCACAAAGTGTGAGCGATAATAGTTTCATCCATTTTGTGACACCAAAAGAAAAATATAATATTGAAAAGGGAATTTTTGAGAATACTAATAATTATAAAGGGCTCGAATTAGAATTTGATTTGGATATTACTCCAAATGCGGAAGTAGAAGTTATTCTAGACCGAAATACTGGTCACGGAATGAAAGGGAAAGGTTTTGGATCCTTATTGTTTAAAATAAATACATTAGGTAAGTTCAATATGTGGGGGGATTTTCAAGCTTATGAAGGAACCTATAACTTTAAATATGGTGGGTTGATTGACAAAAAATTTGCGGTTAAAAAAGGAGGGTCAATTACCTGGGAAGGGAATCCAATGAAAGCGCAATTAAATTTGGAAGCAGTCTATAGAACAACTGCTAATCCTTCCGTTTTATTAGAAAATTCTTCATTTAATACAAAGGTACCCGTCGAAGTTATCATTGGTGTACGTGGGGATTTAACAAGTCCGGAACCCGATTTTAACATTGAATTCCCAACAGTGAGCAGTGTGTTGAAATCTGAAATACAATACAAATTGAATGATAAGGATGTTAGACAAACTCAAGCTCTATATTTATTATCATCTGGAGGCTTTTTAAGTCCTGAAGGAGTAAATCAATCTGATTTTTCGGGAAGTTTATTTGAAACTGCAACTAGTTTATTAGGTGGTATAATTCAGACTGATAATGAGAAATTTAAAGTAGGATTCAATTTTGTCTCTGCAGATAGAAGGATTGGTAGAGAATCTGACGGAAGATTTATTGCCACTATTTCATCCAAAATTAATGAAAGGATTACCATTAATGGAAAAGTGGGTGTTCCTTTCGGGGGGATCAATGAATCTGCAATTGTTGGAGATGTTGAAGTGCTGTATCGAGTAAATGAAGACGGGACCATGAATTTGCGTCTTTTTAATAAAGAAAATGATATTAACTACATAGGACAAGGCATTGGATATACACAAGGAATAGGGGTATCTTACGAAGTTGATTTTGATACCTTCAAAGAATTTGTCAATAAAATATTCAAAAACCATAAATTAGGAACAGAAATTAAACCTGCTGTGGAAGATCAAGATTCGAGCCCATCACCTGATTTCATTAATTTTTCGAATTCTAAAAAACCTAAACCTAAAAAGGTTGAAAATAATAAAGAAGCTCTTGTTCCTGATGAGGATTAATTTCCCTTGGAAATGTTTTACTTAATTATCTTAATTGTAATAAACGGCATGTATTGCGTAATTGATATTGAACCTCAAAAAATATTTTGAGATAAATTTAGGTATCTCTTATTAAAAATATTCTCTTCTATTTTATATCCAATCTTATAACACTTTTCCTAAAAATTCAATTATTAACAACCTTTAACTGTTAATTGTCAAAAAATAATTGATTTTTTTTTATTTTTGTTAAATAAATCTAAGTTTCTTTTGGTTTTTTAAAAACTTATTAACGAAAACGTTTGAATTTAGCAGGCTATCCTAATTTATTAATAACTCAGTCCTGAAAGTGATGAATGTTTGTTAATTTTACCCTTTAATACTTAAATAATGCCAAAAACAATAAAAAAGGTTGGCGTTTTAACCTCAGGTGGTGACTCTCCAGGAATGAACGCAGCAATACGCTCAGTAGTTAGAACATGTGCGTATCATAACATAGAATGTATAGGAATATATAGAGGGTATCAGGGAATGATTGAAGGCGACTTCAAAGAAATGGGACCTCGTAGTGTGAATAATATTGTAAATAAAGGAGGAACGATTTTAAAATCGGCTCGTTCTACTGAATTCAGAACACCAGAAGGCAGAAAAAAAGCACATGAAAATCTTATTAAAGCAGGAATTGATGCTTTGGTAGTAATTGGTGGTGACGGAACTTTTACCGGAGGTTTATTATTTAATAATGAATTTGGATTTCCAGTGATGGGGATTCCTGGAACTATTGATAATGATATTTTTGGAACAAGTCATACTTTAGGGTATGATACTGCTTTAAACACTGTTGTAGATGTAATTGATAAAATTAGAGATACGGCAAGTTCGCATAACCGATTGTTTTTTGTGGAAGTAATGGGTAGAGATGCGGGACATATCGCTTTGAACGCCGGTATTGGTGCTGGAGCAGAAGAAATTCTTATTCCTGAGGAAGATTTAGGATTGGAAAGATTATTAGAATCATTGCAAAAAAGTAAAGCTTCCGGGAAATCATCTAGTATAGTTGTAATTGCCGAAGGAGATAAAATAGGTAAAAATGTATTCGAATTAAAAGATTATGTTGATGCCAATTTACCTGAATATGATGTGCGTGTTTCCGTTTTGGGTCATATGCAACGGGGTGGTTCTCCATCTTGTTTTGATAGAGTTCTGGCAAGCAGATTAGGAGTGAAAGCCGTCGAATCATTATTAGAAGGAAAATCAAATTATATGGTTGGTTTGCAAAATGATAAAGTGGCGTTAACGCCTTTGGAACAGGCAATTAAAGGAAAAACAGAGATTGATAGAGAGTTATTAAGAGTGTCAGACATTATGTCTACTTAAATAAAAAAATGAAGTTTATTGTGAGGAAATTAGACTTTAAATGAAGTTAAAGAAAAATAAACAAAAAAAAAATTAAAATGTCAAAAGTAAAATTAGGAATAAACGGTTTTGGAAGAATTGGAAGAATTGTTTTTAGAGAATCTTACAATAGAGATAATGTAGAAGTAGTTGCTATCAACGATTTATTAGATGTAGATCACTTAGCATACTTATTAAAATATGATTCAGTTCACGGACGTTTTGCTGGAAAAGTAGAAGTTATTGACGGAAAACTTTTTGTAAATGATAAACATATCAGAATTACAGCAGAAAGAGACCCAGTTAATTTAAAATGGAATGAAGTTGCTGTAGATGTTGTTGCAGAATGTACTGGTTTCTTTACCACTATTGAAACTGCAAAAGCGCACATCACGGGTGGTGCCAAAAAAGTAATTATTTCTGCACCTTCTGCTGATGCTCCAATGTTTGTAATGGGTGTAAATCATACTAAAGCTTTAGCAACGGATACTATCGTTTCTAATGCTTCTTGTACTACTAACTGTTTAGCTCCTTTAGCTAAAGTTATTAATGATAATTTTGGAATCGTTGAAGCATTAATGACTACAGTTCATGCTACTACATCGACTCAGATGACTACTGACGGACCGTCTAAAAAAGACTGGAGAGGTGGGCGTGCTGCATCTTGTAACATAATTCCTTCTTCGACTGGTGCTGCAAAAGCAGTAGGAAAAGTTATTCCAGAATTAGACGGAAAATTAACAGGTATGTCTATGCGTGTTCCTACTACTGACGTTTCTGTAGTTGATTTAACTGTAAAAGTTGCAAAAGAAACTTCTTATGCTGAAATCATGGCTGTTTTAAAATTGGCTTCAGAAACTACGATGAAAGGGGTATTAGGATATACTGAAGATTTAGTTGTTTCTCAAGATTTTGTATCTGACTCTAGAACTTCTATTATTGATGCAAATGCTGGAATTGGTTTGAACTCAACTTTCTTTAAAATCATATCTTGGTATGATAATGAGTATGGATATTCAAGCAAATTAATTGACTTATCTGTACATATTGCAGGTTTAAAATAATTATTTATATTTAAAAAAATCCCGTTATCTTTACATTTGACGGGATTTTATTTTTTGTTTGCTTTTTCAAAATTTAAAATCTTTTTAAATATATTTTTCAATTCGAAAAGCAAAATCTAAAAAACCAAAAATAAAACCAAAAGAAATGAGATTAATAGTTGATAGTGGTTCTACCAAAGCCGATTGGATTGCGATAGATGAAGAAGGAAAAGTATTGTTTACAACACAAACTTTAGGATTAAATCCAGAAGTGCTTGATGGAGACGAAATTATTGAACGTTTGAATGATCGTTTTGATATTTTGCAAAACAAAAAAAACACTACCCATTTGTTTTTTTATGGGGCAGGTTGTGGAACAGATAAAATGAAAATGACGCTTTCACAAATTTTTAAGCATTATTTTCCCAATGCCATTATTTCTGTAGAAGAAGATACTTATGCAGCTGTTTATGCTACAACACCTAAAGGACAACAAGCTATTGTGAGTATTTTAGGCACGGGGTCAAACTGTAGCTATTTTGACGGTAAAGAATTGTATCAAAAAGTACAATCATTGGGGTATATCGTCATGGATGATTGTAGTGGTAATGTTTTTGGGAAAGAACTTATCCGAAAATATTACTTCAATAAAATGCCAAAAGAATTGGCTGAACAATTTGAGAAAGAATATGATTTAGAACCGGATAGCGTTAAAAGTAAATTGTATAAAGAGCCAAATCCAAACGCTTATTTAGCCACTTTTGCGAAGTTCTTAATTCAACATAAAGAAACTGAGTTTTGCAGAAAAATTATCTTCAAAGGAATGAAATCTTTTGTAAAAAATTATATTAAACAATATGACAATTGTAAAGAGGTTCCTGTTCACTTTGTAGGTTCTATCGCATTTTACTTGAAAGAGGAATTACAAGAAACTTTTGATAAATATGAATTGAAACTAGGTAATGTTTTAAGAAGGCCAATTGACGGTCTTATAGCCTATCACATTGCTAATAAATAGAATCTAAATGAAATGCAATACTGCTTAAAGTATTGCAATCATTGAAATTTCTACATTTACATTTTTTGGCAAACATGCCACTTGAACCGTTTCACGTGCTGGAGCGGTTTTTTCGTTAAAATAAGAACCATATACGGTATTTATTTTTCCGAAATCATTCATATCCATTATGAAAATAGTTGTTTTTACAACGTTTTCAAATGTCATTCCCGCAGCTTCAAGAACTGCTTTCATATTTTGCATAACTTGCTCCGTTTCTACCTCAATAGAATCTATAATTAATTCTCCAGTGGCTGGGTTTATTGCAATTTGGCCAGAAGTATAAAGAGTATTTCCTTTAAACACAGCTTGATTGTATGGACCAATTGGAGCCGGAGCATTTTCGGTGAAAATTATCTTTTTCATAAAATAAATGGTTTTGTATTTTAAATATTTTTGTCTATTGAAAAAATAAACAAAGTCTTATCTGTTGGTTCTACTGCGTTTGTCGTATTTTATATCACTTAATACTCCTGCTTTTATTCCAATGAAGAATCCCCAGTTTGCATTTGTACCAAATGGTGTCCAGTTGAAATCCATTCTCCAGCTTAATAAATCTCTTTCGAAACGAAACTGCGTAAATGTTACTCCTTTTTGAACAAAATCATAACCTGTTGAAACTCCTGCTTTCCATTTTGGTGTAATATCAGCATTGGCAGAAATCATTAATGAATTTCCAATAATTTTCTTTTCTCTATTATTGTTTCCGTAAGTAAGCGAATAGGCAAAAGTCATATCCCAAGGTAGTTTAGCATTAAAAAACTCTGAAATTTTATCTTCTCCTTTATCTTCTTCCTCTTCAGTTCCAAATTGACTTTTTCTACTGTCACTTAAATCAGTGTTTGTGCCAAATAAATCATCTTCTCGACCACCATTTCTTTCACTTTGAATGTTTTTATCTTTCTTAGGTTTGTCTTTTTCTTTACTTGATATGGCATAATTCATAGTCATATTCGCACTTGTCATTCGAAACAAACTTCCACCATTGTCAATATTAAAAACATTAATCCTTGTACCTGAATTATTAATCGCGTAAGGATCTAATGTGGCGCCAAAATTTACGTTCATTTTGTTGTTCAATAGCTGTGTTCCACCGCTAACTCGAACGGGTGAAAAAGCAAGAGAGTTGACTCCGTCAGCATCAAAGTTGTAGCTGGTAGAAAGATTCAAGTTATTAAGAAGCATTATTTTTTTTGGTTCAGTCATAGTAGAATCTTTGTCATTGACTTTTGCTTCAAATGTATTGCTTAAATCAAAACCCATAGTGTTAGAGTTACTATTTCCAGGCGCTCCAAAGATACCGGTTTCAAAACGAGAATATTGTTTTATCATTGTTCCGCTGGCATCAGAAGCATAACTATCATAATATTTTTCGAAGCTAGGAGTATAGCCATAAGAAACTGATGGTCGCATGACGTGTCTGATAGATTTTATCTTTTTATCATCACCAAAATTAAAAGTACCATAGATTGTAGTTCCTACACTGGATGAAAAAGAGTAAGTTCTAAAAGCGTCAAAACCGTTTATAGTTTTATCGACTACTTTACTTTGGTCAGTATCATAATTCCGGGTAATAGTTTTTGTATACCATACTTCTCTATAGTTTAAAGAAGAGGAAGCGCTGAAATACTTAAATAATTTGAAATTAGTGCTTAATGGGATCGTGTGCTCAATACCAGTTTTAGCATCTCTGAACATTTGTGGTTTAAAGAATAAAGAGTCAGTTGTTACAAAACTATTTTTACCGCTTAAATTATATTGTAGATTGATATTTTTGATAAAACCTTTTTTAGCACCGTCTTTCCCTACAAATGGATAGATACGATCCACACTTGCCTGAAGTGTTGGTAACGTCATGTTAATTTCTTGCGTCTGTGTATTTTGAGAATGCGTGGCGGTCAAAGACATTCTAGCTTGCGGAATAGTATTGAAAGTTTTACTATAAGAAATAGACGAACTTAAGGTGTTATTAAGATTTGAACCAATATTAGCTTGATTTATTGACTGTCTAAAATATTTACTGCTCCCAAGATTTACAGAGGCGGAGAAACTAGAATTAGGATTTGATTTAGAATCTCTGGAATGAGACCATTGTATATTATATATTTTTTGTTTCGAATAGTCTGGATATCCTCGTTCACTATTTATCAAATTTTCAAATCGTACATTTAAATTACCACGATATTTATACCTGTCGGCATAATTGGATTCAAAACGCATACCGTAACTACCGTTAGTATAATAATCTCCTAAAACAGTTAAATCATAATGATTGTTTAGCGCAAAGTAGTAACCACCATTTTGCAATGAAAAGCCTCTTGTATTAGAGTCACTGTAACTAGGTAAGATTATCCCTGAAATGCTGGTTTCCTTGCTCATTGGAAAAAAAGCAAAAGGTAGGGCAATTGGTGTTGGAACATCGGCAATTACCATATTTGTAAGTCCTGTAACCACTTTTTTGCCAGGAATAAATTTAACTTTGCTGGTTTGAAAATAGTATTCCGGATTATCGACATCTTTAGAAGTAGTAAAACGAGCATTTTTTAAAAAATAAACAGAATCATTTTCTTTTTTTGTAATTTCTGCTTTTACTTTAAATTCGCCTTGCTCCGTTCTTGAATTCCAAATCAAAGCTTTTTTAGTTTTAAAATTAAAGCGAATTGAATCAGGCTCCACAACGTTACTTCCTTGTTTGAAATTAGGATATTGGGTGTAAGCTCCTGTGGAATCTTTTATTCGACCAGCATAAACTTCATTCTTTTCATAGTCCATCACGATAATTCCTGATTTTAATTCTATGTCTTGATAATACAGTTCAGCCTTGTCATATAACGTTATAAGTTTTTTCTTTTGGTCAATCTTAGCGTATTTTTCAGCCCTATATTTTACTTTACCATCAAGAAATGCTTTTTTTTGTTTTATGGTATCGATTTTAATCGAATCATTTTCCTTTTTTATAGTTGCATTAGGTTTTACTGTTTTAACAATAGGCGTTTTGACCTTATCTATTTGTTTACTAGTAGGTATAGCTGTTGCTTTTTTCGTTATATTTTGAGAATATAATTTACCAGATCCTATTGTTAGGAAAATTGATAATAAAACGATATTAAATAAGTTTGTATGCAAAGGTTTAAATGCTATTTTTGTAAAATTATGGCCTGTTTTTTGAAACGTCAAACTTACATATAATTTTTTGTCAAAAATAATCAAATATTAAATTTATAACCATTGTGTTTTAATTAAAATTAACTTTAAAATTTATGAGAATCATACATATAAGTAAAACAATACTGACTTTACTACTAACGATAATTTCTACGGCGGTATTTAGTCAATCGAATGTTTTTAAAGTAACGTTAGATGCAGGTCACGGTGCTCATGATTTTGGTGCCGTATATAATGGTCATGTCGAAAAAAACATAGCTTTGGCTGTGGTTCTCAAAGTAGGAAGAATTTTGGAGGCCACTCCAAAAGTTGATGTGATTTATACTCGAAAAACAGACGTATTTATTGATTTAGTGGAGCGTGCTAATATTGCTAATAGAGCTGATGCCAATATTTTTGTTTCTATACATTGTAATGCGAATAGAAATACAGCCGGATTTGGTACGGAAACGTATGTAATGGGTATGACAAAAGTAGCTTCAAACTTAGAAGCGGCTAAAAAAGAGAACTCCGTAATTACTTTGGAAAAAGATTACAAACAGAAATATGAAGGGTTTGATCCCAATTCTCCTGAAACTATGATAGGAATGACCTTGATGCAAGAGGAATATTTAGACAATAGTATTTCATTAGCGAGTAAAGTTGAGGATGCATTCGGTGCTTTAGGTAAAAAAATTAGAGGTGGAGGAGTGAAACAGGCGCCTTATATGGTACTTCATAAAGCGTACATGCCCCGAGTACTTATTGAAATGGGATTTATTTCTAATTTTGAAGAAGGAAATATTTTAGACTCTGAAGAAGGACAAAATGATGTTGCTAAATCAATTGCCAGCGCTATTGTAAGTTATAAAAACGAGTATTATGGAAATGGTGAGCCTGAAACATTTGATACAAAACCATCTCAAAAAATAATAGAAAGACCTATAAAAGACACCTCGAATCCAGTAAAGCCAAAAATTATCTTTAATACTTCTGAAGAAAAAAAAAAGATTAAAGTAGTCGAAAATTCAATCCCTTTATTCAAAGTTCAGCTTTCTGCCAGTATTAAGAAACTAGAATTGCAGCCTAGAAATTTTAACGGACTGAAAAATATTTCGGTTGCATATGATCACAGAGTTTACAAATACATGTACGGAGAAACTTCTGATTACGATGAAGCAAAAAAACAATTGCAAGAAGCTAAGGATAAAGGATATAATTCTGCTTTTTTAATTGCATTTAAAAATGGAGAAAAAATCAGTGTTCAAGAAGCGCTTAAATAGTAACAAATTAAAATATTTTATATTAAATTTGTAAAAAATACTTAAATTTTGAAAATAACAAGAGAAATTAAAACTGCGATATTAGTCATTGCATCTATTTTATTATTTATTTGGGGCTACAGTTTTCTAAAAGGAAGAGATCTTTTTACAGATTACAAAACTTATTTTGTGGAGTATAGAAGTGTGGAAGGATTAGCTAAATCAGCACCTGTTACGCTAAATGGTCTTGTTATAGGTAAAGTAAATAACATTACATTGAACGAAAATAATGGAAGTTTATTAGTTGAACTTCAATTAAAAACTGATTTTCCTATTTCTAAATCAAGCAAAGCAATCATTTACGAACCGGGATTTATTGGTGGAAAACAAATTGCCATTTTGCCTAATTTTAAGGATAAAGTTTTAGCTGTAGACGGACAAACATTTGAAGGATCAGTAAAAATAGGCCTTACTGAAAAAGTAGGAGATCAGTTAGCTCCTCTTCAAGATAAGTTTGAAAAAATAATGCTTCACACCGATAAACTTATTACCGGAGTCAATAATGTTTTGGATAAGCAAGGTCAGGAAGACTTAAAAGTCAGTTTGTCTGAGTTAAGTAAAACCATAGCGCAATTCCACAAAGCTTCTTTGAGTGTGAATACATTATTAGATGAAAATAAAATTCAGATAAAGGGAGTAGTAAGCAACTTTAATAAAATTTCTAATGATTTTTCTAAAATATCTGATTCATTAAGCAAAGCTAATTTAGGTCAGACCGCGAGGAATTTAAATAAAACTTTGGCTAAAGTTGACGTTATTATGAGTGATTTGCAATCTGGAAAAGGAAGTATGGGCAAGTTATTAAATGATGAAGCTTTTTATCAAAATTTGAAATCTACTACAAAAGAATTAGAATTATTACTCCAAGATATTCGATTATCACCAACGAGATATGTAAATATTTCATTATTTGGCAAGAAAAATAAGCCATACGTTGCTCCCAAAAATGATTCAATAGTAAAAATAAAAAACTAGCAAATATGAGCTATTTAGACAATATATTATTTGCCATACTGCTGGCTATTGGTTTTGGATATTTTTATAATAATATTAAAAAAATTATTAGAAATATAAATCTGGGAGTTGCAGTTAACAGAAAAGATAACGTAAAAGCGCGTTGGAATAATATGGTTATGATTGCATTAGGACAATCAAAAATGGTAAAAAGACCAATAGCAGGAGCGCTTCATATTGTGGTATATGTTGGTTTTGTAATTATCAATATTGAGTTGTTAGAAATAATCATTGATGGTTTATTTGGAACTCATAGGGTTTTTGCTTTTTTGGGAACTACATATAATATTTTAATAGCTTCTTTTGAGATATTGGCTTTATTAGTTTTGGTTGCGGTAATCGCTTTTTGGAGTCGAAGAAATGCTATCAAACTAAAACGATTTGTAAGTTCTGACTTAAAAGGATGGCCTAAAAGTGATGCGAACTATATTTTGTATTTTGAAGTTGTTTTAATGACTTTATTTTTATTAATGAACGCATCCGATTTGCACTTGCAAAATGTACCTGGAGGATTTTCTCATTTTATTAAGGCAGGTTCCTTTCCTATAAGTCAATTTATAGAGCCTATATTTAATGGAATGTCAAATGAATCAGTGATGCTTTTGACTGAGATATTTTGGTGGTTGCACATTACTGGGATTTTGATTTTTATGAATTATCTATACTTTTCAAAACACTTGCATATTTTATTAGCGTTCCCAAATACTTACTTTGCTAATCTAAATCCTGAAGGGCAATTTGACAATTTAGAATCGGTTACAAAAGAAGTAAAGATGATGATGGATCCAAATGCAGATCCATTTGCTGCGGCACCACCAGCTGGTGAAAACGAAGTTCCTGGAAAATTTGGTGCAAGTGACGTACAAGATTTGAATTGGGTACAATTGTTGAACGCTTACACGTGTACAGAGTGTGGACGTTGTACATCCGCATGTCCTGCCAATCTTACAGGTAAAAAATTATCTCCTCGTAAAATTATGATGGATACAAGAGATAGACTTGAGGAAGTAGGACGGAATATTGATGCAAATAAGGGGATTTTTATTCCTGATAACAAGTCATTATTAAACGATTATATTACACCAGAAGAGCTTTGGGCTTGTACTTCATGTAACGCATGTGTTGAGGAATGTCCAGTAAACATTAGTCCGCTTTCTATTATTATGGATATGCGACGTTACTTAGTTATGGAGCAAAGCTCTGCACCAATGCCAATAAATGCTATGATGTCCAATATTGAAAATAATGGTGCACCTTGGCAATACAATCAGCAAGACAGGTTGAATTGGAAAAATGAAAATTAATCTTGTCTGAATTTTGTTTTAAATATAAATATAAAAATAGTTTCAAATAGGTACTTTTGATCCATTTGGAAAAAAAATATAAAAGTTATGTCAGAGAATTTAATAGTGCCAACAATGGCTGAAATGCTTGCTCAAGGTAAACAACCAGAAGTTTTATTTTGGGTAGGTTGTGCAGGAAGTTTTGATGATAGAGCAAAAAAAATAACTAAAGCATTTGTACGAATTTTAAATCGGTCTAATGTTTCTTTTGCCGTTCTGGGTACTGAAGAAAGTTGTACAGGAGATCCTGCAAAAAGAGCTGGAAATGAGTTTTTGTTTCAAATGCAAGCCATGATGAATATTGAGGTTTTAAATGCATATGAAGCAAAAAAAATTGTTACTGCTTGTCCACATTGTTTTAATACTCTGAAAAACGAATATCCTGAATTAGGGGGGAAATACGAAGTTGTTCATCATACAGAGTTTTTGAAATCTTTATTAGATGATGGAAGATTGACCATTGAAGGTGGGCAATTTAAAGGAAAACGAATTACTTTCCATGATCCATGTTATTTAGGGAGAGCTAATAATGTATATGAAGCTCCACGAGAGTTAATATTGAAGTTAGACGCCGAATTAGTGGAGATGAAACGGTCTAAAGCTAACGGGTTATGTTGTGGTGCTGGTGGTGCACAAATGTTTAAAGATGCAGAACCTGGAAACAAGGAAATCAACATTGAAAGAACCGAAGACGCATTAGAAACAAAACCAGAAATAATTGCAGCTGGTTGTCCTTTTTGTAATACCATGATGACGGATGGTATTAAAAATAAAGAAAAAGAAGGTGATGTAAAAGTAATGGACATCGCTGAATTAATTGCAAACGCACAAGATTTGTAGTATTTTATTTTTAATTTTCTGATACTTTTATTATGATTTACAAAAAAGTAATATTAGTCATAATAATTCTAATTAGTTTTATTTCATTGGCTCAATCTGGAGATAATAATAATCCGATTGACAGTCTGATCGTAAAAAATAAACCGCAATTACAATTTAATAAGAAACAATTAATTGTTCCTGCAGTTTTAATTGGCTATGGAATATTAGGACTAAGGAGCGATCAACTGGAATCGTTTAATTTTCAAATTAGGGAAGAGGTAAAAGAGAATATTGACAGGAAGTTTACAATTGACGATTTTTCGCAATATGCACCTGCAGCTTCAGTTTACGCTTTAAGTGCCTTTGGAATTAAAGGAAAAAATAATTTTAGAGATAGAACCGTCATCCTTGCGACTTCCTATTTAATTATGGGAATTGCTGTAAATAGTTTAAAAAGGACTTTTAAAGTAGAACGACCTGATGGTTCCAGTTTTAATTCTTTTCCTTCAGGACATACTGCGACAGCATTTATGGGGGCAGAATTATTATATCAAGAATATAAAAATGTTTCGATTTGGTATGGTATTTCAGGATATTTTGTAGCTACTGGAACAGGTGCATTTAGAATGTATAATAATCGACACTGGCTAACGGATGTCGTTGCTGGAGCAGGAATTGGAATATTAAGTACAAAGGCTGCTTATTGGTTGTATTCTTCCATAAATAGGTTACTGGGATCTAAAAAACACACGAATAAAAAATCAACATTTATTCCTTATTATGACGGTAAGCAAGTAGGATTTGGACTTGTTTCAACGTTTTAATCAAAATAATAGATTTAATTATAAAAATAAAATTATGTACGTTCCTTTTGAAAATTTACCTGAAGAATCTAAAATCTGGATTTATCAATCAAACAGAAAATTTTCGGATACGGAATTTTCTGAAATAGAGACTGCCTTGCAATCCTTTCTTGAAAGTTGGGCTGCGCACGGCACAAGTTTAGTATCGTCTTATCAATTAAAATATAATAGATTTATTATAATAGCTGTTGACCAAGATGTTCAAGCCGCAACAGGCTGTTCAATAGATTCATCTGTTGAATTTATCCAAAGTTTAGAAAAAAAATACAATGTCGATTTATTGGATAAAATGAATGTAACTTTCAAATTAGGAGAACATATTGCACATAAACCTTTGATTGATTTTAAAAAAATGGTTAAAGATAAAGCCGTTACTGAAAACACTATTGTTTTTAATAATTTGGTAAATAATATCGAAGAATATAATGAATCTTGGGAAGTTCCTGCTATTGATAGCTGGCACAGTCGCTTTTTTTAAACAAATAGTTAAATGAAAAAAATAGGCATCAGAATTATTTTTTTTTATGTCATATTTTACTTTGTCGCTTCAAGTTGTGTGGCGTCAAAAACTAATAAGTCAAAAATAATCCTAAAAAACAGTCCGGCAATTACAGATAATTCTGCTAAGGATAATTTAAACAATACGCCAACCCTTTTTGAATTATCCCCAAAAGGAAATAAATGGGTGGATAGTGTTTATAACGGAATGACATTAGACGAACGAATTGGACAATTATTTATGGTTGCGGCCTATTCGAATAAAGATACTGTACATTTCAATGCTATAGATAAGCTAATTAAGGAAAACAAAATTGGAGGATTAATTTTCTTTCAAGGCGGTCCAGTGCGTCAAGCTAATCTAGTTAATCGCTTTCAATCCAAGTCAAAACTTCCCTTATTTATTGGTAATGATGCGGAGTGGGGTTTGGGGATGCGCCTAGATTCGACCTATCGTTATCCGTGGAATATGACACTTGGAGCGATCCAAGATATGAAGCTGATCCAGAAAGTTGGAGTTCAAATGGGAGAACAAAGCAAACGATTAGGGATTCAATTTAACTTTGCGCCAGTTCTTGATATTAATACAAACCCTCGAAATCCTATCATTGGTTTTCGTTCTTTTGGCGAAGATAAATATAAGGTTACTGAAAGAGCGATTGCTTTAATGAAAGGCTTTCAAAGTCAAGGAATATTTTCGACCGGAAAGCATTTTCCAGGACATGGTGACACAGAAAGTGATTCCCATAAAGGATTGCCAACAATCAATTTTTCTAAAGAAAGGCTCGAAGGAGTTGAGTTCTATCCTTACAAAAAAATGTTTCATGAGGGACTTTCTTCTGTTATGGTCGCACATTTAAATGTTCCCAGTCTTGAGGTAAAACCAAATTATCCATCTTCAATTTCATATAATGTTGTAACCAATATTCTTCAAAAAGAATTAGGTTTCAAGGGACTTATTTTTACCGATGCTTTGAATATGAAAGGCGTTAGTAACTCGATGATGCCTAGCGAAATTAATTTTGAAGCTTTTATGGCCGGAAACGATGTATTATTATTTCCTGAAAATGTTCCTGAAGCAATTGAAAAATTCAAATTGGCCTACTCCACTAATTTATTTTCAGCTGAAAGATTGGCTATATCTGTAAAGAAAATTTTAAAATTCAAATACAAAGCGGATTTGAATTCTTATAAGCCAATTGAGACATTAAATTTATATAAAGATTTAAATTCGTCTAAAAATAATGCTTTACAGTACGAATTATATGAAAATGCGCTTACAGTATTAAAAAATAAGAATTCTGTTTTACCGATAAAAAATTTAGAAAATCAGAGAATTGCCTACGTGAAAATAGGGGATGATGTTAACGATTCCTTTATTTCAACCTTGAAAAAATATGCCGAGGTTACTGTTATTGCAGATGATAATTTAGACAGTCTGCAAGTGAAATTAAAACCATTTACAACCGTAATTATAGGTTTTCATAAATCGGATATTGCTTTTAAAAACAATGATTTTAAGTCCGAAGATTTAATAAAGTTAAATTATTTGGCTAAAAACAACAATGTCATTTTAGATGTTTTTGCAAAACCATATTCGTTATTACCAATTACTAACTTCGATGAAATTGAAGGATTAATTGTTTCGTATCAAAATAGCGATATTGCACAGGAAGTTTCTGCTGAATTGATTTTTGGGGCTATTGAGGCCAAAGGTAAATTACCAGTTTCAATCCATACAAGTTTCAAAGTGAATGATGGTTTGACAACAGAAAAATTAAACCGACTTGGATTTACTGCACCTGAAAACGTGGGAATGAATCCTGAAATATTATCCAAAATCGATATTTTGGCCCAAAAAGCAATCAATGCTAAAATGACTCCAGGAATTCAGGTTCTGGTAGCAAGAAAAGGAAAAGTAATTTACCAGAAATCATTTGGATATCACACCTACGCTAATGAGATAAAGGTCGTTAATTCAGATATTTATGATGTTGCGTCATTGACTAAAATTCTTGCTACTTTACCCAATGTAATGCAACAATACGATCAGCAAAAAATAAATATGGAAACAACATTAGGAACGATGTCTCCTATATTTAAAAACACCAATAAGCAAGATATTCGTTTTAAAGAATTATTATCTCATTACGCAGGACTAGTTGCAGGGATTTCGTTTTATAAAGAAACCATGGGTAAATCAGGTTCTCCGTCCGAAAAATATTTTAGAAAATCATCAGATGCAGCGTTTTCGCAACAACTAGGGGATAGTCTTTTTATCAGGAATGATTTCCATGATTCCATTATGAAAATGATTATAAAAAGTAAGCTTTCGCCAAAAGTGGAATACAAATACAGTGATCTAACTTTTATGATTTTGAAAGATTATTTAGAAAATACGACAGGAAAGAAATTAGATGATTTAATTCAAGATAATTTTTATCATTCTCTTGGAATGAATAATTCGACCTTTAATCCGTTAAGGAAGTTTGATAAAAACAGAATTCCTCCAAGCGAAATAGATACTTATTTCCGTCGTCAAATTTTGCAGGGTTATGTCAATGATTTGTCGGCAGCTTTAGAAGGCGGTGTTTCCGGTCATGCAGGTATTTTTTCGAATGCAATGGACGTTGCCAAAATAATGCAATTGTATTTACAAAAAGGAAATTATGGCAACCACCAATATTTTTCTGAAAAAACATTTAGTGATTTTAATACCTGCTATTTTTGTGCTCAAGGAAATAGGAGAGGCGTTGGTTTCGATAAACCTCAATTAGGAAGTAGCGGGCCAACTTGCGGTTGTGCTTCAATGACTAGTTTTGGACATACTGGTTTTACTGGAACTATGGCTTGGGCTGATCCTGAAACAGAAATAGTATATATTTTTCTATCCAATAGAACTTTTCCAATGGCTACTGAAAATAAATTATCCAAACAAAATATTCGAGAGGATATTCAGGAAATAATTTACGATGCGATTGTGAGGTAATTTAAAATAAATTTACAAAACATAAAAGATAACTTTAAATTTCATAGGGATTTTGTTGGTAGTTCTTATTTCTAATTTTTTAGTAGGAAATGAGTATATTGAAAAATTTCACATTGAATTATAGTATATTTGATTTTAAAATTGGAGATAATGGAAAATAAGAAAGGCTTTTTAAAATATTTTTATTCAATAATATTACTTTTTTTCCTAACCGTTATTAATGCACAAAATCTTGATATTTCTGTTTTAAGGGATATCAATATTAATAGAAATAAAGATTTGGATCCCACTTTTAAAACATTAACGAATAGCGCGATAATTATCAGCAATGCTACTCCTATTTTCATTTATGCTGTAGGACTAATAAAAAAAGATTCTTTGATTAAAAAAAAAGGGCTATTGATTGGCGAAACATTTATAGCTTCTGCTTTCATTACTATAGCACTAAAAAACGCTATTAAGCGCGACAGACCATTTGTAACTTATCCTGAAATTGAACAACAAACTTCAGCAGGACCACTTTCTTTTCCTTCTGGGCACACTTCTTCTGCATTTGCAACTGCAACTTCGCTTAGTCTTGCTTATCCCAAATGGTATGTTATTGCACCATCATTTTTATGGGCTGGTACGGTGGGATATTCACGAATGCATTTAGGGGTTCATTATCCGAGTGATGTGTTAGCCGGTGCGCTTATAGGGATTGGTTCGGCCTATCTTGGTAATGAAATGAATAAATGGATCAATAAGCGAAAAAAAGCCACAAAGATTGTCATTATTAAAGGACTATAAAGTGAAAATATTAAATTACATCTCAAGAACGGTCTGGATCGTATCATTAGTAAGTTTATTTACTGATACGGCAAGTGAGATGCTTTATCCAATAATGCCAATTTATCTAAAAACAATTGGTTTCTCGATTGTTTTAATTGGAGTTTTAGAGGGTTTTGCTGAGGCTTTGGCAGGCTTAAGCAAAGGCTATTTTGGAAAATTATCTGATAATTCCGGAAAACGCGTTCCTTTTGTTCAACTGGGTTATACTTTAAGTGCCATTTCTAAGCCGATGATGGCAGTATTTATTTTTCCAGTTTGGATTTTCTTTGCAAGATCAATTGATCGCTTTGGGAAAGGATTGCGAACAGGTGCGAGAGACGCTATTTTGTCCGATGAGGCAACATCTGAAACCAAAGGGAAAATCTTTGGATTTCATCGCTCAATGGATACTTTTGGTGCCGTTTTAGGGCCTTTGATTGCGTTGATTTATCTTTATTATTACCCACAGCAATATAAAACTCTTTTTTATGTAGCTTTCATTCCAGGATTGTTGGCCGTATTTGCCTCGTTTTTTCTGAAAGACAAAATTAGGACTAAAAGAATTGAGAACAAAGCAACTTCTTTTTTCTCTTTTCTCCATTATTGGAAAACTAGTCCAGCAAAATATAGAAAAATAGTACTAGGATTGTTAGCATTTGCATTATTTAATAGCTCCGATATTTTTTTGCTGTTAAAAGCGAAACAAGCAGGGCTTACTGATACTTCCGTGATAGGAGTTTATATTTTTTACAATTTGGTTTACGCGCTTAGTGCTTTTCCATTAGGTATTTTGGCGGATAAAATCGGTTTAAAGAAAATGTTTATTTTCGGGCTTGCTTTATTTGCAATCGTCTATTTTGGAATGGCTTTCAGTAAAAGTATGTATGTTATTGCTGGACTATTTTTGATTTACGGAGTTTATGCCGCGGCAACTGAAGGGGTTTCAAAAGCTTGGATTAGTAATGTTTCTGATAAAAAAGACACTGCCACCGCTATAGGAACGTATTCTGGATTTCAAAGTATTTGCACTCTTTTAGCAAGTTCTTTGGCTGGACTTCTTTGGTATCAATTTGGAGCCAATGCTACATTTTTAATTACAGGTATAACTACCGTTCTAATTATTATTTACTTTTCTTTTTTCATTAATTATAAATAAATTCAAAATGCTTCATCAACACCAATATGATGCAAACGGTAAACAGCTTTGTTGCACATTAGAACAAAAAATACATAAAAAAACTAATGAACAAACTGGATGTTGTTCAACTCATGATCAGCATGGACACTCAAATGATGAGGGTCACGACCACAATCACGACCATTCGGGAGGCGGCCAAACGACATTTCAACTATTTTTTCCGGCTTTCCTAAGTTTTATCTTATTGGGTATCGCAATCGCATTTGATAATTATTATCCTCAAACTTGGTTTACTGGTTGGAGCCGAATTGTCTGGTATGTTATAGCCTATATTCCTGTGGGTTTTCCAGTATTGAAAGAAGCGGTTGAAAGTATTCGAAAAGGAGGAGTCTTTTCAGAATTTTTTCTAATGTGCATCGCTACAATTGGCGCATTTGCTATTGGTCAATATGCTGAAGGGGTTGCCGTGATGTTATTTTATGCTATTGGTGAAATTTTTCAAACATTGGCAGTACAAAAAGCAAAATCTAACATTAAAACTTTATTAGACCAAAGACCAGATACTGCAACAGTAATTGAGGAGGGAAATGCCATTTCCAAAAAAGCTTCTGAAATTAGCATTGGGGAAATTATTCAATTAAAACCGGGAGAAAAATTAGCATTAGATGGAAAGCTTTTGTCAGAGCATGGTTCTTTTAATACCGCAGCATTAACAGGTGAAAGTAAACCAGATACCAAACAAAAAAATGATAGCGTTCTTGCGGGAATGATTAATCTCAATTCAGTTGTTTTAGTTGAAGTAACCACTGCTTATTCCGATAGTAAATTATCGAAAATTCTCGAGATGGTTCAAGAAGCTACAGCTAAAAAAGCTCCAACTGAATTATTTATTCGGAAATTTGCTAAAATATACACGCCAATTGTTGTTTACTTAGCGATTGGGATTTGTTTGCTCCCAATATTGTTTGTTGATAATTATATTTTTAAAGATTGGTTGTATCGATCTTTAATTTTCTTGGTTATTTCGTGTCCTTGTGCATTAGTAATCTCCATTCCTTTGGGCTATTTTGGTGGAATTGGCGCAGCAAGCAGAAATGGAATTTTAATTAAAGGTTCTGTATTTCTGGATGTATTAGCAGAAGTTAAAATGGTAGTTTTTGATAAAACAGGAACTTTAACGAAAGGAGTTTTTAAGGTTAAAAAAGTAGTTGCAGTTGGCATTTCTGAATCTGATTTAATTAAATATACGTCCGCCATAGAAGCTAAATCTTCACATCCAGTGGGTTCTGCTGTTATTGAATATGCAAATGGAACAGGAAATGGGATTAGTGTTACCAATGTGAAGGAAATAGCTGGTCATGGATTAGAAGGAATTGTAGATGGAAAAGAAATTTTGGTTGGAAGCATTAAATTAATGAAGAAATATAATATTGCGTTTGATGCTGAAATTGAAAAGATTCCATTTACAATAATAGTTGCAGCAATCAATCATAAATATGCGGGTTACTTTATAATTGCCGATGAACTTAAAGTTGATTCAAGTGAAGCAATTCAAAGTTTGCACCAATTGAATATTAAAACGGTTATGTTATCAGGTGATAAGCGAGAAGTCGTTGCAGTAGTTGCCGCGGGATTAAATATAGATCAGGCTTTTGGCGATTTATTACCAGAAAATAAAGTAGAAAAAGTAGAAGTTTTAAAAAAGCAATATGGCAAAATTGCTTTTGTTGGTGATGGTGTAAATGACGCACCAGTGATTGCACTTGCCGATGTAGGAATAGCAATGGGCGGATTAGGCAGTGATGCGGCGATTGATATTGCGGACGTAGTAATTCAAAATGACCAGCCGACCAAAGTTTTTAAGGCAATATTAATTGGAAAGCGAACCAAACAAATTGTTTGGCAAAATATCGGGCTGGCATTCGTGGTCAAACTTGTTGTTCTAATTATGGGAGCAGGAGGATATGCGACAATGTGGGAAGCTGTTTTTGCAGATGTTGGCGTCGCTTTATTGGCGATTTTGAATGCTGTAAGAATTCAACGAATGAAATTTTAAGTAAAAGCGTTTTTAACTTAAAATTCTCTAAAAATCCACTCTATTTTTATTAATTTCGTTTCTTTAAAATAAATACATGAAAATTGCAATAGTTTGTTATCCTACCTTTGGAGGAAGTGGAGTTGTCGCCACAGAATTAGGTCTTGAATTAGCACGACGTGGTCATGAAATTCATTTTATAACCTATAGTCAACCAGTTCGTTTGGCACTTTTAAATCAAAATGTGCACTACCATGAAGTTAATGTACCTGAATATCCGTTGTTTCATTACCAGCCCTATGAATTAGCTTTATCGAGCAAATTAGTAGATATGGTAAAATTGTATAAAATCGAATTGCTTCACGTTCATTATGCCATTCCTCATGCTTATGCAGGTTATATGGCAAAACAAATGCTAAAAGATGAAGGTATTAATATCCCAATGGTGACCACACTTCACGGGACAGATATTACTTTGGTTGGAAATCACCCATTTTATAAACCCGCAGTAACTTTCAGCATCAACAAATCTGATTTTGTGACTTCGGTTTCCCAAAGTTTGAAAGACGATACCCTTAAATTATTTAATATTAAGAATGAAATACAAGTCATTCCTAACTTCATTGAATTAGATAAAAACACTAATGATCCTAATACCAAATGTCATCGATCTGTAATGGCTAAGGAAAGCGAACGTATCATTACACATATCAGTAATTTTAGAAAAGTGAAACGAATTCCAGATATTATTAAAATATTTTATAATATTCAAAAAGAAATTCCTGCTAAACTTATGATGGTAGGGGATGGGCCGGAAAAAGAAAAAGCAGAATACTTGTGCCAAGAATTAGGTATTTCTGACAGAGTAATCTTTTTTGGGAACAGTAATGAAATTGATAAAATATTAAGTTATACTGATTTGTTCTTGTTACCATCGGAAACGGAAAGTTTTGGTCTTGCGGCTTTAGAAGCCATGGCGTGGAGTGTTCCCGTGATTTCGAGTAATTCGGGAGGATTACCAGAAGTTAATTTTGATGGAATTTCAGGTTATTTGAGTGATGTGGGTAATACAGATGAAATGGCTGAGAACGCATTAAAAATATTAAAAGATGATGCAACTTTAAGAAAATTTAAAAAAAATGCATTGTCAGTTGCTAAAAGATTTGACATCAAAAACATTTTACCATTGTACGAAGATTTATATAAAAAAGCAATAAATCAATATGTATAACTCCTCATCTTTACTAAGTTCTTATCGTTAATTAAAAAAAAAATGAAAAAAATAGCTATACTGTCGCTTTCTATATTATTATATTCATGTGGTGCTTCTTCTACGAAAAGCGCAGCAAAAAGACCGTTATATGAAGTCTTAACTCAACAAAATGATGGTGGTGCGAGTATTCATTTTTTTGAGATTCTTTCGGAACCAAACGAGATTAAAATGCTACAAAGCGATGAAAATTTAAAAAATAAAATCAGCGCAAATGATATTCAAACTTCTAATTTTGTAATTTTAAATATGGGAGAAAAAAATACTGCAGGATATAAAATAGGAATTGAAGATGTTGTTGAAACCGATAAAAATATAATTATTACTGTCAAAGAAACTATTCCTAAACCTGGAGGAATGGTTACTCAAGTCTTTACAAATCCTTTTTGCGTAGTGAGAATAAACTCCAAAAAAGACATAATTATTAAATAAAAAAAAACTCCGAAGGTTTTAGACTTTCGGAGTTTTTAAATGAATTTTCTTATCTAATATTGATTTTTCAGGATTAACTTGATCAAAAATTAATGTTTACCATTTCCATGACCCTTGTTTCCTTTTTCTTGCTTTTGACCATTATTACCAGTATTTCCGTTTTCTTTGTAATTGTTTTTACGATTGGACCCTATTGATTTTTGTGGTTTACCATGATAACCTTTGTAATATTTTACTTTATGACTTTTAAAGTTACTATAAGGTGTCTTACCATGATAATCGTTTAATACCACTTTGTATCCGTTATACAAATTATAATTTCTATACGGTCCTTGTAAATATCTAGATCTCGTCCATCTTCCTCCATTTAAGTAGATGAATTGTGAAGCTCTGATGTCATAGTAAGCTTCAACATCAGGTAAATAATAATAATCTACATTAGAATATCCTGAAGGTCCCCAAGCTGGCGGTGTACCAAGATTTACATTTACTGAAACTTGTGCCTGAATTGTGCTTGAGACAAAAAGTATTATTCCTAGGGCAATTAGTTTTAATGTTTTCATATTTCAAATATTTAATTAGTAATAATATAATTATAACTTAACCAGTATGTTTTTAAGACAAGCCAATATTGTGCCAAATGGATGAATTAAAATTAAATCGAGTTTAGTTTACAAAAAAAAAGAGAAGTTTATTAACTTCTCTCTCTTTTCAAATTTTAAAAATTGATTATAATAAAAGAATCAATAAAAGGATAATGATGATAATTGCACCAACTGAAAAATAAACACCATTTCCTGATGCTTTCAACTCAGATTTAATAGCACGAACTTCTTTGCGAAGCTCTTTTTTCTCAGAAGAATTCAAAGAAGATTTGTCCATTGCTTTAATTTCGTCTAAACGAGATAGCATTGCTTTAACTTCTGCAGGCATTTCTTTTGTAGTATTTGTTACTGTTACAGGTGTTTTTTCAGCAGCAAAACTTGTTGTTGGGAATGCACTTAATGAGAATACCATCATCATTAAATAGAATGTAAACTTTTTCATTTTCTTTGGGTTTTAGTTAAATTATTTTTGATACAGTAAATCTATAAAAAAATATCGATATAAACTTATGAAATTTTTTGTAAGAATTATATAATTCACAGTTTGCAAGAAATTAAAAAATATGATTTTAGTGTTCATTTATTTAAACGACACCTTATTTAAAAATTACCGTTCGTGGTTTGGCTAGCTCAAAATCCTGAAAACCAAAATCGGTTGTTTCAAAAGAATTTGTTTTGAATACATTTTCGCCAATATTAGGAATGGAAGGATAATAGGAAAGTGATATTTGGAAAGAGCTAAAGACTAAGTAATCATTATTAATAATAAATCCAACGCTAATTTTTGAATATGCCTTACTATTAGTCAATCCTTTTTCAGCATTTCCAAGCATAGCAATTGAATAGTTAAAATACGGATTTAATCTAAATCCCCAAAGATCCCATGGCGAATAGGCTTGAGTTTGTAAAGTCAGCATTACTTTTTCAGTACCATATTGAGCACTTGTAAAACCATTAATTCCATCTCTATCGTTAATGGTGAGTTGATCACCAATAGAATTTACACGGTTTATTCCTAATATGAATTGTGGCTTAATGAATTGTCTTAATTTCCATCTTCCCATATCAATTAAATTAGTAAAATAATTGGCTTGGAATGAAAAAGCAGTTTGGTTGGTTTTCGATTTGTCAAAAAAACTACCCAATTCAAAATTGGCACTTAAAAACCCCCATTTATAAAAATTTCCAAAGGAAGCTTGACCACCTAAATAATAGCGACCTATTTCATTTTTGTATTGATATCCTCCAGTTATTCCAAATGTTTTTCCAATGGGAACATCCTCAATGACCCCATTTTTAAAAATGTATTTATCCTCAACGAATTTTCGTGAAGTGATTCCAATTCCCGAAAGATAAAACTTTTCTCCAGCGTAGAAATCGATAGGATCATATACGATGGTGGGACTTTCAATATATTTTACATTCAAAAATCGTCCAGATAAAATAAGATTAGTGGTTCGGTCGCTTTCGGTATTTCCTTTGAAAAGTTTAAATGCGTGTCCGATCCAAAGATCTTGTGAATTGTACTTGAAATTTTGTTTTGCATATATCAAATTAGAATCTTGAAGCGTATCTTTTCTAAATTGTTGATCTACATATATTCCACCAGCCCACTTTGCCAAAGGAGAATAAAAAGGCCTTTCAATATTGATGCTTTTCCCATAATAATTGTCTAAATCCACAAAATAGCTTACCGCCGTCTTTATAAAAGTATTTTTAATATTTGGGATGCTATACACAAGACCGTAAGCGGTTTTTCCATCGCTGAAGCGGTTTCTGATTTTATTTTCAAATTGATGACCAGATCCTAAAAAGTTACGTTCATTTACTTCAAAAGTTACTCTGGAGCTTGAAATAGAGCCTCTTGGAATCATACTCCAAGAATCTAAAACGCGAACTGAAACATCTACAGAATCTGAATTATTTTTAATTAATTGTGGAGTGATACTAACTCTGTTAACATATCTTTGAGTACGTATTAAACGCTCGGATTCTTTTAATAGTAGAGAATCTAATGGGTGGTTCCTTTTGATCAATAATAAATTCAGAATAGCAAGTCTGTTGGTTTTAATATGTATTCTGTTTCCTTCTCTTTCAGCCCAATTTTTGGGTCTTCTTGTTGAATCGATTTCTGAATATCCAAAAGGGTCTAGAGTAATGATATTTATTTTTCTAATTATTCTGCCTTCAAAAGCCTGGTACTTTTTTTTGACTACTTTTTTCTTTTCAACTTTTATATTAACGGGTCTGAAAACTAATTTATGAACGAATCTGGTAAATTTATTTTTTTTTGAATAGGTTTGAATGCTTTTATATACTTGAGTAGAATCTTTTTTTGGTTTATCTATTTGTGAAAAAGAAACTTGCGAGTAACAAAGCATCAACAGTAATAAAATCAGTTTTTTTATTTTATACATCAAAAAAAATTTCTTTAAAAGTAGGTTTAAAATTAAAATAAAAGCAATCCTTAAATCAAATTTAAATTTGAGTGACTTGATTATTTAACTTAAAATTTTAGAATTTATACGTTCGTTTTATTTACCTCATCTTCGGTAGTTGTTTCGGTAGTTGTTTCGGTAGCTTGTACGGTGGTCGTTTCGGTAAACATCGGAACAATAATGTCCGTTTTAATTATCACTTTTTTTGTTGATGCTTCTGAATCAAAAAGTGGTAATTTAATATTGCGCCAAGTATATGTTTTTGGTAAATCATCTCCCATTAAATACCCCCAAGGTTCTAAATATTCTATTCTGTCAAAAATCACTTTAAGAATGGCAATTATTGGAATAGCCAAAAACATGCCGGAAATTCCTGAAATTGCTCCGCCTATAATGATCCCAACAATGGAAACAAATGCATTTATTTGGACTTTTGAACTCACAACCAATGGGACTAAAACATTGTTGTCAATTAATTGCACTACTATGTTGACTACAATTACACCAACAATTATGGATAAGTCGGGAGATCCGGTTAGCGATGCTACGATACTTAAAACACCTGCAAACAATATTCCTACATAAGGGATTAGATTTAGAATTCCCGTAATAATTCCCAATAAGATAGCATATTTAACACCTATTATCATAAATCCTACCGTTGTTAATATAGAAACCATAATCATTTCTATGATTAAACCAACAATATAACTTTTTACGGCTACTTTTATTTGAGATAAAATATCTTGCAATTTTGGGTGGTACTCTTTTTTTACCAATTTGGAAAAGAACAACATAAAATGAGTTCTGTACAAAAGGATTAAAAAAGTGTAAATAGGAATTAAAATGAGGTTTAGTAGCGTATCCGTAAAGGACATTAAGGTCGTTCCTATTATTTCTTTTCCTTTTTCCATTGAATCTTCAGTGGCAGTGTCCAAATATTGTTTTTGCTCTCTGGAACTTATATTGAAATGCTCTCGGATATATTGCTGAATATTATGAATATGAATGTTAATGTTTCTTTCGATTTTATTAAAATCATTAGCCATTTCACTAATCTGAATTGATAAAAATGCAAAAATGCTAATGAAGAATAAAATAAATAGCAAAACGGTTATCATAACCGCTATAACATGGGGGAAATGGAGTTTATGTCTTATAAAATGAGCGATTGGTCTTAGTAATATGGCAAAAATAAAGGACAACAGAACTGGGATCAAGATTTCCTGACCGATATAAAAAATATAGCCAAAACTAATCAGGCATACTAAAGTCAGTGCCAGTTTTGCGTAGAATGGAAGTTTTATAATGTCATTCATATTTTTGTTGTATTTATAATGTATTAAAATTCAATTATGAATAATTTAAAATCTAACAAGCAAATATGATGTTATAAAAACTCTAATGGTTATAGATTTTTTTAAAATAGTTATATAATTTCCACATAAACAGTAGAGTGATGTTATAACTTGAATCAAAGTAAATTATATTTTTACAAAATTGCAATTAATCTATAAATTCTTTATCATCAAAATGATTTTTCAATATCGAAATTCCTTTTTGTAAAAGCAAATTGTTAGGATAGATAACCTTTTCTCCATCAAGGGTTTTTAAGTACACATGAAAAGCACCGATATCTTCGATTTCAGCTTCAAAAGGGAAATCCTTGTCATGGATTTTTATTATATCACCAATTTTAAACGGAAAAGAAAAAAACAATATAATGCCAGATGTGATGTTACTCAAAATAGACCATTGCGCAAACATGGCAACGCCCACAACAGTTGTAATAGAGGAAAGTGCAATAAAAATATCTTTGGTCTGAACTCCCCATATTAATACTAAAGAGATGAAAGCCAATATATTAGTGAATAAATGAATGTATTTGATGACTAAATTAGTTCGATGCTCAAGAGTATGACTTGATTTAGCGTAACGTTTTACAAGTTTTGTTGTTATCAATCGCAATGAAATCAATACAATCAAAAGTATTCCTGTACCAATTAGTTCTTTAGTATAATCGAAAATTAGATTCATATCCATGATTAATTATACTAATTTACTTAAATATTCATAAACTTTATCCGTTGGCATTCCCATCACATTAGCGTAAGAACCTTCAATTTTTGAAACCCCAATAAAGCCAATCCATTCCTGGATTCCATAGGCTCCCGCTTTATCATACGGTTTGTAATTGTCTAAATAATACTGAATTGCCTCATCGGTTAATTCGTTGAAAGTCACTTTGGTTATTTCGTATATTACCGAAGTTTTTTCATTGGTTTTAAAACAAACGGAAGTGATTACTTCATGAGTAGCATTCGATAATGATTTTAAAATTGCAAAAGCATCAGCTGCATCTTTTGGTTTACCCAAAGCTTTATGATTATGCCAAACGATGGTGTCGCTTGTAATCAAAATATCATTAGGTTGCAATTCTCCTTCAAATGCGCTTGCTTTTAATTCCGCAAGATAGTTTGTGATTTCGGCAGCTTCTAATTCTGCAGGGTATATTTCTTCGATTTCTTTTACTCTAATTTCAAAATCCAAATCTAAATCTTTAAAGAATTGTTGACGTCTTGGAGAACCTGAAGCAAGTATCAGATTGTATTTTTTTAATTTATTTTTAAGCATTGTATTTCATATTTATAGTAATTACAAGAACGGATATAATTCCGAAAAATAGAATCCATTTAAGAAGCAGGCTCAAAAGGTGAAAGTCGTTTTTTGTTTTTGCATTCCAAATTTTTATAGTAAAATAAAACAATGGTCCCACTACAAAAATCAATAAGTAAAAGGTCGTGTAAGTTAGAAGGAATAAATAATTATAGATATAAAAAAGAAGCGCTATTAAGGGGATAAAACTGAGTACAAAAACGATTTTGGTAGTTCTGTGGATTCCTATAGCTACCGGTAAAGTATTGATTCCGTGATTGTAATCTCCAGTTGTGTCTTCTAAATCTTTAACTATTTCCCTGATGAAATTAACGAAGAAAGTAAAAACGGCATAATCTAAAAGTATCGAGAAAATAACAGCCATTTGTGTCTGATTTCCTTCATAGGTAGCAGGATAGAGATCAAAAATCCCCAATATAATAACGCTGAAAGAAAGCAATAAAGCCACAATTACATTTCCAATCAGAATCATTTGCTTTAAGCTTGTAGCGTAAAGATACAGTGTCGCAGCTATCAAAATAAAAATAGAGGCGAAGCCAGGTTTCAATATTACATTTGACAGATAAAAACCAATTCCAACACCAACACAATTAAGCGCAATATATATGTTGTATGCTTTTGCCTCAGAAATTGTTTTACCTACAATTACATCATTTGGCTTATTATCGTTATCCGTATTTTGGTCAAATATATTATTGATTACGTAGCCACCTGCTGCTAATAAAACGGTGGATAAAACTAATAGTAAGTATTGCCAATCCGCTAAGGACAATGGAATATTTTGAAATTTAAAAAATCCATATCTGAAAACGAGTTGCATAAATGCAAGCATCAGTAAGTTTTGGTAACGGATTAGTTTTAGAAAATTCATTATGGAGTTATGGATTAAAAGTTTTGAGTTTTTTCGAAATTTGAAATCAAAAATCGCATGTCTAATCGTGTTTCCCGTCAAAATGAGCCATCCATTTTCCTTGGACTTTCATCACTTGTTCAATCACGTCGCGAGCGGCTCCTTTTCCGCCGTTTTTATGCGAAATATAAGCGCAAATTTCCTTGATTTCAGGACTTGCATCTTGCGGACAAGTGGCTAAGCCAACTAATTTCATTACATGATAATCGGGAATATCATCTCCCATGTATAAAACCTGTTCCGGATTTATATTGTAAACATCGGTGTATTCGTCAAATGTTTCCACTTTGTTTGGCGTCCCTAAATAGATGTCAGTTATCCCAAGATTTCTAAGTCGAATACGGACACCTTCATTGCTTCCTCCTGAAATAATACATACATTATAACCGCTTTCTACAGCTGCTTTCATTGCATAACCGTCACGAATATTCATGGTACGCAAAATTTCGCCTTCATTGGTTACAAAAACCGAACTATCGGTTAGTACTCCATCGACATCAAAAATAAAAGTGGTGATATCGTTCATTATTTGTTTATAACTTCTTGCCATTGTGCTGTATAGATTGGGTTAATGTTTTATAAATAGTTGCATGATTTTCATTGGATAAAAAAGCTTCATGCGCTTCAATTGTATTGGTGTCATTGCGTTCAGCAGGTCCCGTTTGTGCATCTTCAGGTGAAAGAATCATTACTTTTTGAGCAGTTTCTGAAATTAGCGGTTTCAAAATTTCAAATGGAACCTGATGCTCTTGACAAATTTCCTGACCTATTTGGTACAGATGATTCACAAAATTATTGACAAATACTGCCGCAACATGCAATGCTTTTCGTTGTTCTGAATTGATTACAAAAACTTTATCAGAAATCGTTTTTGCTACTTTTTCCAATAATTGAAAATCGGTAGCATTTTCGCTTTCTAAACAAATTGGGATAATTCTAAAATCAACATCTTTGTTTTTAGTAAATGTTTGCAAGGGATAGAACACACCTTTTCTATTGTTTTCATTTAGAGAATCCAAAGGAATGCTTCCCGAAGTATGAACCACCAAACGATTTTTGAATGGAAGTTGGGAAGAAACATCGGCAATGGCATCATCAGAAACAGCAATGATATACAAATCAGCTTCTAGCAAAGTATCGAAGTCATCTGTGATTTTATCCAAATCGAGTAGGTGAGAGACACTCTCTTTTTGTCTTGAAAAAACTTGAATCAATTCGATTTCTGTTCCCGAATTTTGAGAATTTTGAAAAGCAACAATTAAATGTTGTGCGACATTTCCGGAACCGATAATTATTACTTTAGTCATAGCACAAAATTAGCAAAAAAATATTAAGCTTTTTTTATTGCTTTTCTGGATATTTTGCAAAATAAAATGATGTTCAAATTAACTTTTTTCACCATAAAATTAGAAGACTTAATTTTGGATTAAATTAACAATTGTGCGAATATAGAAGTCAACATTTTTAAGTACTTTTGTGGCACTTTTAAGAAATGAAATCCCTTACAAATGTTAAAAAAAATATTTTCAATTTTGTTCTCCACACGATTAATGGCCATCCTTTTCTTATCTTTTGCAATCGCAATGGCTACTGGAACTTTTATCGAAAGCAAATACAATACTGATACTGCTAAAATTTGGGTTTACAATGCATGGTGGTTTGAAGCCATTATGGTGTTTTTTATGATTAATTTCATAGGCAATATTAAGCGTTATCAATTATTAAAAAAAGAAAAATGGGCGACTTTATTACTCCATTTGTCTTTCATTTTTATTCTTCTTGGTGCTTTCGTAACACGATACATCAGTTACGAAGGAATGATGCCTATTTGCGAAGGTGCTGCAGAAAATCAAGTTTTTTCGGAGAAAACCTTTCTTACTGTTTTTATAGATGGTGAATACAAAGGCGAAATGAAACGTAGAGTTTTTGAAAAATCTTTATTGCTATCTCCTGTTACCAATAATAGTTTTTCGATTTCAGATAAATTTGCTGATACGCCATTTAAAGTAGAATATAAAAATTTTATTTTGGGCGCAAAAGAAGTTATCAAGCCGGATAATAAAGGAGTTGTTTACATGAAAGTGGTAGAAGCCGGTGATGGAAGCCGTCACGAACATATGCTTAAAGCGGGTGAAATACAAAATATACATAATGTATTGTTTTCATTAAACAAATATGCCGAAGGGGCGATAAACATCACGACAACGGGAGCGGCTTATACAATCCAAACTCCTTTTGAAGGTAATTTTATGCGCATGGCAGATAAATTGCAAGGAAAAGTGACTAAAGATAATGTTCAGCCATTAATGATGCGTTCCTTGTACAGCATTGGCGAAATGCGTTTTGTATTTCCTGATCCTGCAGTAAAAGGAGTAATTGCTTATGATTCAAGTAATGACTTTAAGGCAAAGAATCATGAAGATGCTTTAGTTTTAAATGTAAGTGCTGAAGGACAACAAAATGAGGTTACGATTCTGGGTTCCAAAGGTAAAATAGGAGAATCTAAAACTGTGAAAATAGGAAAAATTGATTATACTTTTTTCTACGGAAGCAAAGCCTATGTCTTGCCTTTCAAGATAAAATTGAATGATTTTATTGCTAAAAAATATCCTGGAACCGAGAAAAGTTATTCTTCTTTTGAAAGCCAGGTTACGGTTCAAGATTCCACTAAATCATTTGATGCCAGAATTTTTATGAATAATGTTTTAGATTACAAACAATTTCGCTTTTTTCAATCTTCTTTTGATCCTGACGAAAAAGGAACAGTATTATCTGTAAATCACGATTTTTGGGGAACTTGCATAACATACAGCGGCTATTTTATGTTGTTTTTTGCAATGATGTCAATTATGTTTACTAAGTATTCTCGTTTTGCTGATTTGAAAAGAAAACTGGAAGTGGTAAAAAATAAAAAAGCAAAGTTGACTACGATTTTAGTTTTGATGCTAAGTTTTAATGGATTTGCTCAAAAACAAGACGATCATCAGCACAAGGCGCCCAATGAAAAACAAATGGATTCTTTATTGGTAAAATATAAAGTTCCGGAAGACCATGCAGCTAAATTTGGAAGATTAATAATCCAAGATGCTGGCGGAAGAATGAAGCCTATCAATACTTTTTCGTCTGAATTATTGCGAAAAGTGAGCCATATGGAAACGTATAAAGGCATGAACTCTGATCAGGTTTTGTTGTCTATGACGGAATATGCAAAATTATGGATTGAAGTTCCATTAATTTATATCAAAGCGGGAAATGATAGTATCCGAAAAATTATTGGTATTGACAAAGAAGCAAAATACGCTCCCTTTATTGCTTTTTTTGATGAAAAAGGGAACTATAAATTGTCTCCATATTTAGATGACGCTTTTAAAGCAGGAAATCCAAACCAGTTTGAAAAAGACTTTATTGAAACCGATAAAAAAGTAAATCTGATGGAATCAGCCTTGAGTGGCCGAATATTAAAGATTTTCCCTATTCCAAATAATGAAAATAATAAATGGATTTCCTATTTAGAATTGAATGAATCAGGGATGAAAGGAATGGATTCCACTTATACTAAAAGTGTGTTGCCATTATATTTTGGGACTTTAACTAATGCAGCCGATACTAAAGATTATAAAACAGCAAACGAATTATTAGAAAGCATAAATGGTTTTCAGAAAAAGTTTGGAAGCAAAGTGAGACCAACCGAAGAGAAAATCACATTGGAGATATTGTACAATAAATACGATGTGTTCAAAGTATTGCCCTATTGGTATTTGATAGCCGCTATTTTGATGCTTTTATTTACGATTCTACAAATAGTGAAAGAGCGAAAAGTATTGAATATTTTGGTCAATTCTATGCATGTTATTGTTGGATTGTTATTCGGTTTACATACTATAGGTTTAATCGCCCGTTGGTATATTTCAGGGCATGCGCCTTGGAGTAATGCTTATGAATCGATCATTTATGTAGCTTGGGCTACCATGTTTTTTGGATTGGCTTTCGATATAAAATCGAAACTTACTGTGGCTTCTTCTGCTTTTGTTACAGCAATGATTTTAGCAGCAGCCTACATGAATTGGATTGACCCGGAAATTGCTAATTTACAGCCGGTTCTTAATTCGTATTGGTTAATGATTCACGTAGCAGTGATTGTAGCCAGTTACGGTCCATTTGCATTAGGAATGATATTAGGTTTTGTTTCTCTGTTGTTGATATTTTTTACCAATGAAAAAAACAAAGCCAAAATGGATTTGAATATTCAAGAAATCACCTACATCAATGAAATGGCATTGACAATTGGTTTAATCATGCTTACCATTGGAAACTTCCTTGGAGGACAGTGGGCCAATGAAAGTTGGGGACGTTACTGGGGTTGGGATCCAAAAGAAACTTGGGCATTAATCAGTATAATGGTTTACGCTTTTGTTATTCATGCTCGATTCGTTCCATCCTTACGAGGAAAATGGATTTTTAACCTGATGAGTATGTTTGCTTTTGTATCGATTTTGTTTACGTATTATGGCGTGAATTTCCATTTAGTTGGACTTCATTCGTATGCGAGTGGTGAAGCCCATTCATTAAACTGGATTTGGTATTCATTAGGAGGAATTGCTGCGATAGGAGCTGTTACCTATCCAAAATATAGAAAATATTATAAGAAATAATTCTTGAATTATTTCCATAAAAAAAGGTTCAACTTTTCGGTTGAACCTTTTTTTGTATTTAATATTTTTTACTTTTTAATGAATATTTGATCTTCTTAATTTTGAACATGGAACATGGAATTTTCAATGTTGAAATTCTGAAAAGTGCTGACCAATACTATTTTTTTATTTCAAAATTCAACATTCCAAGTTGGCTATTCAGCTTTTTTAATTGGGAACTAGAAATGTTGAAATATGATATTATTTATACTTTTCCTAAGGTATATAATTGTTCCATTGTAGGACTTAAACTTCCTCCTGCAGGCTCCAAAGTTATACCAAAAGCTTCTGCTTCATTCGCATTATCAACAGCAAACATCTTTTGATCATTAACCTTGAAATTTTCTAGTAGTCCAATGCTTGTAGGTGTCAACGGATTCAATTTTAATGCCCAGACTTGGTATACCATTCCTTCTGGTGGTTCAGGTAATCCTGCCGCATCTACATAAACCACTTTAGTTTCTTTGTTCCAATACACTTTTGCTGAAGATTGTGGCGCAACCGCTTGTCCGCCAAGTGCGACAACGGTATTTTTAGCGTCTCGTACAACGGCTAAACTGGTTTCACTTGCCGAATTTTTCAGTTCCAAAGTTTTAATATCCTTTTCAAGTTTTGATTTTTCGGAAGTAGCATTTACCACTTGGTTATCGGTTTGCTCCATTAGATTGTATTGATAGCCAATGCCAACCAATAAAAGAACCGCAGCGGCCCAACCAATGTATTGAGACCAATTTCTGCTTGGTTCGAATTCAATTACTCTGGCGGGTTTAAGTTCTAATTTTTCTTTTATTTTTTCGAAATTTTCCGCAGAAATAAATGGTGAAAAACTGGAAGATAAAGCTACAATTGCCTTTTCTATCGCAATGATTTCTTCATTGATTTCGGGGTTGTTTTTTGCCATAATAGTAACCTCTTCATTTTCGGTTTCCGTGAGTAAACCATAAACGTAAAGTTCTAAAATACCTGATTCTATATATTCTTTTGTTTCCATTATACTTTCAAATAATTTCTTAAGTCATTAATACAGTTTCGATTATGAGTTTTAACAGTACCCAAAGGAATTTCTAATTCATCAGAAGCTTCTTGTTGGGTATATCCTTTAAAAAACAGTAAATCTATTATTTGAATACATTTCGGTTTTAGTTTTTTTATAAACTCTTGTATACCTATAGTATCAATTTTATTGACGAGTTTATTACTGTCGTCTAACAGATGTACGAAATTATCTGAGGAAAGGTTTTTTTGACTGTTATTAAAATTTTTGGAACGCAATTTATCGATGGAGGTATTTCTGGCGATATTTAAAATCCAAGTATAGAATCGACCTTTACTTTCATGGTAGGAATCAATGTTTTTCCAGATTTTTACAAATACATCTTGAAGAACATCTTCGGCTTCTTCTCTGTTTTTTACCAGAACGGTAATTACTGCAAAAAGGCTTTTGGAATACATATCATATAGATGTGTAAATGCCTTATCGTCTTTCTTATATATCAACACTAATAATTCGTCTTGGGTCATATCCTTTATGTTTTGCAATTGCAAACTTATACATTCTTATCTACAATTGGTAAATTATATCAATTTCTGCTTTAATTTTTTTTAAAAAATAAAAAAATTATGTTTTTATTTTACATTTAAAATATTGATTATCAACTATTTAAAATATTAATTAATTTTTTTTTATGATTTTTAAAACCAAATCGGAAACAATGCCGTAAATGCTTTTATAACCTTTTAAATTATAACAAAATGAAAAAAACAAAAATGTTATTAGGTCTATCGCTAGTGGCGATTTCGGGCTTAATTTTAGTAGCAGCGGATCACGTAGATGCTCCATCAGTAACCGGTAATGCAGCAGATATTACCGATGTGTACACTTTTCAAGGACAAGACACGAACAACTTAGTATTTGCAGTAAATACGCAAGGTTTGTTAAGTCCTAATGCAACAGCTGCAGCGGCATTTAATGAAAATGTAATGATTGAAATTAATATTGATAACACAGGTGATAATGTGGAGGATTTAGTAATTCAAGCGATTAAAAGAGGAGACAAAATGTATTTCTTTGGTCCTTATGCTCCTGGAACAACGGGAACATCCAGTACAATTAAATCTAGCGCTGCTTCAGGAACCGTTGCGATTTCTACTTACGGTGCTGCTCCTATATTAGGAACACAAAACGGAATGAAATTTTTCGCAGGACCAAGAGACGATCCTTTCTTTTTTGACTTAGGACAATTCAAAGCAATCCTTGGCGGAACAGCTTCAGGATTCAAAAACCCAGGTACAGATACTTTTGCAGGAACAAATGTACTTTCAATAGTAGTGGAAGTTCCAAAAGCAATGTTAGGTACTGCGAGTACTTTGAATGTATGGGCAGAAACTAAGAAAAAACAATAATCAATTATTGTTTATTAAACTTTAAAATTATGAAACGTCAAGTTCACGAATTAAGAAAAAATTTAAATAAAAATATCATGAGTAAATCAAATAAATTCAAAATCATAGCTGTAGCAGTGGTTTGCGCAATAGGCGCCGTAAGCTGTAATAATGACGATAATAGTACAGATCCAATGGCAAGTGCCGATTTTTCAGGAACGTTTGTACAACAAGATCAAATGGCAAGACCGGCTATAAATACCGTGTTCATTGCTGCGGGCCAACCTAAAGATGATTTCAATGCTGCAATTCCATCAATGATGGGTGCAAAATACCAATCTATTTTTGAATCTAGATTGCTAGCTTTAAATGCTGGATATACAAAAAATGCTTTAGGTTTAACGTCTTCTCAATTTACAGGGATATTGGCAACTGACGTATTGAATGTGAAAACTTCAGGAAAAACAACGTTTTTTGATGGAACAAATGTCTTAACAGGTAGAGCTTTGGCTGATGATGTTATTGATACGGAGCTAATATTAATCTTTGGTGGCCCAACAGGTGCTTCTAATGCTGGTCTTACTTCTGATCACGTAGATTCAAATGATAAAACATTTACAACTTCATTCCCTTATTTGGCAACAGCCTGGTAATATTTTCAAAAAAAACAGGGTACTTTCATTTTAATTGTGCTCTGTTTTTTTTTTTTCAAAACAAACAAACAAACAAACAAACAACATTTGATTATGAAACCTTCAAAAATAATTCCATTATTGGTTTTTGCAATCATAGCACTTTATAGCTGTAGTAACAAACCAACTCAAATTACAAAAACATCAGATTACAATAAATATTTGCATCTAAAAGATAATAAATCAATGGCTTTTGCTAATAATGAAATTGATTTCTGGCAAAAGAAATTCGATGAAGCTCCTAATCAAATCAGTTACTTAAGTCTAATTGCGTCTAATTATGCAACGCTTTTTGAATATACTGGAAACATCAAATATTTATATAAAACGGAAGCTTTACTAACGCAATCAAATGCAACTTATAAATATTCGAAGGTATCCACTATCCGATCTTTGGCAAGAAATTATATTGCTCAGCATCGATTTAAAGAAGCTTTGGGTTTAGCGAATAAAGCACTGGCAATAGGCGAAGGGAAGAAAGAAACTCAAAAATTATTATTTGATGTTCAAATGGAATTAGGTAATTATCCGGAAGCCGTAAAGAATTTGAACGCACTGCGTGATATGAGAGATTATGATTATCTGATTCGTTTGGCTAAATGGAATGACCATAAAGGTGATTTGAAAACGGCCATTACTTTCATGGAAAAAGCCAGAGATATTGCTGAAAAAGAAGATAATAAAGTCCTTAAAATCTGGTCTTACTCAAATCTTGGAGATTTTTACGGTCATGCCGGCAGAATTCAGGAATCCTATGACAGCTACATAAAAACTTTGACAATCGATCCCAATTATTCGTATGCTTTAAAAGGAATAGCCTGGATTGTATTTTCACATGAAAGAAATACAGAAGAGGCAAAAAGAATTGTTGAAGCCATTGAAGTGACTCACAATACGCCTGATTTTTATTTATTGAAATCTCAAATTGCCCAATTCGAAGGAGATAAAGCAAAAGAATTAGAAAACAGAAATGCTTATTTCGAAATGCTAAAAGCCAACAATTATGGCGCAATGTATAACAAATACAATGTTTTAATTTATGCTGACGCAAAAGAAACGGCTTCGAAAGCACTTGAAATTGCAAAAGTCGAAGTGGATCACCGTCCAACTCCTGATTCTTATGATTTATTGGCGTGGTCTTATTTAAATCTTGGCCAAAATAAAAAAGCATTAGAAATTGCTCAAAAATATGTAGTTGGGAAATCATTCGAACCAAAAGTGCAATATCATTTAGCGATGATTTATAAATCTAATAAAGAAGCCGTAAAAGTACAACCAATTAAGGAAGAATTGCTTTCCAGTATTTATGAATTAGGACCCAATTTAGACAAAAAGGTAAAACAATTATAGCCATTAGATGAAAAATGTTTTTATAATCCTGATTACTTTCTTCGGGATGGCTTCTTATGGTCAAATTCAAAAAGGTAAAGTAGTGGATATGGATGGAAAACCAATAGAAAATGCCTATCTGATTAATACAACTACCGAAACTCATGCACATACGGACGAATTTGGAATGTTTTCGATAGACAAGACTGTTGTAGGAAGTGCGTTAAAAGTAACTGCTTTGGGTTATAAAAAAATGAATTTTTCTGTCACTTCATCCGAAAGTATAATTAATCTGGAAGACGATAGTTTTCGTTTGAATGAAGTCGTTATTCAGGCAAAGCTTTCGGCAATGAATGTGATTTCAAAAATAGATTTGCAGGCGACTCCGGTAAATTCTTCTCAAGAAATTTTGCGAAAAGTACCCGGATTATTCATTGGTCAACATGCCGGTGGAGGTAAAGCGGAGCAAATTTTCTTGAGAGGTTTTGATATCGATCACGGTACTGATATTGCGATTTCAGTGGATGGAATGCCGGTAAATATGGTTTCTCACGCACATGGTCAAGGTTACGCCGATTTGCATTTTGTAATTCCAGAAACGGTAGAGAAAATAGATTTCGGGAAAGGAACCTATTATGCCAATAAAGGGGATTTTGCAACCGCAGGTTATGTTGCTTTCCAAACGAAAGATAAACTAGAAAAAAGTAGTATCGGACTTGAAATTGGACAATTTAATACGTTGAGAACGGTAGGGTTATTTAATCTTTTGGGTAACCAAAAAAAGCAGAGCGCTTATATTGCCACTGAATATATTTTGACAGACGGGCCATTTGATTCGCCTCAAAATTTTAATCGAATCAATTTATTGGGAAAATATTCAGCGATATTGGATGATAATTCCAAATTTTCAATTTCAGCCTCTCGTTTTTCCAGTAAGTGGGATGCTTCTGGACAAATACCACAACGATTGGTTGATAATGGAACGATTTCACGATTTGGATCTGTCGATGATACTGAAGGAGGGAAAACCTCTAGAACTAATTTTAATGCGAGTATGAGTAAACCAATTAACGAAAACACATTCTTGAAAGTCAACGCTTTTTACTCTAAATATGAATTTGAATTGTATTCTAATTTTACTTTTTTTCTAAATGATCCTATCAATGGCGACCAAATTAGACAAAAAGAAAATAGAAATATTTATGGAATGAATGCCGAGTTGAATAAAAAAATGAAGCTGAATGATTTAGATATAACGTTTCAATATGGTGTTGGTTTTCGGGCTGATGCCACTACAGATACAGAGCTTTCGCATACTTTAAACAGAAGAACGGTTCTTGAGCATATAAAATTAGGTGATATTGATCAATCTAATTTGTTCAGTTATATAAATTCCGAAATAAACCTTGGAAAACTAATAATCAATCCTGCCGTTCGCTTGGATTATTTCAAATTCAATTACCAAGATAAATTGACAACTGATTATAAAACACAGTCGGAAAGCAAAGTCAAAATTTCTCCAAAGTTGAATTTTATATATACCGAAAATAACAATTTACAGTTTTTTATAAAATCAGGGATGGGTTTTCATTCTAATGACACTAGAGTTGTAGTTCAAAACAGCGGTAAGCAGGTTTTACCCACGGCAATAGGAACGGATATTGGAACTATTTGGAAGCCATTTCCTAAGTTAATTGTGAATTCCGCTTTATGGTATTTGTATTTGGAACAAGAGTTTGTGTATGTAGGCGATGCCGGAATTATTGAGCCAAGCGGGAAATCAAAACGTATGGGTGTTGATTTAGGGTTGCGTTATCAATTGAATGATTGGTTTTATTTAGATACTGATGCAAATTATACGTATGCCAGAAGCATGGATGCTCCAGAAGGTCAGGATTACATACCACTAGCACCGGATTTTACATCAACAGGCGGTTTAAGTTTCCAGAAATTAAATGGTTTTTCAGGCGGAATTCATTATCGCTATTTAAAAAGTCGTCCGGCTAATGAGGATAATTCTATAGTTGCAAAAGGCTATTTTGTATCAGATTTTAATATCAATTATCAATATAAAAAAATAACGATTGGAATGTCTATCGATAATTTGTTTAATACCAAATGGAACGAAACTCAATTTGCGACTGAATCAAGATTGCAAAATGAAACTTCAAGCGTGGAAGAAATTCATTTTACACCGGGAACTCCATTTTTTATGAAAGGAAAAATTACGTATACGTTTTAATTACAGAATTAGTTTGTTGTTTATTTGTTTGGAAGCTTAGCGTTGATGTTTGTCGCTAAGCTTCCTTTTTTATTTAACTTCTGTTTAACCAAAATAAATTTTAATGAGACAAATAAATGTTTAATTTTATAAAAAATATAATTATGAAAAATGTATTATTGATTGCCAGCTGTGCTTTATTATTGTTCAGCTGTAAAAATCAGGCAAAACTTCAAAAATCTGAAACCAAAATGAGTACACCACTAGTAGCTAAAGAAACTATTTATCAGTTCAAAGTTGAAGATTTATCAGGAAAAAGTTTTGATTTTGCTTCTTTAAAAGGAAAAAAAATCATGATTGTAAATACCGCTTCAAAATGTGGATTGACGCCACAGTACAAAGATCTTGAAGCAGTTTATAAAGAATACAAAGACAAAGGATTGGTGATTGTGGGTTTTCCGGCGAATAATTTTGCGTCACAAGAGCCAGGAACGAATGAAGAAATTGCTAGTTTTTGTCAATTGAATTATGGAGTGACTTTTCCTATGATGGACAAAGTTTCTGTAAACGGAAATGATATGGCTGCCATCTATCAGTTTTTGACTCAAAAATCTAAAAACGGATTGCAAGATTCAACTGTGGAATGGAATTTTCAAAAATACCTGATTAACGAAAAAGGAGAATTGGAAAAAGTGATTGCACCAAGAACATTAGTAACAGATCCTGAAGTGATAAACTGGATTAAAGCATAATTTACTACCGCTAATTTGCTAATTTTTTGAAAGTAAACAATCTAAATGAGATTCTCAGTCAAATGAGACTCTCATTTTTTTTACAGATTAAGTAAGAATTGAATACATTCCAAATTATAACCAATAAGAAATTAAGTATCCTTGGAACTTATTGCTTAATTATTCTTAATTTCTTAATGGTTTATTTTTCTCTTTAGAATTTTTCGTTTTTGAAAATCTCCACAACTGCCGCTTCATAATTCCGAATACTTTGCGCTTTTTTTATTTTTTTCAAAACCTTATGAGGATTTGAAAATGTAGCCGAAAAGTATTCCCATAAATGATACATTTTTAATAAAATATGTGTCGAACCAGAAAGGGATTCACTATAAATAGCATACAAAGTATCGTGAAACGCACTGAATAATTCCATTTTGTCGGTTGGATATTCCGTTGTGTTATTCTTTATCATACTCGGTAAAAATGGATCCGAAATTAATCCTCGGCCAATCATCCAGTGGTCTATAGAAGGAAAACGTGCTTGCATTTCCTGAAACTTAGCCACTGAAGTGATATCTCCATTGTAATACAGTTTGTGCTTGGTATTATCAATGCATAGTTGGAACGCATCTAAGTTTACACCACCTTTATAAAGTTGTTTCCCAATGCGCGCGTGTATGGCAATATTTTTAATTGGATAGGTATCTAAAATAGGCAAAACATCAAGAATTTCTTCACTGTTTTCATATCCCAAACGCATTTTCATAGACACAATAATATCCGATTCTGTGTGGGCTCTATGAAGGATATGGTTGATTTTTTCCGGATTACTGATCAAGCCGGAACCCATACCAGATTTTGTAACCATAGGATAAGGACACCCTAAATTCCAGTTTAATTCCTTGTAACCCAATTCTCGAACATACTTAGCCACAAATAAAAATTCATCAGCATCATTTGTTATTACTTGTGGAATGATCTCTAAATCAAGATTATTTTCAGGAAGTAGATCTCGTTCATAAGAAGGTTTAATAACCATTTTTCCGTTCAACCGAATGTATGGCGAGTAAAAAGTATCAATTCCGCCAAAAAGTTTGTTTTGCGCATTTCTAAAACGAAAGTCAGTAAATCCCTGTAAAGGCGATGAAAGTAAGGTATAGTCCATGAAATTTTTAGTTGTGCAAATATACTATAAAGTCGCAAGTCTTAAAGTTATAAAGTTTTTAAAGTCAAACATATTATAAAAGACGAACCAAATTGTAGTACAAATTCACTTATTCTAAAATCAACTGCATAAAAACCAAATCAAGCCAATGATCAAATTTGTAGCCTACTTCTCGAATAGTGCCCACCACTTTAAAACCAAATTTTTCATGAAAAGTAATACTTCCTGAATTATCAGCATCAACTGCGCCAATCATAACATGATATCCTTGCTCTTTTGCCAATTGAATGAGTTCGGCTAATAGTAGTTTTCCAATACCTTTTCCTATAAATTCTTGTGCAACATAAACGGAATGTTCGATGGTGTATTGATAACCATTTTTTTCTCTAAAAGTACCATAGGTAGCATATCCAATAGTCCCGTTTTCAAATTCAGCGACAATTACTGGCTGATTTTTCTTCATTTTTTCTTCAAACCACGATTTTTGTGTTTCAAAATCGTGCGGCTCATAATCATAATTAGAGGTGCTGTGAAGTATTTGATGATTCACAATTTCCAATATTGTATCTATATCAGCAAAAACGGCCGGTCTTATTTTAATTTCCATTATAAAAGATTTTACTCCAAAATTAAGAAAAATCAACTGAAACTACCGGAAAAAGAGTTACAACTTTGTAACTTTGTAATCAGAAAAACAGACAAATGATTTACCCCAAAATACCTTTAGCACAAAGCATTATTCAGATTTGTTTAGCCAAAGGAATCACCACCATCATAATTTCTCCGGGTTCACGAAATGCTCCCTTGACAATAGGTTTTGTAAACAATCCCGCTTTTCAATGCTACAGTATTGCCGATGAGCGTTGTGCCGCTTTTTTTGCACTCGGAATTGCACAACAAACCAAACAACCCGTGGCTTTGGTTTGTACATCTGGTTCTGCATTACTGAATTATTATCCTGCTTTTGCAGAAGCATTTTACAGCCAAATCCCTTTGATTGTGATTTCTGCAGATAGACCGCAAAGCAAGATAGATATTGGTGATGGGCAAACGATTCGTCAGGAAGATGTATTTGCCAACCATTCGTTGTATAATGCCAATTTAAACGAAGCCGTCTCCAAAGAAAATGATTATAAAATAAACCAAGCGATTGATATTGCTTTGAATAAAAAGGGACCGGTTCACATCAATGCACCTTTTGAAGAGCCTTTATACGAAACGGTTTCAGAACTTTCTATCGATATAATGGTGAATGCTTTTGCAAATTTAAATCCAATGCCTGCAATTGAAGATTTATCTGAATTTGTCAAAATTTGGAATAATTCAACTCGAAAAATGATTTTAGTTGGCGTGAATGAACCCGATGAAATTAGTGATAAAACACTTAATTTTCTAGCGGAAGACGAGTCAGTGTTGGTGATGACAGAAACCACATCCAATTTACATCATCCTTCTTTTATAAATAATATTGATACGATAATTACGCCTTTCACTAATGATGATTTTGAGACTTTTCGTCCGGAAATACTGGTGACTTTTGGTGGAATGATCGTTTCTAAACGTATCAAAGCTTTTTTGCGAAAGTACAAACCCCAACACCATTGGCACATTGATACTTTGAGAGCATATGACACTTTTGGAGCATTGACAAAGCATTTTAATGTTAATCCGAATTCTTTCTTTGAAGCTTTTTTACCTTTGACAAAAGGAATAAAAAGTGATTATTTCAGTAAAATGGATGCCGTAAATAAGTTGCGTAAAGAGAAACATGAAATTTATTTGTCCAAAATTCCTTTTTCAGATTTTGTGGTTTTTGAAAAGGTAATTAAAAGCTTACCTAAAAATAGTCATTTGCAAATTAGTAACAGCTCTGCCATTCGCTATGCCCAATTAATCGATATTGATCCTTCCATTGAAGTGTATTGCAATCGCGGTACCAGCGGAATAGATGGAAGTACCTCGACCGCTATTGGTGCGGCTGTCGCCAATGAAAAACAAACTATTTTCATCACTGGAGATATTGGTTTTTTATATGACAGCAATGCACTTTGGAACCAATACATTCCAAAGAATTTCAAGATTATTTTGATTAATAATGGGGGCGGCGGAATTTTTAGGATTTTGCCTGGGCATGAAGAAACTCCTGTTTTTAATACTTTTTTCGAAACTTCTCATTGCTTGACTGCCGAACATTTGTCAAAAATGTATGGTTTTGATTATTCTATTGCAAGTAATGAAGCAAGTCTGGCAAAGGGTTTAAATGCTTTGTATAGTCATAATGAGAAACCAAATATTTTGGAGATTTTTACGCCTACATTACAAAACGATAGTATTTTGTTGCAGTATTTTAAAGAATTGGTTTAGTTTTTTTTAAATATTTGTTAAAAGATATGATTAATTGTTTAAATTTGAGAGAGTTATAAAAAAAATAATCAAATATTAAACTTTTATTTATGAGTGCAAGAGATGAATTAATTGTGAAGTATGCTGCCGATTTGAAAGACAAATGCGGTGTTAGTCCAAACATGGATTTATTGACTAAAGTAACTATTGGCTGCGGTCCCTCCATTTACAATGCCGATTCAGCGACTGTTGCCGGAAGCCAACAATCAGAACTGGATACAGTTAAAAATAATTTTCTAATCAAGAAGTTAGGACTTGCTGATGGAACTAATTTAGATGCTGGAATTGATGCTGTGATGGAAAAATATGGTCGTTCCAACAAAAATAAATATAGAGCAGTGATTTATTATTTATTGACAGTTCACTTTAAAAAAGAGAGTGTTTATAATTAATCCCACATCATAAAAATAGAAAAGCGTTCGCCTAGGCGAACGCTTTTTTTATGGACTAGTTTTTTTGTTAGCGAATTGGCAAAGGGAAAACCGGTAAACTGGAATGTCCTAATTCATCAGTTGATTGTATGGCGAAGAAATAATTGTCTTTAGAATAAGGGATTTCGGCTTTTATATCTTTAACAAAAATTGTTTTTTCCCAATGTGAGGCTGCTGTTTCTCTGATAAGAATGTTATAACCATAGACTGCTTTCCCCTCTGGAGCTGTCCAAACTAAAACTGAAGAATTAGTAAGTTCTTTCACTTCGATTCCTGCGTTTGCTGGAGCTTTTGGTGACCACGCTAAATTAGTGAAAGTAGCCAAGTTCGAACATGTTATTTTTCTCAAATAATCAAAATCCATGAATTCAGGAAGATCACCGTATTTTATGTTATTTTCTGTTCTCAGATTTTGATGTTGTTGATTGTAATTTTCATTCCTTTCACAAAAACGAATAGCAGTAAATCCATTTTGACTAAAAGGAGTGTGATCGCCTCCACGTAAAAATCGGTCATTTCTGTATACTAAATTTATGTCTAATTGGTCCACGTATTGATTGGTAATTGTTTTGATGTAACGGGCTAGTTGTCTTGAAGGACTGTCGTTATCGCGGTTTGTAGCTTTGCGCATTTTAGCTTCGGATTCCGTTTCCAGATAAGGAATTGTTTCGCTGAAAACGCGAACTTTAGTATTGTCTCTTAAATTGGTACCGCTAGATAAGCTATTGCCAATCATATCGTTGTTGATCATCGCAATAACATTCCACTTGGATTCTTTAGCAATATCGGCTAAATGTTTGGCACCATATAATCCTTGTTCTTCTCCTGTTACTGCCACGAAAATTAAGGTAAAAGGAAATTCTCTTTTGCTCATAATTCTTGTTAGTTCCATCATTGCGGCTACTCCTGAAGCATCGTCATTAGCACCGGGAGCATCAGATTTAGCGTCCATAACATCAGTAGCACGGGAATCCAAATGTCCACTTATGATTAATACTCGATCGTCAGTTGGGTCAGTACCTTTTAATGTTGCCATTACATTGCCAAGTTGGCTGTCGATTGCAATTCGCTTTCCGTCGGCTTTAATCATGAAATAATCGATGGTCGAGGAAAGCCTCCCGCCAGATTCTAAAGCATATTTATCAAATTCAGATTTTACCCAGCGTTGTGCCGCGCCAATACCTCTAGTGTTGCTTTTGGTGTCGCTTAAAGTATGTCGGGTTCCAAAAGAAGCTAATTTGCGAATCGTTGCTTCCAGATTTTCCGCTTTTACTTCGGTAACCATTTTTTTTATTACCGGATCATTTAGTGTGATTTGAGCGTAAGTTGTAGCAGATAATAATAAGAGTAGGAATAAATAGAGAATTGAGGTTGGTTTCATTAATAGGTTTTTAGTTTGTTTCAAAGTTAGTAAAAAAGAAAAGAAATTGTGAGCGAATTTGAATTTTAGGATTTGTTCATTCTTAGAAGATTCAATATTTTCAAAGTTCATCATTCTAAAAAAACAAAACGTTCTAATCTAGCCCCGATGGGAGCGAGTATCCTTTTGTGTTTGCCTTTTTGCAAATGCAAAAGATACTGCGGAGAGCGGGACAACTCGTGAAAAATAACGGGAATTTGTGCTCCTAAGAAAGAATAATTAGGCGGATTTAAGCTTTATTTTTTTGTGGAACGTTTCTTAATTTACTATTTTCAAACTTCGTACCTTTGCACCTTAGAAATTAGAAGAAAATGATTGAAATAGGAAAATACAATACATTAACCATATTACGTGACACTAAAGTTGGATTGTTTTTGGGTACACCAGAAACGGATCCTGAAGGAATTCACGACATACTTTTACCCAATAAATACGTGCCAAACGAATTTGAAATAGGCGAGGAGCTTATTGTTTTTGTGTATTTGGATCACGAAGAAAGACCCGTTGCCACTACTTTGGAACCTTATATATTGTTAAATGAATTTGCACTTTTGCGTGTGAATTATATCAATCAAATTGGTGCTTTTATGGATTGGGGAATGGAAAAAGACATTCTGGTTCCGTTTAAAGAGCAGGCACGTCCTATGGAAAAAGGAAAACGTTACTTGGTTTACTTATATATGGACGAAAAAACCAATCGTTTGGTGGCTTCAAGTAAATTGAATCAGTTTTTAAAAAATGATCACTTAACGGTTGAAAAAGGGGAAGAAGTAGATTTAATCGTTTCCCATATCACTGAATTAGGAATTAACGTTATCATCAACGAGAAGCACAAAGGATTGTTGTATAAAGATGAAGTTTATGATGATGCGATTCGTACCGGTGATAGAATGCGAGGTTATATAAAAACGATTCGTCCTGATAATAAAATTGATGTGGCATTGCAGGTTCAGGGGTATCAAAGTATCGAACCCAACGCAGAGAAAATTCTGGATGAATTGCGAGCCAGTAGAGGTTTCTTGCGTTTAACGGATAATTCACATCCTGAAGACATTAAAACGGTTCTCAAAATGAGTAAGAAAACTTTCAAGAAGGCTATAGGCGCTTTGTACAGGGAGAAATTAATCGAGATTAAGGAAGACGGAATCTACTTAATTAAGGAATAAAAAAAAGAAAGACTAATCGAAAACGGTTAGTCTTTCTCTTTTTACTATTGTTTCAAAAATTTTAAATCAATGGTAAAATAATCTAAATTTCATTATTAAAGTATTTATTCACTTGTACTCTTATATAGTATGTTGAGTACTATTTTTTAAAATATTGAATAAAGTTCCATTTGCTTTAATAAATTAGGGTTTGTCTTTAAATGTCCAAACATTTACTTTGTAGCATATATTCAATTTTACATTAAAGCCGTTGGTTTTGTATCTTTCAAAAGATTATTTCTCGTAACAATTTTGTCGGTGCTCAACTTTAGTGATGAGCGAGAAAGGTAATCTGTGTTTTAACCGTAGGAGTAAATTTCTATTTCTTTGCTATTGGGGAAAATGGTTTTCTAAATTGCTCGTTTGTCGAGGTTTTTAAAATATTTTTATAAGTTATTACCGTAGAAAAAGGAGCGACAAAAATTTTAATTGTGTCCAAAAAGTCGTTTTTTAGGTTAATAATTCAGTGAAAAAAAATGCTAAATCAAACTAAAATAATCCGTACAACATTGATTAGCAATGATTAAAATTAATAATTATTTTAATTAGCGACTAATTTGGCTAGCTATTATTTTGATTTTTTAACATTTTAGTCGCTTTTCATCAGAGAATGAGTACCATGACCTTATCCGAAATAGAATAGATATAATGCAAAAAATAATTTAATTTTACGCTAAATAATTTAAATTGCTTGAAATGGATTGGATCACTGTCAAAGAATACGAAGATATCACCTATAAAAAATGCAATGGCGTTGCTAGAATAGCTTTCAACAGGCCAGATGTGCGCAATGCTTTTCGTCCAAAAACAACCGCGGAACTATATAATGCTTTTTACGATGCTCAGGAAGACACTTCAATTGGAGTCGTTTTACTATCTGCCGAAGGACCTTCGTCTAAAGATGGAGTATATTCTTTTTGTAGCGGTGGCGATCAAAACGCACGCGGGCATCAAGGATATGTGGGTGAAGACGGGCAACATCGTTTGAATATTTTAGAAGTACAACGATTGATTCGTTTTATGCCAAAAGTGGTCATTGCCGTTGTTCCAGGTTGGGCTGTGGGTGGCGGACATAGTTTGCACGTAGTATGCGATTTGACTTTGGCGAGTAAAGAACATGCCATTTTCAAACAAACCGATGCAGATGTTACGAGTTTCGATGGAGGTTACGGATCTGCTTATTTAGCCAAAATGGTGGGACAGAAAAAAGCAAGAGAAATTTTCTTCTTGGGACGCAATTATTCGGCTCAAGAGGCGATGGATATGGGAATGGTAAATGCTGTGATTCCGCACGCTGAATTAGAAGATACCGCTTTCGAATGGGCACAGGAAATTTTGCAAAAATCGCCAATGGCTATTAAAATGCTAAAATTCGCAATGAATCTTACCGATGATGGTATGGTGGGTCAACAGGTTTTTGCCGGCGAAGCTACACGATTGGCGTATATGACCGAAGAAGCAAAAGAGGGTAGAAATGCATTTTTGGAGAAAAGAAAACCGAATTTCGAGAAAAAATGGTTGCCTTAAGTACGTGGTCAGTTTTCAGGTTCAAAAAAATCAAATAAAAACCTTGTCCCTTAGTGCCTACGTGGCATAAAAAAAATTAAATGGAAAATTTTACAAACGAAACCATAGATACGAGTGAGCTACCAAAATTTGAGGAAGTTCAGTTTACGGCTTTACATCCAAATTATTGGAAAGTGACTATGATAAATTGTATCATTTTAATTTTGTTTTTATCTTTCGGAGTAACTTCTGGGTTAATTTTTATCGAAGAATTATCAGGTTTTGAATTGCCATTTATCATTTTGACGATTGTAATAATAGGTTTGATTTTGTTATTTTCCCGTATTGCTTTCCGCAAAAAAGGTTTTGCTTTTAGAAACCACGATGTGCTTTTTAGACATGGTATTATTGCATCAAATACGATTGTAATTCCCTATAATAGAATCCAACACGTGGCTTTGCATGAAGGATTGGTTTCGCGCTATTTTGGCTTAGCCAAAATTGAAATCTTTACCGCCGGAGGAAGTTCCAGTGACATTGAAATCCCAGGAATCGAAAAAGAACAAGCTGAAAAAATCAAACAGTTATTGATGGGTAAAATACAAAAGCAACTTCAATGAGTACCGATTTTAGTCAGCCACAAAGACAATCTGTTGTTGGGATTTTGGTCATGTTTTTTTATACACTTCAGCAATACGCACGAGCGCTATGGCCCATTATTGTAATTTGGCTATTCAAGTTTGATGAAGTTAACAAAGTGTATCTATCGCTAGGTACGATAATCCTTTTTATTAGTATCGCAGTTGTTTCTTATTTGAAATATTTGAATTTCACTTTCTTTTTAGATACCGAAAACGAAGAGTTTGTAATCACCGAAGGTGTGTTCAATAAAACTAAAACGGCAATCCAACTTCATAAAATCCAACAAGTAAATATAAATCAGTCTTTTATCCAACGGTTAATTGGTGTTTACGAGCTCGATGTAGATACAGCCGGAACCAATAAAAAAGAAGGCGCAATTAAAGCGATTTCTCATGAATTGGCTTTGGAGCTAAAATCTCGTTTATTAGAAAATGAAGTAAAAAAGGTTGATAGTGAAACTACAGAATTAGAATTAGAAACATCAAAAGAACAGCCACTCGAAGCGGAACATCCTTTTATAAAAATAAGCTTTTTAAGCTTGTTGAAAGTTGGAATTACTTCTAATTACGGACGAAGTATTTCGTTATTACTGGTATTTTTTATCACAGTTTCGGATTATATTCAAAAAATTACTGGAAGAGATGTTTGGCAAGACGAAAATATTGATAATTATATTGATAAGAATTTTATCATTCAAACGGTTCTAATTCTTATTCTATTGTTGCTTGCGACTGTTTTAATCATAAATTTGGTTCGGATTATTTTTAGATATTTTGATTATAAAATCACCAGACAAAAAGGGTCACTGCTGCTTTCTTTTGGATTATTAAATACAAAAAGTACTATTATAAAACCGGAAAAAGTCCAGATTACTACAGTTACGAGAAATTATTTCCAAAAGAAAATGAATATTTTGGAATTAAAAATCAGGCAGGCTACAAGTGGCGAAAAGGAAGAACGCAAATCAGCAATTGAAATTCCTGGTTGTAGTGAATCCGAAAGTAACGCAATACTAAAGTTGTTGTTTCAAAAAATACCGACAAAAGGAGTGATGTTAAAACCTAATTTTCGTAAGCTTGGCTTTGCTCTTTTTTTGTCAATAGGATTACCTTTGATTGGATTTTATTTTTTGCGGGATTATGTTATTTTGCAGGCGCCTTCAATAGATTATTTGGTACTGGTTTATGTTGTATTGGCAGGATTAGTTCAGTTCTTTAGATTCAAAAATAGCAGACTGTTTATCAATAATCATTTTATAATCAAGCAAAGTGGCGCGTGGGACATTAGTGATGAAATTATAGAACCAAGTAAAATTCAGGCGATTACGACGTCGCAACTTTTTTGGCATAAAAATTTAAACATAGGCTCCCTAACTTTACATACTGCAGGTGGTACAATTGCTTTTCAATTGGGTAATTTTGCAACAATTAAAAAATATGTCAACCTTTGGTTGTACGAAATAGAAACGTCCAATAGCAACTGGATGTAATTTTTTTAAAACAGTTTATAGTCGCAGTTTACAGTCTTGCAGACATCAAAGAGAAACTCTGTGCCTTAGCGCCTTCGTGGCAAAACAAAACGTATAAAAACTTAGCGCCCTCGTGGTAAAAAACATATTTTAAAACAAAATAAAATGAAACACTGGATTCAAGCCGCACGATTGCGAACATTACCATTATCAGTATCCGGAATTATAGTAGGAAGTATGTATGCATTGGCAAACCCAACAGATATTATACTCACTCCGACAGAAGTCTTCAATTGGAGGATCTTTGGTTTTGCCATTTTGACTACTCTAGGACTGCAAATACTGTCTAATTTTGCCAATGATTATGGCGATGGTATGAAAGGAACTGATAATGAAGATCGAGTAGGGCCAAAACGCGCCATACAAAGCGGTGTAATTTCGCCTGAAGCCATGAAACGTGCTATAATAATCACCTCATTATTGACGTTACTCGCTGCCATTTTATTGATTTATTATGCGTTTGCAGACACCAACATCTGGTATTCTTTATTTTTTTTAGCATTAGGAATTTTATCTATTGTTTCGGCAATTAGATATACGGTTGGGAATACGGCTTATGGATATCGTGGGTTTGGAGATCTGTTTGTCTTTGTGTTTTTTGGTTTAGTGAGTACTTTAGGCGTGAATTTTCTATATTCAAAACAACTGGATTTTGTGTTGTTTTTACCCGCAAGCGCCATCGGATTATTGAGTACGGGAGTTTTGAATTTGAACAATATGAGAGATGAAGCTTCGGACAGGAAATCAAATAAAAACACAATCGTCGTAAAAGTTGGCGGAGCCAAAGCTAAAAAATACCATTATTTCCTGATAATAACCGCAATGGTTTTGATAGTTGTTTTCTCATTACTAAGTCATTTTCATTTTGATCAATATATATATTTATTGGCATACATTCCTTTAACTAAGCATTTAATTACGGTTTATAAAAAGCAAGATTCTAGAGCATTAGATCCTGAATTAAAAAAATTAGCGTTAAGCACTTTTGCACTTTCGGTGTTGTTGGCCTTGTGTATGATTTTCTTTTTTTCGGATTTGATTGTTAATAATTCTTAGTCAAAAGTTAATTTCAATTGCAAAAGTCAATTTCAATTTCAAAAATTTATATTCATGAAAATAACATTCTACGGTCATGCCTCTTTGGGAATCGAAGTAAGTGGGAAACACATTTTGGTCGATCCTTATATTTCTGCTAATCCAAAAGCAGCACATATTGATATCAACACCTTAAAAGCCGATTTTATTTTGCTAACGCATGCACACGGCGACCATATTCTGGATGTCCAAGCCATTGCCCGCAGAACAAATGCGGTAATTGTATCCAATGCCGAGATAGCAGGACATTATTCCAAAAAAGGATTTCAATCCCATCCCATGAATCATGGAGGAAGCTGGAATTTCGACTTTGGAAAAGTAAAATATGTAAATGCAATTCATTCCAGTTCATTTCCTGATGGCAGTTATGGCGGAAATCCTGGCGGTTTTGTAATTGAAGGTGAACATAAAAATATCTATATTGCTGGGGATACAGCGCTGACTATGGATATGAAACTCATTCCAATGCGTACCAAACTTGATTTGGCTATTCTGCCTATCGGTGATAATTTTACGATGAATGTTGAAGACGCTATTATTGCTTCTGATTTTGTGATTTGTGACAAGATTTTAGGCTACCATTACGACACTTTTGGTTATATAGAAATCGATCATGAGGCTGCGATTCGTAAATTCTTCGATAAAGGAAAAGATTTAATGTTATTGGAGATAGGAAGTTCCATAGACTTGTAATTTTATTTTCGACAACAATTTAATAATATGGAGCTATTCCAGCTATCCGTTGCAATCTTTTTATTTTTAAAGAAAAAATAAAAAGGATTTCCACTGCTATCTGGGCTATGAAACCACGTTAATCAAGAACATGAATATTAAAAAAGTTTTTTTTCTACTATTTACAACGTTTGTATTTCAATCCGCTTTTTCACAAAAAGACGGCTATTGGGATAAAGATCGTGCCACTACCGAAGAAATTTCCGTTTCGGCAAGAGACAGAATTGTGATTAAAACCCAAGATTTCCCTGTTGGAACTACAGAAGTGGTGTACAGAATCACACTCTTGGATCAGAACCAACAAATGGCGGGTAGTTTGGTTTCGGTATTAAAAGCTATTCCGGATCCAACAGGTATCAGCCAAGGTTCTGCCGGAGCCGTTTTTATACTATCTAAAATTTCAGGAGATGATAAATGTAAATATGCAATTTTTTCAAAAGAAGAATTAGCTTCCAAATATAAAAAAGACGGAAAAACGGATGATGCGTGTTTAGTTCAGGATACACCAGTTAGTAAAGATGCTAAACGACTTTCTACAGAGAAATCGGCCTGTATGACATCGAATTCTGGAAATTTATGGTTTGGTTTCGAAAGCAAGAATTGGATCATGAATCAGAAAATCATTCTTGAAGTAGTGCCGTGGGTTGACCTTAAACTCAGCCGAGGTTGGAGTGCTGAAAACAGAAAGACTATTATTGATCAATGTAAGACATCAAATTTGGCTCAAAAAATGACCAATTCAGATGATTTCTGTGTTTGTATTTTGGATAAAATACAGACAAAATATAAGTTTAAGGAATTTCAAAAATTATTGGCCATCGAGCGTTCCAAAGCTTTTAAAGATTTTGGAAAAAAATGTTTTGATGAAACAGGAGCTTCTAAAATTGTTTACAGCAGTTTGCGTAAACAAGCTACTGATTTGGCAAAACAAGAGTTGTATGGAGCTGCTATAGCGAAATTAAACACAATAATTAATGATGGCAAAGCAACTGCTTTGGATTATAATGCAATAGGAAACAGTTACATTCTAACGAAACAATACGGGAAAGCCATTAAATTCCTCAAAGAAGGTGAGAAACTTGATGATTCGGAATTATTGATAAAACTGAATCTCGCGCATGCTTATTTATTAAACAAAAACTATTCATCTGCCAAAGCGATTTACAAAGAATATCAAGCGCAAAACGTAACGGATAGTTTGAGCTGGGCTGAAAAAGTAAGACAAGACTTTGAGACATTCAAAAAATCAGGAATTCAGAATGATGATTTTAAAAGAGTTTTGAAGTTGATGGAAAAGTAGTTTGACTTTTTTTAAAACTTATAGCTCTTCTATGTTTAAAAGAAGCGGTTAATTTGTTTTACCTTTTAAGTAATTTAAGGGCATTTAATTTTTGAAAAAATTAATTAGATACAAGTTTACCAGATTAAAAGAATTCATAATTTATAATTCATAACTTTTTGAAAGCAACTTATCACAAATACATTCTTAATTTCAAACGACCTTCGGGAACTTCTCGCGGTGTGATGAATGAAAAAGAAACTTGGTTTATTATTTTGGAACAACAGGATAAAAAAGGGATAGGCGAGTGCGGAATTCTTCGTGGATTGAGTATCGATGACCGACCGGATTATGAAGAAAAATTGCAGTGGACTTGCGCTAATATTCACTTAGGAAAAGACGTGCTTTGGGAGTCTTTATTGGAGTTTCCATCGATACAATTTGGCATCGAAATGGCCTTTCAATCTTTGGCAAGTGAAACTCCTTTTTTGTTGTTTCCTTCGGACTTTACGAATGGCATAAAATCAATCCCAATTAATGGTTTGGTTTGGATGGGAACTGAGGCTTTTATGAAGCAACAAATCGAGGAAAAACTAGCGGATGGTTTTCATTGCATTAAACTTAAAATAGGAGCGATAGATTTTGATAAAGAATTACAATTATTACGATTTATTCGGGAACATTTCACTCCCGAACAAGTCGAAATAAGGGTCGATGCGAATGGTGCTTTTGATTTAAATTCAGCTTTAGATAAATTGAATCAATTGTCTGAATTTAAAATGCATAGCATTGAACAACCGATACAAAAAAACCATACTGACAGGATGGCAGAGCTGTGCAAAACCACTCCTTTTCCAATTGCATTGGACGAAGAGCTGATTGGTGTGTTTACAGTGTCAGAAAAAGAGGAATTGCTAGTCAAAATAAAGCCCCAATACATCATTTTAAAGCCTAGTTTTGTGGGCGGTTTTCGTGGTACTCAGGAATGGATTTCATTGGCTGAAAAGCATAAAATCGGTTGGTGGATTACGTCTGCTTTGGAGAGTAATGTTGGTCTTAATGCTATTGCACAGTGGACCTTTTTACAGCACAATTTGATGCCTCAAGGATTAGGGACAGGAGCACTTTATACTAATAATTTTGACTGCCCATTAGCAGTTTCAAAGGGGCAATTGTGGTATGAAAAAGAGGTGAATTGGTCGTTTGATTTCAATTTGTAAAAAGTGTATTAAATTAGATTTTTGTATCTTCTCCATCACCCAGTAGTACCGATAGCGTTTTTAAACTAGGGGTACGATCCGCAATCAATTTTACGATGCTTATGAACGGAATGAAAAGAATCATTCCTGCTGCACCCCATAAAATGCCTCCTACAAGTATCATAATTATAATGACAAGTGTATTTATTTTTAACCGGCTTCCAACGGCAAAAGGGAATATTATGTAGGCTTCGAGTACTTGTGCAATAGAAAATACAAGTATAACTCCTAGAGGATACCAAATAGAATTGTAGGTTATCCAAGAAACTGTGATTGGTAAAAGTGACGATATCATAATCCCTACATAGGGTATAAATGTCAGTATCGAAGCGATAAAACCGAATAGAAAAGGATGTGGGATACCAATGATTGCCAATCCTACACTGTTTAAAATTCCAACTATTAGATACACTACTAACATCCCTTTGATAAAATTATAATAAGCGTGAATAGTTTCAACCAAAATTTCATGTATAACATTTTTTTTCTCCTTTGGGAAAATATGATATAGCGCTTTCGATAGAAGTTTACGGTGATATAGTATAAGAGCTGAAAAAACAGGAATCATTAAAAGATAAAAAAAGGATTCAGATAGGGAATAGGCGGTATTTCTTAGCAATGAAAAAGCTTCGGATCCGGAATTATCGATGGTAGTTTTAAGAAATCCTGCTTGTTTTTCGTCGCTTATACCAAAGCGTTCCGTTATAAAAATACTAATTTGAGTTACCGCATCTATAAGTTTACTTTTTAATAATTGCCATTCATTGAAGAATTCCATCAATTGTGCCACAAGTAGATAAATGATTGCACCAGCAAGAATTGTCACAAAAAACAAGGAAATACTAATAGATAATCCTTTATTTATTCCTTTTGTTTCCATCCATTTGCAAACTGGATAAAGAATAAAGCTAATAAGCAATGAAAAACTTAAAGGGATAAAAAGTGTTTTTCCAAAGTAAAGGAGCATAGACGCAAATACAATTAACTGAAGAATCTCTAAAACAGAAAATGTTTTTTTGGAAGTAATTAGAGTTGGTATATTTGGAAACGGTATCATACTTTTATCGTATATAACTTTTATTTCGTACCTATCAATTAATGCATTGCAGTATAAATGACAATGAGTATTAAAAGTACTAATAATTAATTATATCGACGTATTTATCCTTAGATATATAGTTGGGATATATTAAGACGTCAACAATCGTCGGTGATAATTTATTTGCCCTAAATGATAGGCTAGGTGTGTAGTTAAATGAATCAAAAAGAATTCAGTTGTCATTTTTGTTTCAAAGACTAAAAGCGGATATTCATTTTGTAGCATTTCATCCGTTAAAGAACGTAGTGCGTTGTCAATAATAGTTTTAGTTTCTTCAATTTTATTAAGTAATTCAGCTTTTGGAACATCGTTAAGCGAAAATTCAAGTGCTCTGTTTCTGACATAGTTTGTTTTTCCAAATTCAGCTCCAATATAGGTATTCAGATTTCCTATTAAGTGCAAACACAAATTTCCGGCTGAATTTGAAATTCCTTTTTGGACGCACCAAATGTCAGTTTCATTCTGATACAACTCAATTTCCTTTTTTAACTGATTTAAGTCTCTGTTAAAAAGGGTTCTTACTGTTTCAATGAGCATCTTTAGTTTCTTTATATTTCTTCAAAGACAATAGAGCTCGTTCTTGTATCTTTTTTTGAAAATAACCTGTCCATCCAAATAAATAACCGGTACTTCCTAATGCTTGCTTGGACCATTTCCATATGTCAAAATTATCAGTATGTTTAATAATTAAACCATCTTTAAATTGAAATTCGGACTTAATTAAATTCACAACTTTTCGATTCGTTTTGCTGAAGTTGTAAGTTGCAACCCACTTTGCGGAACCAAGATATTCAGTTGCTTTTACTTCATCAAATTCGATTTTTATTTCTCCTTTATTATTCTTAATTAACATTTTCCACATGTCGCATACATCATTTCCCTTTAATAAACCAAATGCAGGGTCTCGAAACTTTATATCATGATGGTAGCAGGTGCACATCGATTTAGCATCTGCATTTGCAAAAGCAGTATAAAATTTAATTAAAATTTTCTCGTTAGCGTTCATATTTGAATAAAAGTGAAGAGTAAAAATAGTAATTTTTTTGTTAAATTTTATCTTTTCAAATTTTATTCAATAAATTTTACTGTTTTAATTTATTGTTTTTTTACCAGTAATAGATTTAGTAGCGCTTTTAATCTACCTAATAGTAACTAGTTATGATTTTATATTGCATAAAAAAAGGATAGAATTTTGAGTTTCTATCCTTTTTTGCATTCTGAAAAATATGTACTGTAAAAAATAGTTAAACTGTTATTTTACAGGGATTATATCAATAACTACTGTACGGTTATAAAAACGCTCTTCTGGAGTTTTGTTTTCAAAAGGAGATTTATTTTCATCTTCTCCAAATCCGTTCACTTCAAATTTCACATCATTTCTGCCAGCTTTAGATAAAGCGCTTTCAATTATGGTTTTAACATCATTTGCACGAGCTGCAGATAAATTTAGGTTATATGCTTCTCCACCAATAATATCAGTATGACCATGAATGATAACCATTCCTCCAACTGGGATTTTAGGTGTCACCACATCAGTAAGGTATTTTTCATAGATAGTGATTGCTTTTGCTTTATTAAATTCATAAAGAATACTATATCTAATTCCTTGTTCAATTGTAGCGGGTTTCCAAAGAACTACATGAACTGGAGTTTCTTTTTCTATCACTTTACCACTTTTGGTTTGACCTACCATTTTCATAGTGAAATCACCTTCTGCTCTGTTTCCTAAAATTGATTTTCCAGGAATAGTTACCACGTCTTCTGTATAAGGTCCAAAAGATTGTACTTTTCCTTGTTCATCAGTCATTTGAATAGAGTAGGTAGACAATGCATCTTTAGCTCCCTTATTGTTGATTGTAACGTAACTTTCAACTGGCGCTTCTTGAAGAGGCATAATTACTACTGGTTTCAATTGTGCATCAGGACCACTTTGAAATTCCATCAATAAATTTGAAGAATTACTTTCAATGGTAACTCTGCGATCTCCTTCACGAAGTAGTTCAAGTTCTAATGTTGCGCCTGGCTGTTCTGATGGAACAGCTGGTTTGCTTTGACCTTTAGTGCTTATTCTAGATGGGTTTATTTCAAATACATTTACCAAATAGGTTTTGATTGATTCTGACATCGCTAGACCATCTTCAGTACCTTTTTCAGATGAACCAACTAAAGTTATAGTTGCTGAAGGATTTTTTTGCATACGATCACCAAGTATATTTAATACATTATAATAAACAACCATCTGACGCTTTGAGCGATCTGATAGATTTTTTGGTGCAAAAACTTCCAATTGGTCTTCTTTAAAATCTTTAACCTGATTTTTATTTAATAAAACGTAACGACTTGGTATTTCAGTTGATCCGATATTAAAAAACACGTAGTTTCTAAGTGGCAATATTTCACTCATTCTTTGTTCTCCTGCAACATTTTTTGGAGAATCAACAGAAAATTGAACTTCACGATCCTTTACTAAATCTGTAGATTCTTGAATATTTGTTCCTTGTCCAAATTTAAGTGCAACACCTGCTCTCACAGTAGTTATATTCCATGTTTCAGTTGAACGTGGATTTTGACCAAAATAAGGTTGGAAAGAAACAAAAGGAGACAATACAAATTGAGTCTTGTTGTTATCTGATGAAAGTGGAATATCATATCCTGCTCCAATTTGCATTGAAATAAGAGTTTTGTCAATATTATCAAAATCGCCTTTTACTGCAGGACTTGCTGCTTGAGTAGGGATAGCTGGATTAACACCTAACTGATAAGTAAATGATTTATCCATGTTGAAAGCCAAACGCGGACCTCCATATAAATAAAAATTATTTTTGAATGGCGCAAAACGCAAACTAGGCTCTACGGTAACGTAGCTCAGTTTAGTTGATAAATCTGCTGGGCAGTCACATGGAGTAACAACTTGGTCAAACTTGCCTTTACGGCTATCATATCCTGCTTGCAACATAAAACCCCATCTTGATTCAGGACGGTGAAATTCTAAAAGAGGTGCAATATAAAGTCCAGTACCAAAACCATCGTGAAACGCAACTGGCGATTTAAAATCAGCATTCATTTGTTGAGTGGAACCGCGATAGAAATTAAAATTAGCACCACCAGCTACTCCAAAAAACCAAGAAGGTTTTGTGTATTTAATTGCTTGTGCTTCCTGCGCTTGAACTGCAGTTTGAAAACTTAACCATGATAAAGCAATTATTGCAACACTTTTGATAGTTAGTTTATTAGGAGAATATGCTAAGCATAATCCCACGTTACTATTATTTTTTGCTTTCATTTTTATATTTTAATTATTTCATTTTTTAGATAAATCCCGCCCGAAGACGGGATGTAATTATTTGGTTTTACAACTATCCCGTACTTAATTATTGTACGTTAATAATTGTATTTACCATAGTAACTGAAGAAACTAAGGATATCGCTTTACCGTTTAACACAGTTTGAAGAACAGCGTTAGTACTGTTTGCAGGATTAGACAATGTCACTCCAGAATTAGCGATAATAGTTCCAACCATAACTCCACCACCTGCGTAGTTAATTACTGCTGTACTACCTACATACCAATATACATTTTTAGCTTGAGCTCCGTTTAACAGTTTTACACTGCTTGGTGCTGCATCTCCAACTGTTAATGCTGCAGCCGTTTGGAAAATCCAAACTGCATCAGGATCACCTTGAGCATCTAAAGTAAGATCCCCATTTGTAATTTTAAAAGTACCACTGGCAGCTTTATAAATACCTGGGGCTAAAGTTAACCTACCTAGTTCACCTGCACCCGGATCAATACCACCTGGTTTTGAAGCTGGAGAAATACTATTATAAGCTGCATTAGCTTTAACTAATTCAGGAGCTGCTGCTGAACCAACTGTAATTCCACCTTGTACGAGTCCATTATTTAAAGGTGTAACAGTATAAACAGCACCATTAGTTAGATCTGTGAAACCTGTTATTAAAGATGCGGCAGCGGTAGTACCAATTCCTCCATTGTTAATTCTTGTAAATAAACCTTGATTGGTAATTCCGGCATTTCCTCCGAAAGCTCCCATAGTTACACCAGATGCGGCTGGCGGAATTGTACCACCAGAAACTGGTAGGGCTGTAGAAAAGGTCCATACATAATTAGTTGCCATTGGTATACCTGATGTACTTTTAGCTGCAGTAGTTATCGTGCAAGTATATGTTCTCGCAGATAATAAAGGCAGATTTGGATTAAATGAAGCCGTTAATCCAGAATAAGTAACAACACCCACAATGTTATTATTTAATTGATCTTTTACAGAGAATGTTGTAGCAGGATCTACTAATGTTGCAGGGTCCATCGCTATATTAAACGTAGCTGTAATCGTTTTATTTAATTGAACATCAATTGCAAGTGGCGCAGGATCAGTAGATACTACAAAAGGTACAATTGGTGTTGAAAATGTCCAGGTATAATTGCTTGCCATTGGTACACCTGCAACATTTTTAGCTGCGGTTGATATAGTAGCTGTATATGTTTTTCCAGGTAATAATAAAAGCGTTGGTTTAAATGAAACCATTGTTCCTGAATAAGTAACTACACCTGCAATTGAATTTAAACCTTCTTTTACTGTGAATGTTGTCGCCGGATCAACCAAGGTTGCCGGATCCATAGCCGTGTTAAAAGTTGCAGTAATTATTTTATTTAAAGGAACATTAGTAGCTAGTGGTGCTGGATCAGTTAGCGTAACAAAAGGTGCTACACCAGTAGAAAATTTCCAAACATACTCAACTTGTAACGCATTTCCATTGATATCTTTAGCAGAAGTTTTTACTCTTCCTGTATACACTGTATTTGCTGCAAGCAAAGCACCTGGAGTAAATGTTGCGACATTACCGGAATAGGTAATTTTTCCACTAATAGGTGTTCCGTTCTCAACCGTAAAGGAGGTCTGAATCGTTTCTGGATTCATCGCTTCATTGAAGGTCACTGAAATTATTTGGTTCAAAGGAACTCCAATTGCTCCAGGAGCCGGAATCGTTGAAACCACTACAGGACACACGCCAACTGTTTCAACGAAATCATCGGTTGCGCAACCTGAAATCAAAGCAAATAATGCGATGGCAAATGTTAATAATAACTTTTTAGTTTTCATTTTTATTTATGTGTTAATTTTTATAATTACGGTTTTGTAATAATATTTGTATCAGTCATTACTACTGCACCATTTCTGGCAAGCATTCTTCCTGTTGCAGTTGCATGGCTACCCATTGTTATAGATTGTAAAGCCAATACGTTTCCTTGAAAATTTGTATAGTTTCCAATTGTCGCTGAACTTCCAGTTTGCCAATACACATTTTTAGCTAAAGCTCCTCCTGCAAGAACAATATTTCCACCGGCACCACCTACAGTTGTAAAAGCAGATGCGATTTGGAAAATCCAAACATCAGTTGCACTACCGCTAAGTGTTAAATTACCATTTTGTACTAAAAGTGTAGAGGTTGATTTATAGATACCAGCAACTAAAGTTTTTCCTCCTTGATCGCCTGCTATTCCAATAGGTGCAGAGTAAGAAGCTCCTTCAACGAAAAGATAGGCATCAGTAAGATCTTTTTTTGCTTGAGTTAACATAGCAGCTGTTCCAGCTGGAGCAATATCATCAGAAGCATAGATTGCACCGTTTACAATTGTTGCAGGTGGAAAACCTGTAATTGAAGAACGAACACCTGGGCTAATACCTACATCCATGTTACGTATTTGACTGAAGCCAGCGTTATTACTAACTCCAACTCCTGAAATAATTCCAAATCTTGCAACCGATTTAAGATCTACAAGTGAACCAGTTACAGGTACGTTTGTATTAAAACTCCAAATATAATTATTAGCTAATGGAACACCAGCTGCATTTTTTACGGCAGTTGTTACAGTAGCTGTATAAGTAGTATTCAATAAAAGATTAGATGAAGGCGTAAAGTAAGCCACGTCTTTCGTAAGATTGTAGGTTAAATTACCTAAAATTGTTGTAGTACCTGATTTTAAGGTAATGTTTGCACTAGTAAATGTCGATACATCCATTGGCATACTGAAGTTTATAGTAATTACCTTGTTGGCAGCAACATTTGTAGCATTGTTTAAAGGATCAGTTGATAAAACTTTAGCAGCTAAAACGCTACCAGTTGTAAATTTCCATACGTAGTTTTTGGCAATTGTAGTACCTTGAATATTTTTTGCTCCAGTTGTAATAGTAGCAGTATATTGGGTATTAATTGCAAAATCAACGTTAGGATTAAAAATTGCATTTGTTCCGTCATAAGATACATTTCCTGCAACTGGTGTAGTTCCTTGCATTACAGTAAATGTTGTTCCATTTATTGTTGAAGCATTCATTGGCATATTAAATGTTGCAGATACGTTTTTATTAATAAAAACTCCTGTAGCATTAGGTGCTGGGTCAGTAGAGCTCACAGATGGAGTTACAAATCCACCAGTACTAAACGTCCATGTGTTCGTTGATTGTAAAGTCGCATGACCTAATAAATCTACAGACGACACTGTTACTGTAGCGGTGTAAGTAGTGTTTGGCGCTAGCGGTGAAGCAGGCGTAAAAGTTATGGTTGCACCATTAGTAGAAACTGTTCCCGGAACCACTGTAGTCCCTTGCTGTAACGTAAAAACTGTTTGAGTAGTACTTGGGTTGATCGCTTCATTGAAGGTCACCGCAATTACCTGGTCTAAAGGTGTGTTAATAGCGCTGTTTAAAGGGCTAGTAACATTCACAACTGGAACTGTTGCCGTAGTATCCATGGATTGATCTGAGGAACATCCAGAAATTAAAGCAATAAGTACGATTGCTAGAGTTAATAGTAAATTTTTAGCTTTCATTTTATCTTTGATTATAGGTTAAGAATTATGTGCACCAAAGGTGGCCCTGTTAAGAGAATAATCTATTATAGTATTCAAAAATTAACTTGTAAAATTCACTTATTAATATTTTGTTAAAATACTACAAATCAGTTGTTTAGTTTAATTGATAGGTTTTGAAGGTATTTGAACCCTAAAAATCATTGAAAAAAAACCTAAAAAAAGCCTAACATTTAAACCAAAATAATTGTAATCTTTTATTTGCGAAAAGCATTTGGAGTAGTGAACAGGAATATTCTGCAATTATTTAAGAACCAAATTAAAAAATGCAAAAAGAATAAAGTCTATTAAACAGGAAGAGTAAATATATTAACCGAGAATATATTTTTTTGGACATAAACCTTTACAAGATTATTCCTAAAATTGTTGAAGATGCTCAAAAAGCCTCGGTTTTGAAAATTATTTAAATTCGTAGATGTGAAATAAAAAGAAAGTGCCTATAATTAAGGAGTAAAGCAAAAAAAAAACAACTCCTAATTTTTAAAATTGGAATTTCACAACTCGAGAATTTGTGAATATAAATGCAGTTTTCTATAAATTTTGTTTTCCTTTTTTTCCTAGTTCGAAAATAAATAAGGTAAGGTCTTTGGTAAAGGTATCAAGAGATAAAGCAGATTGTTTTATATAATCTAAATACTCTAGATGTTCTTCTGGTGAATTAGTATTTTTATTTAGGATTTGAGATAGTCCTAAAATATTAGCAATAGGTTGTCGAACTCTATGTGAAGTCATAAACATCATTTCTTCAAGTCCTTTTATATACTCTTTTTGATATCCTTGAACTTTTTTAAGTTCTTTATTTGCAGTCATTAACTCTTTAGCTCTTTTTTCTTTTTCTGTATTTTGAAAAGCAAGCTCACGATTCGCAATAATTAACTCAGCCGCACGTTTTTCTTTTTCTTGATTTTGGAAAAGAAGTTTCCTATTAGCAATGTTAAGTTGTGCAGTTTGAAATGCTCTTTCTTTATTTTTGAAATCAAGTTTTTCATTAGCAATTATTAACTCGGCAGCTCTTTTTTCTTTTTCTTGGTTTTGAAACACGAGTTCTTTGTTTGCCACAATAAAGTCAGCATAACTTTTTTCTTTTTCTTCATTTAGAAAGGTAAGCTTTCGATTAGCAATATTTAGTTCTGCCGTTTTAATGGCCAGTTCTCTATTTTTGAAGGCAATTTTTTTATTGATAAGTACTAGCACTGCCGCTCTCTTTTCTTTTTCTTCGCTCTGAAGCGCAAGTTCCTCCTTTGCAATGACAAGTTCAGATGTTCGCTTAACTATTTCTTGGTTTTGATTCGCCAATTCTTGATTAGTTATAATTAATGGTATAGCTGGTTTTTCTTTTTCCTTATTTTGAAAAGAAAAGTTTTTACTATAATTAGTTAAGTCAATTTTTTTTGGTGTAATCACTATTTTTCTATTAAAAGTTTTTAAGAAAAAAAATCATTAGTAAATAATCGATCAAACTGTTGTTTGACTTAATTTTTTAGGGAAGCATTTGAAACCATTGCACTTGCTAAATCTACAAAAAATAAAATACTTAACAATTTAAGTATTTTTAATTAATCAAAAAATAAATATGTGTTTTATTCTTCAATTTCTCTCAATTTTGAATGCTCTTTATTTTTTGTAACCAGATTGGTTATCGCAAATTGTATTGCGGTTCCTAAGATTCTTTTGAATGGATTATGTGTTGATCCAACCAAAAGTTTTTTAGTCAAATATCCGGTGGATATACCAATGACATTATTAATTAAATTACCTTTTAATTCTGACGAAGTTGTCATTTCACTGAAGGCACTTTTTATCAAGTTTAAAGGTTTCAAACTATCATAAGTTAGTTCAAACTGTTCTTTAAGTATTCTTAATTCATAAGCTTGTCTATATTCTAATAAAGAAATAGTTTCATTCAAAGTATCAGTTTCGTTTGTCTTTTTCATATTATTTCTTTTTTAACATTTTTATAATTATGAAATTACTCACAGGTAGCTTAATCCATTCATCTTTAAAGCTGTTGATGACAATCGCTAAAATAAAGTATGCGCCGGCAACTGCAAAATACCCATAATATGTTTTACCAAGTAATTCGCCAATCCATAAAGAAAGACCAATATTTAGCAACAGGGCAAACATAGCAACAACAATAATAACGGTTAACCTTGAGAGAAGTGAGGATAAAACATCCGCAGATTTATCAATAGCGTTCATCTTTGCTAATTCTACAGTTGTTCTAGTGTAAACCTCTGCTTTTTCAAAAAGCATTTCTATTGTTGTTGCTCTATTGTCCATGATTTTAATTTTAAGCTTATTTTTATAATGAATTTTTTGACTCAAATATTTTTAAATATTTGAATTTTTTATATCACTTTTAAAATCTTCAAATTTTGATTTCCCTTCAGATTTTACCTCTTCATATTTTGATTTTCCTTCTGCTTTCGCATCATCAAATCTAGAAGTTCCTTCTGATTTTAAATCTTGAAATTTTGATTTTCCTTCAGCGATTAAATTTTCGCCTTCTTTCCAAATTTTCTCATATTTATCAGTCATGGTTCCTAGCAATGTATCTAATTTGTCTTTCAACTCGTCAGCATAATCATTACTTTTATCCATAATTCTTCTTCTAGTTTTGTCTCCTTTTTCAGGAGCAAATAAGATTCCTAATAATGCTCCGGCAGCAACACCACCTAATATCCCTAATACTACTTTATCTGTTTTCATAATTGTGTTTTTTTAATGTTTAAATTTGATTTGATTATAATCTTCGTCCTTGAATAAGTCTTAAAATTATTGCTATAACTGCAATAACAAGTAGGATATGTATAATTGATCCAGCACTGTATGCGAAGAATCCAATTGCCCAAAAAATAATTAAAATGACTGCGATGGTGTAAAGTAAATTGCTCATGATTTTTGTTTTTTAATTGTTAATTATTAATTATTACTTAAATTTAAAAAAATTAATTGACTGTATGCTAGTATTTTATGTTTTTTTTTACTTGCAATGTTTTTTTGTGCTAATTAAATGAAAATGCACCGTAGAAGCTTAAGACACTATTTTTTCCGTCAGGAAAAGTATAATTTGTTCCACTGTAGCTTCTTTCTTTTCCTACTTTCGTAAGACCGTAATTGTAACGGACTCCAAAACTTACAGTTTCCAAATCGATCCCAAGACCCGCAGCAACTCCAGCATCAATTTTATTAAAATCGTCTTTGTTTATATTATTTTCGAAATTAAAAGTACCGTTGTTAGATTCATTAGTAGTTTTACCACTAATTAAATATCCTGCATAAGGACCTACTTGCACGTTGAAATTTTTTGTAACATTCGCAACTAACATAACTGGAACTTCAATATAGTTTAGTTTGAATTTCGCAGTTCCATTGGCAAGTGCATTGTTGTAAACTACTTCAGCACCCTTTCCAGTATAATATACTTCAGGTTGAATGGAAATGGAGTTTGTTACAGGTACTTTGGCATATAAACCAATATTAAAGCCTGTTAATACATTTTCGTCATCTGCATTATCTGTATAAAGATTAGAGAAGTTTACGCCTCCTTTAACACCAAATTTTGTTACATTGTCCTGTGCTTTAACATTATTGAATGCCATAAAAGTTAATACCAAAGAAGCAAAAATCAGTTTGTTCGAGTTTTTCATTTTCATTTGTTTTTGTTATAATACAAAGGTGGTTATGTTTAGGGCGAAAAGTGTTACAAAACTTTTTGGAAAACTTATATTATTCACATGTAGTGGATTTTGATCTTGTGTAGAATAAATTATTAATTTCGTTTAATTCTGAAACAAAAAAAAGGCGAGTTAAAAAACTCGCCTTTAGAAATATATTTTTTATTTACCAATATCCATTTTTATTATTTCATCACTTGATTTAAACTATATAATAACCAGTCTCAAGTTTATAAATATTTAACTTATTAGATCTTTAAAATCTAGATAATGAATTGAATTAAAGCTCGGCAATAATCTTTAGTAATTCTTCTTTGGTTTTACCCAATTTTAATTGCAGCCTTGCAATCATTTCTTCTTTTTGTCCTTCCTTAAACAATACGTCATTATCAGTCAAAGCAGCGAACTTTTGTTTTAATTTACCTTTTTGTTCATCCCAATTTCCTTTTAATTCTTCAGTGTTCATTTTGCTTTATTTATACCATGAGAAAGTTATCATGATTCTACAAAGGTGGTTGAATATCTAATAAAACGAGTTATACAATTAAACTAATAACTTATATCATTCACTTATTTTTTTTAAATTAACAGGAAATCAAGGCGCTATTTTTCTTCAATTTTCTCGTCAACCTGATCAATTTCATCCTCCATTTCCATAATTTGATCAGCCAGTTCGCTATATTCTTTTGAAAGTTCTGTAATTTCCCGTTCAGTTTTTGCTTCGACATTCAATACGGCATTTCTAGCTGTGTCATGAGACGAAACCAGTTCATTTATTTTTAAATGTAATGAAGCTGAAAATTTATTAAACGACTTTTGAATAATAAATAAACTTAAAAAAGTAGTCCCAAAAATAATATCACCTATAATTTGATGTCTATCTTGAGTAGAGAAAAAACTATTCGTCCACCAATATAATACTAAGGCGAAAGCAATAATAAAGGTGATTGAATTACCCAATATAGATGTTGCTACGGAAGTTAATTTTTCGAAAAGAACTTCTAGTTGACTATAAAATTTACCCATGTCTTTAGACCTTTAATTTTAAAGTAAAATTAATTAAATATCTTTTCAATCCGTATGATTTGTAGAATATTTTTTTACCATAGACTCCAATGAATCATAATACTCTTGTAATGCTTTAACGTTCATTTCAGGGTTTTTAATATCCGGAATTGTAACAGGCATTTCCGTCAAGTATTTGGATAGTTCAGGATATTCCGAATTAATTTTTAATGTAATATTCAAAATAGCTTCGTCGAGTTCTTTTTCTGTTTTCATAATAAATGATTTTTTGTTTTTTAAATGTAAATATTAAACAATAAATTAAAACATATTTTAAACATAAAAGCATCATAAAAATTTACGATGCTTTTATAACTTTAAATGGTATGTATTATTTAAATATCACTCCCTTTTTTACAATAATAAATGAAGTGTTTTAATATTTTTTTAAATAATTTTAAAATGCTATTGTTCCTAAATTAGTTGTTAAACCTGTAGTTACCACAATAGTAGTTTTAGTCACAGGTAACAATGGTAATACAGGAGTAATTGTTACACTATACGTCCCAGAAGGAAGTCCCATAACTAAAAAGTCTCCACTTGCATTTACATTAGTTGAATACGATAAATTTGTCAGAATATCCACTGCCGTAACAACAGCCAAACTACCTGCAGGTGTAATTTTACCTTTTATATTTCCACTTATGGCAGTTTCAATTGTTCTAATAACCGGTTTCAATTTGTAAGTACCATTTCCTGTATTAACAATAGATTTGTTAGCATCAAAATCAAGAAGAACACTGTATAAAATACCTTGTTCAAGTGTTTGGTGGACTTGAAGTTTCAATCCTGATTGTTCAGCACTTGGAGTGCTTAACGGATAAGTTACATTATCAACCACTACCGTATTGTTGGTTCCAAGGATAAGTCTAATTTGTTGTACTTTAGAAATTTCTAATGAGTCTGTAGCGATAAGTGTACTTGCTCCGTTAGAAAAATCAAGCAGGTTATAAATCCCCTTACGTACATTTAATGTCACTGTTTGTCCCGCATCACCAGTTACTTCTACACCTTGTAGGTCAATATTTACTTTAGTATACGGTCCTGGTGCATCTGTCATTTTCACTGCATAAGGATAACTTGCTGTATTTCCATCATTATTACATGAAATCATTACAATTCCAAGAACTAAGAAAGAAAAAATAATTTTCATTTTTTTCATTTTCATTTTTTTATTAGTTATAAAATACCTTATAGTATTGCGTAAAGGTAATAGCAACTATAATAGGATATGTTATATAACTTTCGGTTTAAGTTATAGGATTCACACATCGAAAATAACATGAATAAGGAGTTTTATGTTAATTTACATTTTTTCCTTCACGATATTTTCTTTTTTGACATTTAACGAGATTAATTGACTTTCTATAGCTTCCATCATTGGTGGAGGTCCGCATAAATAAAAAATTTCATCATTTCCTTCCTTAGAATTTTTTATAAAATCAGCGGTGATTTGTCCATTTGCATAGCCATCTAGTTTTTCTTGAGATAGAATATTGATAAAATTATTGCCTAATAATTTTTTAAATTCGTCTTCTAATATTATATCTTCTTTAGTTTTATTTGCAAAAATAAGTTTGTTATGACCTATTTTGTCTACTTTTTTAAGATGCCTGAAAATAGAAATAAAAGGTGTTACTCCGGCTCCTCCAGCGATAAAAATACCTTCGCCTTTATATGTAATGTAACCAAAGACTTCATGAAGAATTAGCTCATCATTTTCTTTTAATTTTAAAAGTTCATTAGTTACGCCTTTGTGAGATGGATAGGTTTTTATAGTAAACTCGAGATAATCGTTTTCTGGCAAACTAGTGAAAGTAAAAGGATTTTTTTTACTTTCCCAGCCTGTTTTGTTTATAGATATCTCTGTAGCTTGTCCTGGAGAAAAGTTATAATTATCAGGTTTTGTTGTCACAATTTGTAACACATCATGTGTGATATTTACTAGAGATTTAATTTTTACTATATATTTTTCCATGACAGTCTTATTTATAAAATTCAACACTACGTTTTTGGTAATCCTTTTTTTTCTCTATTTAATTTATTTTTTAGGAATGCTATCTTCACTAGCCTTCATAGCTTTTTTCATTTCCATTTCATCTTGATTATCTAACTCTTCCTGTTTCTTTTCTTCTTCTTTTTTCTTTTTATTAAAGTAACCTCTTAATAAGAAATTATGTTTAGCTGCTTCAGTAATTTCAGTTAAGCTTTTAGTAGTAACTTTTATATTATTCATGGTTGAATCAACCATTTTCCCCATCTTTTCATCAGTCACTAATTTGGATAAGGCACCTTTTCCATTATTCATTTTACTTGTAAATTTGGAAAATTCATTAGAACTAGTTTCCAGATTTGCCATAGTATTAGTTATATTATTAGCAAATGCATTGTCTGTCATCACTCTAGATAATGTTCCATTTTTATTGTTCATACTCACAGAAAATTCGGCAAGTTGTGCCGTTATGATTCCTGCATTATCAACACTCTTTTTTACGCTTTTCATAAGATCATCCATGTCTATAGGCTGACTAGAAGCAATTACATCATTGTCATTCACAATCTTGTTCGAAAATTTTCCAGGGGATATAGTCAAAACTTTATCACCCATTAATCCATCTGAACCAATACTTACTGTAGCATCAGTTTTAATATACTTTCGCACTTCATCTTTTAGCAAAAAAACTACAACCACAGATGAATCGGTCGTTAATTCAATCTCACTTACTGTACCAATATTAATTCCCGAAAAACGCACATTATTTCCCACTTGGAGACCACTCACATTTTTAAAGTTTGATTTTAAATTAAAAGTGGAGCCAAACATATTTTTTTGTTTTCCAATAAAATAGATAGTACCAATAAAAAGGACTAATCCAATTATAACAAACATTCCCAATTTCCATTGGAACCCAGATTCTTTATTCATAATTTATATTTTTATTATTATTTACTGTTTAAATGAAGAAGGAACGGACCCATTCGTCCTCACTTTTTTCTAATTCTTCGTATGTGCCCTCCGCATGGATTACACCATCTTTTAAAATCATCAATCGATCCGCTGTATGTTTTGCACAAGCCATATCGTGCGTAATAATTATGGAAGAAGTATTGTTTTTTTTCTGAATGTCCAGTATTAATTCGCTTATTTCCCTTGAAGTTATTGTATCCAGTCCAGTTGTAGGTTCATCATATAATATTATTTCAGGTTTGAGTATAAGTGTACGTGCCAATCCAATTCTTTTACGCATACCTCCTGACAATTCAGATGGCATTTTATCTATAGCTTCAGCGAGTCCAACACTTTCTAATACTTCCACTATTTCAGTTTCTAATTCTTCTGAAGATAAATTAGGTACATGTCGTTCTAATGTAAAACCAAGATTCTCTCTTACGCTCATTGAATCATACAAAGCAGCATTTTGAAAAAGAAATCCAATTCTACCTCTTATTTCGTTAAGTTCATTATTGTTCAATTTGGTAATATCCGTATCAAATACTTTTATTTCACCTTTATCTGCAACAACTAATCCCACCAAGCATTTAATAGTGATTGATTTTCCAGATCCGGATTTTCCTAAAACTACCAAGTTTTCCCCTTTATTGACGGTCAAATTAACTCCTTTTAAGACATCGTTTTTTCCAAAGGATTTATGTAAGTCGACGATTTCTATTATGGCATTTTTCTTGTCCGGTGGAGTAGGAGTATCCATATATGTTTGTTCTTGTATCATTATTAAAAGAATAAATCAGTTATTTGTACTGCCAGCATATCAATAATGAAGATGGTCAAGGAAGCAGTTACTACTGCTGAATTAGCTGCTTTACCAACACTTTCTGTACCGTTAGCAGCAGTAAACCCTTTGTAACAACCAATCATTCCAATAAAAAATCCAAAGAAAAAAGTTTTAATTGTTGCCGGAACAATATCTATGAAGGCTAATGACTCGAATACTTTAGCGAGATATCGCGGCGCGTTTACATCACTGTGCATATTAACACCGATCCATCCACCAACCATACCAATACCATCGGCATAAATAACTAGAAGGGGAACCATCAATGTGGTGGCCAAAATTCTTGTAATTACTAAGTATTTAAAAGGATTAATAGCAGCTACTTCCATCGCATCAATTTGTTCAGTCACTTTCATGGAACCTAATTCTGCTCCAATACCGGATGAAACTTTTCCTGCACAAATTAAGGCTGTAATCACAGGGGCAATTTCTCTTATCAGTGAAAGTGCAACCATTCCTGGCAACCAAGATTCTGCACCAAATTTAGCTAACGTGGGCCTTGATTGAAGTGTAAGTACTAATCCCATGATAAAACCAGTAATGGTTACTAATGGTAAGGATTTATATCCAATGGTGTAACATTGCTTGATGAACTCTTTAAATTCATAAGGAGGTTTAAAAACTTCTTTGAAAAACCGAATTACAAATAGCGATACTTTACCTAGATCGTTAAAAATATTCTTTAAATAAATAGTCAAAATTGTATATTTATTGGGGTTAATGAATTGTTATTGTTGATATATTTTCTTTAGAATTGTTTCTTTTTCTAAATTATATATTTATGTTTTTAAAATAAATTAGATTTTCTAAAAATTAAAATACTTTGCGTAAAGCTTAAAATGAAATGTTAATTAAGAACGTGTATTGACAAACATAATACTAATAATTAAAGTTAATAAAAGTTAATTGTAATTTGCTTTATTGCCCTCGCAACTTTCACTATGCCGCAATAGTTTCGCCTACATAAAAATCAAAATAAAATTAAATAAATGAGTCTAACAATTCCAATTACTTCGCAAATTAATAGTGAGATAATTATTTTAGTAATTGAAGATGTATTATTTAGCATTCCCATGACTTAAATGTATTATTACTCGCAATTATTTTTTATATAGTTATTAACGGAAATATTTATTTTGAGATAAAACATCTCTCAAAGCTTTAACTTTATCATTATCAACATTTAGTAAAATATATTGATTTCTTAACATGATTTCTTGGTCGAAATTTAAATCTTTAATATGGTGAAGTAATACATCATTGTAATACCTAACGGCTTTGTATTCAACGCGTTCACATGAATGGATAATGTCTTTACTATCTTTGCAAATAAATGCTACTTTAAAATCTGACCAAAATTTTAAAAATTTATTTTTAATCTTAGTTTCTTTTTTTGGAATTCCCCCCAATTTTTTAACTTCTTCAATGAGTTCCGATTTGCATTTTCTACTGGTTTGTTGAAATTCAAAAAACAAGCTTTTCAAACTGTATTTTTCGGTTCCTTTTGAAGCAACTTTGTAACCTTCAATTCTATCGTTATTAATTTCGATGAATGTATTCAATACTTCAATTGTTTTATCTGCATTCATTTAATATTGGGTATTTAAACGGTTATAAAAAACAAATTACAAGATGCAAATGTCACAATGATTGCAATTTTATTTGTTATATAACTTTTATTAAAAATTATATTATTTACAGATTAAGTAAATTCTTGCGGTATATGTACTATTTATGATCTTTTATTGCTGCTTACAAGCAAAACAACACCTCCTACTGCTAAAACGATTCCAATAATTGGAGACCATTGCACTGGATGATTTACTTGTTTATTTACTTGAATTGGACCTATGTCAACTACTTTTTCAGTGGTAACATAATTGAATCCGGTGTAGGCCATCATTGCTATTCCTATGATCAACAGTACTATTCCTAAATTTTTTAATTGCATATGTATTATTATTATTATTATTATTATTTATTTTAAAATATCAGTGTTTGAGTAAGGATTAAAGTTATACCGCTGCAAAGTATTCTTTAACAAAATCATGTTGTTCATTCTCAGTCATTTCATCTGTGTTTTTTATTTCAAATTTTATTTTAACAAACCGACTATCTTCACTTAAAACATCAAAAAATTCAATTTTCGCATTAGTTGGACCAAAGAGAATAACTTGCTCGTAATTTTTTATTGCTTCGCTCAGTTTTCTGTAATAATCTAAGAGTTGTTTTTTTTGCTTTTTAGGCAATACAGTTTCACCTTTGACAACATCTTCAAATTTTAATTCATCTGTAAATTTTGATTCAATAGTTTTAATTTCAAAATGTTTAGTTTTTAGTTCCATTAAATGGGCAATAGAATGATTCATCCAAACACCTAATTTCTTTTTTGCTTTCATGGTGGTATTTTTTAAATTTTAGAAAAAGTAGTACTCTAATCCATATTTTTTAATAAGTAAATAGTAATCAGTTAAATTTCAGCTATTTATTCCGCAAAAAGGTTATATAACTTTGTTCTAAAGTTATATAATTCACATGTTTTAAATTTTATTCTGCTAATAAATTTTCATGGATTTACTACAATATTTGGAATTTAAACTGGTGAGTTAAGTTGGTTGCTAAAAAATAAATCTTGATTATGTGGAGTGATTTTTTGGCTCAGAATTATTTTGTACGCAAGAATCTTAAAATAGAAAAGTTTCAAATTTTCTATTTAGGTAATTATAAAAACGATAAAATTTGTTTGATTGTAAATTAGTTTTTCAAATCGAGCAGACTATTTTACAAGGATTCATTTGAAGTAGAATCTCTAATTCCAAAAGCGAAACTGACGAATTTTGTTGAGAAAATAAGTCTTAAAAGAAGCTAGGGTTTCGTTTTACATTTATTTTGGGACTGCGTTTTTAATTTTCTTTTCTTGTTTGCTTTTTCTTTCATCATGTTCATTGGCGCTATTAATTGAATGTGATTCTTGGACTGACAAGTCTTTTTTTGCCAATAAAGCAAGATGGTCATAGAATTTCTGAAGGACTTTCAAGTCATCCTCGCCAATTTCTTCAATTGAGACAAGTCTGTTGCTTGCAAACTCTTGGGCAATTATTAGTTCGTTTAATTTTAAATGTAGCGCAATAGAGTCTTTATTTTGGCTTCTTTGAATAAGGAAGACCATTAGAAAAGTAATAATTGTAGTACCCGTGTTTATGATTAATTGCCATGTATCTGAGTAATTAAAAATCGGCCCAGTAATAAGCCAGATTATTATTACTGACAAGGCTATTAAAAAAGCCGCGGAGCTTCCCGATGCTCTAGTAACTAATGACGACATTTTTTCGAGGGCAGTAGGACCTTTTTCTGATTTTTTTTTCATGATGATTTTCGTTTTCAAAATGATATTATTAAAATTTTTATAGTATCGAATTTTGTATATATAAATATAAAGTTATTCAAAATTAAAATGTTACAAAAATTTTTCAATAATTTATATCATTCACACTATTAAATTAATTGAAAAATTACATTTTTAAATGCTGTAAATTTTTTAAATAAAAAAGGCTGTTGTTACCAACAGCCCTTCCGACTTAAACCAAAAATAAACTTAACCAAACTTTATTTTAAAATATAATGTATTCCACCCGTGCTATTTGCATAAGCAGTTTACTTCATATCGATTTACTATTTAACCATATCCTTTTTAGTTTGTCATTATTGTTTTAAAAAAATCATTTTATAAAAGCACTATTAAACAAAGCGCTTTTTTAAGTGTTTTACTACTTAAAAGTTTCATTTAATGTTTCAGAAGTTTCATTTTCAAATTCATTTTCTGAAATTAAAACTTCTTCTTCAACATTTGTTTTTGGCGTTATTTTACCAACTTTACAATAGCTTCGAGAAACTAAATGTGCTTCATTTTCTGATTTTTCCATTTTTAATATATCTTAAATTAACTCAAATATCGTCTAAGTACCCAGGCCATTGTTTCATGTTGCTCCATTAAACCGGTAAGGAAATCAGCAGTTCCTGCATCTTTATTTTCTTCGGCACACAGATCCACATCTTTTCGTAATTGAACAATAACGGTTTCATGATCATCTAATAATTCTTTTTTCATTTCCTTTTGGGAAGGATAATGGTTTGGAGATTCCTTAAGAATTGTCATTTCTGAAAATTCTTTCATTGTACCAATTGTTTTTCCTCCAAGCTTACTGATGCGTTCTGCAATTTCATCAATCGATTCTTCCAATTGTTTGTACTGTCCTTCAAATAATTTGTGTAGTTCCATGAAATTCTCACCCGCTATATTCCAATGAAATTTTCTTAATTTGATATATAATGTCATTTCATTAGCTAAGATCGAAGTAAGAAAAGCGTTGCTTTTTTGTAAATGACTTTCTGTAATTCCTATTTGTGGTTTCATAATATGTTGTATTATTATTAGTATTATTATTTTAAATATTCGTTAAGCTTTAACAATCATTTTACCAATGTTTTCTCCTTTGAAAAGTCCAAGAAGTGCTTTTGGTAGTTGGTCAAAACCATTTTCGATTGTTTCTGTAAATTTTAATTTCTCGTCTTTTACCCATTTTGATAGATGCTGAATACCTTCCGGAAACTCATTTTGAAAATTACTTACGATAAAACCCTGCATTAATACGCTTCTGGTAAGCAACATAGGTTGTATTCGCGGTCCTACAGGTATTTCAGTAGAATTGTACAAAGAAATTTGCCCACACAAAGCAATTCTTGCGTGAAAATTTATGTTTGCAATAACGGCATCCGAAATTTCGCCGCCTACATTATCAAAATAAATATCAACACCATCTGGACATAAGGTCGCAATAGCTTTTGTTATGTTTTTAATGGTTTTATAATTGATGGCTTCATCAAAACCAAATTCAGTCTTCAGTAATTCGGTTTTTTCATCGGAACCCGCTATTCCTATGACCCGGCACCCTTGAATTTTTGCTATTTGTCCTACAACTACTCCTACAGCTCCCGCGGCTCCGGAGATAACAACGGTTTCTCCAGATTTAGGTTTGCATATATGCATTAGACCAAAATAAGCGGTTAAACCGGTCATTCCTAAAACACCTAAATAGTAACTAGCCGGTGCTATAGAAGTGTCAATTTTTTTTATACTTTTTTCCGAAATGGTAAACTTTTCTTTCCAAGGAAGCGTTCCTGATACGATATCGCCTGTTTTAAAATTATCTGATTTACTGTCCAAGACTTTTGCAATGACACCCCCTTGAATAGCCTCATCAATCTTAAAAGGTGCTGAATACGATTTGGCATCATTCATTCTACCACGCATATAAGGATCAACTGAATAATACATTCCTTCCAGTAAAACTTCCCCATTTTGAATTTCAGGAACCTCAATATTCTCCATCTTGAAATTGTCGAGAGTAGGGGATCCTTTCGGTCTGGATGCTAATACTATTTGTTTTGTATTCATAATCTCTTATTTTATTTATACAGAATGCGACTCAACTCTTGCTAAATTCCTTGATGTTAAATGCCAATAATTTGAATTCTTTCTATTCGTATATTATAGAGGATCTGAAAGACCACTTACGCGAATAAGTTTTTTATTGACAAATTCTTGAATTCCTAATTCTGATAATTCTCTTCCATATCCAGAACCTTTAGTACCTCCAAAAGGTAGATCTGATTGTGTCCAAGTTGGGTGATTGATAAATACCATACCTGCGTCGATTTTATCCGCTACACTTTTTCCACGTTCTATGTCTTGGGTAAAAATGGAACAACCCAAACCAAAGCTAGAGTCATTAGCTAAATCAATCGCTTCTTGTTCATTTTTAACACGATAAAAAGAAGCTACCGGTCCAAATAATTCTTCATAATAGGCAGGTATTTCAGGAGTTAAATCAGTTAAAATGGTTGGTTCCATAAAATTTCCAGGATTATCCATTCTTTTACCTCCAATCAAAACTTTTGCTCCTGCATCAACTGATCTTTTTACCTGATCTAATAAATGTACAATGGCGTCCTCACTACTTAATGGTCCAAGTTCTGTTTTGGAATCCATTGGATCACCTACAACTAAATTGGATAATTTTTCTTTAAATTTTTTAATGAATTCATCCGCAATTGCTTCAACTGCAATGAACCTTTTTGAAGCTATACAACATTCACCGTTGTTATTAATTCGACCTATAACTCCCCATTCTACAGCTTTATCAATATCAGCATCATCAAGGATAATAAAGGCATCACTACCACCTAGTTCCAAAACGGATTTTTTTAAATGTTTACCAGCTTCTGCTGCTATACTTGCGCCAGCTGCTTCGCTACCGGTCAATGATACGCCTTTGATTCTTTTATCAGAAACTAGAGCAGATGCTCGTTTTCCAGATATTAAAAGATTCGTGTAAACGCCATTTGGAGCACCAGCTTCATTAAACAATTCTTCAATCGCCACAGCACATTGTGGAACCAGTGAGGCATGCTTTACAAGAACGGTATTACCCACCATTATATTTGGAGCTGCAAAACGGGCTACTTGGTAAAATGGAAAATTCCAAGGTTCTACACCTAAAATTACTCCTATCGGACTGCAACGAACCAAAGCGCTTCCTAATTTTGGTTCTAATTGTTTATCAGCTAAAAATTCAGCAGCATTATCTGCGTAATAGTCAAAAATATCGGCACCTAATACGATTTCACCTTCTGCTTGAGCAATAAGTTTTCCCATTTCCAAGGTTATAATTTTGGCAAGGGATTCCTTTTTCTCACGCATTAATTTGGCAACTTTATGAAGTATATCGGCGCGTTGTTTATAACTTGTTTCTCTCCATTCTGTAAATGTCTTTGCAGATTTAGCTATTAGAGTATCTACTGTTTTGTCAGTCATTTCTTCAAATGATTTAACAACTTTATTAGTAAACGGATTAACGGTTTGAATTGGCATAATATTTATTTTTTAAAAATTAACATTAAATTTATTTTAAAGATTTAGAAGTTCCATACATCGCTTCATATTTGGTTACAATGTCGGATTCACCTATTGAAGTAAAAATATCTTCTAAACGCTTGATATGATCTTTTGTAAAATTATAATGAATGGTAAGTGCAGTCACTAACTCTTTCGTCGCAGCTTTTTTAATCATTATGGGAATAGATATCATTAAAGCTTTTTCTGCAAAATATATTTCTTTAAGTTCATCTACAAAAATATTGCGACAACCTTGTTTTATTTCGGTTGTTGCTTTATCAGAATTTCCTTTTACTTCTTGAACTTTTCCTTTTTTATCAATACTAGTGTCGGTACTTTTCATTTGATCTCTTTTTAATACAGCTAATCTTAGCATATTGTAAATTTCCGTTTTATTCCCCTTTAAACCTTTACACAATTTCCTGAATGACTTACAACTTTCACACATTTGCATAAAACAGTGCTTTTAAAAAAGGCTTTTTTTACGCTATCTTTTCCATTCTCTCCAATGATAACCTCGAGGTGATTTTTCCAAGTACCCCTTTTTATCAGGGTTTATATGATTTGGTCTAGCCCAATAATCTTCTCTTTGTCTATATCTTCTTTCGTTATTATGCCACAGCAAACCTCCTTCAATCCAAATAAAATTAGCGCTAGGACTAAGAGGTCTTACCACTTCAACATAAGTGGGTTCTTGGTCAACATAACCATGGAACAGACACTAAGTACTAATGCAATTACTCTCAAAACTATTAGTAAAAACAGCTTTTTTCATGGTTTAGACTTTAAAGATTAACAATTTAATTTTTAGAGTTTCACTTCATTTTCTAATGGCGCTCCTTTTTCAAAATCAGTGAAATTCTTTAGTGTTATAATTGCAATTTGATCTAAGGCTTCTTTGGTAAAAAAACCTTGATGTGGCGTAATTAATACATTGTGAAATGCTAATAATCGTTGAATTAAGTCATCTTGAATAATACTTTCTGATAAATCCTTAAAGAACAGATTTTCTTCTTGCTCATAAACGTCGATTCCCAGATACCCTAATTGTCCATTTTTTAAAGCAGCTATAGCGTCAGAGGTTTCAATTAAAGCTCCACGACTCGTATTGATCAGCATAGCTCCTTTTTTTATTTTAGAAAAGGCTAAACGGTTAAAGAGATGTTTTGTGTCTGTGTTTAATGGACAGTGGAGCGAAATGATATCAGAGTTTTTCAAAATTTCATTCAAGGTCCTATATTCAACTCCTTTATCTTTTAATTTTTCCGATTCATAAACGTCATGTGCAAGAACTTTACAGCCAAATCCCAACATGATTTGGCAAAAAGCAGTTCCAATTTTTCCTGTTCCAATTACTCCGACCGTTTTTCCGTAAAGATTGAATCCAATTAGGTTTTCCAATGAAAAATTACTCTCTCGAACTCTGTTATAGACTTTATGAGTTTTCCTGTTTAAAGTCAGAATTAATGCTATAGCGTGTTCAGCTACTGCTTGTGGCGAGTATGCAGGAACCCGAGTCACTTTTATATTTTTAATTTTAGCAGCTTCAATATCCACATTATTAAAACCTGCGCATCGTAAATCAATTAGTTTGACACCTATTATTGATAATTTGTCAATAGTCAGAGCATCAATTTTGTCATTTACAAATATGCAAACAGCTTCAAATCCTAAAGCTAAATTAGTGGTGTCAGCAGTTAACGGAGCTTCAAAATAAATCAACTCATGTTTATGGTCCATATTGAATTTATCTAAAAATTCTCGATCATGTGGTTTTGAACTGAATACAGCTATTTTCATATTTATTTTTTAGAATTTGTATTTTTGATTAGCGTCGTTTTAAGATTATGACGGATGAATTATGAGAACTATTTTAATAAGCTGATTTCCAACACACTAAATTAGTTTTTTTAATCTAAAGTATATTGTAAAATTTACTTAAAGAATTTCAAAATTCAAGTGTTTTATTGATTGGAAGGTTTCTTTTACTGGAGACTTCAAAAGAAAGTTTGTTATGCCAACTATTGCTGTCAGTTGCAATAATTGTATTATTATTATTATTATTATTAAAATTTTAAACTTTATAATTCATTGCGGAAGTAATTGAAAAAGGTTTAAATTAAACAATAATAATATAAAATGATAAAATCCCTCTGAATTTTAAAAAATCCAGAGAGATTTATTCGATATTTTACCAAGAAGAATGTCCAAATTTTAATTTGGTACCTGAAGAAATTTTCTTATTAAAGGAAGACAATGCAGGCAGGATTACAATGCAATTGGATTTACTATTTTGCTAATCTGTTTCAAAAAAAATGTAGGTCAATTTTAAACAAACTAGCAAAAAAACGGTCTATGATTCGTCTTTTGTTGTGCGAACTAAGCTAATACCAGATACGAAGAATACTATACCTAGTACACCATAAATAATAAGTGCTTTAACATCTTGTGTCTCTCCAGAAGTGCTAGAAAACACAACCGCAGTATAAATTAGACCACCTATTCCGAGAGCAGTAAGTAACGCTCCAAAGATTCTTTTAAGATTCATAATTTTTATTTTAAAGGGTTTTTATATATAACTAAATTTTAGAAAAGTTCTTGTTTAAAACTTATTTAGCTAAAAAAAATTGATGTTTTTAACATCTGTTTTATTTATCAGAAATAAAGATACAAAAACTTAATTAGCACATTTAATGCATTTTAATAAAGTTAAACAAATGTAAAATATTTATAAAACATAATTGTTTCACGATTTTGTGAAAAATTTATATTATTCACAGATTGTCATTTTTAGAATATTTTTATAAAAAAAAAGACTGCCCGTTAAGGCAGCCTCTCATGAAAATAATAATATTTTAATTTATTGTGGTTTAGTAACCGAATTCATTTGTAAAGTTACAGCAGTTTGTGCCATCATTCTTCCGTTGATTGTTGCCTCAGTCTGCAAATTGATACCGGTCATCCCTAATATGTTTCCTTCAAAATGACTAGTTGTTCCGCAGGTTACCGCATCTGAAACTACCCAAAAAATGTTTTTTGCTTGCGCACCTCCTGTTAATGTCATTCTAACAGCTGAACTCAATTTAAGAGTACCGGCCACTTGGAAAATAAAAACATCAGTTGAACTACCTGAAATAGTAATATCAGTTGGGATATTAAGCGCCGTTGTCCATTTATATAAACCAGGTGTAAGTGTTTTTCCACCTATATTTCCAGCTCCTAAATTTAAAAAATCAGGATTAGTTCGTCCTGCTGCATCCGTATAGGCTGTTTGCATATCACCAATAGCAACTGTCAATTTTGTAGCGTTAGTCACGCTGCACGGAAGTGGACCTGCAGCATCAACTGTGTATATTGTTCCTACCACTTCATTACATTTAACTAATATGGCAGCACCAGTAATTGGGCTTGATCCAATGTCACCAGTAATAGATGATTTATAGACGTCAGTAATTCCTGTTTTTGATAGGATTGCAAAATCTCCTGCAATACCAAGATTTACTGGATTCAATGAGCCTACTTTTGGTTGTACATTATAGGTTTCATTAACTGAAGAAAGAGGAGAACTTGAACTTTTTGAATTTGCCACTGCGGCTATAGTAGATGCTGAATTCTCAGTAGTATCATTAGTACAACTGGATAAAAAAACTACCGATAACATGGCAAGGGTAGAAAGCGTATTTCTTAATTTCATAACTCATTTATTTATTTTTGTGACTTATTTATCACCTTACAAATGTGAAGCTATAGCCTTTAAATAAGTTACAAAATTTTCATATTTAGTTATAACATTATCTTTTTTGAAAGAAAAATTAAAAAATTACTTAAAATATGATACTTTTTATGCTCCATCTAATTCTTTTCAATTTTTGAATTAAAAATATAGGAGTAATTGTTTTTAAGTATTTGAAAGGAGTACATTTTCTTATTCTATTCATTTCAATTTGGTATATCGATGAAAATGAATTGTATGACGAGGATACCAAGAGAAAATGAGTTAAATTAATAGTGTGTAATTTATAAATTGCCAATACATTAATCTAGCGAGATATTAGAGCAGGATGAAATATTGGCAATAATTTTAGCAATTAACCATTTTTGATTATCTCGAGTTCTTCCTCTAATTCATGGGATGATTGTACACAACATTCTTCCAGTTCGATGATTAAGTCCTCAATTTTATCTAAATGTTTTTCTTTGCTTGCATATTCCTGAATTTTTTTTGCCAAATCTTCAACATCGGAGCTGATACCCATAATTGAAAACGAAGGGATTATTTTATGCGCAGCAGCGCTTAATAATGGCCAGTTTTTTTCGTCAAAACTTTGTTTTATTGCCGAAATTATTGTTGGAGTTTGTATTAAATAAAGTGAGATCATTTCCGACATCAAATTTGCATTTGATTTTGTACGGGTTTTTAAATATTCTAAATTAATACATTTTATTTTTTTATTTTGAACTTGATCTTTTTGTTTGTTTTCAATACTCTTTATATCTTTTTCTGAAGGTTCATCCCTTTTAAGAATACTAACTATCTTACTGTATAATATACGTTCATCAAGAGGTTTTGCAATATAATCATTCATTCCTACCGCTTTGCATTTATCTAAATCTACTGTGGTGACGTCAGCAGTTAATGCAATTATAGGAATATTTAATTTCAATGTATTACGAATATATTTTGTGGCTTGAAATCCATTCATTTCTGGCATTTGCAAGTCCATCAAAATAATATCAAACTCATTTTTTTGTAATTTCTCAATTGCTATTTTACCGTTTTCAGCGATTTCATGATGGAAGCCAAAATCATCTAACAATGTTTTCATTAGTAATTGATTAAGCGCAATATCTTCGACAACTAAAACTCTTATGTTTTTTATTTTATGATCTAATTCAATTAATGTCGCTTCTGAAACAGGTTTTTCATTTGTTTTATTAAAGGTTAGTGAAAAAATAAATGTTGAACCAGCGTTAAATTTACTTTTTACACGAATATTTCCGCCTTGTGATTCTACTAGTTGTTTTACTATTGCAAGTCCTAATCCTGTTCCGCCATATAATCTGGAAGTTCCGCTGGATGCTTGTTGAAAATTTTCAAATATCCGTGCTATTTTTTCTTTAGGTATGCCTATACCAGTATCAGTAACTTCAAATTCAAGGATTACTTTTTCATTATCTTCATGCAACAGATGAACGCTTACCTCAATTGTACCATTATTTGTAAATTTAATAGCATTACTAACCAAATTTAAAATAATCTGATGCAAACGAATTGGATCGCCAAGAACAACTGTTGGGATTGTTGGATCAAATTGAGTTATTAATTCTAAATTTTTTTCTTGAATTTTTGTTTCAAAAAGACGCAACATAGCTTGGATAGAAGATTTTATTTTAAAAGGTTTCTTTTCAAATATCATTTTCCCGGCATCTACTTTTGCTAAATCGAGTATGTCATCTATAAGCACGATTAATGAATCACCGCTAATTTTTATGGCTTCTAAATATTTTTTTTGTTTTTGTGTTAATTCTGTTTTCAGAACTACTTTTGTAAAACCAATAATCGCATTCATGGGCGTGCGGATTTCATGGCTCATGTTAGACAAAAATTGTTGTTTTGATTTCATTGCTTCTTCTGCTAAATGCGTTGAAGCTTCTGCTTTACTTTTTGCATCTTCAGCAATTTGAGTGGCTAGTTCAGCAAAAATTCTTGCTTCTAGAGATTCTTTTTCGATTCTTCTTTGTATTGTTACATCTCTGGCAACAATTACAACTCCTAGTACATTTCCTCTATCATCTTTGTACACGGATCCGTTGAATAATACATCGGTAAGTTTACCGTCTTTGTTGCTAAGGGTTAAAGGAGAATCAGTTACCGATCCTTTTTCAAATACTTCCTGATAAACTTCACGGGCTTTTTGTGGCTCGGTAAAATGATCAAAGAAATTGGAATCCTTCAATTTAGTGCGCGATAAACCGGTTATTTTTACAGTCGCCTGATTCATGTCAGTAATTTTACCTTCAATGTTTAGGGTCATCAATGGATCAAGACTGGCTTCAATAAGGCTTGACGAATATTTTTCTTTAAGATAATAACGCGAGCGATCTGTGATATCTTCTATAGCGAGAAGAATTAACTGTTCACTACTCGTTTTTTGAATAATCAGTTGGGCATTTAACAACATTATTTTTTCCCCTATTCCTGCGAAGGTATGAGTCACTTCAAAATTTTCGAAGCCGTTATTTTTTGAAATAACATCGTTTAACACTGATCTTAATTTTGGAATATTCCATTGATTGTCCCCCAAGTCAAATAATAATTTCCCTTCCGTTTCTGCTTTTTCAACCAGAAATTTTTTGTAAAAAGATTTATTTGCAGATTTTACACTAAAATCTTTATGTAGAATAAGCATCGGTTCATGAATAGTAGCAATTATTGCCATAGAAAAATCATGTGCTTCAGTTAAAAGATTATGTCGCATTTGCAATTCCTGATTGGTGCAAATGAGTTCTTCATTAGTAGCTTCAATTTCTTCCTTTGAGGTCTCTAATTCTTCATTTAGAGTTTGAAATTCTTCATTAGATGAAACGATTTCTTCATTAGCTGCTTGTAATTCCTCATAAGTAGTTTCTTGCGATTCAATAATGGAAATCATTTCTGAACGCGTTTTATTTAACTCGTCAGTCAGTTTTTTTATTTTTAAGTCTTTTTGGGAAGAAATGAGGTTTCCATCTGTATCATTTTCATTACTTTGTACAACAGCTTCTTGAGGTTTAAATATAATAAGTAATAAAGGTTCATCCCATTCGTATTTTAGGGGCGTAACTTCAAACGACATCATCCGTAAAACCGAATCTATTTTTATTTCAATACCGGATTTGTGTACGGCTTCCTTTGTCTCAATAACTGTGTTGATCGCATTGCGAAGTTCAAAAGCAAACTCAGGCCGCGCCATTTTTAAAATATTAAGTGTCGCTTTACCATAGGCATATTCTAGATAAGTAGAGACCGGTCCTCTAAACTGTAGGATTTCCATGTCTTTGTTAACAACTGCACAGGCAGGCATATAAGTGGTAAGTAGAACAGAATCGATCACATCTTCTATACCAACAGGATTTAGACTTGTACTTTTCGAAGAGGGGATTGCTTTTTTATTAGACATATTTACGCGTGTAAAGCGGGGTGTTAATTCAAGTAATTTACCTATTCCCATATTATTTTTACGGGAATAAATTTTATACTTATTATTCATTGATGTAAAAAGTTGCGATGTTATACCAATACTTTCAGCCTTACCAAGCATTAAATAACCACTATCATTTAAAGCAAAATGAAGAGAGGAAAAGACCTTTTTTTGTGCAGCAGAATCAAAATAGATAAGAAGATTACAACAACTCACAAAATCCATACGAGAAAAAGGAGGATCACGTAAAATATTGTGAGGCGCAAATACGCACATATCACGAAGCTCTTTAACAATGCGGTAATTTTCGCCTACTTTTGTAAAATAGAGGTGTACATATTTTTTAGAAATGGTTTTCAAGTCATTGTGAGAATATTCACCAATACGGGCTTGTCTAATAGCATCTTCGCTAAGGTCTGTGGCAAAAATTTGAACCGGTGTCTTATTGTCGGTATCTTGCAAATCACTAATGATCATTGCAATGGAGTAGGCTTCCTGACCCGTTGAACAAGCTGGAACCCATATACGCAATGTTTCGTCAGCTTTTTTGCTTTTTAATAGTTTAGGAAGAAGAACAGTTTTTAGATATTGGAAAGTTTGTTTTTCTCTGAAAAAACTAGTGACATTAATCAGCAAATCTTTATATAAAATTTCTATCTCATTATTTTTTTCGAGCAAAAGCTTTACATATTCCTCCACAGTTTTTATACCATAGTGCTGCATTTTATGGCTAATTCTTCTCTTGATAGTCGCCATTTTATAATGACTAAAATCAACTCCAGTTTGTTTAAGTAAAAGTTCAAAAATAGTATTTAAATCGAAATTAGTATTTTTTAAAATTATTTCACTTACATTCTGTTTTTCATTATTATTTTTTAGAATAAAATTGTTTTGGCTAAGACGTACTAATTCAATTGCAATTTCTTCAGGAGGTAAAATGTAGTCTACGGCTCCTGCGGCGATTGCTGAATTAGGCATACTACTGGCTTGAGCAGTTTCATCTTGTGCAAACGTAATTCCTCCTGCTGCTTTAATCGTTTTTAATCCAATCATTCCATCATGTGCATACCCTGAAAGAACCACACCAATCACATTTGATTTATGAGTTTCTGCAAGTGAGGAAAAAAGAACATCTATTGATAAGTTAGTGCCCAATTTTTTTGGTCTTGGAAGCAACCTAATGTGTCCATCAACGACAGCAATTTCTTTATTGGGAGGCATTATGTAAACATTATTTGGAGCCATTTTCTCCATATTATCTATTTCCTGCACTTTCATTTTCGTAATCTTCGATAGGATAGAAGCGAGTAAACTTTTATGGTCAGGATTGAGATGCTGCGCATAAATAAAAGCCATACCAGTATTAGAAGGCAGGTTTTTTAATAAAATACTGACTGCTTCTAGTCCTCCCGCTGAAGCGCCAATAGCTACAACTGTAAACGGGTTTTTTTTAACTTCTTTTTCAGTAGTCAATTTATTCAGAGTTGGTTTCTTAGCTAATTTCATAATAGATTAAATATGTATTTTTTATAGTTATGAGATTGGCTACAATTTTTTGTTTCAGCCTGATCTTTTGGATATCTCATAATTAAAAATCTAAAAAAAAATATTTGATTAAAAGTAGGGAAATATGTTTTATAAATGGATTAATTGTACTTATTATAACACAAAGCACCAATGAATATTTGATCTGGACAAGAATAAATAGGCGGTGATCATTAAATGCCATTTTTAATTTTTATTAAGTTGTTCCTTTAATTTGATTTAAACCTGTAAAGAAACTTTTTAAAGTTGCATCATTAAATCATGTATTCCCTTATTTTTTCATTCTATTCTCTTTTTTCTCTACAATTTCATTAATATTTACCAGTTTAGGTTTTATTAAGATTACTTACTATTTTGCTGTATAATAGTTTCTCATCAACTGGTTTTGCAAGGTAATCATTCATTCCCACTGCTTTGCATTTTTCTAAATCAACAGTAGTTACGTCAGCAGTTAATGCAATAATGGGAATTGCTGATTTCAAAGTTTTTCTAATATATTCAGTAGTTTCATAGCCATTCATTTCTGGCATTTGTAAGTCCATCAGGATAATATCGTACTCATTTTCTTTAAGTTTTTCAATTGCTATTTTGCCATTCTCGGCAATATCCCGATCGAATCCAAAATCATCTAAAAGCGTTTTCATAAGCAATTGGTTGAGCGCTATATCTTCAACTACTAATACTTTTATATCTTTCATTTCTGAATCTAAAATCATTATCTCATCTTCCAATTCAGCATCGGCTTCTGTTTTTTGGAAACTTAAAGTAAAACTAAAAGTTGAACCTTCATTTACCGTGCTTTTGGCGCGAATACTACCACCTTGTGCTTCTATTAATTGTTTTACAATGGCTAACCCTAGTCCAGTTCCACCATATAATCTCGAGGTTTCACTGTTTGCCTGTTGGAAATTTTCAAAGATGGTTCCTATCTTTTCCGGGGATATACCGATTCCGGTATCTTTGACAGCAAATTTCAGAATAACAGTTTCAGCATCTTCATGTAATAAATCAACGCTTATCGTAATTTCGCCTTTTGTTGTAAATTTGATGGCATTACTCACCAGGTTTAAAATTATTTGATGCAAGCGAACTTGGTCTCCTACTAGAATACTTGGAATCTTGTTGTCGTATTCTTTAATAAATTGTAACTTTTGCTCTTGAATTTTTGTTTCAAATAAATGAAGCGTAGCTAAGATCGAAGACTTCATTTTGAAAGGTTTTTTCTCAAATGTCATTTTACCGGAATCAACTTTTGCTAAGTCAAGTATGTCGTCTATAAGTACGATTAATGCATCACCGCTTATTTTTATAGCGTTTAAATATTCTTTTTGTTTGGCTGCCAAATCTGTTCTAAGAATCACCTTTGTAAATCCAATGATTGCATTCATTGGTGTACGAATTTCGTGACTCATATTCGACAAGAATTGCTGTTTTGCGTTTAAGGCATTTTCAGCTATAGTAGTTGCATTTTCTGCTTTTATTTTTGCTTCCTCTGAAATTTTTGTGGATGCTTCCGCCAAAATTTTAGCTTCAATTAATTCAGTTTCATTTCTTTTCTGATCAGTAACATCTCTGGCAACAATGGCAACACCTAACACGTTTTCTTCATCATCTTTATACACGGAGCCGTTGAATAATACATCAATCAATTTATTGTTTTTATGACGAAGTATTAATGGAGAATCGGCAACAAACCCTTGTTCGAATACTTTTTGATATAATTCTCGAGCTTTCTGCGGATCAGTGAAATAATCAAAAAAGTTAGTGCCAATTAATTTTTTTCGAGACACCCCGGTTACTTTTACCGATGCATTATTCATATCTGTTATTTTCCCTTCTGGGCTAATTGCAAATAATGGATCATGACTTGCTTCAATAAGACTAAGAGAATATTCTGAAAGTAATTTTTGAGCGTGTAGATCAGTGTTAAGTTTCTTCAGTTGTTCTGCCTGAACTAATAATTCCTGATTTTTCTTATGTAAATCCACAAAAACAGCCACCTTTGCTTTTAATATTTCTGGTGAAAGCGGTTTAATCATATAGTCCACTGCACCGGCTTGATAGCCTTTGAAAACTTGCTGAGCATTGTCCATACTCGCCGTTAAAAAAATAATGGGAACATGTTTAAGATTTTCGATTTGGCGAATTAATTCTACCGTTTCAAATCCATCCATTTCAGGCATTTGCACGTCCATTAAAACCAGTGCAAAATCTTGTTCATGAAGAAGAATTTTTAAAGCTTCATTGCCTGAATTAGCTTTTACGCAAACATAATTCTCACCTGAAAGAATTACTTGTAAAGCAAATAAATTTTCCGGAAGATCATCAACCAATAAGATTTTAATAAGGCTATTTTCTTTCATTTTCAATAAAAATTATTCTGGCAATTTTATGTTTATAATATCATGTATTCAATAAATGGTGTAATTATTTGCTTAACCATACTCGCATCAAAGATAATAATCGTTCCACATCTATAGGCTTAGTAATATAATCATTGGCGCCAGCATCAATACATTTTTGCTTATCGTCTTTCATCGCTTTTGCGGTAAGTGCAATTATAGGCAATTTTTTGAACTTTATTTGAGATCGTATTCGTTGCATAGCCTCGTAACCATCCATTTCGGGCATCATGATATCCATTAATACCAAATCAATATTAGCATGATTATCCAACATTTCCAAAGCCTTTATTCCATTTTCAGCTTTTATTACCTCAATTCCACGTTCTTGTAATATTTTGGACAGAGCAAATACGTTTCGCATATCATCATCGACCAATAATATTTTTTTCGAATGGAAAATGGCCTCTTTATCATGCAAATTATTGATAATAGTTTGCTTTGATTTTGGCAAATTGCTTATGGTTCTATGAAGGAAAAGAGCCGTTTCATCAAGTAACCTTTCTTCTGATTTAATACCTTTTATGATGATACTTTCAGCATATTTCTCCAGCATATCATTTTCTTCTTTAGTAAGTTCTTTACCAGTATAAACGATAATGGGAGGGATGTTATGGCCTTTCTTCTCCTCTAATTTATGGATAAGGTCAAAGCCACTCATGTCTGGTAAACCAATGTCTAGAATAATGCAGTCAATGTGATTTTGCTCATATAATTCTAATGCTTCTGCACCAGTTCCCGCTTCAAAACATTTTACATCGCCATTACCAATGAGAATCTTCATTGCTTTTCTCGAATTCTCGCTATCTTCTATAATTAATAGATTTTTTATTTTTCGATTGACAAAATTTTCAATTCTGACAAATGCTTCTTCCAAATCTTTTTTAGCAATGGGTTTCATTAAGTATTCGATGGCACCTTCTCTTATTTGATCCAGTGAACGGTCATTTGCCGAAATTATATGCACCGGTATATGTCTCATCGATGGATTCGCTTTCAAGTCAAGCAGTACATCATGTCCGTTGATACCCGGTAATCCCATATCAAGAATTATGGCTTGCGGTTTGTATTTTGAAGCCAATACTAAGCCATCTTCTCCAGTTGCAGCCGACAAATATTTGAATCCTTTTTGTTTGGCTTGCATTGAAATAATAGCAGCAAACTTCAAATCATCTTCAACAATAAGCACAACTTTATCGTCTGAAGTTATTAAATCTCGGTCATCTTTTATCCCAGGGTAATTAAGATAATTTTCATCAATTACCGGGCGAGGCTGGTATCTAACGGGACTTATTCTACTTGTACTTATTGCGTGCTTTTCAGGAAATATCTCTAATGGAATAAGGAGAGAAAAAGTGGATCCTTCGTTTAAATTACTGCTCACCATAATTTCTGCCTCCAATAATTTGGCGAGTTCTCTCGATATGGAAAGACCTAAACCAGTACCTCCATATTTTCTGGAAGTACCGCCTTCCGCTTGCTGGAAAGCTTCAAATATGGCCATTTGTTTTTCTTCCTGTATTCCAATTCCTGTGTCGATGACAGATATAAGTAATGTATTTTCTGTATTTCTGTCAACGTTTATGGTTACACTTCCTTTTTCAGTAAATTTTATCGCATTGGATATCAAATTTTTCATAATCTGATTCAATCGTTGAGAATCTGTGCGGATAAAATCAGGTAATTCGCCGCTGAGATTACAAATTAACCTCAAGCCTTTTTGTTCCGCGTAATGTTTAAAATCACGTATAAGATCATTCGTAAACTTCTTTAGCGGGACTTTTTCAATATGAATAGCCATTTTTCCTGCTTCAATCTTCGAAAGATCCAGTACTTCATTAATCAATACCAGTAAATCGTGGCCACTTTTATAAATGATTTCAGCACTTTCTACCTGAATATCATCGAGATTTTGCTTTTTGTTTTCAGATAAATCTTTTGAAAGAATTAGTAAGCTATTAAGAGGAGTCCTTAACTCATGAGACATGTTTGCAAGGAATTCTGATTTATACTTGCTACTAATTTCAAGTTGTTTTGTTTTTTGCTCAATATCGTTTTTCGAAGCTTGGATTTCTTTATTCTTTATTTCTAAAGATTGAGTCTGTTCTTCCAGTTCTTCATTAGTCATCTGCAATTCTTCTTGCTGCTGTTTTAGATTTTGAGTTTGTTGCTCTAATTCTTCATTGAGTTGTCTAAGTTCTTCCTGCTGTATTTGAAGTTCTTCAGATTGATTGGAAAGCTCTTTATTGGCAAAACTTAACTCTTCTGCTCGTTTTTCTTTTTCCTCATTTTGGTAGGCTAGTTCTTTGTTGGCAATCCCTAATTCAGCTGCTCGTTTTTCTTTTTCCTCATTTTGGTAAGCGAGTTCTTTGTTGGCAATACCTAATTCTGCTGCTCGTTTTTCTTTTTCATCATTTTGATAAGCGAGTTCTTTATTGGCAATACCTAATTCAGCGGCTCTTTTTTCTTTCTCTTCACTTTGAACTTGCGTTTCTTCAAGTAATTCTTGTATTTGTTTTCGGGCAGTAGCTGAATTGAGGCTAATAGCTATGCTATCCATAGAGTTATGGATGAATTCTTTTTCAGTTTCAGAAAAATCTGTAAGGCTGCCTATTTCAACTACACCCACTGTTTTTCCTTCAAACAAAAAGGGAGTAATAAGTAAATTTTTTGGTTTAGTATTTAGAATAGAAGAAGTAATGCGTATTTGATCTTCCGGAATATCAGTTAAATAAATTTGTTTTTGTTCCCATGCAGCCTGACCAATCAGACCTTCATTAAGTTTGATATGTAGGGGAGTGCCACTAGGAGTTGAATAAGCATATTTTCCGCTAAGGGTAAGTAGGTTATCGGAATTAGTTAACTGATAAATTGCGCCAACATTTGCCTTGAGATAAGTGCATAAAAAACTAATTGCGTTGTTTGCCAGTTCTTCTATATTTTGGTCTCCTTTTAGTTTTTCGTTCAGTTCTGTACTACCTGTTAGTAGCCAGTTTTTACCTGCAGTTTCTAATTCAGCACCTTTAAGTGCTTTCAAATTGATGGTAACTATGTAAAATACAATGAAAAGCACAATAATAATAAGCATTAATAAAATGGCGAAAACTAAATTGAAAGTGTTAATATCATCTTTGCTGGCTTGTTTTCTTTCAGCTAGTAATGCAGATTCTATCCCCTTAGATGAATTTATTAATTTTCTAATTTCATCTTGTATTTTTTTTCCTTCTCCTGAGGCAACATATTGTCTGGATTTTTCAATCCCAATAGCTGATGGTACGATTTTGCGAAGGGCTATAGTTTTGTTAAAATGATCAAAACGAATTTTGAGAACCTTCCCTAATAGCGCAATATTCTTTTGGTGATTGGGATTGTCCTTTGTTAATTGCCTTACTTTTTCAAGATGCTTGATTGCAATTTTATTGGCGGATGACAAAGAATTTATAAAATTGATATCACCTGTAATTACAAACCCTCGTGCACCAGTTTCTGCATTAAGAGTAGAAACAAGGATTTGTTCAAATTCACTTAAGACTTCATTGGTATGGTTTATCAAAGTATTAGATGCGACTAATTTTTCACTATTTTTATAAGAGAAAATGGCAAGTACAAATATTACAATCACGCAAACAATAAATCCGATTACTATTTTTCTACCAAGAGTCATATTCATTTTGTTATTTGTAAATTTTATTAGGATTATTTCTTTTGGTGATCAATTTTTATCAGTAATTCAATTATTTTTTCTAAAGATAAAATATAATCTGGTGCTATTGCAGCAATAGCGGATGAAGGCATATAAGAAGATTCAGCTGTTAGTGGATCTTGAACTATGGCCAAGCCGCCGTATTTTTTTATTCTTTTTATCCCATTTGTTCCGTCATGATTAGATCCTGTAAGTACCACGCCAATCAATTTGTTCTTATAAGACTCTGCAGCTGATTCAAACAATACATCAATTGATGGTCTCGCAAAACTGACGCGTTCATCTATTGTTAGAGAAAAGGTTTTATCCTTTTCAATCAGCAAATGATAATTTGGCGGAGCGATGTAAATATTTCCGGGCTCTATTTTTTCTTTTTCATCCGCTTCTTTTACGTGGAGATTACTTTTTTCATTTAGTAATTTTATCCAATGACTATCTGAACGGGCATTAAGATGCTGGACTACGATAATTGGGATGTTGAAATCTTTAGGCAAAAGTGAAAACATGACTTTCATTGCGCTCATTCCACCGGAAGAAAGTCCAATTACAATTGCTTCATATTTCATTTTTTTTAATATTTCTTTTTAAATATGCGTTGTTTTTTATCCAACTCGATATATTCTTGATATAAATCCGTGAAATGCAAACTTTCTTTGGATCCCAAACATAAAACACCTCCATTAATCAGGCTGTTAAAAAATAATGTTTGTACTTTATTTTGTAAATTTTGGTCAAAATAAATAAGCACATTTCGGCATAATATTAAATGAACTTCAGCAAAGACGCTATCAGTTACTAAATTATGATTAGCCCAAACAATATTTTTCTTCAACGATTTATTCATTATAACATTGTCATAACTAGCCGTATAATAACTTGAAAAAGATTCTTTTCCTCCGGATAATTGGTAATTAACCGTATAATCTTTAATCATTTTATTGGAAAAAATTCCTTCTTTTGCTTTATCCAAAGCCATTTGGTTAAAATCGGTTGCATAAATAGTTGTCCTGTCATACAAACCTTCTTCCTGCAAAAGTATAGCCATCGAATAGGCTTCTTCACCTGTGGCACAACCTGCATGCCATATTTTTATAAAAGGATACGTTTTTAAAATAGGGATAACATTTTCTCGCAATGATTTATAGAATTCCGGGTCGCGAAACATTTCAGTGACTGTTATTGATAAATCCTGCAAAAGATCGGAAGCAAATGTTTCATCGTTCAGAACCATAGCTTGCATTTGAGAAATATACTCTAATCCGGTCATCGTCATCCTGTTCATTATCCTACGTCTGATATGGGCTTGCGAATACTGCCTGAAATCATAACCGTATCTTTGATAAATAGCTTCCAATAATAATGAAATTTCTATATCCTTGGTGTCTTTATCCTTCATTTTAAAGCGTAAATAATTCTTTGAATTGTTTTATTAGTACGTCAGGTGACGATCAAGGTTAAAACTGTAACCGTATTTGAAAGTTTTGAATTTTTTAAATTCTCACTCATCAAAAAGTATAGCTATTTAATCATGATCTATCTTGCGATTGAGATATTTATCGCTGAGAATTAATGAACTACATCCTTGCCATATACCACGTCAATTCTTTTTCAATTCTTTCGAAGTGAAAATAGGCGGTAATGTTTTTTTGAAGGCGTAAAAATGCAGTTTCACTTTTCACGACGTAATCAAAAGCTTTGTGATGCATACAACTGATGGCAACATCAATTTTATCTTGAGACGATAACATAACTACGGGAATATCAGGATTGAATTCCTTTATTTTATCTAATGTCTCAATTCCATTCATGGCAGTTTTATCAATACCATCGAGTTGATAATCCAGGATAATAACGTCCGGATTACTTGATAAATTAGCGATGCATAATTCACCCGTCGAAAATGTTTCTACACTAAAATCAGTATGATGAATAAATTCTATTTCTAATGATTTTAAAAAGACTGCATCATCATCTACTAAGAAAATTTTGATTTTTTTATCGTTTTTCACAATTATTTATTTTTAATTAAATTAAGTTCTTCTTCTAATTCTTCACATGCTTGTGTACATATATTCTCCAGTTGTTCAACAAGATCATGAATTTCATCGGCAATTTCTTGACTTTTGGCTAATTCTTGAATTTTTTTAGCCATGGTTTCAAAATTTGGATGAATTCCCATGATTGAAAATGACGGAATCATTTTATGCACGGTGGCCTGTAATAATGGCCAGTTTTTATTTTCTAAGCTATGTTTTATTGTCTTAATGAATGCAGGAGTTTCCGCTAAATAAAGGGAAATCATTTCCGACATCAATTCTGGATCCGATTTTGTACGTTTATTTAAATACAATAAATCAATACATTTTATCTTTTCACTTTTTTTATTTTCTGTTCCAATATTTTCGGCAAGCTTAATATTTAGCTTTTCAAGTTTTGGCTTTTTTAATAGTCCAACTATTTTACTGTACAATAATTTTTCATCAAGAGGTTTTGCAACATAATCATTCATCCCTACTGATTTGCATTTTGCTAAATCTACCGTCGTTACATCAGCAGTTAATGCGATTATCGGAATTTTTGAATTCATCGTGTTACGAATGTATTCTGTGGCTTCAAATCCATTCATAATTGGCATTTGTAAATCCATCAAAATTATATCGTACGTATTATTTTGTAGTTTTTCAATTGCAATTTTACCGTTTTCTGCAATATCGCGCTGAAACCCAAAATCATCTAATAATGTTTTCATTAGTAATTGATTCAGAGCAATGTCCTCTACAACTAACACTTTTATATTTTTTATTTCAGAATCAAGCTCTATCAGTTCATTTTGCAGTTGCGCATCGGCGTCTGTTTTTTGAAAACTTAAAGTAAAGCTAAAAGTGGTTCCAATATTTACACTACTTTTTACTCTAATTTTACCACCTTGAGGTTCAACTAATTGTTTTACAATCGCAAGTCCTAATCCTGTTCCCCCATATAACCTTGAGGTGCCACTGGTCGCCTGTTGAAAATTATCAAATATGGTGTCTATTTTTTGTTTAGGTATTCCTATTCCTGTATCATTAACAGCAAACTCAATTATTACTTTATCCTCATCTTCATGCAACATATTTACACTTACAGTAATGGTTCCTTTTGTTGTAAATTTTACAGCATTACTTACTAAATTTAAAATAATTTGGTGCAAACGAACTGGATCTCCAACCAAAACATCAGGGATTTTATTGTCGTATTCCGTAACTAATCTTAAGTTTTTCTCTTGAATCTTTGTTTCAAATAAATGGAGCATGGCGGTAATGGACGAATTCATTTTAAAAGGTGTTTTTTCAAATACCATTTTGCCTGCATCTACTTTAGCTAAATCTAATATGTCATTTATAAGTACAATCAATGCATCGCCACTCATTTTGATTGCATTTAAATATTCTTTCTGTTTAACAGTCAATTCTGTTTTTAAGACCACTTTCGTAAACCCAATAATTGCATTCATCGGTGTACGAATTTCGTGACTCATATTCGACAGAAACTGTTGTTTCGCCTTCACTGCATTTTCGGCAATTACGGTCGCAAATTCAGCGTTTATTTTTGCCTCTTCGGCAATTTCAGTAGCTAGTTCTGCAAAAAGTCGTGCTTCTATTGATTCTTTTTCAATTCTTTTCTGTTCTGTAATATCTCTGGCCACCACCACAACACCAAGTACTTTGCCTTGTTCATTTTTATATACCGAACCATTCAATAAAACATCGGTTAATTGATGATCTTTGATAGTTAGGGGATAATCAGCGATAAACCCTTTGTTAAAAACTTCTAGGTATCCTTTGCGGGCTTCTTCTGAATCAGTGAAATAATTAATGAAATCAGAACCAATTAATTTTTTACGGGAAACACCAGTTACATTAACAGATGCTTCATTAGTATCTGTTATTTTTCCTTTTGGGTTAATTGTAAATAAAGGATCACGACTTGCCTCAATTAAGCTTAAAGAATATTGAGACGCTAATTTCAAAGAATTGCTTAATACTTCCAGTTCTTTGTTTACAATTTTCTGTTTTTCTTTTTCATTATTTTGAAAAATAAGTTCTTTATTGGCAATTAGTAACTCTGCCGCACGTTTTTCTTTTTCATTGTTTTGAAACCGAAGTTCTTTATTCGCTATAACTAACTCATCTGCACGTTTCCCTTTTTCATCATTTTGATAAGCAAGTTCTTTATTGGCAATTACTAATTCATCTGCACGTTTTCCCTTTTCATCGTTTTGGTATGCTAATTCTTTGTTGGCAATAACTAATTCGTCTGCACGTTTTCCTTTTTCATCATTTTGATAAGCTAATTCTTTGTTGGCAATAACTAATTCATCTGCACGTTTTCCTTTTTCATCATTTTGATACGCCAATTCTTTATTGGCAATGACTAATTCGTCCGCGCGTTTTCCTTTTTCATCATTTTGATATGCCAATTCTTTATTGGCAATGACTAATTCGTCCGCGCGTTTTCCTTTTTCATCGTTTTGATAGGCTAATTCTTTGTTGGCAATAGACAGTTCCTCAGCACGTTTTTCCTTTTCATTATTTTGATAGGCCAATTCTATATTGGCAATAACTAACTCTTCCGCACGTTTTTCTTTTTCATCGTTCTGATAGGCTAATTCTTTGTTGGCAATCACGGACTCTTCAGCACGCTTTTCCATTTCATCGTTTTGGAAGGCCAATTCATTATTGGCAATTCGTAATTTTTCAGCCCATTTTTGCTCTGCGATATCTCTGGCAAAAATTACAGCACCTAGTACAATTCCTTTATCATTTTTATAAACGGCACCATTGAAAAATACATCCGTTAGTTTACCTTCTTTATGTTGAATGGTAAGCGAATAATTAGAAACTGCTCCATTTTTAAATATTTGCTGACAAGCTTCTAGTGCTTTTTGAGGTGCAGTAAAATAATTAAAGAAATCTGTTCCTTTCAGTTCTTCAGAAGACAACCCAGTAATGTTTGCCAAAGCTTCATTCATATCCGTAATTCTCCCTTCAATGTTAATAATAATTAAGGGATCTAAACTGGCTTCAATAAGACTTCTAGCGTATTGCAATTCTTGAGTTTGTATGATTTCTATTTTTATTTAAAAACTTTTATATGAATTATGTCAATTCTTTTTCCTCATTTTTAATACCAACTTCTTCAATCGGATTCCTTCTTTTATCTTTCAATTGTTTAAAATGGGAAGGGGAAAGACCGGTAACTTTTTTAAATTGACTTGATAAATGCGCGACACTACTGTAGTTCATTTTCCAAGCAATTTCAGTTATATTTAATTCACCGTAAATAATCAATTCTTTAATTCTTTCTGTTTTATGGGAAATAATAAATTGTTCAATTGTTGTTCCTTGTACTTCTGAAAATAAATTAGACAAGTACGTATAATCATGATTCAATTTTTGACTTAAATAGTCCGAAAAGTTAATTTTGATTGTTTCAGTTGAATGGTGAACCATCTCAATAATCACATTTTTTATCTTTTCGATAAGCATGGATTTTTTATCGTCCATTAATTCTAGACCTGAATTTACAAGTCCGATTTTCAATTGTTCGCGTTGACTCATAGTAATATTTTCCATGATTTCAACTTCGCCTAAATCAACAACAATAAAGTGTAGTTTGAGTTTTTTCAACTCTTCTTTCACTACCATTTTGCAGCGATTACTAACCATGTATTTGATATATAGTTTCAAATTAATTTTTTTATAGAGTTGGTGTAAAAATCAGTTTATTATTTTTGAGTTGTTTTATACAATTTTAAAAAAAAATTATATAATTCACGGATTGTTAATGTCCGCTTCGTTCTTTAACCATAATTTATAATCGATATTAATCATATTATTTATTGACGCACTATAACTTTTTGAGTGTTAGAAAAAAACCAGATTAAAGGTTTTTTACATACTATTCACTGAGAAAGCAATATTATGGCTACTTAATTTATGGTGCCTATACTAAGGAATTTTATTTAAAGTTATTTGTTTTGAAAAGTGTCCACCCAATCAAGGGATTTTATCGAGGAAACTTTGTTTTCCTCATTCATGGAAACCCTTAGTTCTTTATTTGCCACCTTTTTTGTGTATAAAGCTTTATAACGAAAAACGGTTGTTTTTTCATAAATGTTTTTATAAGCCTCCACTAATTGAAGGTCTTTAAAAGTTCCATAATATTGACGGAATTTGGTACATGTTTTTGTCAATTTTTCTTCCGTTGTGTTTTTAATTACGGATTGTGTTGCTTCACTTTCGTTAAAAGGTTTAAACTTGGAGGTGTTGCAAGTCATTAAAACTCTTTTACCTAATTCATATGCTTTAGATTTTTGATTTTCATCTATTGCCGAAAGGGAAAGTTTAACGATTTTAACTTCTACAGGTTCTGGAGTATTTGTAACTTTTTTCGATTTACAACCAACAAGCAAAAGGATGGACAAAACAAGAATTAATTTTTTCATAATTTATTTAATTTTTAATAAGATATTTGGATCTGGACAGTTTTCTAAATAATATGGGAGGTCATTTTTACTGCAAACTCCTGGATAATCGCCAAAATTATTGGATAAGTTTTTTATAATTTGAAAATGTAGATGAGGCGAGTAATCTCCATTTACCAATGCCGTTCCCAAAGTGGCTATTTGTTGACCTTTCTTATAAATATCTCCTTTTTGAATCTTGGAAATACTGTCTAAGGAAAGATGCCCATATAAGGTGTAAAAAACATGATTTTCAATTTTGTGTTCTAAAATAATAGTAGGTCCATAATCACCTAAACCGATATTATATTTGAAGCTATGAACTACACCATCTAGCGCCGCTAATACTGACGTTCCTGCTTTTATCCATAAATCCAGGCCAATATGAACATTGCGTTCATCAGTTTTTTGAACATTAAAAACAGTACTTCTTTTGTATAAATTCCGTACTTCATTATAACCACCAAAAGCTACTTTCGCATGTTTTTCTGTTAAATATTTTTCAATATATTCTTCAAAATCATTTGAATTGTCGATTTCTAGTTGTGAAAAAAAAGCATTCGAAACTGATAAATCTAAAGAAATGTATTTGTCATAGTCAATAGTTTCATCAATAACTTTTACATTTTGAATGTTTTCTAAGATAGTTTCAAGCATTTTTATAATTTAATACATTGTTGTCCGATAAAAAATCACGGAACGTTTATTTTTCTATTTATTTTGGCACTTCACGAGGTTTTAGCCTGCTTTAGCTTGTTTTTGAGTACTGTCTTGAGAATTTGATAAATGAAAAAATATAATTTTTAGTTTCATTTATCGAATTTTATCCCGTAGCCAAATAATCATCAAACAAACCTAATTGAACATCGTCGTCCCCGTCGAGTTTCCATTGTTTTTCGGGACTTTCTAAAAATTTAGTTAGATGAATATAGTTGAATAAATGAATTCTACAAAAACTTACTAAATTTGAAAAAGACCATTGTCTCTTTAGACTTTTCTTTATAACTCCTAATAAGAGATTTACTATTAAGACGCAATAAATTTGAATTTTAATAGCATTTTCATTGTCTCCTAAGAAATATTTTAGCGGGAAATTTTGCTTGATTTGTTTGAATAACAATTCTATTTGCCACCTTATTTTATAAAGTGCCGCTATTGTGTCTGCTCTAAATTCAAACAAATTACTAATAAACTCAAAGCTTCTTTTGTGTTCTCTGTCATAGTATTTTATTTTTCTTAATTTCAATTTGGTTTTACCACTTTCATTATTTACTCCAACCTCAATAATTTCGTCTGATAAAACACCGCTGTGAATGTTCCCTGGAATGTCATTCTTTTGGGTTACTTCGTACTTTGCATTGTCTTTTATTCGAGTTACAAAACCTGTATTTTGTTCGGAAAAATGTGCAAAAGCCTTATAATCAATGTATCCTTTATCGAATATATAAACAGTATGTTCATCGCATTTTAGCTTTTCTAAAAACTGATGGTCGTGAGTTGTTGCAGGTGTAAACCAAACTAAATTGGGAACTTTTTCATCGGCATTTATCACAGTATGCGACTTGATTCCGCCCTTGCTTTTTCCGTCAGCAGACTTTCTTCCAACACACTTTAAGATGTCTTTAAACAGGCTTATTGTGGTGCTGTCAACAATTTTAATCTTTTTCCCTAAGGCTATCTCAATTCGACTGTCCGATAAAACAAAGCTATGTTTCTCGAGCAGATTGTTATAAATTTCTTGAAAAAATTCTACTTTTCTACCCTTGTTTGCGTCTGCCAAAGTACTCTTTTTGGGAAGATGATTAATTCGAACTGTTTCCTCTTTACCTGATAAACCTACCATTCCCCCAGAAACCTCACGCAATGAATTACACTTTTCTAAACAGCAAAAAACCATACTAAACAAATGATCCTTGCATTTGAAATGTTTGACATACCTATCTGAATCATACTTTTTAACTGCTTTGCTAATCATCGAATCATCTATTAAAGAAATCAGCTGTCCGAAAACAGATTTACTCGAAAAATACTTATTTTTACCCATCGTTATTTGAATTTTGCAACTCTAAATTACGATTATTTTAAGAAGCCATTAATTTGGCTTCTTTTTTATCGGACAACAATGAATTTAATATTCTAATAAGCTCTAAATTTAAAATAAAAAATGCCAACATAAAAATTTTACGTTGGCATTGTAACTTTTAATTTTGAATTCAAAGTAAAAAGGTGATATTCACAAACGAGCACTTTGTAGTTTTTTAGAAGAAAATAAATAGCTGTTCGATTATTTTACGGCCAATAATTCTAAAAATTCAATAACAGGATCTTTGGATAGTAAGGTACCCGCATTTGCCATTAAAGCTTCTGCAATTTTACCTGCTAGATGCGCTTTTCTGCCAGCTTCAGTTTCAAATGTATCAAAAATTCCAAATGTGGAAGTTCCTATTTGCCAGCCATACCAGTTTACAGTGTCTGGTTCGTCTAAAACCAATGGTAATGCACTTTTTAAAAATGCAGCAACTTCATTTTCTTTTCCAGGTTTAGCTTCTAATCGTGCTAATAATGCATATTTTTCCATAATTTCTATTTTTGGTTAAATTAATATTTTATTGATAAAGTATTGTTTTAAGAATTATAAAAAAATAACAATTCATTAAAATCAAAATTTGCTTGACTTTGAACAAGGTCTTTTCATTATTTGTAAAAGGCTTAAAAATTGCATATTGTCCAGTTTAAAGTAATAGCAAGTTTTTAAGTAACGGTTAGGAAAAGTTTATAACTATTTTTTTAAGCTCAAGATGATAATTTTGTATTGTATAAATTTGATTAATTCTACTTTTTTTAGAGTTCTTAAACGTCTAGATATATTATAATTAACGACACTATATAATTTAATACTTTTCTTATAATAGCCATTTGTGAAATAACTTATTTTGCAAATTTTTTCGCCTTTACCGAAAATTGTTTTATAATTTTTATAGACTTTAGATGGCCTAATTTTTTCATTGTCTTTATTGGAAGAATTTTCCTTGAGTTAAAGCGATTGGATTGTGAAAATAAATTAAAAAAAAGCGTCTAGAAGTTGCAATATAATGAAGCTAACGACTTCTTTCTTTTATTTTTACTTTCAAAATTAAGCTTTGACAATCATTATACTGTTGTTATTACCTTCAATTAAACCTAGAAATGCGGTGGGTAATTGGTCAAATCCATTCACAATTGTTCGCGTAAATTTTAGTTTTCCTTCTTTGACCCATGTGGATAACTGCTTCATCCCTTCAGGAAATCCATCAAACCAAAATAAGCAATTAAATCGGTCATGCCTAATATACTTAAGTAGTAACTCAACTCAGGAACATTTTTATCGACCTTTTGTATCATATCATCTTTTGACATAAAAGTTTCCTTCCATTGAAATCTCCCTACCATTGTATCACCTATTTTAAATTTATCTCATTTGCTCTCTATCACAATTGCAACTGCACGACCTTCCAGATGTTCAAATATTTTAAAAGGTTCAACATATTATTTGGCATTATTCATTCGACCACGCATATAAGGATCTACTAATTAACATTTTCCTTTTAATAATACTTCCCCAGCATCTTTTTTATTTAAGGTGGTATTTTCAATTTTAAAATTCTTAATTAAGACTGTTCCGTTAGGTCTTGCTTCCATAATAATTTGCCTTGTTGTCATATTTTTGTAATTTAAAATATTGTATAGATGAAACACGCATTTAATATAAACAGAAAAAATATCGCTCTATTTAAAAGTTATAAAACATATTTTAAATAGAGCAATCCTATTAGATTACTCTAATAAGTTTTTTATTTACAAACTCACTAATTCCTAGCTCAGATAATTCACGTCCGTACCCTGATCCTTTAGTTCCTCCAAAAGGTAAATCCGGTTGTGTTGAAGTAGGGTGATTGATGAAAATCATACCGCTATCAATCTTATCGGCTATTTTTACGGCTCGTTTTATATCTTTTGTATAAATAGATCCTCCTAAGCCAAAAGGCGAATCATTTGCAAGGTCTATTGCTTCTTCTTCATTTTCGACTTTATAGAATGAGGCTACGGGGCCAAACAATTCTTCTTGAAAAGTAGGCACTCCCCGTTTTAAATTAGTTAAAATTGTAGGTTGCATAAAGGCACCAGCATCAGAAGCCCTTTTACCACCCACTAAAATTTTCGCACCTGCTTTCTCAAATCTTTTAACCTGTTCCAATATATTTACTAAAGCTTCTTCGCTGCTAAGGGGTCCTACTTGTGTATTTGGATCCATTGGGTCTCCAACTTTAAGGGCAGCGACTTTTTTAGTAAATTTTTCTAAAAACTCATCGGCTATGGATGCTACTGCAATAAATCTTTTTGAAGCTATACAGCTTTGACCATTATTGTTCATTCTTCCTGCAATAGCCATTTCTACAGCGGTATCGATGTCAGCGTCTTCCAGTACAATAAAGGCATCGCTACCACCTAATTCAAGAACTGAGTTTTTTAAATGTTTTCCTGCAGCTTCAGCAATACTTGAACCGGCACCTTCGCTTCCAGTTAATGAAACTCCCTTGATTCTTTGATCACTTACTAATGCTGTACTTCGCTTTCCTGAAATCAATAAATTTATGTAAAGTCCTTCTGGAGCTTTAGCTTCTGTAAATAAATCTTCAATTGCAATAGCACATTGAGGCACTATAGATGCATGTTTTAATAAAATTGTATTTCCTACCATTATATTTGGAGCGGCAAATCGTACTACCTGATAAAATGGAAAGTTCCAAGGCATCACACCAAATAAAACACCTATCGCGCTACTGCGAATAAACGCTTCGCCTGATTCAGGGTTTAATTTTTTATCGGCAAGAAATTCAGCACCATTATCTGCATAATAGTCCAATATATCTGCGCTTAAATCAATTTCCCATTCCGCTTGTGAAATAATTTTCCCCATTTCAAGAGTAATTAACTTGGCTAAGTCGCTTTTTCGTTTCCGCATTAGCGAGGCTACTTTACGTAATAGTTTAGCTCGATCTCCGTAAGAAGTTTTTTTCCATTCTTGAAAAGTGTTATTTGACTTTTGAAGTGCAGCTTCAATTTGCTCATCAGTCATTTCGTTGAATGATTTTACAACTTTGTTTGTTGCAGGATTTGTTGTTTGAATAGACATAAATTTATTTTTAATTTGTTAAAAAAGATTTAATCGTCCTTTTACTGAGATATAATAAGTAGAAACAGATACTGTGATTTGTAATAATTAGAAATACAGTATCTATTCCGAAGTTTTTAATCAGCTTTTTTACGGATTAAATTGAGTTCCATAAAATTAGCACTAAGTCCTTTCCTTTTTTCGTAATTAAATGTTAAAAGAAAAAAGCAGCAATATTAATTAATTCGCAAATTTTAACGAGTAATTATTTATTATTAAATCTCGAAAACGTCTATGTAATTACAAGATTGGTTTTCAGTTAATTAGCAATTTTAAGGTTTGCATTAAAACGTTAAAACGAAAGGTTGCGGTATGGAGTTTTGAGGCCGGTAACTTTTGTAAATCGTTATAAGAAATACATGATAAAACGTTATTTTTCTATTATTTATATGGACTTTAAAATAAAAATGAAAAGACTATTACTTTTTCGTAAGCTCTTAACATAGTTCGTATTATTTTCTTTTAATGCTATTCCTTAGTTGGAATTAAAATAGCCAATAAATTCACTTTAGATTGGCTTTTTAGATTACTTCATTAAAAAATACTAGTGTTTTTTAATTGTAACAACGGTACTAAAATTATCAACATTTTTCCTCTTTAACTATTACCATGAGTAAGAAGAATATCAAAACAATCATTTTCCTTTATATATATATATAGCCATGAGGACTTTATACCGGTTCTATATATTCAATAAAAACTTTAATCATTTTATTAGAATTATTTGTAGTTTCTATCTTTTTATAACAGTAAAAAAATCTATTTACTGATTTGAAATCTAGACTGTTGGTGGTTATTTTAGGTTGATGCTTGTAGCTATGTAACTTGGAAAAATAGTAGATTGATAGATAAAAAAAATCCCAACTTTATAAAAGTTGGGATTTAGAAAAATTTTATTTTCTTTAATATAAATTCGGATATTTAGTCGGATTTACCTCGTTCATCATAGCATAGACTTTTTCGAAAATGTCCTCAGTTGAAGGTTTAGAGAAATAATCACCATCTGTTCCATAAGCAGGTCTGTGTGCTTTTGAAGTTAAAGTTTGCGGTTTACTGTCTAAATAATTATAACCATCCTGTTGCTCGATAATTTGTTGCAAGATATAAGCTGAAGCTCCGCCTGGAACATCCTCGTCAATTACTAAGAGACGATTCGTTTTGATGATACTTTTCACTAAATCTTTATTAATATCAAATGGTAATAAAGACTGTAAATCTATAATCTCACAATCAATACCTACTTCAAGCAATTCTTTGGCCGCTTGTTGTACCAATCTCAAAGTGGAACCATACGAAACCAAGGTTATATCTGTTCCTTCTTTCAACGTTTCAACAACGCCAATTGGGGTTTTAAATTCACCATAGTTCAAAGGCATTTTTTCTTTTAATCGGTAGCCATTCAAACATTCGATCACTAAAGCTGGTTCGTCACATTCCAATAAAGAATTGTAGAAACCTGCTGCTTGTGTCATGTTTCTAGGTACTAACACATGTATTCCTCTGATGGCGTTTATGATCATTCCCATAGGAGATCCAGAATGCCAGATTCCTTCTAAACGATGGCCACGTGTGCGTATAATTAGTGGAGCTTTTTGTTTTCCTACCGTACGATATCTTAAGGTGGCTAAATCATCACTCATGATTTGGATTGCATACAATAAATAATCTAAATATTGAATTTCAGCAATTGGGCGTAAGCCACGCAATGCCATTCCAATACCTTGACCAATAATAGTTGCTTCACGAATTCCTACATCGGCTACACGAAGTTCTCCATATTTTTCCTGCATTCCTTCTAAACCTTGGTTTACATCACCAATATTTCCTGCATCCTCACCAAAAATCAAAGTCTCAGGATATTTGGTAAAGATAGCATCAAAATTATCACGCAATATCATTCGTCCATCAGTGTCTTCTGTGGCATTTTCGGAATATTGGGGTAAAACTTTTTCAACTGAAAACACATTCAAATCAGTTTCAGAAAATAAGTTGCTGCTGAAATTTGGTTGAGTTTTTTTAGTATACGATAGTATCCATTGAGACAATTCCTCTTTTCCGTTTTCATTCATTACTAATCGTAATGTTTTTCTGGCTGCAACAAGAATCTCTTTTTTCAAAGGAGATTTATTGCTGCTTAATTCAGAAATGAAATTTAAGATTGTTTCTTTATTTTTGCTAGTTTCCGCTATTTTTTGTAGCAAAGAAATCAGTTCTTTTTGTTCTTCAATAATAGGATTCAAAAAGGCGCTCCAAGCCGCTTTCTTCCCTTCCATTACTTGTTTTTTGGCTTCTTGGTCAATAGCTTCAATTTCTTCTGGAGAGGCAATATTAATAGCAATCATCCATAGTTTCATTTGGCGAAGACAATCAAAATCTCTTTCCCACGCTAATCGGGCTGCGTCTTTATATCTTTCATGAGAACCAGAACTAGAATGTCCTTGTGGTTGAGTGAGCTCATTTACATGAATCAAAACTGGAACGTGATTTTCTCTTGATATGAGAGCTGCTTTTTCATAAGTAGCAACTAGATCAACATAGTCCCAACCTTTTACTCTCAGTATTTCAAACCCGTTAGTATCTTCTTCTTTTTGGTATCCTTTTAAAATTTCAGAAATATTTTCTTTAGTAGTTTGATGTTTTGCATGTACCGAAATACCGTATTCATCATCCCAAACACTCATAACCATAGGCACTTGTAAAACACCCGCAGCATTTATGGTCTCAAAAAATAAACCTTCAGATGTACTTGCATTTCCAATAGTTCCCCAGGCAATTTCATTACCTCCATTAGAGAAATTAGTTGCATTGGGTATTCCTGAAACCTGTCTGTATATCTTTGAAGCTTGTGCAAGTCCCAATAATCGAGGCATTTGCCCGGCAGTAGGAGATATATCAGCGCTTGAATTTTTTTGTTTCGTTAAATCTTTCCAAGATCCGTCTTCATTTAAACTGTGAGTGGCAAAGTGACCGCCCATTTGTCTTCCTGCTGACATCGGTTCTTGTTCAATATCAGTGTGACCATACAATCCGGCAAAAAATTGTTGCACGGTTAATTCACCAATGGCCATCATAAAAGTTTGGTCGCGATAATATCCAGAGCGAAAATCACCGTCTTTGAAAGCTTTGGCCATTGCCAATTGTGGAACTTCTTTTCCGTCTCCAAAGATCCCAAATTTTGCTTTTCCAGTTAATACTTCCTTACGTCCTAATAGACTACATTCCCTGCTTATTGTGGCTATTCGATAGTCATTTAATACTTCGGTTTTGAAATCTTCAAATGTCAATGTAGAATTGATTTTTTCTTTTATCATAATTGAAAAGTATAACTTTGTGAGGCAAATTTAATTAAAAACTAGCTATTTTCATAATTCATTGAAAAAAATATAATTAAATTATTGCAATATATTTGGATAAAAAAGGGGCTCTTTTTTAATTATAAGTACTTAAATAACTATTTTTTTAGTAATAATGTAAATATAAATGGTATTTGTAATGAATTAAAACCATTTTCGATTAAAAATATTGATTAATGTTTTTGGTGATAAAGTAACTAAAAATCTTATTTTTTCATTATAATTATTTTGTCCTATTTCCCATCCATTATTAGAATATACAGGAAAAAACAATTCAAAATAATCGGTGACCAAGTTGAGACGAATACCAGAATCATAAACAAATTTGCCGTTCTGAAACTTATTTTTAACTACACCTACATCACCATAAATTTCAATCCAATTCCAGATATTAAAACTTCCGTTTACCGTTGTAATCCATTGATTGGCATATGGAGCAGCTAGTTTGGATTTGAATCCTCCTTCGGCTAATATGAATTGTTGACTAAAAAGACCTGCCTTTTCAGATCGGCCGTAATAATTGTAATCAAATAGATAATCCGTGGGTCTGTCAAGTGCAAAACTATAAAAATCAGAATCCGTTTTATTATACAAAAAACTACCGGCGTACATTCTCAAATTAATCTGAAGATTGTTTTCAAAAAGCTTTCTATATTCCAATTCGCCTGAAATTTTCCCAAATTCACTTGAGATTTGTAAATCAGAGGTGAAACCAAAATGATTAGTAACTTCCGTTTTTGAATTAAAATATTTTGCATCAAATACGGAATAATTTTCTTTTGAATTAGTAAGCAAAATGGAACTCTTTTCTTTATTTACGAGTACTTGTCGTAACAATATTGCTTGTTTTCTGTTGTCTCTAAAATTTTCTTCTCTGATTCTCAGTAGAACCATAGGATTTATCCTTAGGTAAGATGCATCAGGAGCGTAATGAAAATAGGAGCTTGACAGAGAATATCTCACGTTATAAAGTCTGCTATTTCTATAATTTTGATTGATTGCTAATGAACCCGATCCTGAAAAATTATTAGTTTTCGTTGAATAGGACGGATTAATGTCAAAAGTGAAAGGTTTATCCAGTATCGTTTTATTGTGTAATCGCAAACCGGGAGACAAACCATCATATAAATTATAAGATAAGGAAGGGACATACAAAATTTGATTGTAATAAGGATCTTCTAAATCCTTCATAAAATTAAATTTAATAGGACGATTGTTTGGGTAAAAGCTTTTTAATGATTTCCAGTTGTTTCTCAAATTGTACTCTGGAACTTCATTTTTATAGTTTAAAACGATTTTATCGACACTTTTTCTTTCAATTGTAAAACTGCTGTCTATTTCGGGAATATCAAGCCATTTCTTAAAAATAATTTCCCCTTTTTTGATACCGTAAACAGGAACTGGAACTAAAACACCTGTTTTACTTTTTACAGAAAAGGTTATACTGTCTTGAGTTCTTGAAACAGTAGAAAATTTGTAATCAATAATATCACGAGAGTTAATAATCGTTTTAAAAAACCAGTTAATATCTTTATTTGAATTGGATTTTAATATTGTTTCAAAATCATCTCTTGAAGTTTGTTTTTCCTTATTTTGAGTATAAAACTGACGAATACTACTGTTTACAATATTGTGGTCAAGATAATCGTCTAAATAGATAAGACTAAGTCCGGCCCGGTATTTACTGGCAATCTGTTCGTTGAATTTTATCAAGCTGTTTTTTGGATTTCCTAGTGGCTGATCTAAATTTTTTCGAGCCATAAGCATGTAAAAATAGCTGTATTGCTCGTTAAAATCTAAATTAGTCAAATTATAACTTTTCAATAATCTAAATTTAGAAACACTGCCAAACATCTTGGTATTTGGATAATTTTCATCAATGTATTTCATCATTGCATAGACTTGAATTCCATCATAAATCCAGTTGTCTTTTCTTGGATCTAAACGCAAACTGTTTTTTAAATAGGAATTCAGGTAGGTTTTTAAAAATTTGATTTCAAAAATAAATTCATCCGAAAATGGACTTAAAAAAGACGGCAACTGATTCAAACCGTAGAAAGGATTTCTTTCATAATCTGTTTGGGAAACAATTATTTTTTCATGTGGATATTTTCCAATCAGGTTATTGGCATAATTCATTACACGATCCACAATAATTGCTTTTTGAACGGCACTTACTTTATTTTCTTTAAGATTGGTCAGGACTTCAGTTGCACTGTTTTTATAAATGATGAAAGTAGATTTTGGTTCTATAAAAAGACTAAAATCTGTTCTGTTATTTCCAGATAGTTTATAGTTAGAAAAGACCTCATTTTTAGGGGTTAAACTATTATTTAAATCAGAAGTGATTTCTAAGTTTTTTGGAATTTTCAAGTCAATGTCAAAATTTGAAACGGCATTGGCAATATCATCTAAATTGTTATTGTTGTTCCGAATAAAATCATGGTTTTCATAGCGGGCAGGAGTAAGGAACCAGTTTTTTAGGTTCATTTCCCCGTCTTTACCGTAGCCATATTTTGTAAATTTATCACTGGGAATTTTAGTAATATAAGTAAGTTGTAAAATTACTTTCTGATTGGGAAGCAATTTTTCTTTTAATTTGACTACAATTAAATCGGGATTCTTCTCTGTTCGTTCCCAAGAAATTATCGACAGATTTGAATCTGATACGGTTAAATTTTTTGTACTCCCTCGTTCTTCTTCTTTCGCCAGATGAAAACCTCGGTAAAATTCATCAGAAAAACGTTTAGCTAATGGTGTATTTTTATTAGAATACCCATTGTTCCAATCATTCAAAACAATCGACGTCAAAGTGTCACTCGATTGGTTAAAAAAAGAGATTTCTTGTTGTATGTTCAGCGCTTTATCCTCTGAATTCAACTCGATAATCATCTTAGAATGATGTTGTCCATATTGTTTTATCGAACTCAATAAAACAAGATTAAAAAAGATGATTTTATAAAATAATTTCAAGTAGCCGTTTTAAAATTTTAAAAAAATAAAAGTACTTATTATTAGACACAAAATGAAAAAATGTCGATTCAAAATAAAATAAAAAAAGCTGCATAAAAGCAGCTTTTTCTTAAAAATTGGGAGTTAAATCGTATTTTTTATAAAACTTATCTAAAACTTCAACCACTTCATCTTCGGTATCAACAATTTTAAACAAATTCAAATCCTCCGCGTGGACAGTGTGCTCTTTTTCTACCAAAACTGTTTTGATCCAATCAATTAATCCTGCCCAAAAGCTGGTACCAACTAATATTATCGGGAATCTGGCGATTTTTTTTGTCTGAATTAAAGTCATCGCTTCAAACAATTCGTCCATAGTTCCAAAACCTCCCGGCATCACAACAAATCCTTGCGAATATTTAACAAACATTACCTTTCGAACAAAGAAATAATCAAAATTCAAATTTTTGTCGCTGTCAATATATGGATTGTAATGTTGCTCAAATGGCAATTCAATATTCAATCCTACCGATGTGCCGCCACCCAAATGTGCGCCTTTATTTCCGGCCTCCATTATTCCAGGTCCGCCACCAGTAATGACGCCATAGCCGGCTTTACTTATTTTATAGGCAATTTTCTCAGCCAGTAAATAATATTTATCCTCTGGTTTTGTTCTGGCAGATCCAAAAATAGTCACACAAGGACCTATGCGCCCCATGCTTTCATAACCGTTGACAAACTCGGCCATGATTTTAAAAATTGCCCAACTATCATTGGTTCTAATCTCATTCCAAGTCTTTCTTTTCATCCGGTCTTGGATTACTTTATCCTCGTCATTGTCAAAATCTTCTAATCTCATCTTCTAAAATATAATTTAATATCAATTTTTTGGAGCTATTTCCAGCTATTCGCTTGTATCTTTTTACTTTTTAAAGAAAAAAAATAAAAAGGATATCGCTTCTATCTGGGCTAGGACTCCAATCGACTAAAGTAATTCTTTTTTCAAGAACTGCGCCGTATAGCTTTTTTTATTTTTTATAATTTCCTCAGGAGTTCCTTTCGCAATAAGTTGTCCGCCGCCTTTTCCGCCTTCAGGACCAATATCTATAATGTAATCTGCCAGTTTGATTACGTCCATATTATGTTCGATAATCAAGATCGTATTTCCTTTATTAACCAGTTTATTGATTACTTCCATCAACACTCTGATATCTTCAAAATGCAAGCCAGTTGTGGGTTCGTCGAGAATGTAAAAAGTGTTTCCAGTATCTTTTTTAGACAATTCACCTGCCAATTTGATGCGTTGTGCTTCTCCACCAGAAAGTGTCGTGCTTTGTTGTCCAAGAGTGATATATCCCAAACCAACATCCTGAATTGTTTTTACTTTTCTATAAATCTTAGGAATCATTTCAAAGAACGGAACCGCTTCATCTACGGTCATATTCAGCACATCCGAAATGGATTTTCCTTTGAATCGAATTTCCAAAGTTTCTCTGTTAAAACGTTTTCCTTGACAGGTTTCACATTCCACATAGACATCAGGCAAAAAGTTCATTTCAATCGTTCGTACTCCTGAACCTTCGCAGGTTTCACAACGTCCGCCTTTCACATTGAAACTAAAACGACCTGCTTTATATCCCCGAATCATACTTTCGGAAGTCATCGTAAACAGATTTCTTATTTCGGTAAACACTTCTGTATATGTTGCAGGATTCGAGCGTGGCGTTCTCCCAATTGGACTTTGGTCAATATCAATTACTTTGTCAATATGTTCTAGACCTTCAATTTTTTTATAAGGTTGTGGTTTTTTGACACCATTAAAATAATACGCATTCAAAATAGGGTAGAGCGTCTCATTAATCAAGGTAGATTTTCCGCTTCCCGAAACTCCGGTCACGCAAATCATTTTGCCCAAAGGCAATTCTATCGAAACGTTTTTCAGGTTATTTCCAGTTGCTCCAGTTAATTTTAAGAATTTTCCATTTCCCTCACGGCGTTTTGCTGGAACTTCGATTTTCATCTCGCCGTTCATGTACATTGCTGTGATGGTATGGTGTTTCAAGATTTCGGCAGGTGTTCCTTTACTGATGATTTCGCCGCCATATTTCCCAGCTTTTGGTCCAATATCAATCACATAATCCGCACGTTCAATCATGTCTTTATCGTGTTCCACCACAATAACGGAGTTCCCAATATCTCGTAATTGCTCCAAAGAATGAATAAGTTTATCATTGTCTCTTTGGTGTAAACCAATACTTGGTTCATCCAAAATATACAAAACACCAACCAACTGCGACCCGATTTGAGTGGCCAAGCGGATGCGTTGTGCTTCACCACCAGATAGCGATTTAGAACTTCGGCTTAAAGCCAAATAAGCCAAACCAACATTCATCAAGAAATTCAGTCTATCCTTAATTTCTTTTATAACTTCAGTAGCGATACGTTTTTGTTTATCGGACAAATGGTTGTCTAAATCGTAAAACCACAACGTCAAATCCGAAATATCCATATCACACAATTCCGCAATATTTTTTTCGTTTATTTTAAAGAATAGTGCTTCTTTTTTCAAACGGGAACCTTCGCAAACCGGACATTTTATTTCGTCCATGAATTCCTTAGCCCAACGTTTTATGCTTGTTGAACCGCTTTCGTCATGTTGGTTTTTGATAAAATGAGAAATCCCTTCAAAATCAATTTTATATTCACGGGCAACTCCCAAATCTTTGGAATTGATTGTAAATTTTTCTTTTCCGCCATTCAAAATCATTTCCATGGCTTCCTCTGGAATAGTTGATACAGCATCTGTCAATTTGAAACCGTATTTTTCTCCTATAATTTCCAATTGCGTGAAAATCCAAGACGATTTGTATTCGCCCAAAGGAGCAAAACCGCCCGCTTTTATGGATAATTTTGGATTTGGAATAATCTTCTTTGGATTTATTTCATTTACTGTTCCTAAGCCGTTGCAATGATCGCAAGCGCCTTTTGGGGAATTGAAAGAAAATAAATTTGGTTCTGGATTTTGATAGGAGATTCCAGTTGATGGACACATCAAATTCCTGCTGAAAAACCGTACTTCATTAGAATCTTGGTCTAAAACCATCAAAACGTTTTCACCATGATGCATCGCTGTATTGATGCTATCGCTTAACCGTTTTTCATTTTCGGGAGTATCATCAATCACCATTCTGTCTACCACAATTTCTATATCGTGCGTTTTATAACGGTCTAATTTCATTCCTAATGTAATATCCAGTATATCACCATTCACTCGAACTTTAAGAAAACCTTGCTTCGCAATTTGCTGAAAAAGCTCGGCATAATGTCCTTTTCTAGCGCGAATAATTGGAGCTAATATATTGATACGTTTTCCGGTAAAATCATTAATAATCAAATCTTTGATTTGTTCATCATTATAACTAACCATCTTTTCGCCCGTATTATAGCTATACGCATCGGCACCTCGAGCATAAAGCAAGCGCAGAAAATCGTAAATTTCAGTTATGGTTCCTACAGTCGATCGGGGGCTTTTACTAGTCGTTTTTTGTTCGATGGCAATCACGGGAGAAAGTCCATCAATTTTATCCACATCGGGACGTTCTAAACCTCCTAGAAACTGTCTTGCATAAGCCGAAAATGTTTCTACGTATCGACGTTGCCCTTCGGCATAAATGGTATCGAAGGCTAATGATGATTTTCCTGATCCCGAAAGCCCAGTAATTACGACTAGTTTTTCTCGAGGAATGGAAACATCTATATTTTTAAGATTGTGAACACGAGCGCCTTGAACTTCAATGGTATTGTCTTTGTCTAGCATAATTTTTGCAAAAAAGCAAAGTTACCATTTTGATTTATTCTTTCGATAGAACAGTATAGAAGTTTATGTTAAATTAGAATATAAAAAAACGCTAACATAAGCTAGCGTTTTCTCTTTCTTGTTGCCATATATTCCTCAATGGCTTCTCTAGTGGTAAGCCAATTACGACCTTCTTTATAGGCATCAATTTTTCCTGTTCTAGCTAGTAAACTAATATATTCTTGACCATAAGGCATATTAGGTTCTTGCACCAGATTTGAAATTTCAACATATTCTTTTTCATTACCTGGTAAAGCATTGATGTAAATATTTAAAGTACGTTCCAATGATTGACACATTAATAGGGTCAATTTTTGATAATTACCGCCATTCGCTTGATTGAGCGCTTCATAGTATTTCTTTCTATCATTTTTTAAGATGATTGCAGGCGGAAAGCCACTTCGCATCAATAATAGATTCATTGCCAGACGAACTGTGCACCCATTTCCATCAAAAAAAGGATGTATCCAAACTAATTTATGATGAAATACAGTTGCTAATTCTATATCATTAAGTTGCAATGGATTTGTATTTATAAAATCAATCAACTCATCAAGTAAATCCGAAACTCTATTAGCATTTGGTGGCATAAAATTAGCACCTGTAATGCGAACTCCTCCGTTGCGGATTCGTCCTACAAAATCATCTTCGATAGAGCGTAAAACTAATCCGTGTAATGATAAAATGTCTATGCTTCGCAAATTATAATTATCATTTACTATGGAATATAAATAGTCAATGGCTTTATCATGATTGTGAGTTTCAAAATGCTCCCGAAGTGACTTTCCTTTTATGGTAATACCCTCTTGAATGACCATCTGTGTTTCTCGTAAACTCATGGTATTTCCTTCAATACTATTAGAATTGTAGGTCCACTCGATGGATAAACTTTCTTTAATTTTATGCAAAGCGATGTTTGGCAAAGGTCTGCTGGATTGCAAAATTTGCTTTTTTTCATACAATCTGTCAAAGGTTGATTGAAATTCTGGTCGATATGTTAAGTCAATATTCCACATATTAACAACAAATATACTTCTTAATATCGGATATCCAAGAATTAAAATCTATCCGATATTAAATTTATTCTATTGTCATCGATTTTAGTTTGGTTCTATAGGCTTCCAACGCAAATGATTTGGATATAAATCCAAAATATTTTCCGTCTTTTATTACGGGAAGAAAAGCGACTTTAGAACTTTCAAATTTATTCATTACTATTTCCATACTGTCATTTGGATAAATGATTTCAATAGGTTCGGTCATGATTTCTTTTACCAAAGTATATTTTACGCGATACTGATTAAAGATAATTTCTCGGATGGTATTAAAATGGACAATACCAACCATTTTCTTTTCTTTATCGACTACAGCAAAAATTACTTGATTCGAGTGTGAAATTAAATCGACTAATCGTTCTAAATTTTCATCAGTGGAAACGGTTAAATAGTCTGTTTGAATTATTGAATTAGTGTCTAATGTAGCAAGTATATTTGTGTCTTTGTTGCTCGTAAAAGCATGCCCTTTTTGTACTAAACTTTTTGCATCCATCGAATGTTTTTCAAAACGTTTTGAAATGGCAAAACTGATAGAAGCGACAATCATAAGCGGAATCATTAAGTTGTAACCTCCCGTGATTTCTGCGATTAAGAAAATTGCGGTTAATGGGGCATGAAATAATCCACTTAAAATTCCAGCCATTCCAACCATCGTAAAATTGCTAATGGGCAGATTAGTGAGTCCTGTTAAATTTAGAAATTTAGAAAAGAAAAAACCCACATACGAGCCCAAAAATAGGGAAGGAGCGAAGTTACCTCCATTTCCTCCTGAACCTAAAGTAATCCCTGTAGCAAAAACTTTCATCATCATCGTCAAACCAACAAATGCTAAAAGAGCCCAACTGTTATTTCTAAAACTACTAAAAAGAGTGTTTTGCATTAATTGTCCTGGGTCATTTTCAGATAATGTTTTAATACTTTCATATCCTTCACCAAAAAGTGAAGGAAAGATAAAAATAATAATTGCTAAAATAGAAGCGCCGAAAAGTGCTTTCTTATATGGGTTGAGTTTTAGTGTAGCAAAATAATGTTCGGTTTTATTAAAATTTCTTGAATAATAAATAGAAATGAATCCGGTAAATAATCCCAAAAGGATGTAATAAATTATATTGTGATAATCAAAAGTTTGTTGCTGTTTGAAGGATAACAAGATATTCTCATCTAACACAATTACCGATACTAATGCACCTGTGGCTGCGGCAATCATAATGGGAGTAAATGCAGAAATACTCACATCAACCAATAAAACTTCAACGGCAAATAATACTCCTGCAATGGGGGCATTAAAAGCAGCAGCTATTCCAGCTGCGACTCCACAGCCTATTAATAAAGTCCTATCCTTATAACTTAATTTATATCGTTGAGCATAATTTGAACCAAAAGCTGCTCCTGTAATTACAATGGGGCTTTCTAAACCAGCAGATCCACCTAAACCAACGGTAAGGGAACTAGTAATGATTTGGGCATACATTTGCTTTGTTGGAATAATACTTGCTTTTTTCGCTACAGCATATAAAATCTGTGAAGTTCCTTTTTCAATTGTACCACCCAGAACTCTATTGATTACAAATACCGTAAGCAAAATCCCTACTATTGGTAGAACACTGTTAATAAAGCTTAATTTTAGAGTACCATTTATATATGTGGCAAATGAAAAAACCCAGTGTGCAAAGGTTTTTAAAACAATTACAGCAAATGCCGAAGTGATTCCAACTAATATACTGGATAAGAAAATGAATTGTTTTTCTGTTAATATCGATTGCGACCATGCAATTATGTTTTCTAACTTGAAAAGATATTTTTTGAACATTATGATTTTTTAGAAGAGCGCTAAATTACAATTATTTTGAACTCAATTAATATTTTTTAAAGCTTCTTTTGTACTCAACGGCATTAAATTATTATTGATCACAAATTTTTTTACTGCTTCAGGGTTTGTTTTTGCATATTCTCGCAAAGCCCATCCAATTGCCTTTTGAATAAAAAATTCTTTTGAAGTTTTATGTCTCTCTGCTTCCCTTTTCAGTAATTCAAAATTAGTTTTTTCCTTATAATTCAATTGAAATAAAATGGCACTTCTATTGAACCACATATTGTCAGAACTGGAAAAGCGTTGTAATACATTTTCGGTTTCCAATGGGAATTCGAGTAAATATTCTCCTAAAATGTATTTTGAAGTAGTATCAACACTGTCCCACCAAGAATTTGAAGAAATTAATTTTTCAATGAGTTGAATATCTTCTATCTTGTAATTTCCTTTAAGCTCTTTTATCAAAATTTCAATTGCGCAATAATGAAATTCTCGTTGTTGTTTCAAATACATTTCTAAAGCAGTTGCTCTTGCATTTTTAGTAACTTCAGCTTTGTTTTCTTTCCAAATTTCCTTTAAAATACGTCTTCGTTCCTCAGTTTTTATTCCAAAAAAGGGAAAGTTATTTTTCATGTATTTCGCCATTGCAAAAGCATTTTCGGGATTGCTATTTTCATGAAAAGCTGATTCTAATGTTTTTATAAAATTCATAATTCTAAAATCCAATGGCTTTGTCATCCCCTCTAAAATCGGCTCCTCCTTCTAAAGTTTTATTTGGCAGGACTAAAATAGCATCAACTTTACCAATAACTGGCGTTGTCTTTTCATTGATTAAATACCCTTTTGATTTTAAGGTTTCAAAGGTTTTAGTGTCAAAAGTATTGGGTTCAAATGTGATTAAATCCGGCAACCATTGATGGTGAAATCTTGGGGCATTTACTGCTTCCTGCATACTCAAACTATATTCGTTAACATTTAATATCGTTTGTAATACCGATGTGATAATGGTAGATCCACCTGGCGAGCCCACGGTCATAAATAATTTTCCATTTTTTTCTACAATGGTTGGGGTCATAGAACTCAACATTCTTTTTTGTGGAGCGATGCTATTGGCTTCATTTCCTACTAACCCAAACATATTAGGTTCCCCCGGTTTAGCACTAAAATCATCCATTTCATTGTTTAATAAAAATCCCAATTCATCACAATAATATTTCGAACCATAGCCGGCATTAAGCGTTGTTGTTGCTGCAATTGCATTACCAAATTGGTCAATTATCGAATAATGTGTGGTTTCTAAACTTTCACTATAATTTACTTTTCCTTCTTTTATATCAGAAGAGAGCGTTGCTTTATCAAAACTAAAATTTGACATTCTTTGCTTCAAATATGTTTCATCCATTAATGCTTTTAAGGGGATTTTCACAAAATCAGGATCTCCTAAAAAGTAACTTCTATCGGCGTAGGCTCTTCGTTCCGCTTCCACAATAACTTGGATTGCCTGAGTTGAGTTATGTCCCATTTTTGATAAATCGTAAGGTTCAATCATATTAAATATTTGGGCAAGACATATTCCGCCACTGCTGGGCGGAGGCATCGAAATGATATTTAAATCTTTATATTTAAAAGTAAGTGGTGTTCTCCATTTAGCTTCATATAGAGCCAAATCTTCCATAGTAATTATAGCTCCTTTTCCCTGCAGATAATGCACTAAAGTTTTGGCTGTTTCACCTTTGTAAAACTCATCTCTACCATTTTTTGAAATTCGTCTTAAGGTGGCTGCTAATGCCGGATATTTTATAGTATCATTTTCTTTATAGACTTTTGAAAGTACTGAATTGGGACCATTAATGTTACTCAATTCCTCACGATATTCATTAAGTCTCTGCTCTTGTTTATGGGTAACCACAACGCCATTTTCTGCTAATTCAATAACCGGTTTTAGTATTTCAGCGATAGGTAAAGAACCTAATTTTTTATGTACTGCAAAAATACCTGCTATGGTTCCCGGTATCCCAATTGCCAATGGAGATTTTGTACTTTTACCAGGAATGACATTTCCTTTTTTATCCAAAAACATATCTTTTGTGGCGGCTAACGGTGCTTTTTCTCGGTAATCCAAAGTTCCTTTTTCACCATTTGCTTTTCTATAGACCATAAAACCACCACCACCTAAATTTCCGGCGTAAGGATAAGCTACTGCCAGTGCTAATTCAGTAGCGACCATGGCATCAAAAGCGTTTCCTCCTTTTTTCATGATTTCTACACCAATTTTTGAAGCTTCTTCTCGCGCTGAAACAACCATTGCTTTATTAGCAACTAATCCAGTGGGTTTTACCATTACATTTTGAGTTTTACAACCGATACAAAAAATGCTCAATACAACAATAATTTTTTTCATTCTGATAGTGTAAAATATGTTTTTTTAAAACCCAACTGCTTTGTTATCCCCTCTTTTATCTGCTCCGCCTTCAAGTTTTCCATTTGGTAAAACCAAAACAGCATCGACTTCTCCAATTATTTCTTTATTTTTTTCATTGATAATATACCCTTTTTTCTTCAAATTGTTCAATAATTCCTTATCGAAAGAATTGGGTTCAAATGTAATGTCATCGGGTAACCACTGGTGATGAAAACGAGGAGCATTTACCGCTTCCTGCATACTCATGCTAAATTCGTAAACATTCAATATGGTTTGTAAAACTGAGGTAATAATGGTTGAACCTCCTGGAGTTCCTACCACCATAAATAGTTTTCCCTCTTTCTCCACAATTGTTGGTGACATAGAGCTCAACATTCTTTTTTCGGGAGCGATGCTGTTGGCTTCAGTTCCCGTAAGTCCATATAAATTAGGAACTCCCGGCTTAGCGCTAAAATCATCCATTTGATTGTTTAAGAAGAAACCCAGTTCATCACAGTATATTTTGGAACCATAATTATCGTTTAAGGTTGTTGTCACAGAAACGGCATTTCCTTTAGCATCGACAATCGAATAGTGAGTCGTTTGTTTGCTCTCATATCCTTTGATTTCTCCATTAGCAATATCAGAAGATTTTGATGCTTTGTCAAATGAAAAATCCTTCATTCTCTTTTCTAAATAGGCTGGATCTACTAATTCTTTCATTGGAAGTTTTACAAAATCAGGATCTCCCAAGAAATAATTTCTATCCGCATACGCTCTGCGTTCCGCTTCCGAAATTACCTGAATTGTTTTTTGGCTGTTATGACCCATTTGAGCAAGATTATAAGGCTCAATCATTTTCATGATTTGATTCAAGCAAATGCCGCCACTACTTGGAGGAGACATCGAAGTGATTTTTAAACCTTTATATTGAAAGGTAATTGGAGCTCTCCATTTTGCTTGGTATTTTTTTAAATCTTCCAATGTTACATTTCCGCCTTTTTTGTTAAGGAAAGCAACTAATTTTTGAGCAGTTTCTCCATTATAAAATTCGTCCCGACCGTTTTTAGCGATTCTTTTTAATGTTTCTGCCAATGCAGTGTATTTTATGGTATCGCCAACTTTATATCCTTTCGAAAATAAACTATTACGGCCATTAGCTTTGATAAAAGAAGCTTTATAGTCGGCCAAACTTTGTGCTTGATATTCGGTCACAATAACCCCTTTTTCTGCTAATTCGATTACCGGTTTTAAAATTTCGCTAATAGGTAAAGAACCATATTTTCTGTGTACTTCAAATATTCCGGCTATCGTACCAGGAATTCCTGAAGCCAGTGCTGTTTCTGTACTTTTCCCTTGAATTACATTTCCATTTTTGTCCAGAAACATATCTTTACTGGCTGCTAATGGCGCTTTTTCTCTGTAATCTAATGCTCCAGTTTCTCCATTTTCTTTTCTAAAAACCATAAAACCACCACCGCCAATATTTCCTGCCTGAGGATGGGAAACTGCCAAAGCCAGTTCTGTTGCAACCATAGCATCAAAAGCGTTCCCGCCTTTTTTCATGATTTCAACTCCAATTTGTGAAGCTTCTTCCCGTGCCGAAACCACCATAGCTTTTGAGGTCACTAAACCAGTGGGCACAACCATTTTTTCATTCGATTTGCAACTTAAAACAGCAAAGGCAAGCAGAAAGATTATTTTTTTCATAAAGTCATTATTTTATCATTCGAAAATAGTATTAATTCTTTAAAGAATTCAGTAAACTCTTTTTCAAAATCTGCATAATACTCTTTTAGCTCAGCTGATGCAAAGCGCATTTTTGATTCATTTTTGGTTCGGCTATCCATTTGAGTCAATATTTTGTCAATTCCGTCGATGGTTTGATAACTTTCGAGCCAATTGTGTTTAATCATATAAGGCATCATTCCAAGGGTTCGTTCGGTTAAAATGGCTGTATTATCCAGTAAAGATTGATAGAAATTAGCGACATAGGTGTCCAGATTTTCATCCGAATAATTAACCCAATTTTTTGCCAAAAAATGGTCATAAAAAACATCTACAATCACACCGGCATAATGATGATAGTTTTCGTGTAAACGTTTGGTACTTTTTCTAAAAATAGGATGGGCATCTGTAAAAGTGTCGATGGCACGGTGAAGCACAATTCCTTTTTGGACATCCAATGGAAAACTTTCAAAATGTTTCCCCCGAATCCCATCGGCCATAAAATTGCCTATTTTGATTAAATCATTGTCGCCCGAGAGATAGATGTGTGCTAAGAAGTTCATTCGCCTAAATTATGAATTCTAAATGACTTTTTTAAACTGTCAATTATTATATTTGTGGGAAATTTAAAATAAATTACTCAAAATTTAAAAATATAAGAATGACTTTAATAAAATCAATATCAGGAATACGTGGAACAATAGGAGGGAAAGTAGGAGATAACCTTACGCCGGTTGATGCAGTAAAATTTGCCTCAGCTTATGGGACTTGGTTAAAAAACTATCAAGATCCCTCAATTCTTCGGGTTGAAAAGTTGAAGGTAGTAGTGGGTCGTGATGCCCGTATTTCAGGACCGATGATTCATAATTTGGTGATAAATACATTGATTGGTTTAGGCATTGATGTAATTGATTTAGGATTGTCAACGACACCAACGGTTGAAGTTGCCGTTCCATTGGAGAAAGCAGATGGAGGAATTATCCTTACCGCTTCTCATAATCCGAAGCAATGGAATGCTTTAAAATTATTGAATGAAAAAGGCGAGTTTCTAAATGGTGCCGAAGGGGAAAAAATCCTTGCTATCGCTGAAGCCGAAGCGTTTGATTTCTCGGATGTGGACAGTTTAGGTGAAATTACTGAGAATGACGCTTATATGGACATTCATATTGATGAAGTATTGAATTTGCCACTAGTTGATGTTGAAGCTGTAAAAGCGGCTAAGTTTAAGGTAGTCGTTGATGGAGTAAATTCTTCTGGAGGAATTATTATTCCAAAATTATTGGAGTTAATGGGAGTTGAAGTAGTAAAATTATACTGTGAACCTAACGGTCATTTTCCGCACAATCCAGAACCATTAAAAGAACACCTGACTGATATTTCGGAACTGGTAGTTAAGGAAAAAGCCGATTTAGGAGTTGTAGTTGATCCTGATGTAGATCGTTTGGCTTTCATTTGTGAAGACGGAGAAATGTTTGGAGAAGAATATACTTTAGTGGCCTGCGCCGATTATGTATTGAGCAAAACACCAGGGAATACCGTTTCTAATATGTCCTCGTCTCGCGCGCTGCGAGACGTAACTAACAAACATAAAGGATGCTACGAAGCCAGTGCCGTGGGTGAAGTGAACGTGGTAGATTTAATGAAAAAGAATAATGCAGTTATAGGTGGAGAAGGAAATGGCGGAATCATTTATCCAGAGTCGCATTATGGTCGTGATAGTTTAGTGGGAGTGGCGCTATTCTTGACGCATTTGGCAAACAAAAAAATGACAGTTTCTGCATTACGTGCTTCGTATCCTGAGTATTACATGAGCAAAAACAAAATAGAATTGACACCACAAATCGATGTCGATGCGATTCTTGTTGCCATGACAGAGAAATACAAAAACGAAGATATTACCACCATTGACGGGGTAAAAATCGACTTTGCTGAAAATTGGGTACATCTAAGAAAATCAAATACCGAACCAATTATCCGTATTTATACCGAAGCCGCTTCACAAGCGCAGGCGGATAAATTGGCTTTAAGAATTATTGATGAAATTAAGATGATTGCAGGTATTTAACTTTTATAAATCTCAAAAGTCGTTTTAGAATAAAATCTAAAACGACTTTTTATTTGGTATTGATTTTAATTATGTATTTTCTGATAATTTTTTTGTGTAAGAACCTAAAAATGAGTTTTTAAATAAAAATTTGGAGTATTATTGTAATCTCAAATGTTTGTAATTAGTAAAAAAAGTCTATAAAAAAACTGTTAACAATTTTTTCACCTTATTTGAAACTGTTATGGAAAAAAAAACGATTCTTTTATTAATAATTTTTCTAATTTCAAATGTTGTTTCTTCACAAAATACAGGATACAATCTAGATTTTGAAACAGGAACTTTTATTGGTTGGCAAGCAGGAAAAGGAAGATGTTGTCCAGTAGTAATCAAAAATTCAGGAATTGTTAAAGGTAGGCATACCATTATGTCAGGAAACGGCGTCGATCTAAAAACCTGCAAGAAATTATCTGTTGTTGCTCCTGGAGGTTCGTATTCTGCACGATTAGGCAATGACAGCTCAGGCGGTGAAGCCGAAACACTCTCGTATACTTTAACCATTACGCCAGAAAATTCTTTGTTTATTTATAAATATGCTGTGGTTTTGCAAGATCCAGGTCATGAACCTGCAGAACAACCCTATTTTCGTGTAAATGTTTATAATGAAAATAGAGAGCTCATAGATCCCACTTGCGGTGCTTATAATGTTGTTGCAACAATTGACCTTCCCGGATTTCAAACTTGCGAAGAATTTAATGTTGTGTACAAAGATTGGACGACAGTTGGGCTGGATTTAAGCCCTTATATAGGCCAGAAGATTACCGTAGAATTCGAGACCAGTGATTGCTCAATAGGAGGACATTTTGGCTATGCATATATTGACGCTTTTTATTCATCACTCACAATAGGTTCTTCCTATTGTACTGATGCGAATGCTGTTACTCTTTCAGCTCCCATCGGTTTTTCATACTTGTGGGAAACGGGTCAAACCACCCAAAATATAAAAATAAATAACCCTATTGACGGAAAAAAATACGGTTGTGAATTGACCTCTGCGACAGGATGTAAAGTAGCTATTTCAACAGTTGTAAATCTTCAAGATCCTATCGTTAATTTTGAAGTCTATAATGTTTGCGATAAAAAAGAGGTGATTTTTAAAAACACTTCATTAAATTCAGCTTCTACATTAAATACATATAAATGGGATTTTGGAGATGGTACAACTTCCACGGTTGAAAATCCTACCCATATTTTTCCTGCTCCAGGAAATTACAATGTCACATTTGAATTTGTAAATATTTTAGGTTGCAAATTTAGTAAAACGCAAAATGTAACAATAAATCTAGCACCAGAACCTACTTTGACAGACGGGGTTATTTGTTTTGATTCTTTAGGTAATTTGGCGAAAGGTTTTACTTTGAATAGTGGATTATCATCTGGAGATAATGAATATAAATGGTTTCTGAATAGTGAATTAATTAATGATGCTACTAAAAGCACCTACACGGCAGTTGAGAAGGGAAATTATTCTGTGTTGGTTACGGATATGCAAACGAGTTGCTCCAGTCAGGCTTTTGCAACGGTAGTATCATCGCAAATGGCGAGTGATGTTATTGTAAACTTAAGTAAATATTTTGCAGACACTAATTTTTTAAACGTGGATGTTGTTGGCGGATCAGGACCATTTCTTTTTAAATTAGATGATTATGGATTTCAACAATCTAATTTTTATAGTGGGTTGTCGATTGGAGATCATTTTATTACGGTAAAGGACAGTGTCAATTGTACATTAATAACTAAACAATTTACCATTTTTGGATTTCCAAAATTTTTCACCCCAAATAATGATGGTTTTAATGATTATTGGAATATTCCAAATTACAAAAAATTATTCCAAGCGCAGATTTATATTTTTGACCGATATGGTAAATTCATAAAAGAAATAGCTCCTTCGGGACTGGGCTGGGATGGAACTCATCTCGGTAATTTGATGCCAGCAGCAGATTATTGGTTTACTTTGAATTATAAAGAAGAGGATCAAAGAGGTAATTTAGAATCAAAAACATTTAGGTCTCATTTCTCTCTAAAACGATAATTTCACATTAAAGTCCTTTTGCAACTGAAGTTACTGTTTTTATTGTGCAAATCATTGAAGAAATAAAAGCGGTGGCGGGAATCTAAAACTGCAATTTTTAAAATATAAAAACCCCTTTCAATTTTAATTTTGAAAGGGTTTGTCTTTAATACTAGGCAATATTCTGGAATGTTTAGTATAATCTGTTGACTGCTACGAACTGTTATGTAAACTACATTACAGGTTTATAACTCCCTATCTACTCATAATACAACGATAAAATAACGCATTTCGGTTCTTTTGCGCCTCAAGTTGGAGTTACTTATTTAAATAAAAGGAAAAGAGTATACTAATCATTAGAAAAGAGAGTTTTACAGTAGTTAGATTTATTATGTAAATACTATTTTTGTGAATCTAATAAATAGCAATTATCGTAAATAAAGATGGTGAGGCCATTTCTTTAGCCGATAGTTAAAGTTATATAGATAGCGTAGTAATAATTGTAAGTTTTAAAACATTAAAAAATAATTCAAAAAGAATAATGAAAAAAAGAATTCTAATACTTGTAATAAGCTTTGGCTTACTACTTTCATGCTCAAAAGAGGATAGTACAACCAATACTTCCGCAACATTCAACGTAAATAATAACAAACAAACGACTGGGAGTTCATCCAATGATTTGTTGTCCGATAAAAAATTTAATAGTGCAATTATTGAAGTAGTTTATGTAGTCGGTTTTGAACCAACATCTACTACAATTAACAACTTAGTAGCTTTTCTAGAAGCTAGAATGTATAAACCGGGGGGAATTAGCGTAATTAAAAGATCTATTGCATCACCGGGAACGGCACCCTATACCATTCAAGAAATAGCAGACATTGAAAATGCAAACAGAACCAAATACAATACAGCAAATCAAATTGCTATTTGGGCATTTTTCGCCGATGGTCAATCCACCAGTGATACAAGTACAAGTGTGATTTTAGGAACTGCCTATTGGAATACTTCCTTTGTTATATTTGAAAAAACGGTGCAAGGATTAAGTGATAGCCCATTTAAACCTAACAGAACTTTATTAGAAACTACTGTTGTAACGCATGAGTTTGGTCATATTTTCGGACTTACTAATCTTGGAACTACTTTACAAAGTAATCATGAAGATGCAGCGCATGCAAAACATTGCAATGTAGAAAGTTGCTTAATGTATTGGTCTTCAGAAACGGGAGGCGGAATATCTAATATGGTATCAGGAGGTACAGCACCAAAACTGGATGCGCAATGTATTGCGGATCTTCAAGCAAATGGCGGGAAATAAATAAATTGAATATAAGAAATGTGATAACGGTTCTTTTAGGACGTTACTTTTTATGTACAAAACCCTTTCAGAGTCGAGCTTTGAAAGGGTTTTCTTTTTTAAGCCAAATTCTTTTCTATTTTTGGAGCGAATGATTGGGGCTTTTTCAGAGGTATTGTTCCCGTTTTACGTTACAATCTTTTCCTTTTTAAAGGAAAAAGGAAAAGGATTTTCACTGCAACCGGGGCTAAATTTGGAAAGAATGGTGTTTTTTTAGTCGCGCGTTAGAAATTCACACTTTTAGGTTTTAAAAGCAAGCATCCAATTAAATTTCTTATTTCAGAAATCCCAAGAAAACCTATATCTTTGAACTCAAATTTATATTACAATGACTTCCACAGAAACTCCAACGCAATTAGAACTCTATTTCCAACAGTTTCGTAAGAATATTATTGGAATAGATCAAACATTTGAAACTCCATACGGACAACAACAAATTATCTATACGGATTGGACCGCCAGTGGTCGTTTATATCGCCCTATTGAGGAAAAACTGATGAATGAATTTGGTCCTTTTGTGGCCAATACGCATACGGAGACTACAGTTTCGGGAACAGCAATGACTAAGGCATACCATCAGGCGCGTCATATCATCAAGCATCATGTCAATGCTAATTCTGATGATATTTTAATTACTGATGGAACAGGAATGACAGGAGTAGTTAATAAATTCCAACGTATTCTTGGTTTGAAAGTACCAGAAAATCTAAAAGACTTCATCACTATTCCCGCCGAAAAGAAACCAGTTGTTTTTATTTCGCATATGGAACATCATTCTAATCAAACTTCCTGGTTGGAAACTATTGCTGATGTTGAGGTAATTCCATCTACTGAAGATGGTTTGTTCAGTGTTGAAAATTTAGAAATACTGCTTGACAAATATAAAGATAGAAGTTTCAAAATTGCTTCTATTACTTCCTGCTCTAACGTTACCGGGATTAGAACGCCTTATCACGAAGCAGCAAAATTAATGCATCAACATAACGGACTTTGTTTTGTCGATTTTGCTTGTTCAGGACCTTATGTACAAATAGATATGCATCCCGAAGATCCGGAAAGTTATCTGGACGCGATTTTCTTTTCCCCGCATAAATTTCTTGGTGGTCCTGGTACCTGCGGTGTTTTGGTTTTTAATAAAAAATTATATCAAAATTTGGTTCCTGATTGTCCTGGAGGCGGTACGGTAAGCTGGACAAATCCTTGGGGTGAACACAAGTACATTGATAATATCGAAGATAGGGAAGATGGTGGAACTCCCGGTTTTCTTCAAGTGATAAAAACGGCTTTGGCTATTCAGTTGAAAGAGAAAATGGGTATTGATAATATTCTTAAACGAGAACATGAAATTGTTGATTCTATTTTTGAATCATTGGGAAATATCCCAAACATAAAAATACTTGCTGGCCAACATCATGATAGGTTAGGGGTGATTTCTTTTTTTATAGAAGACTTGCATTTCAATTTGGGCGTGAAATTACTAAATGACAAATTCGGAATTCAAACACGTGGCGGATGTAGCTGTGCTGGAACTTACGGGCATTTTCTGTTGCATGTGGATCAGGAAACTTCCCATAAATTGATTGACGAAATTACTTTGGGAGATTTAATCAGAAAACCGGGTTGGATTAGAATGTCTATTCATCCAACAACGACAAATGCTGAAATTGAATTTGTATGCAATGCCATAAAATCGCTTGCGGAAAACCATAAAACTTGGGCTTTGGATTATAAATATAATTCCGTTACCAACGAGTTTGTTCATAAACAGGCAAAATCATTAGAAGATGAATTGGTAAAAAGCTGGTTTTCGCTATAAATAATAAATAGATTTTAGTTTCAAAAGTAATTTTTATGTTGTCTTTTAGTTTTTTAAGAACTGCAAGACAACATAGAACTTCCAATTTTTTCCCTGGCCCAATCGGGTCTCTTTGCAAACCATTTTTCCGCTTCAATTTGTTCCTGATATGGATTTTTTAATAATTGATGTAATTCTTCAATTAGCGAATAATCCTCTTTATCAGCAGCTTCAATTGCTAAATGAGCCATGTAATTTCGAAGTACATATTTTGGATTTACCAGATTCATTGCGGCTTTTCGGTCGTCATCTGAAATGGATTCTTCCTGCATTCTATTCAAATATTGGGTAAGCCAATACAACCACGAATCTTTAATTTGTTCGGTAACTGCTTCGGTTTTGTAGAAAGATTCGTAAATATGTAAAAAAGCATTCTCAACGACTTCTTCTTTCTTGATGTGGCTTAATTTTCTAAAGAAAATAGTCATATCTGTTTCTGTAAGCTGCAAATTTTCGGTTAGGATATGAATCAGTTGATTGTCATTTTCTTTTTTGGTTTCCAAACCTAATTTAGAAAGCATCATAGTAAGGTAGTCATCTTCATAAATAGTTTGAAAATCATTTAATATAGATTCTAAAGGTGCCGTTTCTTCTATCAAAGGATACAGCGCGTTGGCCAACTGATACAAGTTCCAAAGTGCGATTTCCGGTTGATTGCCAAAACGATATCTTCGATTCTCGCGATCGGTTGTGTTAGGGGTCCAATTGGGATTATAGTCTTCCAGCCAGCCATAGGGGCCGTAATCTATGGTAAGTCCTAAAATAGACATATTGTCCGTATTCATCACGCCATGAACAAAACCAACACGTTGCCACTGCACAATCATTTCACGAGTTTTATCGGCAACCGCCTGGAAAAACTGAATATAACTTTCTTTAGTTTCCCCTTTAATTTCAGGAAAATGATATTTTATGGTAAAATCAGTGAGTAATTTTAATGTTTTTAGGTCATTTTGAGAAGAAAAAAGTTCGAAATTTCCAAAACGAATAAAAGACGGCGCAACTCTGCAAACCACTGCACCTTTTTCATAATCGGGGTGGCCGTCGTACATCACATCACGCAAGACTTGGTCACCAGTTAGTATTAAGGATAAAGAGCGGGTCGTGGGAACTCCGAGGTGAAACATAGCTTCGCTGCAAAGATGTTCTCGAATGGAAGAACGCAACACGGCTAAACCATCTGCTCTGCGGGAATAGGGTGTCATTCCGGCTCCTTTTAATTGCAAGGCAAAAACTTGCTTATTTTGTTCGACTTCCGCTAGAATTATTGCTCTGCCGTCACCTAATTGTCCGGCCCAATTTCCAAATTGATGTCCCGCATAACTCATTGCGTACGGACGAGAATTTGGTATGATTTCCTTTCCGGAAAAGAAAGCTGTAAATTCAGGTAATTGTGTATCTTTCTCTGTGATTCCAAGCATTTCAGAAACTTCTTCAGAAAAATGAATTAGTTTAGGATTAGAAGGAACTCTAGGCATTACATAGGAGAAACAAGAATTATGAACCTGACGCGTAACATTGGTCTCGTCAATATCAGCAGGCAATTCCGCACTAAACCTATTATTGATTTTTAATTTCATTTTTCTTTAAGTAGATTTATCAAAATTAGCATACTATTTCTAAAGCTTAAGTTAAATTAATAAAAAAAGCGGTTTTAGTAAAAAGAACGAACCTAATTTTTATTTCACGTTAGTATTATAACAGAAATTGTGCTTAAATCGGACAAGATTTAATCTCCGATTTTTTAGCGACGGTGTTTCCATCTTTTATGAGTCCAAAAATAATATTCGGGAGCTTCATTTATTTGTTTTTCCACCTCTTGAATAAAAGTATGTGTAATTCCAAAATCTGGAACCGATTTAGGATTATCGGTAATAGGAATTAATGTCGCTTGATAATATCCCCTTTTTACTTTTTTTACTTTTAAAAAAACGACATTCAAATCGTATTTTCTGGCTAACATTTCAGCTCCCGTATGCACTGGAACTTCGATTCCCATAAAGGTATCCCAATGAAATATTCTGTCGGCTTTTGGGGATTGATCACTGATTAATGCATATAGAGAAAGGATTCCATGTTTTTGATTATTGACAATCAACGGGATCGATTTGTTTGTAACGACTAATTCAGTATTGTATTTTGATCGAATATCTCTAATAAGTTTATCGAAATATTTATTGCTTATTTTTTTATAAACCCCTACGCCTTTGTACGTTATTTTTTGATTAAGTGTAATCATCCACTCCCAACTTGCATAGTGGGAAGCCAAAAGTATGATGCTCTTACCTTTTTTTTCATAGTCCTTCATAACCTCCAGATTAGTTATGACGAATCTTTTGTTCATTTCCTCAGAGGATATAGTCATGGTTTTTGACATTTCCATAAACATATCACATAAATGGTGGTATGACTTTTTCTCGATGACAAGTCGTTCCGCAGCACTTAGATAAGGTAATGCCAAAGCTAAATTTTCTCTGACCACCTTTTTTCTGTAACCAATGATATAATAGACGATAAAATACACCACATCAGATAACCAATAAAAAATGCGAAAAGGAAGAATTGAAATAATCCAAAGAAACGGATAGGCTATTATAAATATAAGAAATTGCATTCAGTAATTTTTTCTTGCAAATATAACGCAAAAATGAATATCCATTTATATTTTGAACACTTACTGCTGAGGTCTAAGAGAATCACTACATTTACAATTCACAATAAATAGACTTTATGGATGTTATTTTAATAGGAATAATTGTTGCCAATGTTTTAATAAGTTACAAAGGTTTTAATGACCTTTCTTTTTTTAGAAAGTATGAATTTCATGTTGGTAGCATTCGTGCTGGCGAACAAATTAGAATGGTTTCCTCTGGTTTTTTGCATGTGGATATGACCCATTTAATTTTTAACATGATGACTCTTTATTTTTTTGCTCCTGTAGTGATTGGATATTTAGGTGGTTTATCATTTGTTTTGGTCTATGCCGCAAGTTTGGTTTTCGGAAGTCTGTTAACCATGCTTTTGCATAAAAACGATTATAGTTATAGAGCCGTAGGAGCATCGGGTGCGGTTACTGGTGTTTTATATTCGGCAATTTTATTGCAACCGGATATGATGCTGGGTTTGTTTTTTGTAATTCCTATTCCAGCTTATCTTTTTGGAATCCTTTATTTATTGTATTCTATTTACGGCATGAGGGCCAAGAATGACAATATTGGTCACACGGCCCATTTTGGAGGTGCTATTGGAGGTTATGTGATCACACTGATAAAAGAACCGCAATTATTCGTAGATCATACCTTAATGGTAGTTTTATTAGCTATTCCTATTGTTATTCTTTTTGTAATGGAAAAAATGGGAAAATTATAATGGCATAACTTTTGAAAGAATATTACAACAAAACAATCAAATATTATTTAGATGAAAAAAGCAGCACTAATTCTATCGATTCTATTTCTGACGATGTCTTATGGTCAAGAAATTAAACAAATTCCACAAATCACTGTAAACGGAGAAGGAAAAGTTAAAGTAGTGCCAGATCAGGCTACGATTTTAGCTACCATTGAAACTAAGGGAAATAATGCCAAAGATGTTAAAAGGGATAATGACCAAAAAATGGAGGCGGTTTTAAAGTTTATAAAAAGTATGAATTTAAATCCCGCTGATTATAGAACCCAACGCGTGTCTTTGAATCCGCAATACGATTATGAAAAAAAGAAACACAGCTATAATGCAACGCAAACTGTTGAAATTTTATTAAAAGATTTATCAAAATATGATGGGTTGATGGACGGTTTAGTAGAGCAAGGAATAAACAGAATAGACAATGTGACTTTTCAATCTTCAAAATTAGCGCAGTACCAATCAGAAGCCAGAAAGTTAGCCATGAAAGAGGCCAAAATGAAAGCGGAGGACTATGTTTCTGTTTTAGGACAAAAAGTAGGTCGTGCTATGACTATATCGGATAATTCACAACCGTATTACCCACAGCCTGTTTATATGGCCATGAAATCAGCTGAAATGAGCGATATGAAAGCTCCAAGAGAAACTCTTGCACTAGGAGAAATCAACATTACTTCAAATGTTAGTGTGAGTTTTATTTTAGAATAGAAAAATAAAAAAATCAGTAGAAAAGTCCCGTCTCATTTTTTAGAATGAGAAGGGACTTTTTCTTTTTTATTAAACCAGAAGACTGGCTTAATAAAATAGTTGTTTTTATATAAAAAAAACGTTTCAATTTCTTGAAACGTTCTAGTGGGGAGAGCAGTCCCGATACTTCGGGATAACCTGCGATTTTTGCGGATTATTTTTATATAAAAAAAACGTTTCAATTTCTTGAAACGTTTTAGTGGGGAGAGCAGGATTCGAACCTGCGAAGTTTACACAGCAGATTTACAGTCTGCCCTCGTTGGCCGCTTGAGTATCTCCCCAAGACTCAACAAGCATTGCTTATTGTGCTAACCGGGTGCAAATATAAAAACTGTTTTGAAGTTTCCAAACTAAATTTAAACTTAATTTTAGTATTATTTTTAAAGCATTGGTAGTGAATAAAATAAAAAAATCTCCACTAGGGAGATTTTTTAGTTTATTCGAATAATTCAGCTTATTTAGCTAAAAGCTCCATGATTTTCGCTCTTAGTTCATCGCCTCTTAAATCTTTTGCAACCACATTTCCTGACGCATCAAGAATGAAAGTGGCAGGAATTGATTCCACTTTATATTGCTTTGCAATTGGTTCATCCCAAAATTTTAAATTTGAAATATGATTCCAAGTCAATTTATCTTTTGCAATAGCTTCTTTCCAAGCTTTAGCATCTTTATCTAATGACACACCAACAATATTCAGACCTTTGGCATGCAAATCTTTATAGATTGCCACAACATTAGGGTTTTCTTGACGACAAGGACCACACCAAGATGCCCAAAAATCAACAATGGTAACTTTTCCTAAACATTCTTTCAAGGAAATTATTTTCCCTTCAGGATTTGGTCCAGAAAAATCTGCTCTTCATTTAGCTTCAGCTGCAGGAGCAGCAGGCGCCATTGGTGGAGTCGCTCCCATTGCAGGAGATTTCAATTCAGCAAGTCTTGTTTTAATTGCTTTACCTGGTTTAGTACTTTTTAAAGACTCATCTAAACTATTGAATATTTTTTCTGATTTTTTAACATCGGCAGTAGGATCGTTTAACATTCCTTGGATGATTAAAGCAGAAATAAATGATTTTGGGTGAGTTTCAGCATAAGCTACATATTTAGCTTTTGAAGCTTCTCCAACTTCAAGTTGAATCTTAGAAAACTCTTTCATTAATCCATTGATTACAACAGTATCTTTGGATTGTTGAGCAGCGTTCATTGCTTGCATGTTTTTGCTTTGGAAATCCACTAATTTCTTTTGAACTTTAGTAATGTCCTTATTGAAAGTCACATATTCATCATTGTTATATGTTCCTGAAACTTTAGAATTTTGGACACTATCCTTATTTATTGCGATAGTAACTTCTCCATTTTCTAAAATGAATGGCAATGGAGCTTGTGCACCTTCTAATTGAATAGTATAAAAGGATGGTTCTGTAATTTTTCCTTTCATTTCAAATTTGCCATTTTCAACTTTTACAGTATCTTTTGCAATCATTCCTTGACCATTTTCATTTTGAGTTTGTAGAATGATAGTTTTACCATTTTCAATTCCTGTTGCAGTCCCTGAAATTAGGTATTCACCTTTGCCAACTTTGCTACAAGAAATTAAAACAACAGTAGCCGAAAGTAATAAAATTATTTTTTTCATTATTAATTAGTTAATTAAGTTAAGTCAGCAAAAGTATTTAAAAAAATAAATTATAAATAATTTTAGTACATAAATTTTTGTTATAGTTTTTTATTCTTAATAAGGATCTGAAACCTATAAAAAAGGAATAATTTGAGTTTTTATTACGAAGTGATTTTAAAAAAAACTACAGATTTGCAACGTATTGATTATTAAAATTTTAGAATGAAACATAAGTGTTTTTTACTTATGATTATGCAAAATATAGCTACACGAGATGTCCTAAAATAATAAAAACCTTTAGAGAAATTAAAATTAAAGAGTAATTAAAAATTTAAACAACCAACGTTGTTGGGCTTCTTATATCAAGTTAGATTGATTAATTTCACATTTTTCAATACTGTAATTAGCATGTTCTAATTCATTTACAGTAATCTTAATGTCTAAATTAATTTCCCTTAATTGTTTGTTTAAATCAGCAGATATAGGATTCGATTCAAGATTATATTCTATTTCAGATTTCTGTTTTTGCAGAATATCCAGCATTTCTTTTGCTTTTTTATATTGGGATTTAAATAATTGGCAAGGGTCATTCATAATTGTTATTTGTAGGTTTATAATTATTTGGGGAAGCTAAAATATTACAAATAAGTGTATTATGCAAGTTTGTTTTTTTTAAATGGTTGTAAAGAACAGTTTTCAAAACAGTTTTGAAATAAAAAAGCACCCTTTTTGGAGGGTGCTCAGAATATTTTTTCTTAAAAAAATTAATCTTGGTTAATTGTTTTTCTCCAAGTAAAAGAATTAAGAATATGTCTTTTTGCAAATCTTCCAGGAGAATCTGCATTAACCATTTTCACATAAGTTGCTTTTGGAACACTAATATATTCGTATACACTACCATTAGAAAAGTTTATAATTAATCTACCTTCAACAAACTTATAATCTGAAATTGTTGCGGTAGCAATTGTTTCTGTATATTCTGGTAAGTTTTGTTTTAGCGTTTCTGGATTGATGCTTACCAAGAAATGATACGCTTCAATAATTTTTTTACTATTTTCTTCCGCCGCTTTTAATCCAGCTTCGTCGCCCTGAAATTTGTCAGGATGCGCCTCTTTCATAGCGTTACGGTAAATTGTTTTCAAATCTTTAAGCTCTGCAGTTTTGTCTACATTTAGCAGTTTGCGGTATTCAACTATTTTTTTCATAAATATTGTAACTACTTGTCTTTTAATATAAAATCAATATAATTTGATTTCAAAATCGACAAATTTTTTGCAAAGGTACACTTTTTTTTAACTTTTTAGTTTATGACGAAAAAATATTCAAAAAAAAGTGGGTGTTATTTATGGTTATTGAAAGAAAAAAGAGGGCTGCAAACTTTTTATTGTTGTGGTTTATTATTTGCTTTATCAAAGTTTTTTGACTTTTTCTGATATTTATTATAGCTAATATCACTTGGATTCTCTATTATGGATTTGATTGTAATCATATCGCCAACAGCGTGTTTAGCCATAACCATTTTGTAATCTAAAAGATATTCACCACAAAAAAAATTGTTGTTTTCATCTTTTTCAATTATTCCGGTATATATTCCTTTTTGTAACATTTTTTCTTCTGAAGCTTTGGTCATAATCTATTTTTTTATTGAAATTCAAGTTGGCAAAGTTAATCAAATATTTTTTGTCTTGTTCTATTTTAGACTTTCTGATTACCTTTGTTTTATGGAAAAAATTTTTCGTCCCAATCCTAATTCATTTAAAAACACCTTTTGTGTGTTCCATGAAGTGTCGTCAAGCAGTTTAAAAGGATTGGTAGTGCAATACCAAAGTAAATCGGGGAGTAGTTATTATTATTCTAAATCTGGAATGTATCGTTTGTCAAATCATTGGGGTCGATTGGCCAATAGTAAATGGCGTTTAGAACCTTTAGAACCGGAATCCGAATCAAAAATTAAATTGGGTTTTGCATCTTGGTCGAATTTCTATTCTGATAATGACGTGGATGAATTATATTATTTGGAAGCGGATTATATCAAAAAAACGGTCAACTATCAACATAAAAACAATCCTAATTATGATAAGAAGGCCATTCTTAGAACAAGTTTTGAAACGGCCAAAAAAATTAAACAAATCAGGAATCTTTTTACTTTGACTTCTTGGGCTAAATATTTTGAATACGATGATTTGGATGTTTTACGAAAACAAATTATTGACGAATTAATCTTTACCAATAGAACTTTGGAGGAAATAAAAAGAGAAATGGTTTAACTCCTCTCATTAATCATTTGAGGCAATTAATACTAAATCATTTATGTTTATAGGTTTTGATAAATATCCCAATATATCGGGGTACGTTTTTGATTTGTTTTTATCTTCTATTGCAATTGAGGAGCTTACAATATAAACAATAATTTGTTTAGTAATTGATGATTTTAAAGTCTCTAATTCTTCCATAAATTCCCACCCATCCATAATAGGCATGTTAATATCGAGCAATATTATATCAGGAAGTGATTCACAGTTATTTAATGAATTTGTTACAACATCTATTGCTTCTTTGCCATTTTTGAAAGATGAAATAGCGGAGAACATCTCAGATTTTTGTATAATTTTATTGACGATGATTTGGTAAATAGCATCATCATCTATAACCCAGATAGTTTTTTTTCTCATTGTATGTAGATTTTGAATGTAGTCCCGATATTTGGCTCACTTTCTACGGTTATATTTCCTCCCATTGCGTCAATTTGGTTTTTGGTAATAAAGAGCCCAATTCCTTTTGAATCTGCGTTATTGCTAAAAGTTTTATACATCCCGAAAATTTTATCAGCATTCTTTACAAGGTCAATTCCCACACCATTATCTGAAATTTGAAGTACATTCATATCATTTTCCTTAATCCATTTTATTAAAATAACGGGTTTGCGCTCCGGATGTCTATACCGAATGGAATTAGAAATGATATTGTACAAAATACTTTCGAGATAGGCTGGATTGTAATTTACCATTACATCATTTGGCACAACCGTGTTAATCGAAACATTGTTTAGGGCTATTTGTTCGGTAAGGACATTTTGCGCTGTATCAATATATTGTTTTAGATTTAGTGATTCAGATACTAAACCAATATTTGTTCTGATATTTATCACTTCGTTTAAATGAAGCATAGTTTCATTCAATGAATTAGAGATAGATTTCAATAATTGTATCATCTCGTTTCTTTCTTCCTCTGATTCTGACATTTCGATTAATGCCATAATTGACGAAATATTACTGGTATGCGATCGTAGATTATGGGACACAATATAAGAGAAATTTAGTAGTCTTTTATTTTGCTCCGTGACCATATTGAAGGAATTATTCAAATCTTCATCTGCTTTTTTAGTCTTAGTAATATCAATCATAATACCACGTAAACCTATGGCAATACCATTTTCAAAAACAACAGTCACAATATCTCTCAGCCACACAACTGCTCCGTTTTTGGCAATCATTCGATACTCAAAATCATGATTTAAATTTTCATTGGTTTTTAAAACACAGTAATTAATGGTCCATTCTCTATCTTCCGAATAGATGTGGTCTGCCCAAAAAGTTTTACTCGCTAACCATTCCTCGGAGGTGTAGCCCAATATTTCTTCTACTTTTTTACTGATGAATGTAAATGAAAAGGTTGCAATTTTGCATTCCCAAACAATCCCATCAATAGTATTGATTAGCGATTCAGTCCTTTGTTGTGAATCGAGAATAATTTTTTCTGAAGTTTTTCGTTCTGTAATATCTTCGGTAGAAACAATTATTCGTCCTAATGTTTTTTCATATCCTCGAATTATATTCCATCTTAAATTTACGTCGATATTTTCACCTATTGAATTTTGTATCACAGAATCAATAAAAACCTGTTTTTGACCTTGCGTAATCGCTATTAATATTTTTACAAAAGCTTTTGAATAGTCGGTATTTATTAATGTAGGAAATCTTGTTGCTATTTCCTCTTTGGTTTCAACCTGATAAAGCGTAAGACATGCATCATTGACATCAATGATTTGAACTAAAGAAATACATTTTACTGTTACTTCAGGGTTCTTGTGGAAATACGTAGAAATTGTTTCTGGGTCATTATTGATGAAATTTAGTTCCTGTAAATACTTTTTTACCTCAGAGAAATCTTTTTCCCATAAAGGGATTGGTGAATCTTCAAATAGACTTTTGAATCGGGCTTCACTTTTTTTGATTGATTTCTCAGCTTCTTTTTTTAATGAAATATCTTCAACAATAGCGATATGGGTTGTCACTTTTTTGTCTTTTTTAAAGAGTGGTGATACTGTAAGATTTATCCAAACAACGGCACCCGCTTTTGTGCAATACCGTTTTTCCATAGAATACGCTGCGATTTTTCCATCCCGGAGTTTTTCAAAATTCATTAAATCTTCTTCTAAATCTTCAGGGTGGGTTACGGATTGAAAATTCCGCTCTTTCATTTCTTGCTCTGAGTATCCTAATAATTTACAATATTGATTATTTATCTCAATAAAATTGCCTGTAAATGAATCTATATGAGCTATTCCTACTGCTGCCTGATCAAAAATTGCCTCAAATTTTATTTCAGAATTAAGAAGTTTTGTTGCTTGAATAGTTACCAAAGACTGCAGTTCTTCGCGGATTTTTAATAAAGTGTAAATCAAAAATCCAAAAAGTGCGGCTACAATCAGACCTATAATTCCAGGAATTAAAATTTGAGAATACAAATAATTCTGATGTTTAGATATTAGGTATAATTTCCAGTTGCCATCAGGAATCGATACCGAAATATTATATTTTTTAGAAAAATCGCTTTTATTTGGTAAGTAATAAATTTCCTTTTGTGTCACCGGATTTTTCTTTGATAACTGAAAATAATATTTTGAATTATTAATATTATTACTACCTGAAAATTCCAATAAGTCTTTAAATTTCATAATTACGGCAGAAAATCCCCAAAATTTATTATTCTGAAATACGGGAAACCGACCAACAATTCCAACCCCACCTTGTTTTAATTTTAGGGGGCCTGCAAAATACATTTTTTGCGTTTTAATTGATTTTAAAGCTTCGTCCCTAAGATAAGGTGTAGTTAAAATATTTAAATTTAATGCGGATTCATTTTCCTTTTTGGGATAGGTGTACTTGATCACTCCATTAGGAACTAATTGAACTGCGCTGATGCTATGGTTTGATTCCAATAGTTTTTTACCAATGTTGTCAAAGTTTTCAGGGATACCCTTATTATTAATGGTTAGCGCCAAAGTCAAGGTAGTGGTATAACAGTTTTTGAGGGATTGTTCGATATTTTGATAAACAATTTGTAAGGTGTTATCCATCTCCCTACGCTCATCTTCTTTTATAATTCGGTATTGTTGATAAACGATATAACCAACAATACAGCTCATAAAAATAAATATTATTAGACCTGTAGTTTTGGGCTTATTTAAAAACCAAGTGATAAATTTTGACCGTTTAATTGCTGACTTCATTTATAAAATTTGAAACTCCCTTAGAAGCTGTTTTCTTTAAAACTTATAAATATATATATAAAAGTTAAAAAAGCAAAAGATTAATGTTGAGAAACTATATTATTTACGTGAAGATGTTACATAAATACTTTTTAAGATAAAATTTAAAAGTTAAATTTTCAATGAAGCGATTTGATTTATTTTTAAATTATAAATAACGCAGATACAATTATTAAAATAAAAGACAAGGAATATTCAATATCGATAACCAAACTAATAGTATAGAAAAATAAAATAATCTGAAATTCAATAATAAACCCGAACTTTGCAATCCTGTTTGGATTCAAAATAGAAGGCGATACGATTAAAATAAAAACGAATCTTATGAATTAATTATTTCATAAGAATAAAATAGAATGAATATGAGCAGAAATAACGAAGGAAATATTAAGAAACACAACGATAAACTGCATAAAGCGCAAGACAAAGCAAAGCAAGCTGAGAGAGATCGCAAAGAAAAATTAAAGCACATAGTAAAAAAATTCAACGATAGTAATTCTGCTGACAATAGTTAAATAACTGAAATATGGAAAAAGATAAATTCGATGCAATTAAAAATAACGTTCAGGAAATCATTGATTTAATCGCTAACAAAAACCGAATAGAAGCTAACAATAAATTAGTTGAAGTGAGTGATGAATTAGACGAATTACTAGATTTTTCTGACGATGATGAAGATCTTAAAGAAATCAGTCATTATCAAGTATTGTTGAATAAATTGCACAAAAGGATCGTTGCACTAGATGGACAACTTTAATCTAAATAGTAGAATATAAAATGACATTAACAAGATGCTTTTGTGGTTCTTTAAATACGTTTAAAGAATGTTGTGAACCGTATATTTACGGAACTCATAACGTTCCAACTGCTTTAGCCTTAATGCAATCCCGTTACTCAGCTTACGCCACACTTCAAGCGGCATATTTAATGGAAACTACCCATATTTCTGAAAGGAAACACTATTCCAAATCTGATATTCTTCAATGGGCCGCAAGTAATAAATGGCAAAAACTGGAAATTATTACTGCCACAGAAAATACAGTAGAGTTCAAAGCATACTTTTTGGACAGCAAACTACAAAACCAAATTCATCACGAACTTTCCACTTTCAAACTCGAAAATGGGAGTTGGTTTTATGTGGATGGAAAATTCTTTTGATTTTTAATTCAGTGAAAGAAATAATAGTTCGTTTTACTTTGTTCCGCTAGCGCAAATGTTACGCTTGCGCGTATAATCTATTTCATATAAATTATCTAAACAGCGTTTTGGTATAACTATTATGTCATGTGCCAAATTTTTAAAAAAAAAAAATTAGCACTTTACCTCTTTATTTCAGTGTATTTGCGGGCACAAGCGAAGATATTATATTTCGTTTTGTATTATACTTATCAATTTTTCAAGATTTTTTTTTGGTATTTTTACTGCCGATTCAATTTCTGATTTTCCATTTGAGATTACAAGAATACCATTATTCTCTTCTTCATATCCAACAGGTTTTATTGAATAAGTAACTCCATTTTTCTCAATAGTTTTTTTCCCATCTTTAAACCAACGGTAATCCGCAATGTAAATTATTTTATTCTCATTAATTTGAATTGTCTCTTCTCCATAACTATTCCATAAACTAATACGCAATAAATAAAATCCTAACAAATAAAATATTCCGAATGCTAAAATTCCACCAAACTTTATTCCGTTTCCTTCAACTATGTTAAATATTATTCCAAATAATGGGAATGCAAAACATAGAAATGTAATTATAAATAGAACTAAACGAACTAAGAATGGTGTTTTTGAAACTTTAAATTTCAATTGATTATTCTCGAATGAATATTGATTCATAATTTGTTTTTTGATGAATTTTCTGAAAATAGCATTTAAATTGTGTGTAGACGTATCAAACTTCTTATATTCATCCTAACATGAGTAGATTGGCGAAAGTCTGTTTTACTTTCAAATATATTAAAATTTTCTTACAAATCATTAATCGGTTTTTTATGCGTAGTTTGTTTTTTGGATTATGATGCGTAGTTATTTCTACGTTTTTGCGTGAGTGATGGCAGTGGAAATCCTTTTTTTGGCGTTTTTCAGCCAAAAAAGATTGAGAACGTACAGCACGACCGCGCTGCAACGCAAGTGGAAGCGGGGGCACGCCCAAATTATTTTGAAAATATATATCCTGAGTTTACTGTTTTAACTAAAAATTAATAGATGTTTGATTGAAGTACATTTTAAAATGATGTAATTTTAACAACTATGAAAAATGACAATAAAAAAGGTTTTTATTTCAAGCAATATGCAGCGCCAGATCAGTCTCCATTTGAAAAACTCTTTGGAATTTTCAAGGAATTAATCACACATACTTCGGGGGATTTTGATGAAGCAATCGATTGGTTGCGGGAATTAGACAAAGAATATAAATTGACCGATGAACATTATACAATTGATGATTTTATCGAAGATTTAAAGAAAAAGGGATACATCCGTGATGAACTTAAGGAAGACGGAAGTTCAGGAATTGGAATTACTTCAAAAACCGAGCGGGCCATTCGGCAGCAGGCATTAGATAATATTTTTGGAAATTTAAAGCGCAGCGGAAGCGGGAATCACAAGACCAAACACGCTGGAAATGGTGATGAACATACCGGTGAATTTCGAGAATTTCATTTTGGAGATGGACTGGAACGGATTTCATTGACTGAAAGTTTACGAAATGCCCAAATCAACAATGGAGTTGACAGTTTTATGTTGACCGAAAATGATTTGGTTGTCGAAGAAACCCAATTCAAATCGCAAATGAGTACCGTTTTGATGATTGATATTAGCCACAGTATGATTTTGTATGGTGAAGATCGAATTACCCCAGCCAAAAAAGTAGCAATGGCTCTAGCAGAGCTAATTACGACACGTTATCCAAAAGATACTTTAGATATATTAGTTTTTGGAAATGATGCTTGGACAATTGCAATCAAAGATTTACCTTATCTAAAAGTAGGACCTTTTCATACCAATACGGTTGCCGGTTTGCAGTTAGCTATGGATTTACTTCGCCGAAAACGCAACACCAACAAACAAATTTTCATGATTACGGATGGGAAACCAAGTTGTGTTCGTGAAAAAGATGGTACTTATTATATGAACAGCAACGGTCTGGACGAATACATTGTAGATAAATGCTACAGTCAGGCGCAGCAAGCCCGTAAATTGCACATTCCAATAACTACTTTTATGATTGCCAATGATCCTTATTTGCAACAGTTTGTGAATAAGTTTACGGAGGCCAATCAAGGGAAAGCATTTTATACCGGATTGAAAGGTTTAGGTGAAATGATTTTTGAAGATTATGAAACGAATAGGAAGAAGAGAATTAAATAAAGGTCAATTACAATGACAATAGCAATAAAAAAAATGAAAATAGAAAATATAAAAACATTAGGAGAATTAAAAAAATCAGGATACGAAACTAAAAGTATTAAAGATGAATTGCGCTCGAATCTAAGAGAAAAAATCAAATCAGGAAAGCCAACGTTTGAAGGCGTTCACGGATTTGAGAATACTGTTATTCCCGAATTGGAGCGAGCGATTTTATCTCGTCATAACATTAATTTATTGGGTCTTCGTGGTCAAGCCAAAACGAGATTGGCTCGCAAAATGATCGAATTGTTGGACGAATATATTCCGTTTGTGACTGGTTCAGAAATTAATGACGATCCATTAAAACCGATTTCGCGTTTTGCCAAAGACATAATTGCCGAAAAAGGAGATGAAACTCCCATTTCATGGTTGCACAGAAGCGATCGTTTTTTTGAAAAATTAGCCACGCCAGATGTTACCGTTGCGGATTTAATAGGTGATGTTGACCCTATTAAAGCAGCAAATTTGAAACTTTCTTATGCTGATGATCGGGTGATCCATTTTGGGATGATTCCACGAGCGAATCGTTGTATTTTTGTCATCAACGAATTGCCTGATTTACAAGCGAGAATTCAAGTGGCTTTATTCAATATTTTGCAGGAAGGAGATATACAAATTCGTGGTTTCAAGTTGAGAATGCCACTGGATATGCAATTTGTTTTCACTGCCAATCCAGAGGATTATACCAATCGCGGTAGTATTGTAACGCCATTGAAAGACAGAATTGGTTCCCAGATCTTAACGCATTATCCCGATACGATAAAAATTGCCAGAACAATTACAGAACAGGAAGCCAAATTAGACAGCGCACAAAGCGATATGGTTTATGTTCCTTCCTTGGCAAGAGATTTATTGGAACAAATAAGTTTTGAAGCTCGTGAGAGTGAGTATATTGACAATAAAAGTGGTGTAAGTGCCAGATTGAGTATTACGGCTTTAGAGAATTTATTAAGTACTGCGGAACGTCGTGCTTTACGATCTGGCCAAGATAAAACTACATTGCGTCTGTCTGATTTCATGGGAATTATTCCTGCGATTACTGGAAAAGTCGAATTAGTTTACGAAGGAGAGCAGGAGGGAGCCGCTGTTGTAGCTCAACATTTATTAGGTGATGCGATTCACACTTTCTTTCCGGCTTATTTTCCAAAGATTGAAAAACTGGAAAAACAAGGCGATAAAACAGCTTATTCAGATATTATTGATTGGTTTTTTGCCGAAAGTGGTTTCGAGTTATTAGATGATTGTTCCGATGAAGATTATGAAAGAATCTTGGGAAGTATTGTGCCTCTCGAAATATTAATCAAGAAATACCAACCACAACTCGAAAAAGAAGATAAATTCTTCATGAAAGAATTTATATTATGGGGATTGGTAGAATATAAAAAACTGAGTAAAGACCGTTTTTCCGAAGGGTATCAGTTCAAAGATATTTATGGAAGTTATATCAGTAAATTATAAAATAATAAAAAGGGTTTGGATTCATTTCTAAACCCTTTTTCATTTTTAGCAATTGTATTGAAAAGCTAAAGAAATAATTTTATTTATTTCATAATGAGGTATTACCGGTTTTATTTAGTTTACCTTGTCCCGTTGACCGTATTTGCAGTCGTCAAAAAATAAAATGGAAAATAATTTTGAGGATTTAATTGCCTCTTATATTGAAAATAAAGTTGGTATATCTGAACATTTTTTGAGTGATGCTTTGGCCAATAGCTTAAAGCAAAATTTACTTGATCTAAAACAACAAAGTTTGTTAGTAGATGCTGGAACCGGCAATTCAGAAGCTGTTTCTTATGATAGTGCGGTGAGAAGTGATTCTATATATTGGTTGGATAAAAAGCATAATAATGCCTTCGAGAACGAGTTCTTTGCTCAAATAGAAGACTTTATTGACTATTTAAATCTAAGTTGTTATACTGGAATTACAGGCTATGAGTTTCATTACTCTTTATACGAAAAAGGTGATTTTTATCTAAAACATTTAGACCAGTTCAAAAATAATCCGAGCCGAAAATACTCGATGATTAGTTATTTGAATAGCAATTGGCAAGAAAGTGACGGAGGTGAGTTGTTAATTCATCAGGAAAACAATAACCAGAAAATTTCACCAACTCAAGGCAAAACGATATTTTTCAAAAGTGACGAATTAGTTCATGAAGTTTTGGTAACTCAAAACACTAGAATGAGCATTACGGGATGGTTGAAGTGTGATTAATGACCTATTTTATTGACTAAATTTCACTAGCTTAATTGTAAAAATGGTAAAATTAAAGAATGAAGTGAAAAGCAAATATCAAATTTATCTTACTTTATTTTTTCCAGTTCTAAATATATCTGATCCATTTCTGTTTTTAGATTTCCTATATCAATTTTTAAATTTTCAATTTCAGTTTGAACGGAATTTATATCTTCATCCCTTTCATCAGTAGTTCTTAAGAACTGAAAGTCATTTGCCTCACTCATTTTATTTTTTGCTTGAGCCAAATTACTGAAATCAATAGCCAGTTTTCTTTTTATTTCCAATAATCTGTTGCTCAGATTTTCTTTTCTTTCTTTTGTAAGCCTATCGAATTCTATGCGCTCTTGTTCTGCTATGAGATTTTTTTGCTCCTCAATTTTTTTTTCTTGCAGTTGAAATTGTTGATTATTTTTTTCAGTTATACTATTTTTCTGTTCTAAATCGGAACTTCTGTTTTCATCAAAAATTTTAAAGCTAACAGTTCCAATAATTAACACTAAAAGCCCACAAAGGATAAAAAAAAGCATCTTATCCACCCCTAAAATTTTAGGATTATCGTCAGTTTCTTCTAATTCAGGTGCTGGTTGAAAAGATTTTATAGGCGGAGGAACTACTCTTAAAATAGATTGTAATTCCATGACTTCTCCAGCATTTTTCCAATTCTCCATGCCTTCACACCAAACAGGTGTCGTCTTTTTAATTGATTTGGCTTTCAGTTCGTTTAAATCAAAAGGACCACTACTTTCAACGCCGTTATGTAGGTAATAGGAATTCATTTATTATTGATGCTTAATTATTTATGAATTTACAATATTTTTAATTTTCAAAAGTACAAAACAAATCGCTTTTTTTTTAATTATTTTTTAGGGCTATGTTTTCTTTTGATGCTAGAAATAATTTTCGATCGCAGCTGGAAAGTTCACCTCTTTCCATAAACTCGTACCATATAATTTCCGTTTAAGAACTTGGCAGGCTCAATTTGGCTTTGTAAAATCACTCCAATGATATCGTTTTCCAGTAATAATTGAGCCGCTTGGGCTAATGGAGCTGCTGTTGTTGTTTGTATGGCTCGCAATTGGTGTTTACCCACTTTTTGCGAGAGTATGCATTTAGCAATTTCTCGTCTGCGTAAAATTCCTTCGGCGTCTTTTCCTTCTACCGCAGCGTACAAAATAATCTGGTCATCTTCTATATGAGGGACGGCAAGTTCCATTTTTTGTTGCAATTTAGTTATCGCATCCTCTGAATTATCCAAATTAGAAAGTTGCTCTTGTACCCAAGCGTAATGACCTGAATGTCGCAAAGTTTTGTAGTCAAGCGAATGCACTTTTCCTAGGAGTGCCTCAGGCAAATCGGCTGCTCCACCCGAAGTAAGAGCCTCTTCATAAGCAATGCCGTCAATTATTATGATAGCTCTTTCTGATAGCGATGGAAGACTTGTTTTTGTAAAGTTTCTAAGCGCAATAGTGTCTTTAATATATTCCGTGGCAACACCTACTGGACTCCAAGTAAAACCATAATAATGCGGGGCTACAGCATGTTTCGTGAGAGCGCCAACTTTTAATTCGAGCTTGTCTACCGTATCCACTTTATAGTCTATGCAAAACTGTTGAAAAAGTCCGTTTGCCAGTATATCAATATAACCGGGAGCAAGACCGGTTTGAAGAATAAAACCTGTTTTTACATCCTTTGCTAACGCCATTATTGTTGAAGTTTCGGCAACATATTCCGTAAGATTAGCGTAATGGAGATGGAAATCTTTAGCAAATTGAGCGATTCTTGGTGCTTGACTTCCGGGAAGACAGTCCAGAATGATATCCCCTTGACGCAAAATTGCAGCCATTTCATCAGTCAGGCCTTCTTCTGCTAGGTGAAAATCAGTAACTGAGCAGGATTTCGTCGTTCCCATTTTAATCCAATTCACAACTTTATTTGCTTTTGAATGGGTTCTGTCTCCAATGAAAAGGCTGGGCGTGACTTCACTCCATTCTAGTAATATCATAGCAACTGCTTCGGCGATGCCGCCAGCTCCGGCAATTATAATATTGAAATGCTTTTTCATATTATAAAGTTACCCTTTTTTCTTGCAATACTATTTATGATAATTTAAGAATTTGCACTTTTGGAATCGAATTTTCCTGTCAAGGATAGTAACGGAAAGCACGTAAAGGAAGTGGGCATAAAAAACAAGCCTTAAAACAGCGACCGGAGGAAGCTCGTTTTTGGGGCTATGTTTTATGAGCAACTTCCTGCGGACTTGTAGAGTATAGCCTGCTCGGACAGCCAAAAAAACACACTGTTAATTTGAGATTAAAGGCCTCATCCAAAGTAATAATAGTTTCCGGATTACTGTTTACTATAAATACCGATTTTGCATGGTGCTAAAATAGTTATAATTAATGAGCAAAAAATCAGGGAAATTTTTTTCGATATACTTATTTGAGATTAGGGTTTTACTGTTTTCCGAACTATTTTCTATCCGAACTATTTTTATTTTGAAATAAGAAATAGCAGGCTTTGTTTAATAATTATGGACTGTTAAATGTTGATAAATGAATTTCATTCTTAGTAGTTTTGTAATCGAGAAGGAATAACTTTGTCTAAGAGAGGGCAGGACCTCACAGCAAGTGATAATTGAGCGGACGATTTTTTCTACCTTTTCAAGTGTTGTTAATTCGGAGTCTTTGCCTCAATAAAAAAGTTGTTTGTAAAGCAATTACAAAATATAATTTTATGGATTACGATAAATTTATCTTCTGCCTCGAAGCCGTTCCCGATGTAGAAACGTACACCAATACTGAAGTGTTCAATAACTTGGGACAAATCGCCTTTGAACAGGATATTACAAGTATTTACAGAACTTGTGATACGATTGAAGGTTTAGAAGAGGGCTTAAATGCTTTACGCTACGATGACCATAATTTTAAGGATTATGAAATAATCTATCTAGTAATGCCCGGCGAAGGGAACAGTATTTGTGTAAATGATTATTACTACAGTCTAACAGAAATGGCCGAGCTTTTTGAAGGGAAACTAACAGGAAAAATTTTGCATTTTGCCAATAAAAAAGTACTGGACTTAGACCAAGAAGAAGCACAATATTTTTTAGATGTCACGGGAGCACGCGCGCTTTCGGGTTATGGAGCAGCAGCCCATAGTTTAAGCAGCATTCACTTGGATAAAGTTTTTTTTAGTTTATGCCAAGACCAAGATAACCTGGTTGAAATTGTAGAGGAATTACATGAAAAACAATATGGCCTATGTAAACTGCTCGATTTTAGATTGTATTATTAAAAATGGTGCGGATCGATGGAATAGTTTGAAATGGCAGCCTAATAAATTTGTCTAAAGTTTTACCGAATACTTAAGAAAGGATTTTCGCATACTAAAAATTACTTTCCGATACAGAAATTAGCAAAAATATTACCCAATAATTCATCATTAGTAACCTGTCCGGTAATCATCCCAAAATGATACAAAGCTTCTTTAATATCCAATGCCATTAAGTCGCTGGATAAGTTGGTTTCAAGTCCAAATTTCACTTTCGTTATTTCATCTAAAGCTTTTAGTAAAGAATCGTAATGCCTTGTATTGGTTATTATTGTCTCATTGTTGCGAAGAGCGCCAGTATTGACGAATGATAACAATTGATTTTTCAAATCCTCGATACCAATGTTTTGTTTAGCAGAAATCATTTCAAGAATCACATTCAGCGGCTGGAGCTTATTTTTGATTTCGGCAATCTCCAAATCAGATAATAATTCTATTTTATTGATAATCACTACCAATGGTTTTAGTGGAAATTGATTTTTAATCTTCTCAATTTCGACTATATATTCTGAACTTTGAACTTTAAACTTTAAACTTTCAAATAAATAAAGAACAACCTGAGCTTGTTCAATTTTTTCGAAAGTCTTACGGATACCAATACTTTCAACAATATCTTCGGTTTCGCGAATTCCTGCGGTATCTATGAATCGGAATCCAATACCGCCAATTACTAATTCGTCTTCAATTGTATCACGTGTTGTTCCAGCAATTTCAGAAACTATTGCTCGTTCTTCATTTAGTAAAGCATTCAAAAGCGTTGATTTCCCCACATTGGGTTCACCCACAATCGCAACTGGAATTCCGTTTTTGATGACATTTCCAACGGCAAATGAATCGATTAATCTTTTCAAGACAAATTCAATTCGGTTTAATAATTCATGAAATTGCGTTCTGTCGGCAAATTCCACATCTTCTTCAGCAAAGTCTAATTCGAGTTCAATAAGCGAAGCAAAATTCAATAGCTCTTCCCTCAATTTCGCTATTTCATTCGAGAAGCCACCACGCATTTGTTGCATCGCAATTTGGTGTGACGCTTCATTATCCGATGAAATTAAATCGGCAACAGCTTCGGCTTGTGATAAATCTAATTTTCCGTTTAGGAAGGCTCGGAGAGTAAACTCCCCTGGATCAGCCATTCGACAGCCTTTTCGTAGCAATAACTGAATAATTTGCTGCTGAATGTAAGTAGAACCGTGGCAAGAAATTTCGATTGTATTTTCGCCCGTATAAGAATTTGGTCCTTTAAATATAGAAACCAATACTTCATCTAAGGCTTTGGTATCATCGATAATGTGACCTAAATGTAAAGTATGTGTTTTTTGGGTAGTTAAATCTTTGTTTTTAATAGAACGAAAAACGGTATTACCAATGGTAATTGCATCTTCGCCTGAAATCCTAATTATAGCGATTGCTCCCGCTCCCGAAGGGGTGGCTAATGCTACTATGGAATCGTGAGGTATCATATTTTTAATCAATTTTATGCAAAAGTAAGTAAAACTTATAAGCCCGCAAGATACCACTATAAATCCTTGATTTTATTTTAGTTAAAAGTACGCCAAATTAAGATATGTCATTTTTGTTTTGTAAATTTATGTAAAATATTGATTAGCAATTAATTACTGTGTGTGATGAAAAAAATTCTATTTCCAATTGACTTTTCGGAGGCATCTATTAATGCATTCATTTATGCTTTAAAATTAGCGGATAGTATAAAGGGGGAGATCATTACTTTGCATATTTATGATTTACCCCAAGTAGATTATATTACTGTAACAGCCAGTTTGAATGAAATTTATGATATTGCGGAGCTAGGAAATTTCGAGAATTATAAAGATGAAATTCCTCTTTTACGTAACATTGCCGAGCAAAATAATCTCGGGCATGTTAAAATGAGCAATGTTTTAGATCATGGTAATTTGGTCGATAAAGTCCTTAAAATGATCAATTCAGAAAGGATTGATTATGTAGTTATGGGGACAAAAGGAGCAACGGGTTTAAAAGAAACTTTTTTAGGCACGGCAACAACCAAGGTGATGAATGACAGTAAAGCTATTGTGTTTGCCATTCCTGAACATTGTAAATACCATCCAATTGCAAAAATACTTTTTCTGACGAAATACAATTTTGAAGATATCAAAACAGTAAAAAAAGTAATTGAATTTGCCAAAGTATTTGGTGCGCATATTGATTGCCTGCATGTAAAACCATCTCATGCAACTGATAACGATGTTTTTATGGAAGAATGGAAAAAAATAACCCAAGATCACGATAGCAGTTTGCATACTATTAGAAAGGATGATGTTGAAGGTGTTATTTTAGATTTTATTGAATTGCATAAAATTAATATGATTACCATGCATGTGTATCATAAGAATTTCTTCGAAAAATTATTCCAAATCAGTCTTTCAAAAAAATTAGCTTTTCATGTCAACATACCTCTTCTCGCGATTCCTGAATGATATAAATGGCAATTCCATTACGCTCATACAGTTACGTCAACGGAAGTGTAAATGCGTAGAATAAAAATACTATTTTTCTTTAATTTAAGGTGTAGGTATCTGATAATTATCATGTTATATTTTGATTATTATGAGTATCTTTGATAGATAAACTAATTTAATACATGCAAAAATGAAAAGAATTCTTTTCCCAACCGACTTTTCTGAAGTGGCCAATAATGCTTTTGTGCATGCTTTAGAATTTGCAAAAATAGTTCAGGGCGAACTCATTTTATTACATTCATTTGAATTGCCTGTATTTGATAATCAGTTCTTTCCCGAAAACTATGCTGTCATTTATGATTCACTTGAATTATCCCAATTTGATATGTTTAAAGAGGAAATTCCAAAGCTTCGTGCAATTGCAGAAAAACGTCATCTAGACAAAATAAAAATATCTCATCGGCTTATGGATGGTGATTTGCTGTTTAATATTAAAAAAGCCATTAAAGAAGATAAAATTGATTTTGTAATAATGGGTACTTCCGGTGCCACTGGCTGGGAATCCTTTTTCTTGGGTACAAATACTGGTTCTGCAATAGCAAATATTGATGTTCCTATGTTGTGCGTGCCATTAGAAGCAAAATTCAAAAAAATTGAAACTATTGGATTTACGACTCGCTTTAGACCTAAAGATAAAAAAGCGCTAAAAACAGTTTTGGATATTGCTAAAAAAACCAACGCTAAAGTAAAATGTCTTTACGTGAAAACAAATGAATCTGATGTCTCTAAAGAAACAATTGAGAAATGGGAAACAGAATTCATTCAAGAACCCATTGAGTTCTTTGTTATTAACAGTGATGAAGTGAAGGAAACCATACTAGATTTTATCATGTACAAAGAGATCGATGTTTTGACAATGCTAACCTATAAACGAGGTTTTTTTGAAGGACTTTTCAAACCTAGTTTCACTAAAAAAATGGCGGCAAATTTTGATATTCCAATTTTGGCCATTCATATCGATTGATTTCTGATTGAAGATTAACGTCCCTATACTTAGGGATTGATTTAAGATTTAGTACTGAAATAAGATATTTTTAAATTTACTATTGATTTTTGAAATTCATTACATTTGTATTTCACTAAAAATAACAATGGAGATTTACAAAGCAAAAAAAGAAAATTATTTAGTTCAATTAAATACAATCAACAAAAAGTACAATAGCATTAGCTTCTTTAGGCTAATTTCTATTGTACTTTTTTTAATATCAACCTATTATTACCTAAAAACAAGCGAAATTGTTTTGATTGTTTTGTCAGTATTGCTTTTTGGATTATTTGTTTTTTTAATGCGTTTTCATTCAAAATTATCTTTTCAAAAACAAATGTTTAATTCACTGATTGAAATTAATGAAAATGAAATATCTTATTTAGAAAGGAAAAAAATCCCTTTTGGAAACGGACAGGAATTTAATGATTTCCATCATCCTTATGCTTATGATTTAGATATTTTTGGAGAACATTCTTTATTTCAAAATCTAAATAGAACAGCGACATTCATTGGAAAAAAGACATTGGCAAAACAACTTTTAACACTTTTGCCAAATGAAGATATCTTAAAAAATCATGATGCCATTAAAGAATTAAAGGAGAAATTAGATTGGCGTCAGCAGTTCTTGGCTTTCGCCAAAATAAGTCAGGATACACAATCGAGTTATGAAACTTTGTTGAAATGGAGCACCTTTGAAAGTACGCCTTTGTCTAAAGTAACTGTGTTGATTTCGTATCTTTCACCGCTTTTTTTTCTGGGTGTTTTTATTGGTTATTTAGTGACCTCAAATTCTGTTTTTATATCCTATTTGTCTTATTTATTTGTTTTTAATTTAGCCGTAATGGGTAAGTTTTATAAACGTATTGCAATTGAAATTGCGAATGCAGAGAACGTTGATAAAATCATCAATCAATATAGTTTACTGGTTGGGAAAATCGAAAATGAAACTTTTCATTCTAAAAAACTAGTTGATTTGCAACAAAAACTGACCTTTAAAAAAGAAAATGCCAGCGTTCATTTGAAACAATTGGCTGCTTTATTTTCAAAAATGGACAGTATTGGAAATTTTGTGACGGCATTATTATTCAATGGAACTTTTCTCTTTAACCTGCATGTCTTAAAAGCGTTAATACAATGGAAAAAAGATCATGCCGAAGCACTGGAAGATTGGCTGGAAGTGATTGGTGAATTCGAAATGCTGAATAGTTTGGCAAATCTATCTTATAATAACCCAGAATTTACTTTTCCAGTGATAAATAGCAACTTCGAAATTGATTTTTCTAATTTAAGTCATCCCTTGCTAAATGAAAAAACTAGAGTAGGGAATGAGGTCAGTTTTCACCCCGAATCCTTTATGATTTTGACAGGTTCAAATATGTCTGGTAAAAGCACTTTTCTTCGCAGTTTGGGAATTAATATGGTATTGACAGGAATGGGTTCGCCAGTTTGTGCCAGCAGCGCCAATGTGCATCCTTTGCCGGTTTTAGTTTCGATGCGATTATCTGATTCCTTATCGGATAGTGAATCGTATTTCTTTGCCGAGATAAAGCGTTTGAAACAAATTATGGACGAATTGGAAGTCAGACCTGCTTTTGTTTTATTGGACGAAATATTACGAGGAACCAATTCCGATGATAAACGAAATGGAACCATAGAAGTAGTCAAAAAAGTAATTGCTAAAAAAGCTATTGGAGCCATTGCAACGCATGATATAGAAGTTTGTCTGACCACAAATGATTATCCAAACATCTTGACCAATAAATGCTTTGAAGTCGAAATCCAAAATGATGAATTACATTTTGATTATAAACTTCGGGATGGAATTTGTAAAAATAGAAGCGCCACTTTCCTGATGAAAAAAATGGGGGTGATTTGATATGAGTATTAAGATAGAAGAATTAAGTATTAAGAAATCAGAATCCATATTTTATACCGAAATACATTTTAATTTACTGGAATAGAATTGGTATGATTAACATATATAAGCCAAGTTTGTCATTCCGACGAAGGAGGAATCTCGCACGATGAGATTCCTCCTTCGTCGGAATGACAAAAAGGGGTACTGTATAGAAAATAAAAAAAAACCGTCTCGTAATTAAACGAGACGGTTTATTAAATATAAAAATGGTTTGGTTAATAGCGTATTTTAAATCTAAATAGTGGTTAGCTATTTAGCATTACTGGCATCACAAGCATCGTTACCGTTTCACCTTCTTCTAATCCATCAACAGGAGTCAGAATTCCAGCTCTGTTTGGTAGAGACATTTCAAGCATAATCATATCAGATTGCAAATTAGTCAACATCTCCGTAAGAAAACGAGAGTTGTATCCTATTTGCATATCATCACCTTGATAATCACAAGTCAATCTTTCTTCCGCTTTATTTGAATAATCAATATCTTCAGCAGAAACATTCAATTCAGCACCAGCGATTTTCAAACGAATTTGGTGTGTAGTTTTGTTAGAGAAAATAGCAACACGACGAACAGAGCTCAAAAATTGAGAACGGTCAATCATCAATTTATTAGGGTTTTCTTTTGGGATTACCGCTTCATAATTTGGATATTTTCCATCAATCAAACGGCACATTAAAATGTAGTTGTCAAAAGAGAACGTAGCATTCGAATCGTTGTATTCAATTTTTACTTCAGCATCTGAAGTAGCAAGAATATTTTTTAAGATAGTCAAAGGTTTCTTTGGCATAATAAAGTCAGCCACTTGAGAAGCCACAACATCTGTACGTGCATATTTCACTAATTTGTGTGCATCAGTAGCAACAAAAGTCAATCCTTGTGGCGAAAACTGAAAGAATACACCTGACATCACCGGACGTAAATCATCGTTTCCGGCAGCAAATATTGTTTTGCTGATTGCTGTTGCTAAAACATCTGCAGGAACAAGCGTTACAGAAGGATCGTCTAAGTTTACTGATTTAGGAAATTCATCGCCAGGTGCGTAGGCCAAAGCATATTTTCCCGAATTAGAACTGATTTCAATCGTACTGTTTTCTTCAACTGTAAAAGTTAATGGCTGCTCAGGAAATGTTTTTAGGATTTCCAAAAGTAATTTTGCAGGAACAGCAACGCTTCCTTTGCTTGTAGAATCTATAGTTAATGCTGCTGACATCGTTGTTTCTAAATCGGATGCAGAAACTGTCAATACATTCTGATCTAAATCAAATAGAAAGTTATCTAAAATAGGTAAAGTATTACTACTGTTGATAACGTTACCTAAAACTTGTAATTGTTTCAATAAGTACGAACTCGATACTATAAATTTCATCTGTTATATTTTATTTTTTTTGGTATGCTTTATATTTTTTCTAAAAACCATACATTTTACAAATATATCGTAAAGTACTTTAGTATGGAAAATTTTTTATTAACATCTACTTGCTGTATTTTCTTTTTCTAAGGAAAGTAAATAGAAGTCCAAAAAGCACTAAAATAAGAATTGGTAGCCCGATAGTTATGAATTGTGTAACAGTATAGTTTTCATAAACTTTCTCTTTATCCAATAATGGCAAGTCAAGATCTTTGCTTCGAATGTTAATAAGTCCTTTATCATCCAGGAGATAATTGACACAATTTATTAGAAAATCTTTATTATCGTACAAATTTCCAGAGCGTTGATCGTATCCTAATTCTACCGGTTGGGAGTTTTTATCCAATTGGTTTTTTATCAAATCTCCATCTGAAATAACAATCATTTTGTTTGCTGCTCCTTTAACTTTAAATGTTTTTAGATCAAAGGGTAAAACTCGGTTTTCAAACATCGAATGAAACGATCCTTCCAACAAAACCGAAAGTGGGATATTTCCTTTATTTAAATAATCATTCGGCGAAGTTTCTTCGGTGACACTATTCAAATTAATTTCAGTTGGCGTACCTATTATTTTCGAATATTGAGAAGACTGCAACAAAATGGTTTTCTTAATTCCGTTTTTTAACGTATCGATAGGATTGGCAAAATCGAATTTGATTCCGCCTAAATTTTTCACAATTGGATGTGGACTGTTTGGATAAACCTGAGGTGCAAATTTCCAGTTAAATTCTTGGAATTGAGTAGCACTTCCCTGATCACCTGAAGCTAATTTTATCGGACTTCCTCGTTCGTCTTTTATCAAATCAGGATTAATTCGGATTCCATATTTAAAAAATAAATCATTCAAATTCAAATCTCTCGGATAGGCCAAAGTCGAACCGGAGGAATTATACAAACTATCCATTTCTATGGCAACTTGGTCCACAAGCCACAACGTTTTTCCACCGTTGATAATAAATTGGTCTAAAACCTGTTTTTCGGCATCCGAAAAAGTTTCTGTTGGTTTAGCAATAATAGCCAAATCATATTTTTCTAAAGCGTCTAAACTCCCAATAGGATTTTTGGCAACCGAATCCAATGTGAATGGTCCGATATGATAACTTTCGCGTACTTGCATTAGAAATTTAGCCATTAATACATCTTGAAGTTCACCGTTTCCTTTAATTACGGCCACCTTTTTTTGCTTGTCTTTCGTGATTTTATTTAAAGCATCAGCAATAGAATATTCCAGATGTTGTACGGAACCAATCACTTTTTGAGTAGTCGAAGCGCCCATTCTGTTTTTCAATAAAGGGATATTGACTTCTTTATTGTTATAGACTGCGATTGCCCAAGGAAAAACCATCGCTTGTGATTGTTTTCCTTTGTCATCAACGGTAATATTTATTGGAGTTAATCCTTTTCGATACAGCTCTTTAATGTTATCCATGCTTTCGTCTTTGTTCTCCAATGGATCTACGAATTCGAAAACAATATTTTTATTATAGGCCTGAAATTCTTCCAATAACTGTGTAGTTTCTTGCTGTAATCGTTTGAATTCAGCCGGTAAATCGCCTTGCAGATATATTTTTATATACAAAGGATTTTGTACTTGTTTAATAATGTTTAAAGAAGTGGCAGAAAGAGTATATCTTTTATCTTTTGTTAAATCAAAACGATGAAAAAAGAAACTTCCTATTACATTCAGAACCAATAAAACAGCAATCGTAATTAGAACTGATTTTATATTATTTTTCTTGGCTATTTTCATTACGATTTAAAAGATTTTAGATTAAAAACAGTCAAGGAAAGAAAGAAAAACGTGATACTTAAAAAATAGAGTATGTCCCGTGTGTCCAGAACTCCGCGGCTCATGCTTTTAAAATGATCTTGCATTCCTAAGGATGAAATAAAACTTGAAATAGTTGGGACAATAGCTGATAAACCTTCGAATCCAAAATAGAAAAAGAAACACAAAAACACCGCCACAATAAATGCAACGATTTGATTTTCGGACAGCGTAGAAGTAAAAATTCCGATGGCAGAATAGCCCGCAATTAAAAATAATAAACCAAAATAAGAGCCAATCGTACTTCCCATATCAATGTTGCCTTCAGGCATTCCTAAACGGGAAATTACTATTACATAAATAAATGTTGGAATAATCGCCATTACAATTAATAGTAGAGCCCCAAGAAATTTTCCGTTTACAATTTCCCAAATACTTAATGGTTTAGTCAATAATAATTCCAAAGTTCCCTGTTTCTTTTCATCAGAAAAACTGCGCATGGTTACCGCAGGAATCAAGAAAATTAAAATCCACGGTGCCAAAGTAAAAAAAGGTGCTAAATCAGCAAAACCAGTATTCAATATATTGTAATCGCCTTCAAAAACCCAAAGAAAAAGTCCGTTGCTTATTAAAAAAACAGCAATGACCAAGTAACCTATTGGCGAACCAAAAAATGATTTTATTTCTCGTAATAATATTGATTTCATATTGTCAATGCGAGGAACGAAGCAATCTCATCCTCTTTTTATTATTTATATATTTTTAAATTACTGCAAACTTACTAATTTGTCAACGCTCCAAGCTTCTGGTTTGTCGTTGAATAATTTCTTGGTAAAAGTCCAGACTTCATAAAAAAGTTCTGATTTTCGGTAATTTTCCAAATCTTCTTCGGATGCCCAATAACTGTAAGTAAAGAAAATACATTTATTGTCTTTGTCTTGATACAATTCCAGGAAAGTATTTCCCGGAGCGTTTCGTATCTTCTCTTTCATTAACTCGAAGTTTTCTAAAAAAGCAGGAATGTTCTCTAAGTGAAAACTCAATTTTACAATTCTAACTAACATAGTTATTTATGATTTATGATTAACGATTTATGATTTTTAAATTGATTTCTGACCACTGCTACCTGAATACTATATTTATAACATCTCTATAATTCAATCCTAACAAGCTGTTTGCGGAGCCAACATTTGAAGGATTGCTTCTAAAAATGGCAATCTCAAGAAAACCAGCTTCGTTGAAAATCGCCAATTTTTCGCCTTCGTAATACTTAATTGGGTATTTATCAGAACTCGCAATCGCGGAATAATTAGGCAAAATGGTTTTGATATTTTTGGTTTTCAATACAATTTCATAGGGTCTACCTTTGGCAACTTCAATAAAATATTTTTTAGAAATATTAGTAATTACATTGCCAAAATGGTCAATATAAATCACATGGCCTTTTAATGAATTCCCATCATCGGAGACAACTGCTTGTAAATCCGTTACTTGTTTAATGCTTTTTATTTCTTTGCCAATGACATTTAGTAGACCGCCTTTGGCAATATGACAGGCTACTTTTACGAAAACATCAAGATCAGTTGCTTCACTTGGTAAACGGTCATGGATATTAATAGCCACTATTTTTTGAGGAACAATTTTTTGCGAAAGCATACTTAAAATGCCATTATCAGCCGCAATAAAATAATGATCGTTCCATTGCATGACAATATGTTGGTTCTCTTTATTAAATTCCATATCAACCCCAATGAGGTGAACAGTACCTTTTGGAAAGCTCGAAAATGACGCTCCAATGATGTAACTTGCTTCAACAGTGTTGAATGGGTCTACCTCATGCGAAATATCAATGATTGTTGCTTCAGAATATTCAGATAATATCTTCCCTTTCAACGCACCTACAAAGTGGTCTTTCAAGCCGTAATCGGTAGTAAGGGTAATTATTGACATAAATTTGTTTATAACTATTGGTGTTATGTAAATCTAATTTTATTAAATTTGAGAAACGCAAAGCTAAAGTATTTTAAGCTTTAATTAAATAGAATTTTTTAATTGAATATAAAACTAACACATGATTAAACCTCTATTTTTTCTTTTTCTTTTCTTTTATAGTTTACAATCGTATTCTCAGAAACTAATTTATAAGTCAAATGGTACTATTAATGATTCTGAAAACAATAAAATTTCACCAGATGGAGTCAGAGCGCTATTAGCAAACAATGAAAAATTATTAGTGGATTATAACTCAGGAAGAAAAAAGAAAACGATTGGGAATATTATGTTGTATAGTGGATTGGGGATGGTCTTATTTGATTTAGGGAGAGTTGCATTTGATAATGCGTTCTCGGATGGATTTTCTACTATAATTTCAGCCGGAATACCTGGCAGTGAAAGTGGTACGAGTGGTAGAAGATCAAAACCCAGTTTAGCAACTTATATAGGACTTGCTTCGTTTGCAGCAGCAATTCCAATAAAAATTGGTTTTTCTAAAAAAATAGAAAATGTAGTCATTGAATATAACAATAAAAATACTATTACCGATAATCAACGCAATAATCAAAAATTGGATTTAATTACCAATTCAAACGGAATTGGATTACGATTGACATTAAATTAACCTAAAAACTACTTAATTTGAACGAAAGGATAATCGAGCTCATAGACATCGCTCCAAAAGAATTTTGGGGTGCTCAAGACACTCATCTTGAAACAATTAAAAAATATTATCCAAAATTAAAAATTGTTGCCAGAGGAACAACAATAAAAGCTTTTGGTGAAAAGGAAGTTTTGGACGAGTTCGAGAAACGATTTCAGCGGTTGATGTTACATTTTACCAGATACAATACAATTGATAATAATGTAATAGAGCGTGTCATTCTTGGTGATGTGCAAGAAGAAAGAAAATTTCAAGGACAAGACAAAATATTAGTACATGGAGTAGGGGGTAAAATCATAAAACCTATGACGGCTAATCAGCAATTGCTGGTAGATACCATGTTTAAAAATGATATGGTTTTTGCCGTTGGACCGGCTGGAACGGGAAAAACGTATACTGGTGTAGCCATGGCTATTAAAGCGCTCAAAGAAAAGCAGGTCAAGCGTATTATATTGACAAGACCAGCCGTGGAAGCGGGGGAAAATCTCGGTTTTTTACCTGGTGATATGAAGGAAAAACTGGATCCGTATATGCAACCTTTATACGATGCATTACGTGATATGTTACCCAACGAAAAACTGGAAGATTACATATTAAAAGGAATTATCCAGATTGCACCTTTGGCATTTATGCGAGGGAGAACATTGGATGATGCATTTGTTATTTTGGATGAAGCTCAAAACACGACGCATTCGCAAATGAAAATGTTTCTGACTCGTATGGGAAAAAGCGCCAAATTTATGATTACGGGAGATCCAGGACAAGTCGATTTGCCAAGAAGAACAATTTCCGGACTTAAAGAAGCATTATTGGTTTTGAAAGATGTGGAGGGAATTGGAATCATATATCTTGATGATAAAGACATCGTAAGACATCGATTAGTTAAGAAAGTTATTGATGCTTATAAAATGATTGAAAATAACGATTAGAAATAGTATTTAAATTTATTATAAAACGAAAGGCTCGAAGATTTTAGTAGATAAAATTTTTGCCTTTCGTTTCTTATTTTAACCAAAATTTAAAATCCATTCTGTCTCTTTCGTATCACTTTATTTTTTTGTGTATCTCTTTGAAATAGAATAAATTTGGAATTACTAAAATGACAGTGAAAAACGAAAGATGATAAAGAAAAAAATTAAAGTCGTTATTAGCGATTTAGACGGAACTTTACTTAATACCCACCATAAAATATCAGACTATACTAAGCGTGTTTTCCAAAAACTTCATGAAGAAAACTATTTGATAATTGTTGCCACCGGTCGTCATCATCTTGATGCACATCCAATTGTAGCCGAATTAGAATGTCCTGTTTATTTGGTAACTTCAAATGGTGCCAGAATTCATAACCCTAACAATGAACTTCTTTTTTCGAGAGATATTGAAAGTGATGCGATTAAATCTGTCTTAAATCTAAAAATTGATCCTGAGATTACTACGGTATTGTTTAAAGAAAACGTTTGGCAAACGAATAAAAATAATGAGAAATTAAACAGTTTTCAAACAAAATTGAACTATTTACCTGAACTTGTAGATTTTACTACTTTGGATGATTTGAGTGGAATAAAATTATTTTTCACCCATGAAAGCCACTCAAAATTGATTGATTTAAGAGATACTATTTTAGAAAATCATTCGGAGCTTTTTAGTCATGCCTTTAGTCTTCCTATTTGTTTGGAATTCATGGACAAAGCAGTCGATAAAAGTGTAGCTATTGCTAAAATTTTGGAAATCGAGAATTTTGTTTTTGAAGAATCTATTTCTTTTGGAGATGGATACAATGATGAGAAAATGTTGAAGTCAACAGGGAAAGGACTTTTAATGAATAATGCGCCTCATAGCTTAAAAAACAAACTTTCGCATTTAGAAGTAATTTCTTCAAATGATGAGGATGGTGTCGCTAAATACCTTTCGAAAACTGTTTTGAATTTGAAAATAGCACAATAATTTTTCTAACCAAACTTAATTAAACCCTAAAATAACCCAAACTAAAATGAATAAAAAAATAGCAGTTCTTATCTGTATTTTCTTTTCTGTAACAAGTCAATGTCAGAATCTAAAGTTGGAAGACATAATGAAAGGCGATGCTTTTATTGGCGTACAGCCGGTAAATGGTCGTTGGTCTTTGGATGGAAAAAAAGTATATTTCGAATGCAATCCAAATAATGAATTGGGATTATCTACTTATTCTTGGAAAAATGGTTTGTCAAAACCAGAACTTGTCCCTGCAAATGAAGCAGAATTTTCTAAAATGGATTTCAAAGGAAATAAAGCCTCAGATTTATTCTATTATATTGATAAAGGAAGATTATTTTCTTATTCGGTGAAAAATAAGATTTCCAAAAAACTCTACCAACAAAGTAGTCCAATTTCAAATTTACAATTGGGTTTTGAGGAAGGAATTGTATTTTTTGAACAAAATGAAAATGTCTTCAAGTACAATACCAAAGAAGGCACCATTATTCAAATTACCAATTTTAAGAAAGGGAAGGCAACCGATTCCGAAACTGAAAAGGATTCTTTTTTGAAAAATCAACAAACTGAATTGTTTCAATACGTGCGTGATCAAGAGGCGAAGAAAAAGTGGAATTTGGCAAAAAAGAATGCTGTAAAATCTGATTTTCCAAAAGGGTATTATTATGGAAAAAATAGATTTGAAAGTCTGAAAATAAATCCAAATGGCAATTATGCAACCTTTAGATTAACAGAAGAATCGGATGTTAGAAGTGAAAAAATGGAAGCTTTTATTACTGCTGATGGCTACAATAAAAGTATTGATACGAAAGAAAAAGTATCGGTAGATAATTTGGTAAACTCTAAATTTGGGATATACAATATTGCAAAAGATACTGTTTACATGATGAATTTTTCAGCGTTGAGTCATATTCAAGATGCGCCAAAATATCTTAGTTTATATGAAAAATCGAGCAATAAAGAAAAAATAGATAAATTAATTGCAGTTACGGAACCTATATACAATCAAGATGGTTCGCACGCAATTGCTGAAATAAGAAGTCAAGACAATAAAGACCGATGGTTGATAAGTCTAAATTTAGAAAAAGGAACTTTTGACGAAATTGAATACCAGCATGATGAAGCATGGATTGGCGGACCTGGTATTCCGTCTGATTCATTTGATTCGGGAACACTTGGATTTCTTGGTGATAATCAAACGATTTATTTTCAATCTGAAGTAACAGGATATTCTCATTTATACACGTATAATTTAAACTCAAAAAAGAAAACACAACTAACCAAAGGAGATTGGGAAGTTCGCAATGTCACTTTATCAAAAGACAAAAAGACTTTTTATTTAACGACCAATACAACACATCCGGGAAACAGGGATTTTTATAAATTGAATGTTTCCGATGGTCTTTTACAGCCCGTACTGACAAAAGATGGAGCTCACGAAGTAAGTTTGTCTCCCGATGAAAGCACTTTGTTGGTTCGTTATTCCTATAAAAATAAACCATGGGAATTGTTTATTGGTGAAAATAAGAATAATACAACGCTGCGCCAAATAACGAATTCTACAACCGAAGCATTCAAAGGGTACGAATGGCGTACTCCTGAAGTAATCACTTTTAAAGCACAAGACGGAACTTTGATATATGCCAGATTGTACAAACCACAATCGGACAAAGCCAATAAAGCAGCAATTCTCTTTGTTCATGGAGCAGGTTATTTGCAAAATGCTCATAATTATTGGAGCAATTATCATAGGGAATATATGTTCCATAATTTATTGACGGATTTGGGATATACGGTTTTAGATATTGATTATAGAGGAAGCGATGGATATGGACGTGAATTTAGAACTGGAATTTACCGATTTATGGGCGGTAAAGATTTATCGGATCAAATTGACGGTAAAAATTATATTGTTCAAAATTTGGGAATCGAAACTAATAAAGTTGGGATTTATGGTGGCTCATACGGCGGTTTTATAACTTTGATGGCTATGCTTACCGCTCCAAAAGAATTTGCATCAGGAGCTGCATTGCGCTCGGTGACGGACTGGGCACATTACAATCATGGCTACACCGGAAATATTCTTAATTTCCCGGAAACAGATCCAGATGCTTACAAAAAAAGTTCTCCAATTTATTTTGCAAATAATCTTGAAGGCAATTTATTAATGCTTCACGGAATGGTCGATGACAATGTAGAGTACAAAGATATCGTACGCTTATCACAACGATTTATAGAATTAGGAAAGAAAAAATGGAGCTTGTCAAGTTTCCCTGTAGAAGCTCATGGTTTTAAAGAAACCTATTCTTGGGTAGATGAATACAGCCGTATCCTGAATTTATTCAACAATACGCTTCTTGAAAAACAGAGTAAGTAAAAACTACTTTTTTTCATTGAATCTAGATGAAATAATTTTAAATTTGCATTTATTAAAATAACACAACACAACAACTATAATGAGCAATACAATTACAACGACTGACTTTAATTTTCCAAATCAAAAATCAGTTTATAGAGGAAAAGTTAGAGAAGTTTATAACATTAACGATGAACTTTTAGTAATGGTAGCGACCGATAGGCTTTCAGCTTTTGATGTGGTTTTGCCAAAAGGAATTCCGTACAAAGGGCAAATTCTAAATCAAATTGCCACTAAATTTATGGAATTGACTAAAGATATTGTTCCTAATTGGTTAATTGCTACACCAGATCCAAGTGTTGCAGTTGGTTATTTATGTTCCCCTTTCAAAGTAGAAATGGTGATACGTGGCTATCTTTCAGGTCATGCTGCTCGCGAATATGCGCTTGGAAAAAGAGAAATTTGTGGCGTGAAAATGCCAGAAGGATTAAAAGAGAACGACAAATTTCCGGAACCTATTATTACGCCAACAACAAAGGCAGATAATGGTGAACACGATGCCGATATTTCTAGAGAAGACATTCTGTCAAAAGGAATTGTTACTGAAGAAGACTATTTAGTTTTAGAAAAATACACCAAAGCTTTGTTTCAAAGAGGAACCGAAATTGCCGCCAGCCGTGGATTGATTTTGGTAGATACAAAATATGAATTTGGTAAAACCAAAGAAGGTGTAATTGTTCTAATAGATGAAATTCATACACCTGATTCTTCTCGTTATTTCTATTCAGAAGGCTATCAGGAAAGACAAGATAAAGGCGAGGAGCAAAAACAATTATCCAAAGAATTTGTTCGTCGTTGGTTAATAGAAAATGGTTTTCAAGGTCTGGAAGGACAACAAATTCCTGATATGACTGACGAATATATAGAAACCGTTTCAGAAAGATATATCGAATTATATGAAAACATTCTTGGTGAAAAATTCGTAAAAGCAGATATTTCTAATATTGATGAACGAATTGAAAAAAACGTTTTGGCTTATTTAGACAAGAGATAAGAAAATAAAATTAGATAAAAAAAACCCGCAATTCAAATTTTGAATTGCGGGTTTTCACTATTAGACAGAGTACTATTTTATAAATAAAAGTCAAACTGTAATTAATCTTTAAATTATTTTTTACCGAAAACTTTACTTATAATTAGTACAACTACGGCTATAATTGCTACTACGATAAATATACCAACGCCTATTCCCGCTTTAAATATTCCTTCAATTACTGAACATCCTGTAAATGATATTAATACTATAAAGAGCATTAATAATCTTGTAATTTTTTTTTGCATGATATTTTTTTTTAGTTAAATTATTTTGATTTATTATGTAAAATTATAAAACAGAAAAGTTATTATGTTATATAATTCATATGAATTATTGCAAAATTTTTTTATTAAAAGGATGACATAAGTTACAAATATTAAACTTTATAATTAAATGATTTAAAACTATTTTTTTATTTAAAACTATCTTTGTTTTAATGCTTTTTAGTTAGTTTGAAATAGAGAATTAAGGAAAGTTAGAGTATATTTGGCATAAGGCGATACAGATTCTATTGGTAAGTAATTGATTCCTTATTTTCTCGCTTTTTAAAATAAAATCATAAAGGGGAATTTGTATATTTGCAAAACCAAACACTACACTTTACTATGAGTCAAAAAGTATTACTTACTGCAAAAGAAGTTACTATCATATTGCATCGTTTGGCTTGTCAGTTGATTGAAAAACACTTAGATTTTTCGGATACCATATTGGTAGGAATACAACCGAGAGGTGTTTTTTTAGCAGAACGTTTAAAAGAAATTTTAGAAAAAGAATATGATACTCCCGAAATTCAATTAGGCTACTTGGATATTACTTTCTTTAGAGACGATTTTCGAAGAACGGATAAGCCATTAGAAGCAAATAAAACCAAAATTAATTTTATCGTTGAAAACAAAAAAGTCATTTTTATTGATGATGTTTTATTTACCGGTAGAAGTATCAGATCAGCTTTGACAGCTATTCAATCTTTTGGAAGACCCTCGGAAATAGAATTACTAGTTTTAATTGACAGACGTTTTAGTCGTAATTTACCCATTCAACCAGATTATAGAGGGAGGCAGGTAGATTCGATAAATAACGAAAAAGTAAAGGTGAGTTGGAAAGAAAATGATGGTGAAGATGCCGTTTATTTGATCACAAATTAGATTTAGAATCAGTTTAAAATCTAATTATTTAAAAAACTAATAATCGTAAAAAAAATGAAAGAATTAAGCGTAAATCATTTATTAGGTATAAAATACATCAACAAGAATGATATTGACTTAATTTTTGAAACAGCCGATCATTTTAAAGAAGTCATCAATAGACCAATAAAAAAAGTACCTTCCTTACGAGATATTACAATAGCTAACATTTTTTTCGAAAATAGTACAAGAACAAAACTTTCTTTTGAATTAGCACAAAAACGACTGTCAGCAGATGTTATTAGTTTTTCGGCAGCGCAATCTTCTGTCAAAAAAGGAGAAACACTAATTGATACCGTAAATAATATTCTTTCGATGAAAGTGGATATGGTAGTCATGCGACATGCCAATCCTGGAGCTGCCTATTTCTTGTCAAAAAATGTTAAAGCGAGCATAGTAAATGCAGGAGACGGAGCTCATGAACATCCAACACAAGCCTTGTTAGACAGTTATTCGATTAGAGAAAAACTGGGAGAAGTGGCTGGGAAAAAAGTAGTTATTGTTGGTGATGTTTTGCATTCCCGAGTTGCCTTATCAAATATATATGCTTTGAAAATGCAGGGAGCAGAAGTTAAAGTTTGCGGGCCCAAAACACTTATTCCAAGATATATTGAGTCTCTTGGTGTGACGGTCGAACCTAATTTGAGAAAAGCGTTGGAATGGTGTGACGTCGCTAATATGTTACGAGTCCAAAATGAGAGATTGGATGTGAATTATTTTCCTTCAACTAGAGAATATGCACAGCAATATGGAGTTGATAAGACTTTATTGGATTCCCTAAATAAGGAAATTGTAATCATGCATCCCGGTCCTATAAATCGTGGTGTAGAAATCACCAGTGAAGTTGCGGATTCACATCAATCTGTGATTTTAAACCAAGTCGAAAATGGGGTCGCAATTAGAATGGCGGTTATTTATCTTTTGGCTTCAAAAATTCAGTAAATTAATAGAAAACTTTGTAAATTAGCTTTTAATAAAAATTTTTCGATTCATCATCTCTGAAATTCAAAAAAAATGAAAGTAGACCAAAAAGCCCACACGATAACCATTAGAGATACACAAGGTGATTTTACCTCTTTTTTGATGAAAGTTACCCATCAATATAAAACATTTGAAAAACACAATATAATTATTGATCTTTTACAGTATAAAGATTTTTCTGCAAATGACATCAAATTATTTAAACCTTTATCAAAACAACATAAAAAAGCTAAAAAATCATTTGTTGTAGTTACCTCAGATTTTGATTTTAATGCGGTTTCCAGTAAACTAACTGTCGTACCTTCATTATTAGAAGCGCATGATATTATTGAAATGGAAGAAATTGAAAGAGATTTAGGTTTTTAAATCAGTGTATTCGGTTATTTGTTTAACCGTTTAATTGATTTAACCAATACACAATAACCGAATAAACAAGAACTTGAAACTAACAATACTTGGTTGCTATGCAGCTACACCTCGAACTTTTACCAATCCCACTTCACAGATTTTAGACATAAAAAACAGACTTTTTTTAATCGACTGTGGAGAAGGTACACAAGTGCAACTACGCAAGAATAAAATCAGGTTTTCAAAGATTAATCATATCTTCATTTCGCATTTACATGGAGATCATTTTTTTGGGTTAGTTGGTTTAGTTTCGACCTTCAGTTTGTTAAATAGAACTACCGATTTGCATATTTATGGTCCAAAAGGAATTAAAGAAATCATCAAATTACAATTGCGGTTATCAAATTCTTGGACAAATTATGGTTTGTTTTTTCATGAATTGGAATCAACAGAAAGCGAAATAATATTTGAAGACGAAAAGGTTTTGGTGAAAACCATACCGTTAAAACATCGTGTGTATACCAATGGTTTTTTTTTCCAAGAAAAAATAGGGGAGAGGAAACTTAATTTGGATGCAGTTCAAAATTATGAAATCGATACGTGTTATTATCAGAAGATAAAAAATGGTAAAGACATTACCTTGGAAGACGGGAGGATAATTGAAAACGACAAATTAACTTTTGATCCTGTTCCCGCTAAAAATTATGCTTTTTGTTCGGATACAGCTTATGATGAATCTATACTTTCAATCGTAGAAAATGTAGATGTTTTATACCATGAATCAACTTTTTTACAATCAGAAGAAAGTTTAGCTAAAAAAACCCTTCATTCTACTGCAAAGGAAGCTGCGATGATTGCTTTTAAATCTAATGCAAAGCAATTAATTTTAGGACATTACTCTACACGTTATGAAAGTATAGCTCTTTTTAAAGAAGAAGCTGAAACTATTTTTCCAGAAGTACTTCTAGCTGATGATGGAAAAATTTTTGAGTTTTAAACGTAAAAAAAATAATTTATTTGAATGAGTTTCAAAGATAATACGATAACAATAATAGAAAATATCAAAAATATGGAAGATTTAAGTCATTACAGAAAATCATATGAAAAGAGTGAGTTATTGGAATCAAATATCCCCGAAGATCCTATTAATTTATTTCACCGATGGTTTCATGAAATAGAAGAATTTGGAGGAAACGAGGAAGTAAATGCGATGACCGTTGCTACAATTGGTTTAGATGGATTTCCAAGATCAAGGGTTGTTTTGTTGAAAAAATTTAACGAGGAAGGATTCATTTTTTATACAAATTATAATTCAGAAAAGGGAAAAGCTATTGCTGATAATCCAAAAATATGTTTGTCTTTCTTTTGGCATTCTATGGAGCGACAAGTTATTATAAAAGGAATTGCTCACAAAACATCTGAAATTACTTCAGACAATTATTTCGAATCCAGACCAGACGGAAGCAAATTAGGAGCCATTGTGTCAAATCAAAGCGAGGTTGTTCCTTCTCGTGCTTTTTTGGAAGAAAATTTAAAACAATTAGAAAACGATTATGAAGGAATTGTAATTCCCAGACCAGATCACTGGGGAGGATTTTTAGTTACTCCTGTCGAAGTTGAGTTTTGGCAAGGAAGGCCAAATCGTTTACACGACAGAATTCGATACACAAGCCAAGAAAATTTCGCTTGGAAAATAGAACGACTCTCTCCTTGATGTAAGAAAAGAATGGTATAAGTTGTTAATATTGTGTAGTTTGTCGATTTTATTTGGTACTTAGACGATAAAAAAAGTAGTTTTGAATATTAATAAGCAATAATATTTATAATTTTTTTTAAAGAAGTTTGCCCCACAATCTACTTTAAATTTGAACTACTTAACGTTTTATGAAATTTAATTTACTTCGTACATTAGTACTTTTTTCAGCAATAAATACCATGTTTTCTTGTTCTTCGGATTCTTCAGTCGGGCAAGCGGCAAGTGTTTCTTCTCCAATTGTAGCTAATTATTCTTACAGTACTTCCGAAAATCAAACTTTGGATTTAATAAATAAATATAGAATTAGTATTGGATTAAATCCATTAGAAAAAATTAATTATATCTCTATAAAGTCAGAGGAGCATGACAATTATATGATCGCAAACAATGTCGTTAATCATAATGATTTTGTTGCTCGTTCCGAAGATATCATTAAAGTTTTAGGTGCAAAAACTGTAGGTGAAAATATTGCTTACAATTATAGTACTCCTCAAGCAGCTTTTGATGCATGGTTAGCTAGCCCAGGACATAAAGCAAATATTGAAGGCAATTTTACTAATTTCGGCATCGCAATTAGAACAAATCCAACAAACGGAACAAAATATTACACCAACATTTTTGTAAAAATATAAGTTAGTTTTTTTTTGGAATTTAGAGGTTGTCTCCCCCCAGAGATTGCCTCTTTTTTTTTATAAAATATTAGTGATTTTAAATTAAGAACTTTTTTAGATTCATATTTTTTTCAAAAATCACTTATTTTTTTTTTGATCCCTTTTAAAAATCACTGCGATTACAAACGTTAATTGCAATCATGGATTTTAAACTATTTTGAATGGCATGCAACCAAAGTAAAATTTTAATTACTATTTTTGAATTTTCAGAAACGAATTTAATTATGAAGATCGTGAAGAAATTTTAATGTGAATGATTTGTAGATTGCAAACGTATTTGACCAACGCACTAGTATTACTAATTACATTTTACTAAGTAACATTCAATTGTTTGTACAAAAAAATATGGTAGTCAATAATTTTTATAGTGAGGGTTTAAAAGACTTTATTCTAATGTAAGAAAAACACATAATCTCTAGTTAAACTTATGTAAATTAACGGTTTTCTTTAGTTGTTCACCGACAAAAAAAGGTAGTTTTGACTTTTAACAATGTGCAGCAAACTCAAAATTATTCAAATAATTTGGAATGCAAACTAATTGATAATTCAACGACTACAAATTTTTATGAAATTAAAATCACTTTTTACATTATTACTTATTTCAGTAATAAGTACGATGAATTCTTGTACCTCGGATCATTATGTAGCCCCTAATGCGCCAACAGCATCAGTATCCCCAGTTACAACACCAACACCAGTAGCGCCGACTACATCAACAACATCTTTACCCGTTGCAACAGCTAGTCCATTACCAATATCAGATACATATAGTTATACCTATACCACTGCTGAGATCCAACTTATGGATTTAATAAATGCTTATAGAGTAAATAATGGGCTAAAATCTTTGCAGAAAACGAATTACATTTCCTTAAAAGCTGAAGAACACAATAATTATATGATTACTACGAATATACTTAGTCATGATAATTTCAGTGTTCGTTCTCAAGACATAATGAAGGTTTTAGGAGCTAACGCAATAGGTGAAAATGTTGCGTATAATTATAGTAATGCACAAGCTGCTTTTGATGCTTGGTTGGCCAGTCCTGGACATAAAGCTAATATTGTAGGTAATTTTACCAATTTTGGAATTTCGATTAGAGTGAGTTCAACTGACGGCAGAAAATATTATACCAATATTTTTGCGAAAATATAAATTATTCTTTTGGAATATTGAGGCTGTATCATCAAGATGCAGTCTCTTTTTTTATACAAGTGGCTATGCAAATTAAATAGTGCACAAAATTAACTAATTGACTGTAAATCAAATACTGATTAATTTGGCATGTAATTTTATATATAACTTAACAAGAATGCACTTAAAAAATCGATGATTACAGTAAAATATGTAAGAAATATATATGTAAATTAATAATTACAACGTATTTCATCGATTTTATTTGGTAGTTTGCCGACAAAAAATGTAGTTTTAAATAATATTAAAAATCAAAATTTATTAATATCGTAAAGAAGTTTGCCCCACATTCTACTTTAAACTTAAACTACTATTTTATGAAACTAAACCTACTTAGTAAAATTTTGCTTGTTTCGGTGACCTACTTTATGGTTTCGTGTTCTGCTGATAATTCTACATCAGCAACTGCAGAAGCTTCGTCTCAAAAAGTGACTGAATATACATATAGCGCTACAGAATTACAAACTATGGATTTGATTAATGGTTACAGAGTTAGTGTAGGTTTAAATCCTTTAGCAAAAATTAATCATATTTCATACAAGTCAGAAGAGCACGTTAATTATATGATCACTAATAATGTGGTCAATCATAATGATTTTGTTGCTCGATCTGAAAACATTATGAAAGTTTTAGGTGCTAAAACAGTTAGTGAAAATATTGCATACAACTATAATAGTCCTCAAGCAGCTTTAAAGGCTTGGTTAGAAAGTCCAGGACACAAAGTTAACATTGAAGGTGACTTTACTAATTTTGGGATATCCATTAGAGAAAATCCGGCGAATGGAAGAAAATATTACACTAATATCTTTGTGAAAATATAAGTCGAGTTTTTTATTTTGGATTAAGAGGCTGTTTCCCCCAAGTCGCAGCCTCTTTTTAATTTTTACAAAGCAGTAATTATAAATTCACTTCGTCTGTTAAGTTGATGTTCATCTTCAGTACATTCCATATTATCAGAGCATTTGTTTACAAGTTGATTTTCACCATATCCTTTACCGGTCAATCTACTCGAATCTACTCCGTTTTTAACCAACCATTTTATAGTCGATTTAGCTCTTCTATCGGATAATGATTCGTTGTATTTGAATGTTCCTCGACTATCAGTATGGGAACGTATATCTAGTTTCATAGTTGGATTTTGATTTAAGACATCTAATATTTTTTCTAAATCAATTGCTGCTTCTTCTCTAATGTTAGATTTATCAAAATCAAAATAGATCATTTTTATTCCAAAACATTTACCTAAATCATCTCCAATAGTGACCTTGCATTTGGATTTTTCCAATGCGATTGGTAAATATGTTTTACCATTTTCTTCGGCAATAGTAATTTTTTGTTCTTTGGTTGTATATTCTGTTTTTTCGGCTCTTATATTATACATTTTACCACACTCTACTTTAAAAGTATAGTTACCTTTTTCATCAGATACAGTTGAACTAATAAGGCTAAAAAGACTATCGTATATACTAATTTTGGCATCTGGAAGAAGTTCCTTTGTTACCAAATCTGTAACTTCGCCATACAATGACTGCTCGCAAGTAAGTCTTTTAGTTTCCAAGAATTTATAAATATCATCGAAGCCTTGACCACCATCTCTATTGGAACTAAAATAACCTCTTCTTGATTTCGTATCAATTATATAAGCAAAATCATCTTTAGGAGAGTTAACATCAGCTCCAACATTCTGTACTTTACTGAATGTACCATCTGTATTTATTTTGGATACAAAAACATCTAATCCGCCTAGACCTGGGTGACCATCTGAGGCAAAATAGATCTCGTTTTCATCATTGACGAAAGGAAAAGTTTCTTTACCTTCAGTATTGATTACGTTACCTAAATTTTCTGGAGTGCCAAAACTGCCATCGTCATTAATTTTGACTTTAAATATATCGGACTGACCTAACGTTCCCGGCATATCAGAAGCAAAATATAAAGTCTTGCCATCGGGACTTAAGGCGGGATGCGCTGTACTATAATTATTGCTGTCAAACGGTAATTCTGTTATTTTAGTCCACGTATTATTTTCTAAACTAGCTTTGTAAATTTTTATTAAAGTAATGTCATTTCCGTCTTTTCCTTTTTTACCATTGAGAAAGTTATTTCTGGTAAAATACATTGTCTTTCCATCAGCTGTAAAAACAGGCGTTGCTTCATGAAATTTTGAGTTGATAGTTTTATCAAATTTCTTTGGCGCCCCCGTTATCATGTTATCACCTAAATCAGCAGTATATAAGTTTGTAAAGGGTTGACCCGTCCATGAATTAGTTCTATGTCCTAAACTTCCTGTGTCTCGAGCTGACGTAAATACGATTTTATTTGAATAAATAGTTGTACCATAATCTGAATATTTAGAATTTACTCCCGCATCTTCTAATTGATATCTTCCAGAGTTAGCTTTTATTGCTTCTAAATAGTTTGGATTTTCTTTAAAAAGTTTTCCTCTACTATCGTTTCCTGATTTTTGGATGAATTTTTCTAACATTTCATTTGCCTTATCATTTTGACCGATTGATCGTAAAGATTGGGCATAACGGTAATAATATTCGGCTTCCAAATCAGTTTCAGTACTCATGGCAAACAATTCGCTATACCATTTAGCAGCTTTATCAAGTTCACCATTGAAATAATAGGCATTTCCTAATTTTTTAAACATATCCACGGATTTATATCCTTTTTCAGCCACCCTTTCATAGGTTTTTATAGCATCAACGTAGGCATAGTTGTCATATTTTTTGTCCGCTGCGGTTACTCGCGCTTTTTGGGAATAAATGTTACATGAAAAAACACTTACTATTGTTATGTAAAGGAGTATATAATTTTTCATAATAATTGTTTTAAGGAGAATCTTGGAGTTATTTTTTAATTTTGTTTTTATAATTTTTTTTAGAATCAATAGCTTCTAATTTTTGCTTTAATTTTTCTAATATTTCGTCGGCTTTACCCTTTTGACCAATAAAAATTAAAGACTGAGCATATTGATTATAATATTTGGGTTCCAAATCACTAGTCATCGCAAATAATTCACCATACCATTTAGCGGCTTTGTCCAGTTCACCATATGAGTAGTATGAATTACCTAATTTTTGAAACAGATCTGCGGATTTATACCCTTTTTCAGCTACCCTTTCATATGTTTTTAACACATCGATGTAGGCATATTTATCATTTATTTTATTGGTTACATAAAATTTTTCGTTTTGGGAATAAATTTTAAATGAAATAAGACTTAATGATGTTGTTATATAAATAATAGTGTTTCTCATAGAGATTGATTTTAAAAGAATCTCGGAGTAATAATTTTATTGGTGTTATTGAATAATTCATAGCGCAAGAAAATCTCGTGCGAACCAGAATTATAACGGTTTAAATTAGTAGTTTCATGATCATAGCCGTATCCTATATACAAACCATCTGAAACTTGAAAACCAACCATAGCACTTAATGCAGCGCTCCATCTGTAAGCTACTCCCACAACAAACTTTTCACTGAACATGAAATTTGCGGAAACATCTACCTGAAGAGGAGCCCCAACAACCATTTTAGTTAGCATTGCAGGTTTGAATTTAATGTCATTAGTTAAATCAAATACATAACCGGCAATTAAATAATAGTTGATTTTTTCTTTAAAAATAGCCACTTCATTATCATCGTATCTTTTTGATTCAATAAAGTTAGGCACTGAAAAACCCACATAAGCTTTAGAAGAATGCAGATAAATACCCGCACCAATATTGGGCGTAAATTTATTACTGTAATCATGTAAGCTAGGATCATCATCAGCTGGATTTAATCTTGAGACATCTAAGTCAAACAGATTAGCGGTCGCTTTAATACCAAAAGAAAGTTTAAAAGTCTCTGAGGTAGGTATGGTATAGGACAAATCAGCGGAAAGTGTATTCTCGTGAGTTGGTCCTATTTTATCATTGACAATAGAAACTCCCAATCCCAAATTACTTCCGTTTAGTGGCGTATTTACGGACACCGCATTAGTAACTGGTGCACCGTCTAGCCCGACCCATTGCGTGCGATGCAAGGCAAAAATACTTAGAACTCCTCTTGATCCTGCATAAGCGGGATTAATATTGATTGTGTTGTACATGTATTGCGTAAATTGAGCATCTTGTTGCGCAAAACTTACCATGGCTGTAAACATCAAAACGAATGAAAATAGTTTTGTTTTCATAGTAGATATTTATAATTTTTAATTAGCTATCGAACAGATTATTAAAGAGTTCAACAGGTCAAATGGATTAAATTAATTAACGTTTATCATTAGAAGATAGGAGCACTTGATTCTATTTTTGTAAGACCTGAGAATCCTTTTATCCTCAGGTCTTAGATTTAAATTATCTAGTTAGGTATAAATACCCGTCTTTTTTATTCGTCTGAAGGTTACCATTATTGTCTTTAGAGGTATAATTCAGAATATAGAAGTAAACGCCACTAGGTAAGCCAGAAGACTGACTAATGGTTGTTCTTCCTCTTGAAATTCCATTGAAATTATTAGTTTCGTTGTTATAGTTTCGAGTTTCAAAAACCAATACTCCCCAACGATTGTAAATTTCGACCGTATTATCCGGATAACAATCGGCGGTAGGATTAATATTGTCGATTATGAAATTTTCATTAATTCCATCTCCATTTGGAGAGAAGGCATTATGAACCAATACCGTAGCACAAGGCAAAACTATACCTTTGCAGGATTCATCTATCGTCATATTTATCTTAATGCTTCTAGGACAATTTGCATCTTCAATTTTGTATTCGAAAACATAATCATCTTTAGCAAGACCAAAAACAGTAAGTATACTTCCTTGTAGGGTTACTGAATTATTTGTCGCTGTCCAGCTTCCGTTTGCAGGAGTTCCTACAGGTAAAAGACTAGATAGATCAATCGTTGTCACTTCCCCATTATTACAAGCAGAAGCGGGAATTGTTACTAGACTATTTGAAATCGAAACATTAACAATTTGGGTAATTGTGGATGTGTTTCCACAAGAATCTGATACAGTCCATTTTCTCACAATTGAATAGGAATCTTGAGTTCTATTTATAATGTTTTCTATAAATGTAGCAGGTGAAACAGATGAACAATTGTCAACGAACACGACTTCAGGTCTTGCAGGAATCGCATCACAACTCACGTCTATAGTTGAGCTAAATGGAGTTACAGTTGTCGGACCAGTTACATCTTGAACATTAATAGTTTGTGAGGCAGTAGAAGTATTTCCACAGGCATCTTGAGCGGTCCAAGTTCTTGTTACAGAATAGGAACCGGCGCAAGCACTATTAGTAGTTACATCTATGAATTTCAATTCGAAAACTGAGCCACATTCATCAATTGCCGTTGCTTGAACAAATTCAGGTGTTGCTGGGCAAGAGATTGTTGACGCAGCCGGTAATTGAGCAATCACAGGACCAGAAAGATCTTGAACGTTAATGGTTTGTGAAGCTGTTGAAGTATTTCCACAAGCATCTTTAGCCGTCCAAGTTCTTGTTACAGAATAAGTACCTGCGCAAGCCCCTGGAGTTTTTGCATCCGTTGACGTCAACGTAAAATCAGAGCCACATTCATCAGTTGCAGTTGCTTGAGCAAACTCAGGTGTTGCAGGGCATGAAATCGTTGAATCTGTTGGTAAAGCGGCAATCACAGGACCAGAAAGATCTTGAACGTTAATGGTTTGTGAAGCTGTTGAAGTATTTCCACAAGCATCTTTAGCGGTCCAAGTTCTAGTTATAGAATAGGAACCAACACAAGCACCTGAAGTTTTAGCATCCGTTGAAGTCAATAAAAATTCAGAGCCACATTCATCAATTGCCGTTGCTTGAACAAATTCAGGAGTTGCAGAACAAGAAATGGTTGAAGCAGCTGGTAAAGCAGCAATAACTGGAGCAACTGTATCTTGAACATTGATGGTTTGAGACGAAGTAGATGAATTTCCACAAGCATCTTTAGCGGTCCAAGTTCTGGTAACAGAATAGGAACCGGCACAAGCACCATTGACAGTCGTATCGACATGAGTCAATTCGAAAGCAGAACCACATTCGTCAGTTGCAATTGCTTGAGTAAACTCAGGCGTTGCAGAACAAGAGATTGTTGTAGCTGACGGTAAATTAGCAATTACTGGAGCAGTTACATCTTGAACATTGATGGTTTGAGACGAAGTAGATGAATTTCCACAAGCATCTTTAGCGGTCCAGGTTCTGGTAACAGAATAGGAACCGGCACAAGCACCATTAGTACTTACGTCTATGAAGTTCAATTCAAAAGCAGAACCACATTCATCTGTTGCAGTTGCTTGAGCAAACTCAGGTGTTGCAGGGCAAGAGATTGTTGAGGCTGTTGGTAATTGAACAATCACAGGACCAGTTACATCTTGAACGTTAATGGTTTGTGAAGCTGTTGAAGTATTTCCACAAGCATCTTTAGCCGTCCAAGTTCTGGTAACAGAATAGGAACCGGCACAAGCACCATTATTACTTACGTCTATGAAGTTCAATTCAAAAGCAGAACCACATTCATCTGTTGCAGTTGCTTGAGCAAACTCAGGTGTTGCAGGGCAAGAGATTGTTGAGGCTGTTGGTAATTGAGCAATCACAGGACCAGTTACATCTTGAACGTTAATGGTTTGTGAAGCCGTAGAAGTATTTCCACAGTCATCTTTAGCGGTCCAAGTTCTGGTTACAGAATAAGTTCCGGCGCAAGCACCATTAGTACTTACGTCTATGAAGTTCAATTCGAAAGCAGAACCACATTCGTCAGTTGCCGTTGCTTGAGTAAACTCAGGCGATGCAGGACAAGAAATCGTTGAAGCAGTTGGTAAAGCGGCAATTACTGGAGCAGTTACATCTTGAACATTGATGGTTTGAGACGAAGTAGATGAATTTCCACAAGCATCTTTAGCGGTCCAGGTTCTGGTAACAGAATAGGAACCGGTACAAGCACCATCGACTGTCGTATCGATATGAGTTAATTCGAAAGCAGAACCACATTCGTCAGTTGCCGTTGCTTGAGTAAACTCAGGCGCTGCAGGACAAGAAATCGTTGAAGCAGTTGGTAAAGCGGCAATTACTGGAGCAGTTACATCTTGAACATTGATGGTTTGAGACGAAGTAGATGAATTTCCACAAGCATCTTTAGCGGTCCAGGTTCTGGTAACAGAATAGGAACCAGTACAAGCGCCATTAGTACTTACGTCTATGAAGTTCAATTCGAAAGCAGAACCACATTCGTCAGATGCCGTTGCTTGAGTAAACTCAGGCGTTGCAGGACAAGAGATTGTTGTAGCTGCTGGCAGTTCAGTAATTACTGGAGCATTTATATCTTGAACGGTAATAGTTTGCACCGAAGAAGAAGAATTGCTGCAAGCATCAGTAAATGTCCAAGTTCGAGTGATAACGTACGAGTTAGCACACAGACGTTCTGATATAACATCTATTCCTGCAGTCGTAATTTGACCGGCACAATTATCAATCGCTGTAAGCGAAGGCATGACAGGTACATTCGTACTACAAGATACAGTCACATCAGCAGGAGCTTGAGGAGCTACAGGTTTAGTTTTATCTACTACAGTAAATGTAGCTGAACTTGATGCAGTATTTCCACATCCATCTTTTGCAGTAAATATAACTGTCACTGCAGCCGAACAATCATTTGAAAGGGCATTAAAGTTATTAGACCAAGTTACGTTTGAACAAGTGTCGGAAGCAGTTGCGCCTCCATTATTAGCTAACCAATCACCTATTAAATTTTGATTCCCATCTCCATTACACTCGACAGTCGTGTTTGAAGCGGCTGTGTTAATTGTAGGAGGAGTTGTATCTTGAATAGTAATTATCTGAGTAAATATTGAAGAAGTGTTACCACATTCATCTACTACAATCCAAGTATTGGTATACGTTCCTGCATTAGTACATCCTTCGGATGGTTTAAATATACCGCACACTTTTTGGATATCTTTAACATCTGAATCGCAATTGTCAGTAGCTATCGGAAATAAAGCTTGAGCCGTTGCTAATCCATTAACATCACTACATTCGACAGTAACGTTTAATGAGTTTTCTGCTGTAATCCAAGTAGGTTTAATTGTATCAATTACTTGAATTATCTGATCAAATTTAACAGCATTGCTGCAAGCGTCGCTTACAGACCAATGTCTTACGATTATCTTATTATTTGTGCACAAAACAGCAGGTCTTAAGCAGACACTTTTGAAATCTATACTACCATTGACACTAGCTTGCTTTCTTGAATAAATAAACCAATTACCATTCATAGGGCCAGTAAGATTTTCAAAACTAGAGACATATGATGTTATTCCAGAAATAGTATTTGGAGAAGTAGTTCCTCCATTTGGAATAAAGTTTTGGCTTACACCATCTTGAACAAAATTGTTGTTATTCCATTGTGGATATCCAGAACTGTTTGGGTAAAATACAGGTAAATATAATTCCTTAGTATTGGATGTTGCGTCGTCACAAGCGCCTCCTGTACAATATGGACCAACTAAAATAACTGCCTGACCGTTAGGCGAAACTAGAGTAAATTCGGCTCTTCCTTTTCCTTGGTTCGTTTCAAAAGCTAAAGCTACTTTTTCAATGGCACTTGCTAAAACACCATCAAATCCAGAAACAGTAAAGGGAAAATAATTACCCACTCCTGCGTTAATTGATTGATTGTCTGACTCGCCAAAGCAATCACCATCTGTAAAAGTTGCAGTAGGATTAGAATCACAATTATCTTTAATATTTGTAACTGTGCCTGTAGATGCAGTACTTAAATCAGCAAAACAATTTTTATCACTGCTGAGAGTGATATTAGCTGGAGCTGTAAACGTTGGCGGAGTTTTATCTTCTATTGTAAAAACAGCAGTAGTTTGGCTAGCGTTTCCACATTGGTCAGTGGCAATAAAAGTTACCGAAGCATTTCCTGTAGCCCCGCAACCGTTGCTTAATGCTGAAAAGTTGTTGGACCAAGTTATAGTTGAGCAAGCATCATTTGCAGCAGCGCCTCCGTGATTATTTAGCCAAGTCTGCAATGCTGCGTCATTTCCAAGACCGTCACATTCTACTGTTTTGTTAGATGCATTTGTAGATATAACAGGTTTAGTATTATCTGTTACGGTGAACACTTGGTTTACGCTGGTAGCATTACCACAAGAATCTGTAATAGTATACGTTCTTGTGATTGAGCCACTGCAGGTAGTACCTACCAACGAACCTGTTGAAGAGGTAACAACTAGATTTGCTGTAGTCGAACAATTATCACTCGCTGCTGCACCCCCAAGTGCGTTGAAGTTCGTGATGGTTGTTACAGCCGCAGGCAAGTCACTTGCACATTCAAGATCTGTTGTTGATGGTGCAGTTACAGTTGGTTTAGTGTTATCGGTTACAGTGAACACTTGGCTCACGCTGGTAGCATTACCACAAGAATCTTTAATAGTATAGGTTCTAGTGATTGAGCCACTGCAAGTAGTACCTACCAACGAACCTGTTGAAGCGGTAACAACTAGATTTGCTGCAGTGGAACAATTATCACTCGCTGTTGCACCCCCAAGTGCGTTGAAGTTCGTGATGGTTGTTACAGCCGCTGGTAAATCACTTGCACATTCAAGATCTGTTGTTGATGGAGCAGTTACAGTTGGTTTAGTGTTATCAGTTATGGTAAACACTTGGCTTACGCTGGTAGCATTACCACAAGAATCTGTAATAGTATAGGTTCTGGTAATTGACCCGCTGCAAGTAGTACCTACCAACGAACCTGTTGAAGAGGTAACAACTAGATTTGCTGTAGACGAACAATTATCACTCGCTGCTGCACCCCCAAGTGCATTGAAGTTCGCAATAGTTGTTACAGCCGCAGGCAAGTCACTTGCACATTCAAGATCTGTTGTTGATGGTGCAGTTACAGTTGGTTTAGTGTTATCAGTTACTGTGAACACTTGGCTTACACTGGTAGCATTACCACAAGAATCTGTAATAGTATAGGTTCTGGTGATTGACCCACTGCAGGTAGTACCTACCAACGAACCTGTTGAAGAGGTAACAACTAGATTTGCTGTATTCGAACAATTATCACTCGCTGCTGCACCCCCAAGTGCATTGAAGTTCGCAATAGTTGTTACAGCCGCAGGCAAGTCACTTGCACATTCAAGATCTGTTGTTGATGGTGCAGTTACAGTTGGTTTAGTGTTATCAGTTACTGTGAACACTTGGCTTACACTGGTAGCATTACCACAAGAATCTGTAATGGTATAGGTTCTGGTGATTGACCCACTGCAGGTCGTACCTACCAAGGATCCTGTTGAAGAGGTAACAACTAGATTTGCTGTAGTGGAACAATTATCACTCGCTGCCGCACCCCCAAGTGCATTGAAGTTCGTGATGGTTGTTACAGCTTCAGGTAAGTCACTTGCACATTCAAGATCTGTAGTTGATGGTGCAGTTACAGTTGGTTTAGTGTTATCAGTTATAGTGAACACTTGACTTACGCTGGTAGCATTACCACAAGAATCTGTAATAGTATAGGTTCTGGTGATTGACCCACTGCAGGTAGTACCTACCAACGAACCTGTTGAAGAGGTAACAACTAGATTTGCTGTAGTGGAACAATTATCACTCGCCGCTGCACCCCCAAGTGCGTTGAAGTTCGCAATAGTTGTTACAGCGGCAGGTAAGTCACTTGCACATTCAAGATCTGTTGTTGATGGTGCAGTCACAGTTGGTTTAATGTTATCGGTTACTGTAAACACTTGGCTTACGCTGGTAGCATTACCACAAGAATCTGTAATAGTATAGGTTCTGGTGATTGAGCCACTGCAGGTAGTACCTACCAACGAACCTGTTGAAGAGGTAACAACTAGATTTGCTGTATTCGAACAATTATCACTCGCCGCTGCACCCCCAAGTGCGTTGAAGTTCGCAATAATTGTTACAGCCGCAGGCAAGTCACTTGCACATTCAAGATCTGTTGTTGATGGTGCAGTTACAGTTGGTTTAGTGTTATCAGTTACTGTGAACACTTGGCTTACGCTGGTAGCATTACCACAAGAATCTGTAATAGTATAGGTTCTGGTGATTGACCCACTGCAAGTAGTACCTACCAACGAACCTGTTGAAGAGGTAACAACTAGATTTGCTGTAGTGGAACAATTATCACTCGCCGCCGCACCCCCAAGTGCGTTGAAGTTCGTGATGGTTGTTACAGCCGCAGGCAAGTCACTTGCACATTCAAGATCTGTTGTTGATGGTGCAGTTACAGTTAGTTTAGTGTTATCAGTTACAGTGAACACTTGGCTCACGCTGGTAGCATTACCACAAGAATCTGTAATAGTATAGGTTCTTGTGATTGACCCGCTGCAGGTAGTACCTACCAACGAACCTGTTGAAGAGGTAACAACTAGATTTGCTATAGTGGAACAATTATCACTCGCCGCTGCACCCCCAAGTGCGTTGAAGTTCGCAATAGTTGTTACAGCTGCAGGTAAGTCACTTGCACATTCAAGATCTGTTGTTGATGGTGCAGTTACAGTTGGTTTAGTGTTATCAGTTACTGTAAACACTTGGCTTACGCTGGTAGCATTACCACAAGGATCTGTAATAGTATAGGTTCTTGTGATTGACCCGCTGCAAGTAGTACCTATTAACAAACCTGTTGAAGCGGTAACAACTAGATTTGCTGTATTGGAACAATTATCACTCGCTGCTGCACCCCCAAGTGCGTTAAAGTTCGCAATAGTTGTTACAGCCGCAGGTAAATCGGTTGCACATTCAAGATCTGTTGTTGATGGTGCAGTTACAGTTGGTTTTGTATCATCCAAAACATTTACTGTTTTTGTACAGATAGAAGTACAACCATTTGTTCCAGTAATTGTTAATGATAAAGTAAATGTTTCATTGCAGTTCGCGCCTGCAGTTACAGTTACGCTTTGAGAATTTGTACTTCCAACTATTGTTCCGTTTCCTGAAATACTCCATGCGTATGTAGCACTGACAGGCGCAGAATAACTATTAGAAGAAGATGATGGACATAAAGGACCATTAGGACCATTGATAGAACAAGTTAAAGGTTGATTTACTGTAATAACCACGTCGTCAGATACCGTACATTGTGCTCCTGAACCTACTATAGGTCCCGTTACTACAGTAAGTCGAAATGTAGCTGAACTTCCGGTTATGTTTACAAGTGAATGCAGATCATTTGAATCTGTAATAGTAGCGGATCCACTTATTAGAGTCCATGTTTTAGATATAATGGTGTAACCATCACTAGGAATAGCCACTCCTTGAAGCATGTATGAAGACCCTGCACATGTAGTATCGTCATCTCCAGCATCAGCACTTCCAAGGGTGAGGTTATCAATAGGAAGCGGCTCAAAAAAGTCTTTAATAGCTGCGGATGATGATATTGAGGTTTTAGATTTAACAAAAACTGTTTTTATTATAAGACTACTACATGGGTCAATTTTACCTAATACCGCTGATAAATTTACCGCAGATTCAATAAATGTATTTTCTAAGTAGTTATTAACTCCAAATGCTTGAAACGGTACAGGAACATTAGTGGAATTTCCTGCAGCATAAACGGAGTCGGGTAGAAGTGAGGCAAAATAGGTTTTGTATCCCCATACACTTCCATTAAATTCCCATCTTTGAATGTCAAATTTGGCAACACCGCTTTCAAAATATACTGTCAACAAGAAATCACCTTCAGTTCTTCCACCAGTTGAGGCGGGCGCCAAAGTTTGAAAACCAGTAGCAGTTTTAGTCATAGCAGTTTGAAGAAACTCAAAATCAACATAGGCATTACCGCTATTGCTTAAACGATCAGCGGCAAAAATGACCCATACATTTCCCTTAACATCAGTTGTTAGATGAATTAAAGCATTGTTCATGTCTGTTTTGTCATTCGCAGTCCCAGTAACCCATGACCAACTATTTGGATTGTCACCTACTTTATCGCCACCTCCAAAAATGTTGTCACCTGAAGTGTTATAGGGATCAAAGAGATGATAAGTAGTTCCTGAAATTAAAGGGGCTCCTGAATTTGCAAGCACGAATCCGCCTGTTCCGGTTCCATCGACCCAATCTCCAGTATTTGTGTCGGCTTTAAGTGTTCCGTCGATAGAAAAACCTCCACTTGGTGTATTAACTGGTGCAATACCAGGGCCAATGGTTTGGGCAAGTATACCTGACGAGAAACTTAAAAAAGTTACTAAAAAGTAATAAAACAGCTTTGTTGAAATAGTAAAAGTTGATTTCATGTTGATTTGTTTTAAATCGTTAGAAAGGGAAGTAATTTTGATAGCAGAGATTAGGGTTGAGAATGCTTATGTATATTGACGAATTTTTAATTTTCATCAACTCCTTAAACTTCATAGGGATCAGATCTATTTTTTTAGAAATAGTATTTAAATAATTAAATAAGGGATCAACTGATATTTTCTTTTGAAAAAGGGATATCATAGTTTGAACGAAATAAGCCCAATATTTTGGAACTTCAAATTCAGAATATTTATTCGTAGCTAGTAGGTGGAAAACTAGGGTATGAAAAGTAATTTTTTCTTTCATAATAATTATATTTTAATTTTTTAGATAATAAAATGTTGTTATTTTATGGAATAATCTTCGATGAGAATTAATTAAATTTTAAGTAAAATCGTTGCTGTAACTCTATTATTTAGTTAAAGAGTTGAGTTCTCAATAAAATTTATTTAATTTATTTTTTAAACCTAACTATATGTATTACAAGTGTTTGAATTTATATTTAAGAATTGAAAACTTTCTTTTTTTTTGGGGTTAAAGAATTTTTTCAGTCGTAGGTGACTTTCCTTATTTAATAATATTCAATCATTACAAATTTCAATCTTGACTTCACGCTTAATTTTAGCTTTTTCAGGAATGAAAACTTTCTTTTTTTGGGGTTAAAGAATTTTTTCAGTCGTAGGTGACTTTCCTTATTTAATAATATTCAATCATTGTAAATTTCAATCTTGACTTCACGCTTAATTTTCACTTTTTCAGGAATGAAAACTTTCTTTTTTTTGGGGTTAAAGAATTTTTTCAGTCGTAGGTGACTTTCCTTATTTAATAATATTCAATCATTACAAATTTCAATCTTGACTTCACGCTTAAATTTCACTTTTTCAGGAATGAAAACTTTCTTTTTTTGGGGTTAAAGAACTTTTTCAGTCGTAGGTGACTTTCCTTTTTTAATAATATTCAATCATTGCAAATTTCAATCTTGACTTCACGCTTAATTTTAGCTATATTAGGAATGAAAACTTTCTTTTTTTGGGGTTAAAGAACTTTTCCAGTCGTAGGTGACTTTCCTTTTTTTCTAATTTTAAAAAACATTGAATCAATACAATTTCACAACCTTGAATCAGAGTTCAATTTTAGCTTTTTCAGGAATGAAAACTTTCTTTTTTTGGGGTTAAAGAACTTTTCCAGTCGTAGGTGACTTTCCTTTTTTTCTAATTTTAAAAACATTCAATTACTACAGCCTTACAATCTTGAGATCAAGTTTATTTCTACATTTTTTAGGATTGAAAATATTCTTTTTTTGGGGTTAAAGAACTTTTTCGGTCGTAGGTGACCTTCCTTTTTTTGTATTTTTAAAACATTAAAATAATGCAATTTTTCAATCTTGAGTTCAGGCTTAATTCTAGTTTTAGATAATTTTTTATTTACGTTATAATTATTTTATTCCTGTTAGATTCTATTTTTTTTGTCTCAAACTATTTACAAACAGTTTGTTAATATCTATAAGTAAAGTTAAGTATAATTAACAATATTGATTATTTTTTTCTGTCAATAACCTATATACTCGTTGAAATGTATGTTTTTATCATAAAATTTTTAATTTTTCACTTCAAAATTTTCACTTTTGTTTCGTACATAAATAAGTACAAATGTCTTTATTTCTTTTAATACTAATTTTTAAGAAAAAACTTAAAAAATAATGTGATATAGAAATAATTTTTAAAAATAAAAATTTTAATATTGCTGCCTGGAAAGGATATCTCTTGTCACCAATCATTAAAAAAAAATATTTTTTAGCAAAATTAAAGGTCATTTAAACCTAAATCGTGTACCGAATATCATTCACAATATTAAAAAACATCTAATTTAAGAACCTCGAAAATGGTACTTTCGAGGTTTATTTATTTTACAATTGATTTACAAATACTTTGGCAATAATTATATATTTTATTTACAAAGCAGTAATTATAAATTCACTTCTTCTATTAAGTTGATGCTCTTCTTCAGTACATTCTACACCATCGGCACATTTATTTACGAGCTGGTTTTCACCATATCCTTTTCCCGTCAATCGAGTTGCATCAACTCCATTTTTAACTAACCACTCCACAGTTGATTTAGCTCTTCTATCGGATAGTGCTTCATTGTATTTGAATGTGGCTCGACTATCGGTATGAGAACGAATATCCAATTTCATAGTTGGATTTTGATTTAAAACATCTAATATTTTTTCTAGATCCAAAGCTGCTTCTTGTCGAATATTAGATTTATCCAGATCGAAGTAAATCATTTTTATTCCAAAACATTTACCTAAATCATCTCCAATAGTCACTTTACATTTCGATTTTTCCAAAGCTATAGGTAAATAAGTTTTCCCATTTTCTTCGGCAATTGTGATTTTTTGTTCTTTGGTTGTGTATTCTGTTTTTTCAGCTCTTACATAATAAGTTTTTCCACACTCAACGGTAAAAGTATAGTTCCCTTTCTCATCTGAAACTGCGGCAGTCTTTAGATTAAATTGTTCGTCATACAGACTGATTTTTGTATCTGCAAGAAACTCTTTCGTTGATACATCTGTAATTTCTCCATATAATAGTTGCTCACAAGTCAGTCTTTTAGTTTCTAAGAATTTATAAATATCATCATAACCCAGACCTCCGTCCTTATTAGAACTAAAAAAACCTCTTCTTGATTTAGTGTCAATCAAATAGGCGAAATCGTCTTTAGGAGAATTAATGTCTGATCCTACATTTTTAACTTCACTAAAAGTTCCGTCTGCGTTTATTTTGGATACAAAAACATCCAATCCGCCCAAGCCAGGATGTCCGTCTGAGGCAAAATAAAGTTCATTTTCATCATTTATAAACGGAAAAGTTTCTCGGCCTTCAGTATTAATTGTACTTCCTAGGGTTTCAGGAGTACCAAAACTGCCATCTTCATTAATTTTCGCCTTGAATAAGTCCGACTGACCTAATGTTCCCGGCATATCTGAAGCAAAATATAACGTTTTCCCATCAGGACTTAAAGCAGGATGTGCCGTACTATAATTGTTACTGTCAAAAGGTAAGTCGGTTACATTAGTCCATTTATCATTGATTAAACTCGCTTTGTATATTTTTATTAAGGTGATGCGATTTCCATCTTTTCCTTTTTTGCCATCTAGGTAATTGTTTCGGGTAAAATACATTGTCTTTCCATCAGAAGTAAAAACAGGTGTAGCTTCATGAAATTTAGAGTTAATGGTTCCATCAAATTTCTTAGGTATGGCTGGCGTCATATTCTCACCTAAATCTGCGGTGTATAAATTTGTAAAATATTGATTCGTCCATTTGTGTTTTCTTTGCCCCAAACTACCCGTATCTCTAGCCGACGCAAAAATGATTTTGTTTGAATAGATCGCAGATCCATAGTCAGAGTATTTAGAATTGACACCTGCATCTTCTATTTGGTATCGGCCTGAATTAGCTTTAATTGCTTCCAAATAATTGGGGTTATTTTTAAAAAGTTTACCTCTACTGTCGTTTCCCGATTTTTGAATAAATTTTTGTAACATTTCATCCGCCTTATCGTTTTGGCCTATAGAGCGTAAAGATTGTGCATAACGATAGTAATATTCCGCTTCCAAATCAGTTTCAGCGACCATGGCGAATAATTCACCGTACCATTTAGCGGCTTTGTCAAGTTCACCATTGAAGTAATAAGCATTCCCCAATTTTTTAAACATATCAACGGATTTATATCCTTTTTCCGCCACCCTTTCGTAGGTTTTTATAGCATCTATATAGGCATAGTTGTCATATTTTTTATCTGCTGCCGTTACTCTTGCTTTTTGAGAATAAATGTTACATGAAAAAACACTTACTAATGTTATGTAAAGGAGTATAATATTTTTCATAATAATTATTTTTAGAAGAATCTTGGGGTTATAATTTTATTCTGATTTTTGAATAATTCATAGCGTAAGAATATTTCATGCGAACCTGAATTATAATTGTTTAAAATAGTGGTTTCACGATCGTAACCGTAGCCAATGTACATGCCATCAGAAACTTGAAAACCAACCATGGCGCTTAAAGCTGCACTCCATCTATAGGCTAGTCCTACTACGAATTTTTCGCTAAACATAAAATTTGCTGATACATCTACTTGAAGAGGTGCTCCCAAAACCATTTTGGTTAGCATTGCAGGTTTGAATTTAACTTCACTAGTTAAGTCAAACACGTAACCGGCTATTAAATAATAATTGATTTTTTCTCTGAAAATAGCCACTTCATTATCATCATATCTTTTAGATTCAATAAAATTAGGGACTGAAAAACCGACATAAGCTTTGTCAGAATGTAAATAAACACCTGCACCAATATTTGGCGTAAATTTGTTACTGTAGTCATGTAAACTAGGATCATCATCAACTGGATTTAATTTGGATACATCCAAATCGAACAGATTAGCAGTTGCTTTAATACCAAACGAAAGTTTAAAAGTCTCTGAAGTAGGAATAGTGTAGGATAAATCAGCGGAGAGTGTATTCTCATGAGTAGGTCCAATTTTATCATTAATTACAGATACTCCTAATCCCAAATTATTTTCGTTTAGAGGAGTATTTATTGAAACTGCATTAGTTACCGGTGCCCCATCGAGTCCTACCCATTGCGTGCGATGCAAAGCAAATATGCTCATAGCTCCTCTCGATCCTGCGTAAGCAGGATTAACATTAATGGTGTTGTACATGTATTGTGTAAATTGTGCATCTTGTTGGCCATAACTTACAACTCCAGTAAACATCAAAACGAATATTAGTATTTTTGTCTTCATTAGGTTTCCTTTTTAAGCCTGAGGGTTAATAACAGCCTTCAAGAATTAGATTTAAGTTAAATTTATCTAGTAAGGTATAAATACCCATCTTTTTTATTAGTCTGAATATTACCATTACCATCTTTAGATGTGAAATTCAAAATGTAAAAATATGTTCCAGTTGGCAAACCGGTAGATTGACTAATTGTTGATCTACCTTGTGAAGTTCCATTGAAAACTTTGGTTGTATTATTATACCCAGTCGTTTCAAAAACCAAAACTCCCCAACGATTATAAATTTCAACAGTGTTATCTGGATAGCAGTTGTTGTACTCAATATTATCGATAATGAAATTCTCATTTAATCCGTCTCCATTTGGTGAAAAGGATTTATGAACTAATATAGTACCGCAAGGCAACACAACAGCACTACAGCTATTATTTATGTTCATATTTAACTTAATGGTTCTAGGGCAATTTACATCTTCAACTTTATATTCGAAAACATAATCACCTACGGCAAGACCTAAAACAGTAAGTATACTTCCTTGTAAGGGTACTGAATTATTCACCACTGTCCAATTTCCATTTGCTGGAGTACCTGCAGGTAAAAGACTAGATAGATCGATTGTTGAGATTTCCGCGTTATTACAAGCAGATGTAGGAATTGTTACCAAGCTGTTTGAAATGGAAACATTTACAATTTGGGTAAATGTTGATGCGTTTCCACAAGAATCTGATACGGTCCACTTTCTCATAATTGAATAGGAATCTTGAGTTCTATTTATAATGTTTTCTGTAAATAAAGCTGGTAAAACAACAGATGAACAATTGTCAACGAATGCGAGTTCAGGTTTTGCTGGAATCGCATCACAATTCACATTTATAGTTGAACTAAATGGAGTTGTAGTTGTAGGACCAGTTACATCTTGAACATTAATGGTTTGCGAAGCAATTGAGAAGTTGCCCGAATTATCAGTAACTGTCCAAGTTCTAGTTACCGAATAAGAACCAGCACATTGACCATTTGTAGTTTTATCTTCGAAAGTCAAAATAAAATTGCAATTATCAGTAGCAGTAGCAGTAGTAAAATTAGGAACTGAAGGACAGTTTATAGTAGTAGCTGCGGGTAAAGAGTTAATAATAGGTTTAGTAGTGTCGTTTACAACAATGTTTTGCGTAGCGGTTGTTGAATTTCCATTACCATCGTTAAAAGTCCAACTAATAACCGAAGTTCCTTGCGTACTTCTTGTCAAAGCATCAGAAGTAGTTCCAGTAATAGTTCCTGCGCAAGCATCAGTAGTAGTTGGAGCCACGGCAGTAGCCGAACATTCTCCTGTGGCATCCGCCAAAGTTGGCGTTACAGGTTTAGTATTGTCTTTTACAACTATATTTTGCGTAGCGGTTGTTGAATTTCCGTTACCATCATCAAAAGTCCAAGTAATAACCGAAGTTCCTTGAGTATTTCTTGTCAAAGCATCAGTGGTTGTTCCGGTGATTGTTCCGGCACAAGCATCAGTAGTGGTTGGAGCTGTTGCAGTAGCCGAACATTCTCCTGTGGCATCCGCCAAAGTTGGCGTTAGTGGTTTAGTAACATCTTTTACAACTATGTTTTGAGTAGCTGTGGTGCTATTTCCATTACCATCGTTAAAAGTCCAGGTAATAACTGAAGTTCCTTGGGTACTTCTTGTCAAAGCATCAGTAGTAGTTCCAGTGATTGTTCCGGCGCAAGCATCAGTAGTTGTTGGAGCCACAGCGGTTGCGGAACATTCTCCAGTTGCATCCGCCAAGGTTGGTGTTAGGGGTTTAGTATTGTCTTTAACCACTATGTTTTGAGTAGCTGTTGTCGCATTTCCATTACCATCATCAAAAGTCCAACTAATAACCGAAGTTCCTTGAGTGCTTCTTGTCAAAGCATCGGTGGTAGTTCCAGTAATGGTTCCCGCGCAAGCATCAGTCGCTGTTGGAGCCACAGCAGTAGCCGAACATTCGCCTGTAGCATCCGCCAAGGTTGGTGTTAGTGGTTTAGTAGTGTCGTTTACAACAATGTTTTGCGTAGCGGTTGTTGAATTTCCATTACCATCGTTAAAAGTCCAACTAATAACCGAAGTTCCTTGCGTACTTCTTGTCAAAGCATCAGAAGTAGTTCCAGTAATAGTTCCTGCGCAAGCATCAGTAGTAGTTGGAGCCACGGCAGTAGCCGAACATTCTCCTGTGGCATCCGCCAAAGTTGGCGTTACAGGTTTAGTATTGTCTTTTACAACTATATTTTGCGTAGCGGTTGTTGAATTTCCGTTGCCATCGTTAAAAGTCCAAGTGATTACAGAAGTACCTTGAGTACTTCTAGTCAACGCATCAGTGGTAGTTCCAATGATTGTTCCGGCGCAAGCATCAGTAGTTGTTGGAGCCACCGCAGTAGCCGAACATTCTCCGGTTGCATCCGCCAAGGTTGGCGTTACTGGTGTAGTAGTATCTTTTACCACTATGTTTTGCGTAGCGGTTGTTGAATTTCCGTTTCCATCATCAAAAGTCCAAGTAATAACCGAAGTTCCTTGAGTGCTTCTTGTCAAAGCATCAGTGGTAGTTCCCGTAATCGTTCCTGCGCATGCATCAGTAGTGGTTGGAGCAATTGCAGTGGCAGAACATTCGCCTGTAGCATCCGCCAAAGTAGGCGTTAGTGGTTTAGTAGTATCTTTTACAACTATGTTTTGAGTAGCGGTAGTCGTGTTGCCGTTTCCGTCGCTGAAATTCCAAGTGATAATAGAAGTTCCTTGGGTACTTCTAGTTAAAGCATCAGTGGTAGTTCCCGTAATTGTTCCTGCGCAAACATCAGTAGTGGTTGGAGCCACGGAGGTAGCGGAACATTCGCCGGTTGCATCAGCCAAAGTTGGAGTGACCGGAGCAGCAGTGTCTTTTACGATTATATTTTGCGTAGCCGTTGTTGAGTTTCCGTTTCCGTCGCTGAAATTCCAAGTGATAACCGAAGTTCCTTGTGTGTTTCTGGTCAAAGCATCAGAAGTAGTTCCAATGATTGTTCCGGCGCAAGCATCAGTAGTTGTTGGAGCCACCGCAGTAGCCGAACATTCTCCGGTTGCATCCGCCAATGTTGGCGTTACTGGTGTAGTAGTATCTTTTACCACTATGTTTTGCGTAGCGGTTGTTGAATTTCCGTTTCCATCATCAAAAGTCCAAGTAATAACCGAAGTTCCTTGAGTGCTTCTTGTCAAAGCATCAGTGGTAGTTCCCGTAATCGTTCCTGCGCATGCATCAGTAGTGGTTGGAGCAATTGCAGTGGCAGAACATTCGCCTGTAGCATCCGCCAAAGTAGGCGTTAGTGGTTTAGTAGTATCTTTTACAACTATGTTTTGAGTAGCGGTAGTCGTGTTGCCGTTTCCGTCGCTGAAATTCCAAGTGATAATAGAAGTTCCTTGGGTACTTCTAGTTAAAGCATCAGTGGTAGTTCCCGTAATTGTTCCTGCGCAAACATCAGTAGTGGTTGGAGCCACGGTGGTAGCGGAACATTCGCCGGTTGCATCAGCCAAAGTTGGAGTGACCGGAGCAGCAGTGTCTTTTACGATTATATTTTGCGTAGCCGTTGTTGAGTTTCCGTTTCCGTCGCTGAAATTCCAAGTGATAACCGAAGTTCCTTGTGTGTTTCTGGTCAAAGCATCAGAAGTAGTTCCAGTGATTGTTCCTGCGCAAGCATCAGTGGTGGTTGGAGCAGTTGCAGTTGCAGAACACTCACCTGTTACATCCGCCAAAGTTGGTGTTACTGGTTTGGTAGTATCTTTTACCACTATGTTTTGCGTAGCGGTTGTTGAATTTCCGTTTCCGTCGTTGAAAGTCCAAGTAATAACCGAAGTTCCTTGAGTACTTCTAGTCAAGGCATCAGAAGTAGTTCCAGTGATTGTTCCAGAACAGTTGTCCGAAGTAGTTGGAGCCACCGCAGTTGCAGAACATTCTCCTATTGCATCCGCCAAGATTGGTGTTGCCGGTTTAGTATTGTCTTTTACAACTATGTTTTGAGTAGCGGTTGTTGAGTTTCCGTTTCCGTCGTTGAAAGTCCAAGTAATAACCGAAGTTCCTTGGGTGCTTCTAGTCAAAGAATCAGTGGTAGTTCCAGTGATTGTTCCGGCGCAAGCATCAGTCGTTGTTGGAGTTGTTGCAGTAGCAGAACATTCGCCTGTAGCATCCGCCAAAGTAGGCGTTAGTGGTTTAGTAGTATCTTTTACAACTACGTTTTGTGTAGCTGTAGTAGTGTTTCCATTTCCATCATCAAAAGTCCAAGTAATAACCGAAGTTCCTTGAGTACTTCTTGTCAAAGCATCAGAAGTAGTTCCAGTAAGTATTCCTGAACAGTTGTCTGTAGTTGTTGGAACTGTTGCAGTAGCCGAACATTCCCCAGTTGCATCAGCCAAGATAGGTGTTACCGGAGCAGTATTGTCTTTTACCACTAGGTTTTGAGTAGCTGTAGTAGTGTTTCCATTTCCATCATTGAAAGTCCAAGTAATAACCGAAGTTCCTTGAGTACTTCTAGTCAAAGCATCAGTGGTAGTTCCCGTAATCATTCCGGCGCATGCATCAGTAGTGGTCGGAGCAATTGCAGTGGCAGAACATTCTCCTGTGGCATCCGCCAAGGTTGGTGTTACTGGTTTAGTAGTATCTTTTACAACTATGTTTTGAGTAGCGGTAGTTATGTTTCCGTTACCGTCATTGAAAGTCCAAGTAATAACCGAAGTTCCTTGAGTACTTCTAGTCAAAGCATCAGTGGTAGTTCCCGTAATCGTTCCGGCGCAAGCATCAGTAGTTGTTGGAGTCACCGTAGTAGCAGAACATTCTCCTGTGGCATCAGCCAAGATTGGTGTTACCGGAGCAGTATTGTCTTTTACAACTACGTTTTGCGTAGCTGTAGTAGTGTTTCCATTTCCATCATTGAAAGTCCAAGTAATAACCGAAGTTCCTTGAGTACTTCTAGTCAAAGCATCAGTGGTAGTTCCCGTAATCATTCCGGCGCATGCATCAGTAGTGGTCGGAGCAATTGCAGTGGCAGAACATTCTCCTGTGGCATCCGCCAAGGTTGGTGTTACTGGTTTAGTAGTATCTTTTACAACTATGTTTTGAGTAGCGGTAGTTATGTTTCCGTTACCGTCATTGAAAGTCCAAGTAATAACCGAAGTTCCTTGAGTACTTCTAGTCAAAGCATCAGTGGTAGTTCCCGTAATCGTTCCGGCGCAAGCATCAGTAGTTGTTGGAGTCACCGTAGTAGCAGAACATTCTCCTGTGGCATCAGCCAAGATTGGTGTTACCGGAGCAGTATTGTCTTTTACAACTACGTTTTGCGTAGCTGTAGTAGTGTTTCCATTTCCATCATCAAAAGTCCAAGTAATAACCGAAGTTCCTTGGGTACTTCTTATCAAAGCATCAGAAGTAGTTCCAGTGATTGTTCCTGAACAGTTGTCTGTAGTTGTTGGAACAGTTGCAGTAGCCGAACATTCTCCGGTTGCATCCGTCAAGGTTGGTGTTACGGGTTTGGTATTGTCTTTTACCAATATGTTTTGAGTAGCGGTTGTTGAATTTCCGTTTCCATCGTTGAAAGTCCAAGTAATAACCGAAGTTCCTTGAGTGCTTCTAGTCAAAGAATCAGTGGTAGTTCCAGTGATTGTTCCTGAACAGTTGTCCGTAGTAGTTGGAGCCACCGCAGTAGCTGAACATTCCCCTGTGGCATCCGCCAAGGTTGGTGTTACTGGTTTAGTGTTGTCTTTTACAACTATGTTTTGCGTAGCGGTTGTTGAATTTCCGTTGCCATCGTTAAAAGTCCAAGTAATAACCGAAGTTCCTTGGGTAGTTCTAGTCAAAGCGTCAGTGGTGGTTCCACTAAGGGTTCCCGCGCAAGCATCGGTGGTTGTTGGAGCTGTTGCAGTAGCCGAACATTCCCCAGTTGCATCCGCCAAAATTGGACTGATAGGTGCTGTATTATCAACAACATTTATTGTTTGAGATGAAGTAGATGAATTGTTACAATTATCTATCGCTGTCCATGTTCTAGTTACAGAAAATATGCTTGAATTTGAGCCACTTGTAACTACGTCATTATACACTAATGTAATAACAGATCCACAATTGTCTGTCGCTGTCGCTGGAGTAAATACTGGAGTATTTGGACAATTGATTGTTGAATCAGCAGGCAATGAAGCAATTATTGGAGCCGTAGTATCTGTAATTGCAATCACTTGAGAGAATACAGTACTTGCATTAGTACAAGCATCCGTAGAAATCCAAGTGTTAGTGTATGAACCAGCCGCACCACAAGTTCCAGGTACAAACACACCTGAAGTTTTAGTATATGTGATTGTACCCGCACAATTGTCTGTTGCAGTTGGAGCCAATGATTGCGCAGCAGTTAAAGTAGCAGCATCACTACATTCCACAGTTGCATCTAAAGCATTTGCAGTAGTTGACCATGTTGGAGCCGTAGTATCAGAAACTGTAATCACTTGAGTGAATACAGTACTTGCATTAGTACAAGCATCGGTAGCCGTCCAAGTGTTAGTATACAAACCAGCCGCACCACAAGAACCTGAAACGAATGCACCAGAAGTTTTAATATATGTGATTGTACCCGCACAATTATCTGTTGCAGTTGGAGCCAATGATTGCGCAGCGGTTAAAGCAACAGCATCACTACATTTTATGTTTTTATCTAAAGCACCATTAGTTGTTGACCAAATTGGAGCAGTTGCATCAATTATTCTAATTACTTGAGAGAATACTGAACTTGCATTATCACAATCATCTCTCGCTATCCATGTGTTAGTATATGTACCCGCTGCACCACATGTTCCAGAAACAAAAGCACCTAATGTTTTAGTATAAGTAACAGTACTACAAATGTCAGTAGCAATTGGATTCATATTTTGAGCATTTGATAAACCAGAAAAATCGTTACACTCTAAAGTTACATCTAAAGCCGTTGCAGTGGTTGTCCAAGTTGGAGAAGTGTTATCAACTACATTTATTGTTTGAGTTGCAGTAGTAACATTTCCAGAAGCATCAGTTGCTGTCCAAGTTCTAGTTAAGGAATAATTTCCATCACAAATACCAGTTGTAGTGATATCATCATATGTAAGTGTTAACGAACTACATAAATCAGTAGCTATTGCATTTGCAAATACCGGTATTGCTGGGCAATAAATAGTTGAATCAGCAGGTAATGGGTTGAATGTAGGTGAATTTGAGTCTGTAATCGTAATAAATATTGTTGTATTATCACAATTAGTTGCATTTAATTTTTCACAAATTTGATAATTAATTGAATAATTTCCTGCAGGGATACCTTGAATAATGCTTATATTCCCTGAACTATCTATAGTAATATTTGGATGACTTGCGGAAGTTATTGAAAAGTTAACATCATTTATTGCTACACTACTTCCATTTAAAATGTCATTTGTTAATGCATTTCCAATATATCCAGTAGGTGTACAATTTACATTTGTATAAGTATCATTATATGCACTAATAGTTGAGTTGTTTACTACTATTGTAACCGTTGCTGAACTACAATTCGTTGGATTTAGTTTTTCACAAATTTGGTAGATTATCGTATATGTTCCAGCAGGAGTTCCAGCAGGAACTGATATTTGACCTGTTGAACTATTAATGACTGGTATTGGGTTTGAACCAATAGGAGTTGCAGGGGTTGTAATTGTTAAATTCACTTGAGAAATTGAAGCAGAAAAACCATTTAGCGTATCGTCTCCATTTCCATTATTTAATAAAACATTTCCAGCATTTGTGTTACCTGTCGCGCCATTTCCACCATTGATAGTATCATTGTTAGCAATAATAAGTGCGTTAGTCACGGTAACAGTTACGGTAGCAGTTTTACAATTTGAAGGATTTAATTTTTCACAAATTTGGTACACAAGTAAATACGTTCCAGAAGAAGTTCCAACTGCAACATTCACTGAACCATTAGACGTATTTAAAGTAACACCAACATTTGTCGTAGAAACTTGAGTTAAGTTTACTGTCGCTAAAGTCGCTGTTGCACCGTTTAAGGTATCGTTAGTTAAAACGTTTGCCAAAGTCTGACCCCCAGAAGCACCTACAATAGAAGCACCAGTATCATTATTAGCCATAATAGCGGCATTGGTAACCGTAACAGAAACAGTCGCTGTTTTACAATTGGAAGGATTTAATTTTTCGCAAATTTGGTAGATTAGGACGTACGTTCCAGAAGGTGTTCCCGGAGCAACATTCACTGAACCATCCGCTAGATTTAAAGTAACACCAGCATTCGTTGTAGAAACTTGCGTTAAGTTTACGGTTGCTAAAGTTGCTGTTGAACCGTTTAAGGTATCGTTCGTTAAAACATTACCTACCGTTTGACCACCAGAAGCACCAACAATTGGCGCACCAGTATCATCCGTAGCTACAATGGCAGCATTCGTCACGGTAACCGAAACAGTAGCTGTTTTACAGTTTGAAGGATTTAATTTTTCACAGATTTGGTAAACCAATAAATACGTTCCAGAAGGAGTTCCAACTGCCACATTTACTGAACCATCCGCTAGATTTAAAGTAACACCAGCATTCGTTGTAGAAACTTGCGTTAAGTTTACGGTTGCTAAAGTCGCTGTTGCGCCGTTTAAGGTATCGTTTGTTAAAACATTACCTACCGTTTGACCACCAGAAGCACCAACAATTGGCGCACCAGAATCATCCGTAGCTACGATAGCAGCATTTGTCACGGTAACAGTTACGGTAGCAGTTTTACAATTTGAAGGATTTAATTTTTCACAGATTTGGTACATTAGGAAGTACGTTCCAGAAGGTGTTCCCGGAGCAACATTCACTGAACCATTAGACGTATTTAAAGTAACACCAACATTTGTCGTAGAAACTTGAGTTAAGTTTACTGTCGCTAAAGTCGCTGTTGCACCGTTTAAGGTATCGTTAGTTAAAACGTTTGCCAAAGTCTGACCCCCAGAAGCACCTACAATAGAAGCACCAGTATCATTATTAGCCATAATAGCGGCATTGGTAACCGTAACAGAAACAGTCGCTGTTTTACAATTGGAAGGATTTAATTTTTCGCAAATTTGGTAGATTAGGACGTACGTTCCAGAAGATGTTCCTGGAGCAACATTCACTGAACCATCAGCTACATTAAGTGTAACTCCAGCATTCGAAGTTGAAACTTGCGTCAAGTTTACGGTTGCTAAAGTTGCTGTTGCACCGTTTAAGGTATCGTTTGTTAAAGCATTACCTACCGTTTGACCACCAGAAGCACCAACAATTGGCGCACCAGTATCATCCGTAGCTACGATAGCAGCATTTGTCACGGTAACAGAAACAGTAGCTGTTTTACAGTTGGAAGGATTTAATTTTTCACAAATTTGGTATACTAGGAAATAAGTTCCAGAAGGTGTTCCTGGAGCAACATTCACAGATCCATCAGCTACATTCAAAGTAACGCCAGCATTCGAAGTTGAAACTTGCGTTAAGTTTATAGTCGCTAAAGTTGCCGTAGAACCGTTTAAGGTATCGTTAGTTAAAACGTTTGCCAAAGTCTGACCACCAGAAGCACCTACAATAGAGGCACCAGTATCATTGTTAGCCATAATAGCGGCATTGGTAACCGTAACAGAAACCGTTGCAGTACTACAATTCGTTGGGTTTAATTTTTCACAAATTTGGTAGGTAACTGTATACGAACCAGAAGGCGTTCCAGCTGCTACATTTACAGCACCAGTTGCAGTGTTTAAAGTAATCCCAGCATTGGTTGTTGCAACTTGCGTTAAACTTATGTTTGTTAACGTTGTTGCACCACCATTAAATGTATCATTAACTAAAACATTAGCAATAGTTTGGCCACCGGAAGCGCCGACAACATTAGCTCCAGCGTCATTAACGGCATTGATTACAGAAGGAGAAACCGTTACTGTAACTACTGCTTCATCACAATTTGTTGGATTTAATTTTTCACATATTCTATAGGTCAATGTATAATTTCCAGCAGGTGTTCCAGCCGCCACTAAAACGTTAGTTCCTGATAAAGTTATTCCTGCATTAGTTGAAGATACAAAAGTTGTATTTACTTGAACAGCATTCACTGCTACGCCACCTAAAGTATCGTTTGATAATACATTTGTGAAAGCAGTTCCACCAACATAACCGTTGATAGGAGAAGCGGTATCATTAACAGCATCAATAACTGGAGTTCCCACTGGGACAGCTACGGTGGCTGTTGAACAATTTGATGGGTTAAGTATTTCACATATCTTGTAGGTCAATGTATAATTCCCGGCTGGCGTTCCTGAAGCTATAATAACATTAGTTCCAGATAAAGAAACTCCCGGATTGGTTGAAGACACAAATGACAGTGTAACTTTTGAAGGAATAACCGCAGCACCATTTAAAATATCATTTCCTAAAACATTTGTAAATGAGGTACCACCTGTAAAACCTGTAACAGCTGAACCAGTATCATTTACAGCAAGAATAGGAGCTGCAGTTACAGCTACAGAAACCGTTGCTGTACTACAATTAGTAGGATTTAATTTTTCACAAATTTGGTACGTAACTGTATAGGTTCCTGATGGCGTTCCTGCTGCCACATTTACAGCACCAGTAGCCGGGTTTAAAGTAACACTAGCATTAGTAGTTGAAACCTGAGTTAAGTTCACCGTTACTAAAGTTGCAGTTGCACCGTTTAACGTATCATTCGTTAATACATTAGTAAAAGCAGTACCTCCATTATATCCATTTATAGGAGCAGCAGTATCATTATTCGCGATGATTATTGCATTGGTAACAGTAACACTAACAGTAGCTGAACTACAATTAGCAGTGTTTATTTTTTCACAAATTTGGTAGGTTACTAAGTAACTTCCGGATGGCGTATTTGCAGACACATTTACAGAACCTGTAACAGCATTTAAAGTAACCCCGGCATTAGTAGTTGAAACCTGCGTTAAGTTCACCGTTGATAAAGTAGCAGTTGCTCCATTTAGGGTATCATTAGTTAAAACATTCGCTAATGATTGACCACCAGAAGCACCAACTATATTTGCACCGGTATCATTTAAAGCTTGAATAACAGCGTTTATTGGTGTAGGTGTTGATGTAGCCGTATTATTTCCTGGCGTAGGATCAAATAATGGACCAGATATAATGGCAGTATTTGCGTAGTTCCCAGTTGACAAAACGGTTGCAACAATGGTTAAGGTAGCACTTGCATTGATGGCAAGATTACCAACAGACCAATTTGGTGCTGTCCAAGTTCCTACTGAAGGTGTTGCCGATACTAATGTATAACCTGTAGGCAACGCATCATTCACGGTAACTCCAGTTGAAGCATACGGTCCGTTGTTTGTTGCTGTTATGGTAAAGGTCACATTGGTTCCAATAATTGGATTGGCATTATTTGCTGTTTTCGTAATTGCTAAATCTGAATAACCTGCAACATTTACTATGGCAGCAGTTTGTGATGTACAACTTACCGCGTTTAAATTCCAAGCAAATACATTTAGATTATAGGTTCCAACGGTATTAAAAGCAGTAGTTTGAATCGTTATCGTTCCATTATTACCAAATACTGAAGGCGATATCGAAGCATTCGCTGCGTTTTTGATATAATATAAAACGCCAGAAATTGAATTAGTAATCGTGAAAGTGGCCGTGTTTCCTACTATAATATTTTGTGTAGTTGCTGCTAGAACTGGTGCTGGCGGATTAGCACAAACTACTGTAACTCGAGCAGGACAAATCACTTCAAGTAAACCTGGTTCGCTAACACCGATACTTAAAATTCCACCTCCATATATTCTATTTGAAGCTGTTGTATTAACCGGAATGCTCCAAGCAGTTAAACTTGTTATAACGTTTCCTATTGCAGCGCCATCAATGTATAATGTTACGGTAGTATTTGGAACGGCGCTTGCTAAAGTACCTGAAACGGATGTAACATTATCTAAGATAGGATTTGTTATAGTGCCACATCTTGCGCTTGATGTTGCCGTGAAAGTTGTTACAGTATTAGAAGCAATACTTGTTCCGCATGAAGTAGTTTGTTGCGCGTAATAAACGGAACCAGCAATACCTGCATTTGCAACAGTTTGCCAATTACCTGATGCATTAACGATTGCTGTGCCAAAAACGGCTCCGGTAGAATCATATACGGTAACAGTTGCGCCGGGATACCCTGATGTTCCTGAAATTGGTAGTCCAGATTGGATTTGATTACTCGCATTAGAGGAAATTACTGGCGGATAAACCACACAACTTACTGTTATTGAAATTGGATTAGAAGAACATCGCGCACCGTTTGTTGCTCGTAGCGTTAATACATCACCAACTATTAAATTATAACTGCTTAATGGAAAAGAAAATGTTCCAGCACCAGTAGAAGTTTGCGTACTAATTAAGTTTTCATTTAAATACAAACGTATTGTTATACTTGCAGTTGAAGTACCAGTTAATGACTGCGAAGCAGCATAAATTGGATCTGAGGTTATCACTGGACTGGCAGTATTTCCGTTTCCAGCCAAACAGATATATGTATTACATAAACTCTTGCATTGACCAGGAACTATTTGTTCTATATAATATTCACCAGAAGGAATTGCATTTGACGCACCAGTATTACAAACGAGTGTAGAACCACCATTTCCACCATCCCAATACCAATTTCCTCCGATTACCGTTCTAGTTTTAACTAATGTTATACCGGTACTAGTAACATTATAAATATTGATTGTTGCACCAGTAACACCTGTTCCTTCAAAACCTTTTCGCGTGGCACAAGTAATTGTTGGACAAGGAGAAGTTATCCCACTAGGACAAGCAGGCGGACCAATATTTACTATATTACTAGTAAAACATTGTGACTCATTTGTGGCTTGCGCTTTGGCTGTTATTATGTCGCCAGCAAGCAGTATCACTCCCGTAATAGACCATGCTCCTCCACTTGTTGCAGTGGTTGTGCCCAGCAAAGTACCGTTTCTATATATTGTTATTGTTGCTGTTGATTGTGTTGAATAGGACGCTTTTGTCCAGGTACCAGTTATCGAAGTTGATAAAGTGGTTAAACCAGTATTTAGAACTGGTGCAGCAGTACACAAATTAGTATTACAGGTTCCGGCAGCAATTTCAGCTGGCGTACAAGGATTTTGTGCGTTGATATCTGGTGAATAGGCATCAGATACTGGACCACACAAAGCATTTTTTGGAGCCATTACGGTTGTTGCATCAAATCGTAATGGGGTTGAAGTAGTAATTGCACCTGCACCTGTAAAAGCAGATAGCGGTGCGTAGAAATCTAAAAAGTAGTCTGGATCACCATCGTTAGTTGTTAAAGCAATTGAAGTTTGAGCATATTGTCGGTTAGCTGGCGTCGTGAATAAGTATTCAGTTACTGCAGCGTTACATGGACTAGTATTTACATTATAAACTTTTACGCTAAATCCTGTTTCATAAACTAGTTCATATTCATAACCAGGATTAGAAGCAGAGTAGGTGGGATCTGCTGGACCAAATAATCCATCAGTATCAATTAATAAACTGTATCCTTTTGCTCCTGGAATAATTTTTCCTAAACGCATACGAACCATTAAATTGGTTCCATCGGCATATACATAAATTGCTTTGTTATTGGCGTCTGGCACATAATCACTAAATCCACCATTTGGTCCACGTCTCAAATCACCTATAACTTCAGGAGTAATTGGTGTGATAGCCAAATATGGGATTTCACTAAAAGCAGCACCAACATCACCACCAACAAAACCTGCAGAGGTAAGAGATGCAAAACCATCATTATTGGGATCTAATACAGATGAATTACTAAGCGGAGGTATATTTCCAGCACCATCTCTTATTATCAAACCTTTAGTTTGTGAAAAACTTGAATTTAAACTAAAAACAATTAGAATAAATGTCAGTATTTGATAAATTTTATTGGGGTAAAATTTAATCATAGGTTATATTTTTAATTAAAAATAAATACTACATAATTAATTAAAAAAGTCAGTGAATTAGGATAGAAGTACTATCCTAAAACCTAAAATTAAAATTTAAATTCTGCAATAATTTATTCTGTTTTAGTTTTGGGGACTATTTATGCTTTTAAAAAAAATCTACTTTAATAATTATTTAGTTGATTAAAATATTTTATTAATTATCATTTATAGTAACGAATTTAACCAAAATGCCATCAATTGATATTTTTTATCTGTCAATGACTTAAATACTCGTTGAAAGGAACATTTTCTTGTTAATTAAACCTAAAATTTTGATGTATAACCAGTAAACAACACTAATAAAAACTTAATTGTGAGTTGATTAACTTTTTTTATAAAAAAATTAGCATTTGTAAATATAATTATCTACTAAAAAAAATGCACTAAATACGCCTTCACAAGAATTATTTTGATTACGAAAAAAACAGGCAAAAAAAATTATAAATCATTCTTTCTTTTGTAAATTGTATTAGAATATTTCACTAAATCGAAACACAGTGCCCATGACTATCTAAATGATCATTACCCTATGAAAAATTTAATATTAATTAGACATGCAAAATCAAGTTGGGACGCTCCACTGCACGATAAGGAACGGCCTTTAACACACCATGGAATGAAAGATGCACACCTTGTTTCCTCTAAAATTAGTGATCATCTTCCTAAAACTTACATTATTTGGAGCAGCACAGCTAAAAGAGCCGCTGACACCGCGCTTATTTTTGCTCAAAATATTTCTTATCCTATTGACAGTATCGTTTATAAAGACGACCTTTATACATTCGATGAAAAAAAACTGGAGAAAGTTATTAAATCATGTAATAATCTTTTCGATAGTGTTATTCTTTTTGGACATAATGTTGCTATTACAAATTTTGTTAATAAATTTGGGGATGTTTTTATTGAGAATGTTCCCACGGCAGGGTTTGTATCTTTGCAATTTCATGCAGATGATTGGACTAAAATTGATAAAGGCATAACAAAAAAAACAATATTCCCCAAAGATTTAAAATAAGTAGATGCCAGAACATAAATATATAGATAGAGAAAAAAGTTGGTTAGCATTTAATGCAAGAGTGCTTCAAGAAGCGGCAGATGATTCCGTACCATTGTTAGATAGACTACGGTTTTTAGGCATTTTTTCTAATAATTTAGATGAGTTTTTTAGAGTTCGCTTTGCGGCTATTAGACGGTTAAGTCTTTCAGGAATATCCGGAGAAAAGTATTTGGGCGGTATTTCGGCTCAAGAATTAGTAAAAGACATCACAGAAATTGTAATAGAACAACAGTCTGAAAGTTTACGGATATTAAGCACTATTGAAGCTAAATTAGAGTCTAAAAATATATTCATTATCAATGAAGATCAAATTTCGATCGAGCAGGAAATTTTTCTAAAAGAGTTTTTTATTCAAAAATTGAGTCCTGAATTAGTTACAATCATATTAAACGATTTAGCTGAATTTCCGTTATTGAAAGATACTTCAGGTTATTTGGCTATAAAACTCATTATGAAACTAAATAATGAGATCCGTTACGCGATTATTGAAATTCCAAAAACATTAAATCGTTTTGTTGTTCTTCCTTCAGATAATGATAAACAGTATGTTATTCTAATTGATGATGTTATAAGACACAATTTGAGTAGTATTTTCAATATTTTCGATTATGAAAGTGTTTCTGCCCACATGATAAAAATTACTAGAGATGCACAGTTAGATATCGATAGTGATTTGAGTAAAAGTATGATAGAAAAAATTTCAACAAGTGTTAAAGATCGAAGAATAGGGGAACCCGTGAGGTTTATTTATGATCAATTAATTGAAAAAGATACACTGCAATTTTTTCTAGATAAAATGCATATTGTAGCAACGGACAGTATTATTCCAGGCGGCAGATACCACAATAGACGTGATTATATGAATTTTCCAAATCTAGGGAGATTTGATTTATTGTATAAAAAGAATGATCCGCTGCCACTTCCTGGTTTGAGTCTTGAAGGAAGTATGCTGGAAAAAATAAGTAAAAAAGATTATTTATTAAATGCACCTTATCAGTCTTTTTCTTATCTGACAAAATTTTTGCGCGAAGCAGCTCTCGATCCAAAAGTAACCTCAATAAAGATTACGTTATATCGATTAGCTAAAAATTCTCAAATTATAAGCTCACTTATAAATGCTGCCAAAAACGGGAAGAAAGTTACGGTTCAAATTGAATTACAAGCACGTTTTGATGAAGCTTCAAATATATCTTACGCAGAACAAATGCAAATCGAAGGTATCGAACTCATTTTTGGAATAAAAGGACTAAAAGTGCACAGTAAAATATGTGTTATCGAAAGAATAGAAAATGAAAAAATAAAAAGATATGGTTTCATTTCTACAGGGAATTTTAATGAAGCTACAGCAAAAGTTTATACTGATGTAACCCTTTTTACAAGTCACCAACAAATTCTTAAAGACATTACGAAAATATTTGAATTTTTCGATATCAATTACAGAGTACATCGTTATAAACATCTGATTGTTTCTCCTCATTATACTCGATCCCGTTTCTACAAACTGATTGATAGGGAAATTTTGCATGCATTGGCAGGGAGAAAAACATATATTAAGTTAAAAATGAATAGTTTGTCTGATTTTAGAATGATTGATAAATTGTATGAAGCGAGTACAGCAGGCGTCAAAATACAACTTGAAATTAGAGGTATTTGTTCGTTGATTCCCGGAATTCCAGGAATGAGCCAAAATATTGAAGCAATAAGTATCGTAGATAATTATCTGGAACACTCGAGGATTTACATATTTGGGAATGCCGGGCAAACGGAAGTTTACATTTCATCTGCTGATTTTATGACCAGAAATCTTGATGGTCGAGTAGAAGTTACTTGCCCAATTTATGATCAAGAAATCAAAAATGAGCTAATTGACAATTTTGATTTAGGTTGGAAAGGGAATGTTAAAGCGCGATACCACTCCTATAAATTGGATAATAAGTATAAGGTAAGAAATCAAGATCCTATTTTCAGGGCACAATTAGAAACGTATAAATACTATCAAAATAAAGTAGAAGTCTTGGCAGAAAAAGTTACCTAGTATCTTGGCATCCTAATTGTAATTGATAAAAATATAAAAAGATAAATTTCAAATCATAGTAGAAGAATGATTAAAATAAAAAAATACGCTGCAATAGATATTGGTTCAAATGCCATGCGTTTATTGGTTGTGAATATTGTTGAACAAGATGGAAAAGAAACGCAATTTAATAAAAGTTCATTGGTTCGTGTGCCTATTCGTTTGGGACAAGATGCCTTTACTGTAGGTGAAATTTCTGAAGTGAATATTGATAGAATGTGTGATGCTATGAAAGCATTCAATTTATTAATGAAAGTGCATAAAGTCGAACGTTATATGGCTTTTGCTACTTCGGCGATGCGGGAAGCCTATAATGGCAAGGAAGTAGTTGCAATAATTAAGAAAAAAGCGGATATCAAAATAGAAATCATCGATGGAAAAAAAGAGGCAGCTATTATTGCTTCAACTGATTTACATCATTTATTAAAAACAGATCAAACCTATCTTTTTGTAGATGTGGGTGGTGGAAGTACAGAATTTACCTTGTTCTCCAATGGTAAAATGGTAAATTCAAGATCTTTCAAAGCTGGAACAGTTCGTTTATTGAATGACATGGTATGCGACGTTGTTTGGGATGAAATTGAAAAATGGATTAAAATTAATACCAAAGACTATGATGAAGTTACATTAATAGGCTCAGGCGGAAACATTAATAAATTATTCAAAATGTCCGGCAAAGTTCAAGAAAAGCCTTTGTCTTATATTTATATAAATTCACAGTATGCTTTTTTGAATTCCCTTACTTATGATCAAAGAGTAGCTGAACTAGGTTTGAATCCGGATCGTGCCGATGTAATTATTCCTGCTACAAGAATTTACCTTAATGCAATGAAATGGAGTGGTGCCAGAAATATTTATGTCCCTAAGATTGGACTTTCAGATGGTATTGTAAAAGCGATGTATAATGGTAAGATATAATTGATTTAATTCTGATTTGCGTATTTTAAATCATAATTAAATTTAAAAAAAAAAATCTAAAAATCAATCAATTACACATTCAAATCTAATCCAAATGTTGTTCGCAAGAGTTCAATATTTGGATTTATTTCGTGAAGTCTATTGTAACGATCTTGGTCATTAAAATTTCTTTTATTTTCAAAACTTTCATTCACGATAACTTCTATCGTGATATCATGGTTATGTAAATGACCTTTTAAATGTCCCAAAAGTCCATTCAATTCTTTCTCAAAATCTAATTTGGAACCTTCATTTGGCAATTCAATAGTAATAGCGTTGCCACTCAAAACTGGGTCGTTGATAAGTAATAACGATTCCATGATTCGAAACCCTTTTTCTCCTAAACGTTGTGCATACTTGTTCCAATGTAGTAGCATTTCGGTTTCCGTAAAAACTTCTGTAGGTAAATGAACGACTTCTTTGACTATTCCCTTATTGCTTTCTTCTAATGCTTTTTTGGCACGAATACTTGACAATGAAAAGGCAGAAATTTTTGGTTCGTTAGAAGTAGAAATATCAATTTTTACGGTCGGAGTGCGAACAGGAACTACAGCTGCTATAACAATAGTTTCCGGCTCTTTTTCTTGAACGGACTCTATAAGTGGAGTTTTTGCAGTACTTTCTATTTTAGCTTTTGAACTTTCTACTATCGAATAATCGTTCTTTATATAATAAGTAGGCGGAATTATAAATTTGTCAACTTTTTTTTTTCTCCATCAAAAGTGATAGAGGCTAGTTGCATCAAACAAAGCTCAACAAGAAGTCGCTGGTTTTGACTTAGTTTGTATTTCAAATCGCAATCATTTGCAATTTCAATTCCTTTTAATAAAAAATCTTGACTGCACTTTTGTGCTTGTGCGCCGTACATTTTCTGCGCTTGTTCACCAACTTCCAATAACGATAAAGTTGAAGGCGTTTTGCTTACCAATAAATCTCTGAAATGAGAGGCTAATCCGGCTATAAAATGATGAGAATCAAATCCTTTAGAAAGAATGTCATTAAAAGATAATAATAATTCAGGAATTTTATTTTCCAAGATTAGATCCGTCACCGTGATGTACGTTTCATAATCTAAAACATTTAGATTTTCTGTAACGGCCTGACGTGTTAAGTCTTTTCCACAAAACGAAACGACTCTATCAAAAATTGATAAAGCATCGCGCATCGCTCCATCCGCTTTTTGTGCAATAATATGCAATGCATCGTCTTCAAAAACTACGCCTTGACTTGTCGCAACTTCGGCAAGATGTTCTTTGGCGTCTTTTACAGTGATTCTTTTGAAATCAAATATCTGACAACGAGACAATATCGTTGGAATAATTTTATGTTTTTCGGTCGTAGCCAAAATGAAAATGGCATGCTTTGGCGGTTCTTCGAGTGTTTTCAGGAAAGCGTTGAAAGCTGCCGAGGACAGCATATGAACCTCGTCAATAATATATACTTTGTATTGTCCTGTTTGTGGCGGAATCCGTACTTGATCAATCAGATTTCTTATATCATCAACTGAATTATTTGAAGCAGCATCTAATTCGAAAACATTAAAGGCAAAATCTTCGTTTGGATCATCATAACCCGGCTGATTGATTTTTCGAGCCAAAATACGAGCGCAAGTAGTTTTTCCAACTCCTCTAGGTCCAGTAAATAATAGGGCAGAGGCAAGATGATTGGTTTCTATGGCATTTAGTAAAGTATTGGTAATGGCTTTTTGTCCTACCACATCTTTAAATGTTTGAGGTCTGTATTTACGTGCCGATACTACAAATTGTTCCATAGAATTTTTATTCGAAAGCAAATATAGGATTTGAAAATTCAAAAACCAAATTCCAAAATTCAAATCTAAAAATTAAAAATAAATTAATTTTTAACGTGCTGGGTGAAATTAAATCATTTGAATTTTTACGGAAAAACAGGTCTGTAAAACATTGTCCCGTCCTGAAATAACGATACGTAAAAATTATTTTAAAATTCCAACTTAAAAATAGCGAGAGTTCTATTTTGTTATAGCCGTTTCCATCGGTACAAATTCACTATAATTTGTTTGAAATCGCACCCAAATCGTCCTTTGTGGTTATACAATCTAATTTGTCTATATTTGTTCACCAAAATAAAGTTATAGTGAGTCAAATCAATAAGCTAAAAATATTCAATGATCCCATTTACGGGTTTATTACCATTCCGAATGCCTTAATCTACGACTTAGTTCAACATCCTTATTTTCAGAGGTTACGTCGAATTTCACAAATGGGTTTGTCCTATTTAGTTTATCCTGGGGCGAATCATACCCGATTTCATCATGCTTTAGGTTGTATGCATTTAATGCAAAAAGCGGTTGAAGTACTTCGTTTTAAAGGGGTTTCCATATCTCCCGAGGAAGAAAATGCATTGTACATTGCTATTTTATTGCACGATATAGGTCACGGCCCTTTTTCACATGCGATGGAAAGAAGCATTGTGGAGGATGTACATCATGAAGAAATTTCGCTGCTGTTTATGAACCAATTAAATGTTGAATTTAACGGTCAGTTGAGTTTGGCCATTCAGATTTTTAAAGGGGATTACGATAGAAAATTCATGTTACAGTTGATTTCCAGTCAATTGGATATGGATAGAATGGATTATTTAAAACGAGATAGTTTTTATTCGGGTGTGGCAGAAGGAAATGTCAATTCAGAACGACTGATTCAAATGATGAATGTGGTGGATGATTTCTTGGTAATTGAAGAAAAAGGTATCTATTCGGTGGAGAAGTTTCTAATGTCGAGACGATTAATGTATTGGCAGGCGTATTTACATAAAACAAGTTTAGTAGCCGAGTTAATTTTGACGAAAGTCTTAAAACGTGCCAAAGAATTGACAATAAAAGGAGTACAATTACCATGCAGTGAACCGTTGCAGTTTTTTATGCAAAATAAAATTACGATGGATAATTTTGACGCTTCTACATTAGATTTATTTTCTCAACTTGATGATTTTGATATTATTAGCGCATTAAAAGCATGGCAAAGACAGGATGATTTTATATTGTCGTCCCTTAGCAAAATGATCGTGAACAGGGATTTATTAAAAATAAAATTAACTAGTGAAAAAGTTCCTTTAGAGGAACTGCAGCCATTGAAAGAGCGTTTCGCTATGGAAAATAATATTTCTTTATTGGAGACTAATTATTTTATTTTTAAAGGTAAAATAAAAAACCAAGCGTATAGTAAAGAAGCGGAACCGATACGAATTTTGAAAAAAGACAGAACCGTTGAAGATGTTATTGAATCTTCTGACCAACTGAATTTAAAATCATTATCTAAATTGGTTACTAAATATTATATCTGTTTCCCAAAACAACTTGTAGAAATGAACATTTAAAATCTATTTTTTTATATTTTTGTCGCAATGAAACAAGCCAAAGCATTTTTTTATAATTTTGAGAGAACTTTATACAGCGAGTTCCATCTTATACCTATGAAAAATATAATCAGATAAGATGAAATTTACAGCAGAACAAATAGCGGGTATATTAGAAGGTGAGGTTATTGGGAATCCCAAGGCTGAAGTGAATCAGTTGTCTAAGATTGAAGATGGAAAAGAAGGCTCACTAACTTTTTTAGCGAATCCAAAATACAATAACTTTATTTATACAACAGAAGCTACAATTACGATCGTGAATAAAACTTTTGTTCCTGAAACACCAATAAAAACAACTCTGATAAAAGTCGAAGATGCCTATATGTCTTTTTCTAAACTATTAGAATTTTATGATCAGGCAAAAGGAACTAAAAATGGAATTGAACAGCCCTCTGTTATATCAGATACTGCAAAATATGGAGAAAACTTATATTTAGGCAGTTTTAGTTATTTAGGACAGCAAGTGATATTAGGAGATAATGTAAAAATTTATCCTAATTGTTTTCTAGGGGATAATGTTGTAGTAGGTAATAATGTAACTATTTTTGCTGGTGCAAAAATTTATTCGGATACTATTATCGGGAATAATTGTATCATAAATTCAGGAGTGGTAATAGGAGCTGATGGTTTTGGTTTTGCACCAAATCAAGATGGAACCTTTACTAAAATCCCACAAATAGGAAATGTAGTTATTGAAGATAATGTAGATATTGGATCTTGTACTACTATAGATAGGGCTACGATGGGTTCTACAATTATAAGAAAGGGAGTCAAGCTAGACAATCAAATTCAGATTGCCCATAATGTTGAGATAGGAGAAAATACTGTAATTGCAGCTCAAACGGGCGTTGCGGGTTCTACAAAAATTGGAAAAAACGGAATGATTGGTGGCCAAGTAGGAATATCAGGACATTTGACAATAGGAAATAATGTCCGAATACAGGCTCAATCTGGTGTTGGAAGAAATATAAAAGACAACGAGACTTTGCAAGGAAGTCCTTCATTTGGTTATAATGATTTTAGTAAATCATATGTTCACTTTAAGAATTTGCCAAAAATTGTCGCAGAAATAGAAGAATTAAAGAAACAAATATTAAACCAAAAAAATGGAAAAAATGGTTAAACAGAAGACCATCAAAACGGAAATTTCACTAACTGGAGTTGGATTACATACAGGAAAAGAAGTGAAAATGACTTTCAAACCTGCTCCAATAAACAATGGTTTTACTTTTGTTCGAGTAGATCTAGAAGGAAGCCCCGTTGTTGAAGCTGATGCAAATTACGTTGTAAACACGCAAAGAGGTACCAATTTAGAAAAACTTGGTGTTAAAATACAAACGCCAGAACACGTTTTAGCGGCATTAACTGGTTGTGACTTAGACAATGTAATCATTGAACTAAATGCTTCCGAACTTCCTATCATGGATGGTTCTGCTAAATATTTTGTTGAAGCGCTTGAAAAAGCTGGTATAGAGGAGCAAAGTGCAAAACGTAATGTTTATGTAATAAAAGAGGTCATTTCTTTTACTGATGAAGCTACGGGAAGCGAAATATTAATCATGCCAAGTGATCATTATAGTGTGACTGCGATGGTCGATTTTGGGACTAAAATTTTAGGTACTCAAAATGCCACGATGAAAGGGATTTCTGAATTTAAGGAAGAAATTTCAGAATCAAGAACGTTTAGTTTTCTGCATGAATTGGAATCACTATTAGAAAACGGTCTAATTAAAGGAGGTGATTTGAATAATGCTATTGTATATGTTGATAAAGAAATATCAGCAACAACAATGGAGAATTTGAAAGTTGCTTTTGGAAAAGAAAGTATTAATGTGAAACCAAATGGAATATTAGATAATCTTACTTTACATTATCCAAATGAGGCCGCTAGACACAAATTACTTGATGTTGTTGGCGATTTAGCTTTAATTGGAACAAAAATACAAGGAAAAGTAATTGCCAATAAACCTGGACATTTTGTAAATACTCAATTTGCCAAAAAAATGGCGAAAATCATAAAAATCGAACAAAGAAATTATGTTCCAGTTTATGATTTAAACTTGGAGCCATTGATGGACATCCATAAAATCATGGCTGTTTTACCTCACAGACCCCCATTTTTATTGATTGACAGGATCATAGAGATGTCTGAAAGTCATGTGGTGGGAATGAAAAATGTTACGATGAATGAAAATTTCTTTGTTGGACATTTTCCTGAGGCACCGGTTATGCCAGGGGTTTTAATTGTTGAAGCAATGGCACAAACAGGAGGGATTCTTGTGTTGAGTACGGTTCCGGATCCTGAAAATTATTTGACTTATTTCATGAAAATTGATAATGTAAAGTTCAAACAAAAAGTGCTACCGGGTGATACTTTAATTTTTAAATGTGATTTAATTACTCCGATAAGAAGAGGTATTTGTCACATGCAAGCTAACGCTTACGCAAATGGAAAACTAGTTGCCGAAGCGGAGTTAATGGCTCAAATTGCAAAAAAACAGTAATTTTTTTTGTTGATTTGGTTAATCGTATATTCGGTTAATCGATTAAACAGTTAAACGATTAAATAAAGAATATGAATCAACCATTAGCGTATGTTCATCCAGGCGCCAAAATCGCCAAAAATGTAGTCATTGAGCCTTTTACCACCATACACAATAATGTTATTATTGGAGATGGAACATGGATTGGTTCAAATGTTACCATTATGGAAGGAGCAAGAATTGGAAAAAATTGTAATATTTTTCCAGGTGCAGTTATTTCAGCTGTCCCGCAGGATTTAAAGTTTGGTGGAGAAGATTCTTTAGCGATAATTGGAGACAATTGTACGATTAGAGAATGTGTAACCATTAATAGAGGGACTATTGCATCAGGGCAAACGACATTGGGTAACAACTGTCTAGTAATGGCTACCGCACATATTGCTCACGATTGTCACATTGGGGATAATGCTATTATTGTTAATGGTGTAGCTCTTGCGGGTCACGTTACCGTAGGGAAGTTTGCAGTAATAGGAGGCTTGGCAGCCATCCATCAATTTATTCAAATTGGGGATCATGCTATGATATCTGGTGGATCTTTAGTTAGAAAAGATGTTCCTCCATATACAAAAGCGGCTAAAGAACCTTTATCCTATGTTGGTATTAATTCTGTTGGTTTAAGAAGACGTGGATTTACAACCGAAAAAATTAGAGAAATTCAGGATATATACCGAATTCTTTACCAAAAAAATTACAACACCACGCAAGCTTTAGGAATTATTGAAGCCGAGATGGAAGCGACACCGGAGAGAGATGAGATTATTGATTTTATCAGAAATTCATCAAGAGGAGTAATGAAAGGATATTCCGGGAATTACTAAAAACAATTTCAGTTAGCACAAAATAAAAATATTAATAAAAATAAACAATATAATGGCATCTACATCAGATATTAAAAACGGATTGTGCATCAAGTACAACAATGATATATACAAAATTATAGAATTTCTTCACGTAAAACCGGGGAAAGGACCAGCTTTTGTTAGAACAAAATTAAGAAGTTTAACTAATGGAAAAGTATTGGATAATACTTTTTCTGCAGGACATAAAATTGAAGAAGTACGTGTTGAAAACCATAAATTTCAGTATTTATACCCAGAAGGGGATTTATTCCACTTTATGAATACAGAGACTTTTGAACAAATTTCTTTGAATAAAAACATTTTAGACTCACCAGATTTATTGAAAGAAGGAGAAAATGTAATGGTAAGCATTAATACCGAAACTGATTTACCTCTTTCAGTTGATATGCCGGCATCTGTGATACTAGAAGTTACTTATGCTGAACCTGGAATTAAAGGAAATACAGCAACTAATGCTACAAAATCAGCGACTGTTGAAACTGGAGCTACGGTAAATGTTCCTTTGTTTATCAATGAAGGTGATAAAATTAAAATTGATACTACATCGGGTTCTTACATGGAACGCGTAAAAGAGTAAATTACAGTTTTCAGTATTCAGTTTGTAGTCAATCTGAATACTGAACATTGAATATTGAACACTAAATTTATGAAATTCCCCAAAGTTTACTCTTTAGAAGAAATTGCCAATATTATCAACTGTGAATATGTGGGTGATGCAAATTTTGCAGTATATGGAATGAACGAAATCCATGTTGTCGAATCAGGCGATATTGTTTTTGTAGATCATCCTAAATATTACGATAAAGCATTAAATTCAGCCGCTTCCATCGTTTTGATTAACAAAATAGTGGACTGTCCTGAAGGAAAAGCACTTTTAATTTCTGATGATCCTTTTAGAGATTTCAATAAATTAACCCATCATTTTAAACCGTTTCAATTTTCGAATGTTTCAATAGCTTCTTCAGCTTTAATAGGGCAAGGGACTATTATACAGCCAAATACATTTATTGGAAATCATGTTGTTATTGGGAAAAATTGCTTAATTCATTCTAATGTTTCCATTTACGATTATACCGTTATTGGAGATAATGTAATAATACATGCCGGAACAATTCTTGGAGCAGATGCCTTTTACTATAAAAAACGTGCTGAAGGCTATGATCAATTGCTTTCAGGAGGAAGAGTCGTGATAAAAGATAATGTTGGAATTGGAGCACTTTGTACCATTGACAAAGGAGTTACGGGCGACACGACAATTGGCGAAGGGACAAAAATTGACAATCAAGTGCATGTGGGTCATGATACAGTAATTGGGAAAAACTGTTTGATTGCTTCGCAAACTGGAATAGCGGGATGTGTAATAATTGAAGACGAAGTTACTATTTGGGGACAAGTAGGAACCACCAGCGGAATCACTATAGGCGCAAAGGCAGTTATTCTAGGTCAAACTGGAGTTACAAAATCTGTTGAAGGCGGAAAATCCTATTTTGGTACACCAATTGAAGAATCAAGAGAGAAATTGAAACAACTGGCTAATATTAAAAAGATACCCGAAATTTTAAATAAATTAAAATAATATGTCTGCAAAGGAAATTGTTCAGAAATTTTATAAATCAGATGCACTAATTGATAGCGATGTCATGAAAGATTTTTTGCATCCTGATGTTCTTTTAGATTGGAGTAGCAGTAAAGGATTTTTGCAACTGAATTATGATTCTTTATTGAATTTATCTGATGATTTGAGTAAAGCTTATGTGCGATCTAAAGTAAGAGTAAGCCAAATAATAGCTGAAAATGATATGATTTCCGTGCGGTATTCTCATTTTGTGAAAACGATAGAAAACCCAAGAGAAGAAATGTTATTGGCACATTTTATGGCAATTTGGCAAATAAAAGATAATAAGTTATTCAGAGGGTATCAAATGAGTCAATTATCATAATATATTTTGATAAGAAAAGGCATCAAAATAATTTCGAAAACCTTACTTTTGCATAACAATTTATAAAAATCACATAAAATATATATCATGAGTGTTTTAGTTAATAAAGATTCCAAAATAATTGTTCAAGGATTTACAGGAAGTGAAGGAACTTTCCATGCTTCTCAAATGATTGAGTACGGAACAAATGTTGTAGGTGGTGTAACTCCAGGAAAAGGGGGGACCACTCATTTAGATCGTCCTGTTTTTAATACTGTAAAAGACGCTGTGGAACAAGCAGGAGCAGACACAACTATTATTTTTGTACCACCAGCTTTTGCTGCTGATGCAATAATGGAAGCTGCTGATGCTGGAATTAAAGTAATTATTGCAATTACTGAAGGAATTCCTGTAGCTGATATGATTAAAGCTAATAGTTATGTTAAAGAAAGAAAGGCAAGATTAATTGGTCCTAACTGTCCTGGAATAATTACTCCAGGTGAAGCAAAAGTAGGTATTATGCCAGGTTTTGTTTTCAAAAAAGGTACTGTTGGAATTGTTTCTAAATCAGGAACATTAACGTACGAGGCTGCAGACCAAGTAGTAAAACAAGGTTTAGGAATTACTACTGCTATTGGTATTGGTGGAGATCCAATCATTGGAACAACTACAAAAGAAGCAGTTGAATTATTGATGAATGATCCAGAAACAGAATGTATCGTAATGATTGGTGAAATTGGTGGACAATTAGAAGCTGATGCTGCTCATTGGATCAAAGCTGATGGTAACCGTAAACCAGTTGTAGGTTTCATTGCAGGAGTTACCGCTCCAGCAGGACGAACAATGGGACATGCAGGTGCAATCGTTGGTGGTTCTGACGATACAGCCGAAGCTAAAAAACAAATCATGAGAGAATGTGGTATTCATGTAGTGGATTCACCAGCTGAAATTGGTAAAAAAGTTAAAGAAGTTTTAGGATAATTTTTTTCTAAATTAAATATTTTAAAAGCCTCACATTTTGTGGGGCTTTTTTATTATAAATGGAATTAAAGAAATACCTTTGCACTTTATTAAAAATAGCTGTTTTAATGGTTTAATTTTAATAAAGAACAAACATAAACGAATGGTTTAGATGATTCTCACGATTTTGTGAGCTTTTTTTACGGAAGCCAATTCAAATAAAAATAAAATAGTATGTACAAGGAATTAAAAAAATTCAAAGTTAGCAATCAGTTTTCATTTACAATAGATGATAGTTTAGAAGAAGTTTGTAATGCTTCTGAAGGATCTGGCGTGTTTTTGGTTTATGTAGTTGGGGAAGAAAAAGAGTTAATTATGGTTGGTTCTACTGGGACTGTTCAAAATGACGGAACTTTGAAAATCAAAAATGGCGGTTTGAAAGATAAAATTGTAAACGGTCATCAATTTGCAAAAACGGGAAGAAAATATTCTTGGCCTGCACAAATGAAAATCGAAGATATTAGTTTGCTAGAAGTAGTTTGGTATGAAACATTCAATGATAAAACTAAAGGTATCCCAACTTTTGTCGAAGGACAAGTTTTACAAAATTTCTTGGATGAAAATGGAAGATTACCAAAATGGAATGTGGCTTTCTAGTACATCTCAAAAAAAATAAAATATAATATTAAAAAAGCTTTACTTCGGTAAGGCTTTTTTTATCAAAAAAACATACAGTTTGTCGTTTTTTAGTAAATGATGTATTACTTTTGCACCCTTTATCACGAATCTCTCAATGAGATAGCAACCTGCAGCAACAAGCAAGGTGCTAAAACGATAAGCCAAATCCTTTGGAAAAAATGTTGTTTACATTCCCATTTTTTAGCTTTCGTTTTTCGTCATATTTAATTCATTTTAAAATTAATTTTATGACTATTTTTTCGAAAAAAAGAGGAAATCCGTACGCTTTGATTCCGTTATTTGTTTTTATTTTTACTTTTTTGGGTGCTGGAATTGTTTTACATGATTTTTACGCATTTCCATCTCCAGTTGCCGTTTTAATTGGAATTATAGCAGCTTTTATATTATTCAAGTCTTCCACTGATGAAAAAGTAACAACCTTAATTGCGGGTTGCGGTGAAAGTAAAATTATGACCATGTGCTTGATTTATTTGCTTGCTGGTGCATTTGCAGTTGTGAGTAAAGCGATGGGCGGTGTTGATGCCGTTGTTAATTTAGGAATCAGCACTGTAGATGCCGCTTATTTTCCATTAGGAATCTTTCTGATTGCAAGTTTTTTGTCAACTGCCACTGGAACTTCTGTAGGTGCAATTGTTGCCCTAGGACCTATAGCCGTGACATTAGCAGATAAAAGTGGTGCTTCTTTACCGCTTATTTCTGGTGCTTTATTGGGTGGTTCTATGTTTGGTGACAACCTTTCGATGATCTCGGACACAACCATTGCCGCAACACAATCGCTCGGCTGTGAATTAAAAGACAAATTTAAAATCAATTTGTTTATTGCGTTTCCTGCCGCAGTGATTACAATTATTTTATTCTTTTATCTAGGTCTAAAATCAGATATAGTGTCGGTTGACCTCCCAATAACTAGTTTTGAATGGATTCCTATTATTCCTTATATCGTGGTAATATTTTTGGCTTTGTTTGGAATAAATGTTTTTTCGACTTTAATTATTGGAACTATTTTAGCGGGTATCATAGGTTATATTGGAGAGTCTTTTACCGTATTGGAGTTTATCCAAAAAATATATGAAGGTTTTATCAGTATGACTGATATCTTTTTGTTATCGATGCTGACGGGCGGTTTAGCCGCGATGGTGGAGAAAGCGGGCGGAATTGATTATCTATTACATCAAATAAAAAGACGGATCAAAAGTAAAAAATCGGCACAGGCAGGAATCGGTGCATTGGTGGGTTTTGCTAATTTGGCAATAGCCAATAACACCGTTTCAATTGTAATTACCGGACCTATTGCAAAGGAGATTAATGACGAATATGATTTGAATCCCAAAAAGACAGCCGCTATTTTAGATATCTTTTCTTGCGTTGTTCAGGGGGTTTTACCTTATGGCGCACAAGTCTTGTTAATTTTAAGTTTTGCTAAGGGCAAAATAGACTTTTTTGATTTAATCAGTAATGCGTGGTACCATCTATTTTTATTAAGCTTTACTTTACTGGCAATTTACAGTTCGAATTGGGATAAATGGGTTGATAAAAATTTTAAAGTATAAAGTTTGGCTAGCTTGAACGTTTATTGAATTTGAAATTTTTTTTAAAAAGTAATTATTCTATATTTGACGTATGGAAAGTAGTCCTGATAGAAGCACATCTCGTGTTTTGGCATGAGTGCAACGTATCGCGGCAATAGCTTCAAATAAATATTAAATTAATTTTAAAACATGAAATTACTAGAAGGAAAAGTTGTTATAATTACTGGCGCAAGTCGAGGAATTGGTAAAGGAATTGCAGAGGTTTTTGCGAAAAATGGTGCAAATGTTGCTTTTACGTACAGTTCATCTGTTGAATCAGCTTTAGCTCTGGAAAATGAATTGAACGCTCTTGGAATTAAAGCTAAAGGATATCAATCTAACGCTGCTGATTTTAACGAAGCGCAAACTATGGTTGACGCAGTAATTGCCGAATTCGGAACTGTTGATGTTTTAATTAATAACGCTGGGATTACCAAAGATAATTTACTGATGCGTATGTCTGAAGCCGATTTTGATCAAGTAATTGATGTCAATTTGAAATCAGTTTTTAATATGACTAAGGCCATTCAAAGAACTTTCTTGAAACAACGTTCAGGATCTATTATTAATATGAGTTCTGTAGTAGGAGTGAAGGGTAATGCGGGGCAGACCAATTATGCGGCATCGAAAGCAGGTGTTATTGGATTTACAAAATCAGTTGCATTAGAATTAGGTTCTCGTAATATTCGTTGCAACGCGATTGCACCAGGATTTATTGAAACAGAAATGACCGCTAAATTAAGTGATGATGTGGTACAAGGATGGAGAGACGGAATTCCATTGAAACGTGGAGGTACAACTGAAGATGTTGCTAACGCTTGTCTTTTCTTTGCTTCGGATATGAGTGCGTATGTAACAGGTCAAGTTATGAACGTTTGTGGAGGAATGCTTACTTAGCATAAGTTAATGATTCAAAAATTTAAAGATTTAAAGATTATTTATTGAATATTTGTTTTAAATTCTTAAATTATTCAATCTTTTAATTCGGGTATATGACAACAACTACTATTTTATTGATTATACTTTCATTAGTCGTAGCAGGTGGTTTGTCATTTTATCACTATTTATACAAAGCCAAAAACAAATCTAAAGTCAGTTTGTTTTTGGCTTTTTTGCGTTTTGCTTCTATTTTTTCGATTTTGTTATTGCTTATAAATCCAATTATTACAAAAAATACATTAGAAATTGTAAAAACACCTTTGGCTGTTGTTGTGGATAATTCCAATTCTATTACTTTTTTAAATGCTAATGAAAAAGCATTAGAAATGTATAAAAAGATCACCTCAAATACTGCTATTCAAGATAAATTTGATTTGCAAACGTATCAATTTGACAGGGAGTTTGAACCGTCTTCGACATTTAATTTCAAAGGAACACAGACCAATCTTGAAGCAATTGCCAAAAACCTAAAAAGTATCAATAGAAATGTTATTTTTCCAACGGTAATTATCACTGATGGAAATCAAACTTCGGGAAATGATTATGTGTACAGTTTTGATGCTTCGAATAAAGTATTCCCTATAATAGTAGGCGATACAACAAAATTATTTGACTTAAAAATCAATCAACTGAACGTAAATAAATATGCTTTTTACAAGAATAAATTCCCGGTAGAAGTTTTTTTACAGTATTCAGGAACCAAAATTGTCTCTGCCGATTTTAGTATTTCTCAAGGAAATTCGGTATTGAGTAAGCAAAGTATTTCATTTTCTCCATCGAAAAAAACAGCGACCATTAATTTACTTTTGCCAGCCAACAAAGTAGGTTCACAAGTTTTTAAAGCTAGTATATCATCGAAAGAAAAAGAAAAAAATACCTTCAATAATAATAAGAATTTTGCGGTAGAAGTTATCGATCAGAAAACAAATGTGGCAATTATTTCGGCCATAAATCATCCAGATATTGCTGCTTTAAAACACGCCATAGAAACTAATGCACAACGTAAAGTAACTATCGTTAAGCCAAATGAAATCAAATCGTTACAGGATTATACTGTTTTAATTTTATACCAACCAACTGGTGAATTTAAATCTGCTTTTGAGGGTGCTAAACTAGCGGGAGTTAATACTTTTATCATTACCGGAAACAACACTGATTTCAATTTTTTGAATGAACAACAAAATAGTTTATCATTCAGGTTGAGTGGTCAAAAAGAAGATTATCTAGCTGGATTTAATTCGCAATTTAATTTGTTTGCGATTGATAACATTGGATTTGAAAATTTCCCTCCGTTGCAAAATCCTTTTGGAAACGTGACTGCCAATGGAAATGTATCGGTTTTGCTATCTTCGAAAATTAGAAATATAGAAACTAATTCCCCGTTATTGGTTTTTACGGAGAATCAAGGAAAACGTTCCGCTTTTCTTTTGGGCGAAAATAGTTGGAAATGGCGTTTGCAAAGTCATATCGATAATCAGTCATTTGAAAAATTCGATATTTTTATAGATAAGATTATTCAATTTTTGGCTTCCAATAATGCCAAAAAATCATTGGTTGTGGAGCATGAAAGTTTTTACAATTCAGGAGAAGCAATCGAAATTACCGCTCAGTATTTTAATAAAAATTATGAATTTGACGAAAAAGCACGATTGACTATCGCTGTTACCAATAGTAAAACCAAGCAAACGAAAAACTACGATTTATTAAAAGGAAATAATTCTTATAAAGTAAATCTTGATGGGCTTACAGCAGGAAGTTATAATTTTTCGGTAAAGGAATTAAATTCAAAAACTACGTACAGCAGTCATTTTGAAATTCTGGATTTTGATATCGAAAAGCAGTTTGTAAATCCAGATGTAGAAAAATTATCTCAATTAGCTCTTCAGACACAAGGGAAAGCTTATTTTCCGGATCAAACAGATGCGCTAATAAAATCGCTTTTAGAAAATGAAGAATACAAATCCATTCAAAAAAATAATGTAACTAAAACGCCTTTAATTGATTGGGTTTGGTTATTGGTTTTGATTTCGACTTTGCTTGCAACAGAATGGTTTGTTAGGAAATACAATGGATTGCTGTAGTTAATCCAAATAAAAATCAGAAGTATGGATTTTAGACTAAAAGTATTCTTCACTGTTGCCAATAGATTGAGTTTTACAAAAGCGGCAAGTGAATTATTTATAACCCAGCCTGCCATTTCCAAACACATTCACGAACTGGAAGAAGAATATAAAATTAAGCTTTTTGATAGGAATGGTTCCAAAATTTCAATTACAAAAGCGGGCGAATTATTATTGAAACACACAAAAAATATATTTGAAATATATCGTGAAATAGATTTCGATTTGAGTGCGCTGATTAATCAACAACAAGGAACGTTACGATTGGGAGCCAGTACGACGATTTCTCAATATGTTATTCCGCCACTTTTGGCACGTTTCCATCAAAAATCACAGGATATTAAAATCAATTTACGCAATGGGAATACGGAGCAAATTGAAAATGCTTTATTGAACAAAGAAATTGAAATAGGAATTGTAGAAGGGCAATCTAAAAATCAGTCGATTAAATACACCCACTTTTTAAAAGATGAATTAGTGTTGGTTTGCAATAATAAAAATCCATTAGTAAATAAAAAGCATGTCACAAAAGAAGATTTTAAAACTATGCGTTTTCTAATGCGCGAGCAAGGATCAGGCACACTGGAAGTTATTGAATACGCTTTGAAACCTTTTGAAATGAAACTTTCTCAATTGACTGTTGAAATGCAATTAGGAAGCACCGAAAGTATAAAATCATATCTTATGAATTCTAATTGCGTTGCCTTTATTTCTATCCACGCCATTAACAAAGAATTAAAAAACAATGAACTTACTATTCTTAATGTTAAAGATTTAATGATTGAACGGTTTTTTTTATATTATTACGTTACAAGGAAAAACAAGCTCTCTTTCGGATTTATTTATTAAAAATATTACGAGTTATTATAATCTAAATTTGTAATTTATTTTACTAATTCATTTTATGATGGAAGGTTTTTCTTTTGATCACATGAAATTGAAGTCGGATATAATCATATAAAAGTGCCACCAAAAGAAAAAATGCTGCTAAAAAAAGTGTTTTCATTTCCAAAAAAAGATACATAAAGCCTCCGGAAAAACATCCTAGAAAGAAGAAAATTATAATCGATAATCGTAAGTAAATACTAGTTTTTAATTTTTTAGTTTCTTCCGGCTTTTTGTAAAAAAAAAGTTGTGATAATTCTATTCCAAGATCCGTAAAAAGTCCAGTCAAATGCGTTGTTCTGACTGTAGATTGGGAAATTTTTGTTACCAAAGAATTTTGGATACCCATGGCGAAAAGCATAGAAAAAGCAATCCATTTTCCCGCCAATGAAGATAATTGCGATTCTCCTCCGAAAACGCCAACAGCAATCAATACAATTATTTCTAATGATATGGGAATGACATGAGATAAATCAGGGTGCTTTTTCGAAATTAATTCTGCCAAAAAATTCGAAGTAAAAGAACCTATCAAAAAGAAAATGGTAAAAACAAAAAATGTAATGGCGGCGGAGTAATTATGTTTCATAACCTCTTCCGCAAAATAGGCGAAATGACCCGTAACATTTGTGGTTAATGTTTTTATGGACAAAACACCCGTAACATTAACAATTCCAGCTACAAACGACAATAAAGTGGCCAAACGAAGATTGTGAATAAAAGTTCTGTTTTTTCCTTGATGACGAAACATTTCGATATATTTTTTTAAATTAACAGAATCTTAAACTGATTTTTTTAAAATAACGATTTAAAGAAATATATTTGTCTTTCAAAAAAAAATAAATTTAATGAAAAATTTTAAAATTAGACCTACACTTATTGTCTTATCTGCAATAAGTATTACTTTTTTTCTTTTATCATGGGGAATTGTCGGACATGAACGAATCAATAATGCAGCGGTAATGGCACTTCCAAAACCATTACAGACTTTTTTTTATAATCATATCGATTTTATAACGCAAGAATCAACTGTTCCGGATTTAAGAAAATCTGTTTTGAGTGATAAAGCTGAAAATCCCCGTCATTATTTTGATATGGAGAATTTTGGTGCTGTAGAAACTTTTCCTAAAACTATGGAAGAAGCTAAAGCAAAGTACGATGATAAATTTTTATCTAATAATGGAACACTACCTTGGTACATTCAGGATATGATGGTTAAATTGACTAAGGCTTTCAAAGAAAAAAGAAAAACAGAAATTTTATTTATTGCCGCTGACCTCGGGCATTATATAGGAGATGCACATATGCCATTGCATACCTCTGCTAATCATGATGGTCAAAACACCAACCAAAAAGGGATTCATTCTTTGTGGGAAAGTCGCTTACCCGAATTATTTGTTAAAGATTATAAATTCAATGTAGAACAAGGTAAATATATCGAGAATGTGGATAAAGCAACATGGGATATAATTCTTGACACGCATAGTTTAGTGGAACCTTTATTGGCCATTGACAAGAAATTAAGAACAGCGACTCCTGAGAATAAAATGTACGTGATGGATGAAGCTGGAAAGGTTGTTAAGAACAAATATGGCGGAGTACTTTATTCTGATGAATATGCGGGTAAATTGCACACCGAATTGAACGGAATGGTCGAAAAACAAATGAAAAAAGCGATTACTGCAACAGCTAGTTTTTGGTACACGGCATGGGTAAATGCAGGTAAACCAGATTTAAGCAATCTTGATACTGCAGCGCTTACAAAACGAAATAAAAAAGGATTAAAGAAAGATTTAAAATCATTTCATAAAGGAGATCTTTTTGGCTTAGTGAATGAAAAAGAATAAATTTTTTAAGAAATTAATCTAAATTAAAAACGGGTGAGGTATTAGTCTCACCCGTTTTTTTTTATTTTAATTCACTTTCTGATATTTCTTTTTCTTCAATATATCCGAAGCCGTTTGATAGTAAGAAATCGTTTCCTTTACTAAATCGGTTCTTTCTTTAATAATAGGATTTTGGTCGTAATAGATTTGAAAATCAGGTGCTGTTTTTTGATCTTTTTTCAACGTCAATTGAAATTGTTTGACTTTTTGTTTAGGTGAAATAATAGTTAATACATTATCTTTTATTAAACCTAAATCCTGATAAGTGGCGATAAACGCTCTGGGTTTATAATCTGACTTCAAAACATCCTGACCATAAAATTTACTTTGGTAACTAAAATTCAACAATCCAAATAAGGTAGGCATTATATCTATTTGCGACATTAAGTTGGTATATTTTTGAGGTTGAATGTAACCTGGACTGTAAATCATTGCCGGGATTCTATATTTTTCAATTGGCAGTTCCGTCTTTCCTGCACTTGAAGCGCAATGATCGGCTAAAATCACAAATACGGTATTGGCAAACCAAGGTTGTTTACTTGCCATGGCAAAGAAGTTCTTCATTGCAAAGTCAGTGTATTTTACTCCGCCATCTCGGGATTTTGCATCTCCGGGAATATCTATTTTATTGTTAGGATAGGTAAAGGGCCTGTGATTACTCACCGTCATGATATGATTAAAAAACGGTTTGTTTTCTTTCGCTTCATTGTTCATCACCTTGATGGCTTTGTTGTACATATCTTCGTCACATGCACCCCAAATGTTAGCAAAAGTAATTTCTTCTGGCGTGAATGCTTTTTTGTCCACAATTCCGTAACCATTTCCAGCAAAGAAATCTTCCATGTTGTCAAAAAAGGCATCTCCTCCGTACATAAATTTTACATTATATCCTTTTTGTTTAAAAATACTTCCTGTTGAAAATTTGTTTTTATTATCAACTCGTTTTACCACACTTTCCCCGGCCGTAGGAGGAAAACACAAGGTCACTGCCTCAAGACCTCGCACTGTTCGATTTCCAACTGCGTAAAAATTGGTAAACTGTAAACTTTTGGTCGCAAGATTGTCAAGAAAAGGAGTAAGGTTTTGCTCATTTCCATACACTTTCATAAAATCGGCACTATAGCTTTCGATTGTAATTAATACCACGTTCTTATGATTTTCCGCAGCTTCACTTTTTATTTGTCTCAAAGTGCTCTCCTCTGAAGTTCCAGGTATTTGCTCATGTAATTGGACATACACCTCATTATTTGGCATTGTTTTGTAAAATTTAAAATAATCCAATTCACTATTTACAAAAGCCAAGTAAAACCTATAAATACCATTTGCTTCTAATTCATTTGCAAAAATATTTTGAGAGTTCTCTCTGGCAGCTAAAAAAGGAATTGCCAAGAAAGAAAGACCAAAAAGCGTAAGGTAAATTCCGGAAATTTTAATTTTATCAACAAATGCCGGAATACTTTCGATATAATTTTTTGATCTTTTTACGATAAGATATGTTACCAATGCCGCAATAATAAACAATCCTGAAAACAATGGAATAACGGGATAAGATTCCATAATATTCCCAATTACTTCATTGGTGTAAACCAAATAGTTAACCGCTATGAAATTGTATTTTACGCCAAATTCGTTCCAAAAAAAGTATTCGCTGATACCATTTTGCAAAATTAGAATGACATAAAGGAAAATGACAAAGGTGAACAACCAGAATCGGATTTTATTTCTATATTTTGGTAGAAAAAGCAACAACCCAAATAAAATAGTTTTAATAGCGATAAAAGTTATTCCAATGGCAGGTAAGGCACCTCCATATTCATTAAGAATAGTGTTTCCAAAAGAAACGTACAATAACAAAGCCACTAGCAAGCCGAAAATAATATATCCGGTTGGATTTAGATATTTGGAATTGGAAATAAAAATAAGATACAGCCAAAGAAAACCACTGACAAGAACGAAAACAAAAAAATCCGAAAGTAATCCTAACGTGAATATTTTTACGATATCAATAAAAACAAATGAACTTTGAGTGATGGGATGAAATACTAAAAAAATCCTTAAAACTATACTGACAATAATGTAAAAAATTAAAAGGTTGTAAAAAGGAGAAAATTTTTTCGAAAGCGTCATTGTCTATTATTTTTTTGCAAAAATAAGTAAATTGTAACAATAAAAACAGGAACATTAAACGGTATTGCAATCTTAATTTTGGCTTAAGAAGATTAAATTTTAACAATATTAGGTTATATTTAGAGTTAATTTGTACAAGTGCAATACTTTTAACAAAATATTCAAAATAAATAAATATGAATAGGAAAGATTTTTTTGCAAAAGTAGGTTTTGGAGCTGCAGCCGCATTGTTACCTGCTTGTATAGCTGGTATTGCCTCAAGTTGTTCGAATGATAGTTCTTCTACTTCCACACCAGTTCCTGCTCCAGCTAGCGTAGATTTTATACTTGATGTGAGTACAGGTTCCTTAAATGCAAATGGGGGTTTTCTAGTTACAAATGGTATCGTCGTTGCCAGAACAAATTTGGGAACTTTTATAGCTGTATCCGCTTCTTGCACACATGAAGGGACTAACGTAAATTATAATGTTTCAAATAATAATTTTGTTTGTCCAAATCATAACGCAAAATTTAGTAGCACTGGTGTCGTTACGCAAGGTCCAGCAAGCACTAATTTAAAACAATACAACACTTCTTTAACGGGAAATACTCTTAGAGTATATTCATAATCAACAAACGATTAGTAAACATGAAAAAGACAATGTTATTGATGTTACTTTTTACAGTAGCACTGGGTTATTCACAAGACTGGAAAACCAATTTTGACGTTTCAAAAAAAGAAGCTACAAATGAGAATAAGAATATTTTACTCGTTTTTTCAGGTTCTGATTGGTGCGGACCTTGTATTAAATTAGAACGAGATATATGGAAATCTGGAGAGTTTATAGCGTATGCAAAAAACAATTTGATATTAGAGCGCGCTGATTTTCCGAAGAAAAAGCAAAATCAACTAGCTGTGGAAATAAAAAAACAAAACCAAAGCCTTGCTGAAAAATATAATAAAGATGGTATGTTTCCATTAGTTTTACTTCTCGATAAAAATGGGAAAGTACTTGGAAAATTGGGTTATAAAAACGTGTCTTCAAAGGAATATATTGGCTTGCTTCAATCATTTGTAAAATAAAATCAATGAGATTATTTATTTTCATCCCTTTCTTTTTTACAGTTGCATTAGCTTCAGCTCAGGTAACCCAAAAAAGAACTTTATCGATGTTAGGAAGTCCTTTTGAGATGACTGTGGTTGCTAAAGATATTCCTGAAGCCGATTTATATATTGATATGTCCGTCGCTGAAGTATCTCGTATTGAAAATCTAATATCCGATTGGATTCCTACGACTCCCATTTCACAGGTAAATAAATATGCTGGAATAAAGCCTGTTGAAGTTCCTCAGGAAGTTTTGGATTTAGTAGAACGGTCGATAAGAATATCCGAATTAACATCCGGTGCTTTTGATATCAGCTACGCTTCTATGGATAAAATTTGGAAATTTGACGGAAGTATGACTCAAATGCCAACTCCGGAAGCAATTAAGAATTCTGTTTCGAAAGTTGGATACAAAAATATAATTATAGACAAAAAGAACAGCACCATTTTTCTGAAAAACGAAGGAATGAAATTAGGTTTGGGAGGAATTGGACAAGGATTTATAGCAGATAAAATTAAAGCTTTACTCACTTCCAAAGGTGTTGTAGCCGGAATTGTAAACATATCTGGAGACATTAACACTTGGGGAAAACAGACTAATGGTGAAAAATGGAAAGTGGGTATTAAAAATCCATTGAATAAGAACAAGATATTTGCTACATTTCCTTTGGTAGATAGTGCTGTAGAAACCTCGGGGAGTTATGAAAAATATGTAACTTTCAATGGAAAAAGATATTCGCATATTATAGACACGAGAACCGGTTATCCTGCTTCGGGTGTTATAAGTGTGTCGGTTTTTGCAAAGACCACGGAATTTGCTGATGCCTTAGCAACGGGTATTTTTGTACTGGGAGTTGATGTTGGCTTAGATTTAGTGAATCAATTGCCAGGAATTGGATGTATTTATGTTGACGAAAACGGAAAAATCTTTGCCTCAAAAAATATAGATTTAAAAAAATATAAAAATGAATAAAATAGTGCTTTTTGTAATTCTAATTGTTGTGATGCAATCTTGTGTAGCGGTAAAAGAATATGATAAACAATTTATCAATGATCCAGACATGAAATTAAGTGCAAAAACGGCAGAACGATACGAAACTACATTTCAAGTCTATCGGGAAGCTGCCGCTGGAGCAAATGGAGGAAAAACGGGTGGAGGTTGTGGTTGTAATTAATGAAGGACATGAAAAAAGTACTATATACGATTGTTTTATTAATGAATGTTGTAGCCAACGCTCAAACACAAGATACTACAACAACTTTTAAGAAAAGAGTCTTAGAAAATACGGAAGTTGATTTTTTATTCAGTTATTATAAACAAGATGGTGTACATTCTGCCGTAGGTGGTGGTTTAGGTTCTGAAAAACTGACTGATATCGCTTCGAATATAGTTGTAGCTGTGCCCTTAAACGAAGATGATGTTTTGACTTTTGATGTTGGGATTTCAGCCTATACTTCTGCATCATCAAGTAATATCAATCCGTTTAATGCTAGCGGTGCATCAGGTGGCGGTGGAGATGATAAACAATGGAATAATAAAGCAACGGCAGCATCTGGACCTTATGGAACTCCATGGCAAGCTTCATCTGGTGCTTCAGGAAATGATGAATTAGCTTCAATAGTTACAAATTATAGCCATAGTTCAGATAACAGAAATACGATTTGGACTGCTGATGTTTCATTTTCAAATGAATATGATTATACTTCGGTTGGTTTCGGCGGTGGATTGACAAAATTATTCAATGAAAAAAATACTGAAATTGGTCTAAAAGTCAATGCTTATTTAGATCAGTGGAGACCAATTTATCCAACAGAATTGCATGAATATTCAAAATATGGCAGTAATTTCCAGAATCAAGCTTATTTTTCGGGTGTCACTGTTTTAGATCAAAATGGAAATCCATCTAATGGGTATTTACCTTCGGCTTTTACAATTTATAATGCAAAAAACAGAAATTCCTATTCTGCTTCGTTATCCTTTTCGCAAATTCTTTCGAAAAGAATCCAAATGTCAGTATTTATGGATGTTCTTAAGCAAGAAGGTTTGTTAGGCACTCCTTACCAAAGAATTTATTTTGCAGATAAATCAAATTATTACATAGGACAAGTGCAATATATTCCTGTCTATGAAACTGCAGAAAACAAGGGGGTTTATAGACTAGCGGATGATATTGAACGATTGCCAAATACGCATTTTAAAATACCAATAGGCGCCAGAGTAAATTTTTACATAAATGAATATATCGTTGCCAAAACCTATTATCGATATTATGAGGATAATTGGGGGATTCGCGCGCACACCGCCTCGATTGAAGTACCAATAAAAATTAGTCAAAAATTGACAGCTTACCCTATGTATAGGTACTATATACAGACTGCTTCTGATTATTTTGCGCCTTTTGAAAAGCATATTTCTACGGAGAAATATTACACTTCTGATTATGATTTGTCTGCATTCAATGCCAATCAATATGGTTTTGGAGTAAGCTATTTAGATATATTGACCGGTTCTAAAATATGGAAATTTGGATTAAAAAATATTGATTTCAGATACAATCGTTATGTAAGAAGTGATGGCTTGAATGCTACTATTTTATCTTTAGGTTTTAAATTTGTGATGCAATAAATCATGCATATATTAATTGTAGAAGATGAGGAAGGTATCGTACAGTTCCTAAAACAGGGATTGGAAGAGGAAGGTTATAAAATTACCACTACAACGGACGGTTTAAAAGGATTTGAATTAATCCAAAAAGAGAAATTTGATCTGATTTTATTAGATTGGATGCTGCCACAAATGTCTGGATTGGAATTATGCAAAGCAATCCGATTGAAAGATACCGTAACAACGATCATTTTTTTGACCGCAAGGGATACGATTCAGGAAACGATAGAAGGGCTGAAAGCCGGTGCCAATGACCATATAAAAAAACCTTTTAGTTTTGATGAATTGATAGAACGAATTAAAATTCATTTTAGAAATCAAGAAGTGCAAAAAAAACTAAACCTTGGAACAATAGAAATTGATGTTTTACAGCATAGAGTTTTGGTGAAAGGAACCGAAGTTATGTTAACGCAGAGAGAATATGAATTGTTGCTCTATCTGGTTAAAAACAAAGGCAAAGTATGCACGAGAACCCAAATTATTGAAGATGTTTGGGATATTCATTTTGATTATGATACAGGAGTAATCGATGTTTTTATGAATGCTATACGCAAAAAATTAAATTTAAAAATAGAAGAAGACTACATTAAAACAGTTCGTGGAGTAGGCTATATAGCTAATGATATTAATTAGGATGCTAAAATTATCTTTAAAAAACAGGATTGCTTTTTATTATATAATATCAACAGCAATGTTAATATTTATAGTCTTTATTTCAATCTATTTATTGATTTCGTTTACCGTTTATGAAAAAGTAAATGAACATATCAATTATGAAATTAATGAGTATAGTAAAAAGATTGAAGTTGTAAATAATAACGTTCGATTAATTGACAAAAATGAATGGGAGGAAAGGGAACATAATGAGGTTTCTGTTGATCCAGTATTTCTAGAAATAACAAATAGTAATGGTCAAATCATTGAAAAATCAGAAAATTTAAAAAGCGCCAATTTATATTTTTCCAGAAAATTACTTAAAAGCAAGATCACGGATATTAAATTGTCAGGACAATTGATTCGCCAAATTCAATTTCCTTTGTACAATAAAACTAAAATAGGCGGTTACTTATTGGTTGCAGTTTCTTTAGAAGAAGCTACATCAGTTTTGGATAATCTAAGAACTATACTTTTAATCTCATTTCCGATAGTTTTAATGCTTTTGTTTTTTGTTGCTCGTTTAATTGCAGGTCGAAGTATAAAACCGATAAATGCAATAATAAATACTGCGGAAGCAATTACAAGAGAGAATTTGAAATCTCGTATCATTCTTCCAAATAACAAGGATGAACTTTATACTTTGTCTGTAACGATTAACCGTTTGTTAGATCGAATTGAAAACACGATTGAAAGAGAAAAACAATTTACATCAGATGCATCTCATGAACTAAGAACACCTCTAGCAGTAATTAAAGGAACATTAGAAGTATTGATTAGAAAACCTAGAAGTACAGATGAATATCAGCAGAAAATTACTTTTTGTATCAATGAGGTGGATCGAATAAATAATTTAGTAGATCAATTATTGCTTTTGGCCCGATTTGAAAATCAAAAATTAGCTGTAAGAATTGAAAAGATTAATCTTAACCAGATTGTAAACGAGATATTAAATCGTTTTGCGCTAAAAATAAAGAATAAAAATATAAATATTATAAAACAATTAGAAGATGATTATTTTGTAGAATCTGATTTATATTTACTTTCTATTGTTTTAAATAATTTGATTTCAAATGCTTTAAAATATTCCAATGATAATAGTTCGATAACTATTTCATTCAATAATCTAGAATCAAAAACTTTTTTTGAAATTTCCGATAACGGTATTGGAATTTCAGAAAATGAAATTGGCAAGGTATTTCATTCCTTTTTTAGAACAACAAATTCGACCAATATTCCAGAAATTAAAGGAACAGGTTTAGGTCTGTCAATCGCAAAAAGGATTTGTGATATTTTAAATATATCTATTGAAATATCAAGCCAAGAAAGAATTGGTACACAAGTAAAATTAAGTGTTAACTAATATAATTCACAATAATCAATTAGTCAGTTTTTGATAAAATCATATTAGTTTAAAAAAATATATTTTTGTATTTTTATAAGAATATTCAAGAGATTTCACACAAAAAACGGTCAAACAATTACGGTTAAAATTGATTTATTCTATTGATAACGCTCCAAAAAAATATTTTTATTTAATGCAATTAAAAAATAATCATGGATTTAAATAAACTAAAAGGTCAATTACAGACAGAAGTAGATACGGCATTTTTATATGATAGTATTGCTGCCATTCAATCTGACGATAATCTGACAAGAGTATTAAAAAGTTTATCCGATATTGAAAAGGGCCACGCACAACATATGCTGAATAAAGTATTAACATATGATTCCAATTATCATATGCCTTTGCCTTCATCAAGAGCAAAATTGCAACTGAAGTTGGGGAAATTATTTGGATATAATTCCATCATTAGTAGTCTTTCAAGCATAGAAAAACAATTTGCAGTAAATGCAATCAAAAATAAAATTGAAAGTGGAGAAAAGCCAACAGGTTTTGAACACAATCATCTAAAAATTATCGAAGCTGTCAATAATAATGCAGCACTCAATGTCTCAGGTGGTTTTTTATCAAAATTCGAAAGCCGACATAAATCCGTGGGAGGAAATGCATTGCGTGCAGCAGTTTTGGGTTCTAATGATGGTTTGGTTTCTAATATGAGTTTGGTAATGGGAGTTGCTGGAGCCGCAGTTTCTAATAATACGATATTGTTAACTGGAATTGCAGGACTTTTGGCTGGAGCAATTTCTATGGCTTTAGGCGAATGGCTTTCGGTACAAAGTTCAAGAGAATTAAATCAACGCCAAATTGATTTAGAAACAGAAGAACTGGAAGCTTCACCCGAAGAAGAGAAAAAAGAATTGGTTTTGCTGTACCAAGCCAAAGGAATGAATATAATTGAAGCGCAAAAACTAGCGGACAAAGCATTCGAAAATCCTGAAACTGCGATTGATGCTATAATAATTGAAGAATTGGGGATCGATAAAGTAGAATTGGGAGGTTCAGCATGGGAGGCTGCCATTGCATCATTTGTTCTTTTTTCTATTGGAGCCATAATTCCTCTTTATCCCTTTATGTTTTTAGATGGGAAAAACGCAATTTTATTAAGTGTAGGAAGCAGCGTAGTTGGTCTTTTCGGAATAGGAGCCGCAATCACTTTACTAACAGGAAAAAACGTTATGTTTTCAGGATTTAGACAAGTGTTTTTTGGATTAACAGCTGCGGCAATAACATATGGAATTGGTTCTTTAATTGGCGTTTCATTAGCTGGATAATTATTGCTAGCACAACTTTAATCATTTTTTTCTTTCAAATAAATACAATTTTACAACAGAAACCTTAAACAAAATAATAATTATGAATGATGCTCACTTACATTTGGTTCTTAACCATTTTCCTATAATAGGAAGTATTTTCGGACTTGTAATATTAATCGCTGGATTGATTTTAAAGAATAATTCGGTAAAAAACACCGCTTATATTTTATTTATGGTTTCGGCAATTTTTGCCGCCTTTAGTATTGGAACTGGAGAAGGTGCGGAGGAAATGGTAGAGGACATGCCTAACATTGGTAAACAAATAATTCACGAGCATGAAGAAATAGCTGAGAAATTCGCACTTGTATTGTATTTAATGGCCGCAGTTTCTCTCGCTGGATTAATTATGAACCTAAAAAATTATTCTAAAGCTAAATTTGTTTCTTATGTGGCAGTTGTCATAGCAATTATAGCTGTTGTAGTATCTACACAAGTTGGTACTTCGGGTGGAGAAATTCGTCATACTGAAATTAGAGATGATAGCGTTAATACTAAAGTTCTTCCTGAGGGTTCAATTTCAAAAGAACAAACAAAAGAAGACGACGAAAAGTAATCTTTAACAATAAAGTATATTAAAGTTTAAATAAAAATTGCTTTGTAAATGATTTATCACTTATATTTGCACAATAATTAAAATTCAGCACAAAAAAAATGTTTACAAATCAATTGCATCATCATCATTTTCATTATTGCTCTCAAGCGATGTGTTAATGGTATGTGTGTAAATCATCATATTCTAAAACCCGTTTGAGTACATCAAACGGGTTTTTTATTGCCCTCTACTTGTACTCAATCAAAATATTCAAAACAAAAACAAAAAACAAAAAAATGAGTACATTAAAAATTGCCATTCAAAAATCAGGTCGTTTAAACGAAGACAGTATCCAAATTCTAAAAGATGCTGGTATTTCAATCGATAATGGAATCGATCAGTTAAAAGCCGAAGCATCAAATTTTCCGTTGGAGGTTTTATATTTAAGAAATTCAGATATTCCTCAATATCTAATTGATGGAGTTGTAGATATCGCTATAGTAGGCGATAATCTACTAGTTGAAAAAGGAAACAATATTGAAGTAATTCAAAAATTAGGTTTTTCAAAATGTAAAGTATCCGTTGCTGTACCTAAAGCATTTGATTACAAATCGGTTCAAGATTTAAATGGGATGCGTATTGCCACTTCTTACCCTAAAACAGTACTTGATTTTTTTAATTCTAAAGGAGTTACAGTCGATATTCACCAGATATCAGGTTCAGTAGAAATAGCGCCAAACATTGGATTAGCGGATGCTATTGTTGATATTGTATCTAGCGGAAGTACTTTATTTAAGAATAATTTAAAAGAGGTCGAGGTTATTTTCAAAAGTGAAGCTGTTTTAGCGGTTTCTCCTAAAGTAAGTCCCGAGTCTCAAAAAATAATCGATACCTTAAAATTTAGAATTGAATCCGTTTTGAGAGCAAGAAAATCAAAATATATCTTGATGAATGTTCCCAATGACAAAATTGATGCTGTTGGAAAAATTCTTCCTGTATTGAGAAGTTTAACTGTTTTGCCTCTGGCACAAGAAGGTTGGAGTAGCGTACACTCTGTAATCGATAAAGATACTTTCTGGGATGTTATCGATCAATTGAAAGAAGCTGGAGCCGAAGGGATTTTAGTTTGCCCAATTGAAAAAATGGTACTTTAAGAATTTTAAATTATAAGTTATGAATTATGAGTTAAAAAGCGGAGTAATTCAATTTTTGAATCATTTAATCTTTGAATACAATTAAAATGAATAAAATATACAATCCAAAACCTGAAACTTGGTCCACTATTTTAGAAAGGCCAACAAAAACGGTAGATGACATTGAAGCGACAGTAAAAGAAATTTTTAAGGAAGTACAGAAAAAAGGAGATAGCGCTGTTGCAAAATATACTTCGCTTTTTGACGGTGTTGCCGTTGCAAATATTGAAGTATCCAAATCAGAAATTGACACTGCAGTTGCATCTATTTCTAATGAACTTAAAGAAGCTATTCAATTAGCAAAATCTAATATTAAAAAATTTCACACTGCTCAAAAAACAGAAAGAGTGGAAGTAGAAACGATTGAAGGAGTAAATTGTTGGCAAGAAAAAAGACCGATTCAAAAAATAGGTTTATATATTCCTGGAGGAACCGCTCCTTTATTTTCTACGGTATTAATGCTCGCTGTACCGGCAGAAATAGCCGGTTGTAACGAAATTGTATTGTGTTCTCCTCCAGATAAAAACGGAAATATAAATCCGGCGATTTTATACGCTGCGAATTTATGTGGCGTAACTAAAATTCTAAAAGTAGGAGGAATTCAAGCTATTGCAGGGATGACTTTTGGAACGGAAACGATTCCTAAAGTGTATAAAATATTTGGTCCCGGAAATCAATTTGTTACGGTGGCTAAACAGTTAGCAACCCAATTTGGCGTGGCAATCGATATGCCAGCGGGTCCTTCGGAACTATTGATTGTTGCTGATGATACTGCGGTTCCGGCTTTTGTCGCATCTGATTTATTATCACAGGCAGAACACGGAACGGACAGTCAAGTTATTTTAGTTTCCACGTCAAAAAAATTAATTGATGCGGTAGAAACAGAAATCCAAAATCAAATGGAGGTTCTACCTAGAAAAGCTATAGCAGAAAAAGCCATCGCCAATTCTAAATTGATTTTTGTTGAAAACGATAAAATAGCTTTAGAATTAATCAATGAATATGGACCGGAACACTTTATAATTTGTTCTGAATATGATGATTTTTACAGCAATGGAATTTATAATGCAGGGTCTGTTTTTATTGGTAATTTTACTCCGGAAAGTGCGGGAGATTACGCTTCAGGAACCAATCATACTTTACCGACAAATGGGTATGCCAAGAATTATAGTGGCGTAAATCTGGATAGTTTCACTAAAGCGATGACTTTCCAAAAAATATCTGAAAAAGGAATTCAAAATATTGGAAAAGCTATTGAAATTATGGCCGAAGCCGAAGGATTACAAGCGCACAAAAATGCAGTTACATTACGATTAAAAGCGATTGAAGATGGGAAATAGTTTTGATATAAATAATTTAGTTCGGGAGAATGTAAAAACAATGAAGCCGTATTCATCTGCTCGCGATGAATTTGAGGATTTTGATACTGCGGACATGATTTTTTTGGATGCCAATGAAAATCCGTTTGAGAATGGAGTGAATCGCTATCCAGATCCACAACAAATGACCGTAAAAGCAGTTTTAGCAAAACAAAGAAATGTTAAAACGAATCAAATTTTGCTTGGAAATGGAAGTGATGAAGTATTGGATTTGTTATTCAGAGCTTTTTGTGAACCGAAAACTGATAATGTAATCACTTTACCACCAACCTACGGAATGTACGGTGTTTTGGCGAATATCAATGCCGTTGAAAATAAAGAAGTATTGCTTTCAGAAGATTTTCAACCGCAAATTGAGAAAATAATGAAAGCCATTGATGAAAACACTAAAATGATCTTTTTGTGTTCACCAAACAACCCAACTGGAAATTCATTTTCGGATGAAAGTGTAGCCTATCTTTTGCAAAATTTTAAAGGTTTAGTTGTAATTGACGAAGCCTATATTGACTTTTCTAAAAAGGACAGTTGGATTAATGAACTTGATGAATATCCTAATTTGGTCATTACCCAAACGCTTTCAAAAGCATATGGTTTGGCTGGAATTAGATTGGGAATTTGTTATGCCTCTACGGAAGTAATCTCGGTTTTAAACAAAATAAAACCACCTTACAATGTGAACGAATTGACACAAGTAAGAGCTTTGGAAAGATTGAGTGATCCAGAAAAGATTAAATCTGAAATTACTTCTATTATTGTGCAAAGAGAAGAATTACTTAAAGTATTAGTTAATGTGAAATTTGTTGAAAAAGTATATCCAACAGAAGCTAATTTCATCTTGATTAAAGTAGATAATGCCAATAAAAGATATGACGAATTGATTGCCAAAGGAATTGTAATTCGCAATAGAACAACACAACCTTTATGCGATAATTGTTTGCGTTTGACCGTTGGAACTGAATTGGAAAATAAAAAATTAATAGAAGCTTTAAAAGCGATTTAAAACGCAGATTTCACAGATTAGCACTGATTTTTAGAACTCTTTCTTTGAAAAGCAGTTCTTAGAAAAGTAATATTTTTGGAAGATATATAGAAAAATAAAATTCAAAATAAATAGAATTTCACTGATTTCTAATTTGTGTAAATTTGTGAAATTTGTGTTTAGTAAAATTACAATAAATGAAAAAAATACTTTTTATAGATCGCGACGGAACAATGGTTTTGGAGCCAAATGACTATCAATTAGACAGTTTTGAAAAGCTGGAATTTTATCCAAATGCCTTTCAATATTTGGGTAAAATAGCCAAAGAATTGGATTTCGAATTGGTAATGGTAACAAATCAGGATGGTCTGGGAACTGATTCTCATCCAGAAATTAACTTTTGGCCCGTACATAATTTAATTATGAAAGCTTTTGAAAATGAAGGTGTTGTTTTCAAGGAAGTGTTTATCGACAAAACTTTTCCTTACCAAAATGCACCAACTCGCAAGCCAGGTACAGCTATGTTGACACAATATATTGACAATCCTGAATATGATTTGGAAAATTCATTCGTGATTGGAGACAGAATAACCGATGTAGAATTAGCAAAAAACTTGGGTTCAAAAGCGATATTCATTAATAGAGATGAAGCTTTGGGAGGTGATGAAATATCCTCTAAAAGACACGAATTAGATTCGGTTATTGCTTTACAAACTACTGATTGGAAAGTAATTTATGAGTTTTTGAAATTAGAAGAGCGTTCGGCTTCCATTGAAAGAAAAACGAATGAAACGGATATTTACATTAATTTAAACCTTGACGGAACCGGGAAAAGCAAAATTGAAACCGGAATTGCCTTTTTTGACCACATGTTAGACCAAATCGCACGTCACGGACAAATGGATTTAGAAATCCTTGTAAAAGGAGATTTAGAAGTCGATGAACACCACACTATTGAAGATACAGCAATCGCGTTAGGTGAAGTTTTTGCCAAAGCATTAGGGAATAAATTAGGAATAGAACGTTACGGTTTTTGTTTGCCAATGGACGATTGTTTGGCGCAAGTAGCTATTGATTTTGGAGGCAGAAACTGGCTGGTTTGGGAAACCGAATTCAAACGGGAGATGGTAGGAAAAATGCCAACGGAGATGTTTTTCCACTTTTTTAAATCGTTCTCAGATGGAGCCAAAGCCAACATCAACATTAAAGCAGAAGGAACTAATGAACATCACAAAATTGAAGCGATTTTCAAGGCTTTCGCCAAAGCGATAAAAGTTGCAGTAAAACGCGATACAGAAAAGATGATTTTGCCATCAACAAAAGGAATGCTTTAATAAGTCATCATGTCGAAAGTCATAAAGTCGAAAGTTGAACGGCATTATGACTTTAGACTTTGGACTTTAAGACTAATAAAATGAAAATAGTAATCATAAATTACGGAGCAGGAAACATTCAGAGCATTATGTTTGCCATTGAAAGATTAGGTTTCAAAGCTGCTTTGAGCAATGATTGGACGGAAATCAAGGCTGCGGATAAAGTAATTTTTCCGGGTGTTGGCGAAGCAAGTTCCGCAATGAAAATGCTTATTGACAGCGGACTTGATGTGTTAATTCCAACCTTAAAACAACCCGTTTTAGGGATCTGTTTGGGCATGCAATTGATGTGCAATAAATCAGAAGAAGGAAATACCACAGGTTTAGGAATTTTTGATGTTGATGTGATCAAATTTTCTCCAAAAGTGAAAGTACCACAGATGGGCTGGAACCAAATTTACAATTTGAAATCGCCATTATTCATTGACATCAAAGAAAATGAATATATGTATTTAGTGCATAGTTTTTATGCGCCAGATTGTGCAGAAAGCATCGCGACAACCAATTATGAAGTCGAATATGCTTCGGCTTTACTAAAGGATAATTTCTACGGAACTCAATTTCACCCTGAAAAAAGTGGTGATGTTGGAGAGCAAATTTTAGGGAATTTCTTGAAGCTATAACTTTAAGACTTTCGACTTTCAAACTTTAAGACTAATTAGAATGAGAATAATACCAGCAATAGATATCATCGACGGAAAATGTGTTCGCTTATCAAAAGGCGATTATAATACGAAGATAATTTACAATGAAAACCCGCTTGAAGTGGCGAAATCATTTGAGGCACACGGAATAGAATATTTGCATTTAGTGGATTTAGACGGAGCAAAGTCAAGCCAAATTGTCAATTATAAAATACTCGAACAAATCGCTACTCAAACTAAATTGAAAATAGATTTTGGTGGCGGATTAAAATCGGATGCTGACCTGAAAATCGCTTTTGAAAGTGGCGCTAATCAAATTACCGGAGGTAGTATTGCTGTTAAAAATAGAGAATTATTCGAAAAATGGATTCAAGAATACGGTTCGGATAAAATCATTTTGGGAGCAGATGCTAATAATGAAAAAGTGGCAGTTTCTGGTTGGTTAGAGGATTCTAACGAAGACTTGATTCCGTTTATACAAGACTATCAAAACAAAGGGATTCAGTATGTAATTTGTACAGATATTGCCAAAGACGGCATGCTAGAAGGACCTAGTTTTGATTTATACGCTAAAATTTTGGCAAATGCCAACGGAATAAAATTGATTGCTTCAGGAGGAATTTCTACTTTTGATGAATTGCCAAAATTAGCCGAATTAGGTTGCGAAGGAACGATAATTGGAAAAGCAATTTATGAAGGAAGGATTTCGTTGAAACAATTGGAAAATTACATAATGTAGAGACGTTGCGTTGCAACGTCTCTACGTAACAACAAAAAAAATGTTAACAAAAAGAATAATCCCCTGTCTGGATATAAAAAACGGGAGAACCGTAAAAGGTGTTAATTTTGTAGACTTGCGTGATGCAGGAGATCCTGTGGAATTAGCCAAAATATATTCGGATGAAGGTGCTGATGAATTGGTTTTTTTGGATATTTCGGCAACGGAAGAACGACGTAAAACCTTAGTGGATTTGGTTCGTAAAGTGGCATCTACGATTAATATTCCGTTTACTGTTGGTGGTGGAATTTCATCTGTGAAAGATGTGGAAGTTTTATTGCAAAACGGTGCGGATAAAGTTTCTATTAATTCCTCGGCTGTGAAAAATCCTCAATTGATTAATGATTTGGCACAGAAATTTGGAAGCCAATGTGTCGTTGTTGCTATTGATGCCAAGAAAATTGATGGTCAATGGATCGTGCATTTAGTGGGAGGAAAAGTGCCAACCGAATTGAATTTATTTGATTGGGCCAAAGAAGTGGAGCAACGTGGTGCAGGTGAAATCTTATTTACATCAATGGACAATGACGGAACTAAAAATGGTTTTGCTAATGAAGCGTTGGCGACACTTTCAAACTTAGTAAATATTCCTATAATAGCTTCTGGCGGAGCTGGAAATATTCAGCATTTTGTTGATACATTTCAAGTGGGAAAAGCAGATGCAGCCTTAGCCGCAAGTGTCTTTCATTTTAAAGAAATTGAAATCAAAACATTAAAAAAAGTGCTTAAAAATAATAATATCGAAGTTAGGCTTTAAAATCCTAAATCGAAAATCTTAAATCCTAAATTGAAATGAACATAGATTTCTCAAAAAATACAGATGGATTAATTCCAGCCATAATTCAAGACAGCGAAACCAAAACAGTTTTGATGTTGGGCTTCATGAATGCCGAAGCGTATCAAAAAACGATTGACACTAAAAAAGTTACTTTTTATAGTAGAACGAAACAAAGACTTTGGACAAAAGGAGAGGAAAGTGGGAACTTTTTGAATCTAATTGATATCAAAAATGACTGCGATAATGATACTTTATTAATCCAAGTAAAACCTGAAGGACCTACTTGCCACAAAGGGACAGATACGTGCTGGGCGGAAGAAAACAAACAAGATTATGGTTTTATTTCTCATTTAGAAAACACAATTAAAGTACGCAGAGAAAACGCTGATTCTGAAAAAAGTTACGTAGCTTCCTTATTTAAATTAGGAATTAACAAAATCGCTCAAAAAGTAGGTGAGGAGGCGATAGAAGTGGTTATTGAAGCCAAAGATGATAACGATGATTTGTTTCTGAGTGAAAGCGCTGATTTACTATTTCATTATCTTATTTTATTGCAAGCCAAAGGATTTCAGTTAAATGATGTTGTGGAGGTTCTTAAAAGTCGCCAAAAATAAAATAGTTTTAACTAATTTTCATCAATAAAAATCCAATAGCCAACTCAATTGCTATTGGATTTTCTTTTTTCTTTTATTTCAAAAAGCAATCCACTATATTTACTATTTATTTAAAATACCAGAATAACAATGCAAGTGATGAATTCAGACAATACCACCTTTACCCAAGAATTAAATAGTACTATAATAAATACTGGTTTGTATATAATCCTAACTACCGACGAAGATGATGATCGTCCTGTTTATATTTCAGGGAACTTCAATAATTGGCGTACCCAGGACAAAGAGTTTTTGATGGAGAAAATTGGAAACAGTCTATATCATTATAAATTCTCACATGATTTTGATTATCCGTTCGAGCTTTTATATAAATTTACGAAAGGCGATTGGAGTGAAGTAGAGATAGATGCGGAAGGTAATCGTACTGAAAATCGTTCCACAGTCAGTCATGCAGGTATACAAAAAGAGCATGTGGCGAGATGGCGAAAAAACTGGCTGCCATTTAAGCAATCGTTTTTACCGCAGGTTTTGCTGATTTCGGATGAATTTGAAATTCCGCAACTTAATAAAACCAGAAAAATATGGGCATTGCTGCCACATGATTATGATACTTCAGATGAAAGATATCCTGTGATGTATTTGCAAGATGCTCAAAATTTATTCAATGAAGGATCCGGAATGGGTAATTGGGAAATTGACAAAAAACTGGCTGTTATGTCGGAATATAAAATTGGAAAAATCATAATTATAGCCATAGAACATGCTGAAGAAGATCGAATAAAAGAATACAACGTTGGAAAAACAGTTTTAGGAAAAGGACAAGGGAAAAAATATATTCGTTTTGTAACTGATACGCTGAAACCATTTGTGGATACTAATTTTCGAACCAAAAAAGAACGAGAATTTACTGGAATAGGAGGTAGCTCGATGGGCGGATTAGTTAGTATTTTCAGTGGATTGCGAAATCCGGAGGTTTATGGAAAACTGATGATTTTTTCGCCATCGCTTTGGGTGATACCTCATTTAAAAATAAAACCTAAAAAAGCTAATTTAGCGGATACCAAGATTTATTTGTATGCTGGCGGAGACGAAAGTTCAACCATGATTGAGCATATAAAAAAGTTTAAGGAGAATTTAATTGCCAGTGAATTTATAAAAGACCAATCGAAGATTAATTTAAGCATTAATAGACAAGGAAAACACAGTGAAACCTATTGGAGTGACGAATTTCCAAAAGCAATTGAATGGTTGTTTTTTCAGACGAAGTAAAAATCTTTCTTGTATGGTGAAACGATTTATTATGCTAATAAAGAATTAAAAAAAAGATAAATGAAAACAAACACAATTCAAAACCTAACAAATTTTTCAGGAACAATTATAATTCCAGTTTTTGAAACTTATGAAAAAAATATTGTTCCAATTGCGTTTGATGGATTAGAGATTCCTGCAAAAGTATTTTTCGGCAAAAAAGACACGCATTATTTAGCCGAAATAAAGGATAATCTACATTTATTTGTTGGTTTAGGAAAAACAGTAGATTATAAAACTTTAAAAACTACTTTTCGTCGCATTGCGGCTAAGCAAAAAGAGCATTTAAGCGCGAATGTGGCTTTAGTTTTACCGGAACAATTTACGGCTGATCAAGTGGAAGCGATGATTTCAGGTTTGCTTTTAGGAACTTATGATTTGGGTCATTTTAAAGCAGATAAAAAAGCACATCCTTTTCTAGATTCTGATTTTACTTTGAATTTAGTTTCCGAAAAAGATCATTTGGCGACGGCTAATAAAGCAATAAAAATTGCAAAAGCACAATTAGGTGTTTATAACTTAGTAGATCTACCCCCAAATACCATTACACCAAAATACTTATCAACTTGGGCTAAAGAGACGGGAGAAAAATATGGATTTGAGGTAAAAATTTTAGGTTACGATGCTTCAAAAATTGCGGGTCTTGGCGCTTTCTTGGCAGTAGGAAAAGGAAGTGAAAATGAGCCACAATTTATCATTATGAATTACACTCCAAAACAAAAAGTGAAATCCATGAAGCATGTTGGTCTGGTTGGAAAAGGAATAACCTTTGATACCGGAGGACTAAATATAAAAACGGCAGGAATGGTTCATATGAAGTGCGATATGGCAGGAGGTGGCGCCGTTCTTGGAGCGATGCAACTCATAGCCGATTTGCAATTACCTGTAAAAGTTACCGCTATAGTTCCTTGTGCAGAAAATTCGGTCGATGCCAAATCATTTTTACCAAGTGATGTCATACACAGTTACAGTGGGAATTCGATAGAAATCATTGATACAGATGCGGAAGGCCGACTCGTTTTAGCCGATGGATTATCGTATTTAATTAAAAATTTCAAACCAGAATATATCGTAGATATTGCCACTCTAACAGGAAGCAGTGTTGGTACTTTTGGGTATGAATGTGCCGCCTTGTTTACTAATAATGAAGAAATGGCTAAGAAATTGCAAGATTCCGGAGATTCAGTAGGAGAGCGACTTTGGCCTTTACCGCTTTGGGATGTTTACAAACAAGATATTGAAAGTGATATTGCCGATGTAAAAAACTACAGCGGAAAACTAGTAGCCGGAGCAATTAGTGCTGCTAAATTTTTAGAATATTTTACGCAGGAACATACCGCTTGGGCACATCTTGACGTTGCTGGTGTAGCATTTGGAGACGACGAATTTGCAAAAAGCAAACACGCAACCGCTTATGGAGTTCATTTATTAACTAAATTCATTGAAAATTTATAACGTATGGAAAATTCTAAAACCTTCATCTGCATTTCTAATTATTTCAAGGGTTCTGATTTTTTAATTCAATTAAAAAAAATGGGCAACAAAGTCTATCTTGTAACCAGCGAAAAATTAAGAAAAAGTCCATGGCCACATGAATACATTGATGAGATATTTTACATGGAGGGCCAAGATATTGACTGGAATTTAGAACATCTCCTATTAGGTGTTGGCAATTTAATGAAGACAACTAAAATAGATGCTATAGTAGCTCTTGATGATTATGATGTCGAAAAAGCCACTTATCTGAGAGAAAATTTACGAATTGATGGAATGGGCCAAACTACGGGACGTTATTTTAGAGATAAATTAGCGATGCGAATGAGAGCCAAAAGTTGTGGTATTTCTATACCTGCTTTTTGTTCGTTATTTAATGACCCTGATATCAACACTTTTGCAGATACTATTCCCGCGCCATGGGTTTTGAAACCACGTTCTGAGGCTTCGGCAACAGGGATTATAAAAGTGTTTGACAAAGAAAGTTTGTGGATTCATATCAACGAAATGGGGAATAACAGATTCAAATATTTATTGGAACAATTCAAACCAGGCGATGTATATCATTGTGACAGTTTGATTGTAGACAGTAAAGTGATATTCAGTTTAACTTCTAAATATTTGGCTACGCCAATGGAAATTTCGCAAGGTGGCGGTGTTTTTCGTTCGGCAAATATTCCATATGGTTCAGAGGATGACAAAGTAATAAAAAAAGTTAATGAACAAGTGATGAAAGGTTTTGGATTGAAACACGGTGCCTCTCATACTGAATTTATAAAATCTAAAGAGGATGGAAAAATTTATTTTCTGGAAACATCGTCTCGCGTTGGTGGAGCTCATCTCGCCGAAATGGTTGCAGAAGCTTCCAACATTAACTTATGGAAAGAATGGGCGACTATAGAAGATGCATTAGTTAAAGGAACGAAATATGTTTTGCCAAAAGCAAAAAAAGGATATGCCGGTATTGTATTGACTTTGTCTAAATTTCAGCATCCTAATTTATCCTCTTTTACAGATCCTGAAGTTTGTTTCAAAGTTCCATTAGATTATCATGCGGGACTAATTGTAAAATCAGATAAACACGAAAGAATTCTTGAATTATTAGATGATTATGCTGATCAATTAGTAGCTAATTTTACGGCAGTTGTAGAACAAAATAAAGTGGCGAAATTGCATTAGACTGTTAATTTTTTTTCTAAACCAAATCTAAAATTCACAAAAATTTCTAATTTCATGAAAATATATTTTCGCTTTATTTTTATTTCCCTTTTTATTTCTAACGCTGCAAACGCTCAAGGACTTCTTGGAAAATCACAACAAGTTTTTACCAGACAGGATTCATTGCGAGGAAGTATAACCAAAGAAAGAGCTTGGTGGGATGTAAAACAATATCATCTTGACATTAAAGTAAATCCAACGGAGCAAACCATTACTGGTTCCAATACTATAAAATATCAAGTACTGCAGGAATACAATCGCATGCAAATAGATTTACAAAATCCAATGGAAATCTTTAAGGTGATTCAAGACGGAAAAGAATTAAAATATACAAGGGATGGAAATGTATTTATTATAGAATTAGTTGCTCCTCAAAGAACCGGAACAGTAAAAGAACTCACTGTGTTTTATGGAGGTAAACCAAAGATAGCCGTAAATCCGCCATGGGACGGAGGAATTACTTGGAAAAAAGATTCTAATGGTAATCCGTTTATAGCGTCATCTTGTCAAGGATTGGGAGCCAGTGTTTGGTGGCCCAATAAAGATCATATGTATGACGAAGTGGAAAGTATGCTAATCAGCGTAAATGTTCCAAAAAATTTGATGGATGTCTCCAATGGTCGTTTGCAAAGTGTAACCGAGTTGAAAGACGGAACTACAACATATAATTGGCTGGTATCAAATCCCATCAACAATTACGGTGTGAACATCAACATTGGCGATTATGTTTCTTTTTCGGAGAAATACAAAGGGGAAAAAGGAGATTTAGATTGTAATTATTATGTTTTAAGAGATGATTTAGCCAAAGCAAAAATCCAATTCAAAGATGCGCCTCGAATGCTGAAGGCTTTCGAGCATTGGTTTGGACCGTATCCTTTTTATGAAGACAGTTACAAACTCGTTGAAGCACCATATTTAGGGATGGAACATCAAAGTAGTGTAACCTATGGGAATGGTTTCAAAAATGGATATTTAGGAAGAGATTTAAGTGGTACCGGCTGGGGTTTAAAGTTTGACTATATAATTATTCATGAATCTGGACATGAATGGTTTGCCAATAATATCACTTACAAAGATATTGCTGATATGTGGATTCATGAAAGTTTCACAGATTATTCTGAAAGTCTTTTCCTGGAATATTATTACGGAAAAGAGGCCGCTTATACTTACGTTAGGGGTTTGCGAAAAAATATTCAAAACGATAAACCTATAATTGGCTACTATGATGTAAATAATGAAGGTTCAAGCGATATGTATTACAAAGGGGCCAATATGTTGCATACGTTGCGTCAAATTGTAAATGATGATGAAAAATGGAGAACTATTTTAAGAGGATTAAACAGTACTTTTTATCATCAAACGGTTACAACAAAACAAATTGAAGATTATTTGAGTAAATCCACAGAAATGGATCTATCTGCTTTTTTCAATCAATATCTGAGAGATATTAGAATTCCAACTTTAGAATATTTTTTCAAAAACGATAAATTAGGATACCGATGGACAAATTGTGTTCCGGGATTTAATATGCCAATAAAAATAACGGTAAATGGAACTGGAAAATTACTGAAACCAACAACAGGTTGGGATTCGATTTCTGTTAAGAGCGAAAATGCCAAGCTGGAAATAGATGAGAATTTTTATGTAGCGGGTTTTAATATCTCGGAATAATTTTTATAAAATAGAAAAACAAAAAAGACCAATATGTAAATTGGTCTTTTTTATGCGAATAGTTTTTATCTCTCAAACAATCCCAAAGTACCGCCAACCCAATCTTTATCCTTATTGAACTTCACACCAATCATCTCGCCGCGACTCAATCGAACTAGGTTGCAAAGTAGAGTAGGAGATTCATCCTCTTTTTTCCAAACACAAAGCACACGAACTTCGGCTTTTACTTTTCCATCTGGAGATTGTACTATAGGGATGTAGTTTACTTTTTTCTGAAGGATATAAAGTTCTTTTTCAACTATTGCTTCAATATCTTCTTTTTTTACATGGAAAATTACGCCAGTACCTGAGAAAGAAAATAAGGGTTTCAGCACATAATTTTCTAAATCTTCCGGAATTACTTCCAGCTCACTTAATAAAGTAGTTTCAATAAAATATTTTCCTTTTAACAACGGCAAAATAAATTTACTGATTCTGAAAAACCAATTGGGATGTCCTGCCCATTCTACATCAAGATTGTCAGAAAAATTGAAATTTAGTTTTAAATCAGTTCGTAAATCCAATTCATCAAAAATAACTCGATTATAAATTCGTTTTACAAGAATTTCATCTCCTGCTGCATTTTTATAAAAAAGTTGTTTCCCTTTTTTTATCAGTTCAGTAACACAAACTATTGGAATACCAATATCGCTGCTGCAATAATAAAAATCAATTTTTGTGTTTTGCTTCTCCGGTTCAATTTCAAGCAGAATAACATTTTCTTTTGGATGCTTGTTACAAATTACTTCTTCCAGAATATCAAGATATGCTTGTGGTTCAATATCATTTATAAAAGGAGTTAATTCAGCAAGAAAAGGATAATGATTCTTAAATTTCTCATACAAATTAAACTGATAATTGTATAAAGATGGAAAACCTTGTACTTCAATTAGTTTAGGAATAACCGCACCATCTTCTACGCAAATCCCGAAATCGATGGCTAAAAAAGAAGTGTGTTCGTCCTCGTTTGGAACTTTATTATTTAATTCTAATGCTGTGTCAGTAAGTGCTTTAAAGTTTTCTTGTTTAATTAAAGCTATAACCTCATTACATCCTTCAATCAATTGTGCTTTTAACTCATTTGAAATAAAAAATGGAGTTTCGGCTAATCTAAAAGTCGGCAAATAATTAAAATCGGAAGCAATATCGTCTTTAAATTCTTGATATTTTTTGTTTGTAAATTGAGTATTAAATAACTCCCGATATTTTGAAATCATACACTGTAGAATTTACTAATTAGATAACATTTTTTTAGTTTTCATCAAGTCATTTATGGCAATTCGCAGGAAATTTGGAATTAAAGTTTCATTGGTTCTGTATATTTTATCATCGTCCAACAAGTCTTCCAGCATGTTTCTAAACTTCTTTTTGCCTTTCATAGTCTTGATTTTTTCTTTCGCTTCTTTATTTCTCAAATGCGAGACAAAGCTTATTGGATCAGCTTCTGGATGAAACTGCGTGCCTACAAAATAATCCGTGAAACGAACGGCCATAATAGCACGTTCATATTGCACGTGATCTCTAATTTTTTCCAAAGAAATAATTTTGGCTCCTTTTTTAGTAAAAATACTCAGTTTAGGCTGTACAACCTGATAATCGCGAGAATCAATGGCGTAAAAAGGGTCTGACAATCCTTCAAAAAGGGGATCCGTTAATCCTTCTTTTGTTTTGTGAATCGTCATCACGCCAAAAGAGGTGTCATTTCGTTTGGTTACAGTTGCCAATCCAAAATGCAGACAAGCCATCTGAAACGAATGACAAATAAACAAAACATGTTTTTTAATCGCATTTTCGTTATTCCACTTTGTCAAGGAGTCAATAAATTCGTAATACTTTTTATCCCATTCTCCGTCTCCTACCATTGGATTTCCTGGACCGCCAGTGGAAATATAAATATCAAACTTGTTAATTTCAGGTAATTCACACTTTACGCGCACATCAAATATTTCGAAACTTACAACAGGACTAAACCGGTTAATGACATCAATAATACAACGCATTCCCTGATTTGGCATACCATTGTACATATCTAATAAGGCAATCTTTATAATTCTATTGGACATACGTTTATTTTAAAAAATCAATCGGCAAAGGTAATTTTTAATTTACAATCCTTTTGTAAATTCACCAGTAATAAAATCAACCACTCGAGAAAGATTACCTGTTTCTTCAAAAATAGCCAACTGTTTGTCCGCTCCAGTTCCGTTTTTCAAAATCTCATGAACATAATTAATATCGTCTCGACTTCCCAATTCATCGACTACATCATCAATGAAATCAAGGAGTTCCAGAATTAGTATCTTTGTTTCCACCTCTTTTTGCAAACCAAAATCAATCATGTTATTTTCAATTCCGTAACGGGCTGCACGAAATTTATTTTCTTTTATCAGGGCTAGTCTATAAATATTAAAACTAGTATTATTCATGTTAAGTTTATAAAGTTTGGCCACAATTGCTTGAATAATAGCCACAATACATATGGTTTCATCCACTGTTAAACACATATCGCAAATCCTAAATTCAATCGTATTGTAAAAAGGATGCAAACGTAAATCCCACCAAATCTTTTTAGGATTATCTATACAGTTGGTTTTAACTAACGTATCCAAATAATTTTGATACGCAGCAACCGAATCGAAATATTCCGGTAATCCTGTTCTTGGAAATTTATCAAAAACCTTTGTTCTAAAGGATTTATAACCCGTTTTGCGCCCTTCCCAAAAAGGAGAATTCGTAGAAAGCGCAAAAATATGAGGCAAAAAGTAGGTCGCTTGATTCATCAATTGCAATCCAATTTCCCGATTTTCAATTCCTACATGGCAATGCATCCCAAAAATTAAATTGGATCGCGCTGCGTCTTGCAATTCATTCACAATATCGTGGTATCTGGGATCATCAGTGATGGGCTGGTCTTGCCATTTAGAAAACGGATGCGTTCCGGCACCACCAACGATTAAATCTTGTTTATCGGCTAATTCTACAATTTTAGACCTCAAAAATTTAATTTCACACTTAGCTTCAGCAACACTTTTACAAATATTGGTTCCCACTTCGACCACAGATTGGTGCATTTCTGACTTCACCTGCTCGTTTAATATTATTTTAGCACCATCCACAATTTTAGACAAATGCGACCGCAAATCTCTTGTTTCAGGATCAATAATTTGATATTCTTCTTCGACACCTAGCGTAAAAACTGGTAATTTCTTTGACATAATTATTTTTTTAGTGTTCAGTCGCAGTCGCAGTTTTCAGTCTATTAACTGAATACTGTGACTGAAAACTATTTTGCAGCGTCTTTAATAAACGTACCCCAAGTAAGATTCATTTTTCCAGGTTTTTGTTTTTTCGCGGCAGCGATTGCCATCTTTGAAGCTTCTTCAACAACCCATTCAAAATTTTCAGCACCAACTGATGTTAATTCAGCATCTGGAGCCGGATTTCCAAAATCAATAGCATAAGGGATTCCATCTCTTACAGCAAATTCAACTGTATTAAAATCATAACCCAATCCTTTACAAAGTCTTAAAGTATAGTCTTTTATCGTTGCCAATAATTTTTTATCCGTTGGCGGTCCATCAATTACATAACGCAAATGATGTGGGTTTCTTGGTTCATATTGCATGATTCGGACTGCTTTACATCCCAAACAATACACTCTGAAATATTCCGTGAAAACAATTTCTTCCTGAAGCATCATCACTAATTGTCCTGTTTCCTGATGTTTCTCCCAAAACTCTTCTTTATTTTCTAAACGATAAACATTTTTCCAACCGCCACCTGCATACGGTTTCATGTACGCTGGAAAACCAATATAATCGAAAATTCCCTGCCAATACATCGGGTACTTTAAATTCCTGAAAGATTTTCCGGTTGTATCCGTAGGATGTTCCGCTGAAGGTAGGATTACGGTATTGGGTAATGGAACTCCAAGAGTATCTGCTAACGCATTATTGAAAAATTTATCGTCGGCACTCCACCAGAAAGGATTATTAATAACATTTGTTCCTGTTAAAGCTGCATTTTTTAAATAAGCACGATAAAAAGGAACATCTTGTGAAATTCTATCGATAATTACAGCATATTCACCACCTTGATTTTGAACGACTTTATCAATGGAAACCGCTTCTGCAATAATTCCTTTTTCGTTTTTCGAATTCACTCTGTCTATAAACGCTTGTGGAAATGTATCTTCCATTCCAAATAAAATTCCAATTTTTTTCATCTCTTTCTATTTTAATTACTTGATACCTGATTGTGTTGATTATATTATTTTAAAAAAATTTAATTCTTGATAAATAGTGCGGAAACATTTCTTTCCACATTGGCCAGTCATGATTTTTATCCTGACGAATATCCAGCCAGTGATGGATGTTTCTTTCGCTTAAAACCTTGCTTAATTTTAGATTGGCATCGAAACAAATATCCCAATTAGAAGTTCCTAAAACGATATCCATATTCCACAATTCAGAATCATTAAGACCGTGTAAATAATCTTCCGGACTGTTATAAAATACATCGTCGTTATGAAAACCATCCATGAAACTCTTAATGTTAAAAGCGCCGCTCATAGAAAACAGATGACTCACATATCCAGGATGACGAAAAGCAAAATTAGCCGCATGATATCCACCAAAGCTGCAACCCGCCATAATCACTTTGCCGGAAGCAGTACTGTTTTTTACTTTTTCGACAATTTCATGACAAATCATTTTGTCATATTTAACGTGATTTTCTATACGATGGACAGGATGGATATTTTTATTGTAAAAACTGTCTTTATCAATGCTGTCAGGACAAAAAACCTGAATTAAACCTTGCTCAATATACCATTTGGCCGATTCAATCAATCCCATGTCCTTATTTTCATGATAACTTCCCATAGAGGTAGGAAAAAGAATTACAGGAAATCCCGCATGTCCAAAAACCAACATTTCGATATCTCTATTTAGATTGGGGGAATACCATTTGAAATATTCTTCCTTCATAGCTTTATTTTTAACAATTATAATGAAAAAAAACGAGCAAAAAAAGATATTTGATTAAGCTTAACTAATAATTATCACAAAAAGCAATAAAGATTATTAACTAGGAATGAAATTGTGATTTTTATATTAATTAGCCCATATTTTTTAAATTATAATCAAAAACAAATGGTTTTTAATACATCAACTTTTTTTAATTTAACGATGGAAGCGGCTAGAAACCGAGTATTTACTCGAAAAATTCATCAATCAATTACCAATATATGGTACAAAGTTTTTAAATAGTTGGTTGTTTTAAAGAATTATGAATCAGCATTTACCTCAAATAACTGTACTTGACTTTTTAATCTTTCTACAAGCATAGTCATCATTCTTTTGTTTAGGCTGGAAGAATTTTTAATGTATTGAGCGTATTCATTCGAAGTAAATAAACCGATAATCATTCCCTTCAAGGCATTTCTGAATTTGATGTCTTTTTGGATTGCGTTTTCGATCATCGACAATTTTTTTTCAGTAGTTTGCGAATAAAAATCAGTTTTATTCTTGTCGATATAATTGATGAACGACGCTACAAACAAATCGTTTTGTAATTTTAAAATAGGTCGAAGAACTTCATTTTGAAAGGATTCATCAGATGAAGATTGAGAGGTAACAGTACCGATAGTTTGTCCTCTGAATTGTTTTAAAAAAGTATCGCGTTGGTCCATTTTTTTCTTTAAAATTATGAAAAAAAGAAATAGAAACCACTTGATTTTATGTTATGAAAAGAATATTTTTCGTTTTGATTTCATAAAATGGAAAAAAAGCCATTTTATATTTTATTTTTTTCGAAAATAGGTAAATATCCCATAAGCGGAAACTAATGTCCAAGAGCCTTCCAAAATAATGAAAGGTAAATAACTTAGCAAAACGGATGCAAAACAAGCTATTCCGGCGCCTATAAAATTCAAAAAAAGATATGTAAGACTTTCTTTTTTTATGGTGTCATTTAAGTTTAAAAAGTAGGCAACCAAAAGAATGGTCACCCCTACAAATCCAATCCAATCTGTTACTGACATTATATTATTTTTTTTGTTTTTAATTTTGGCAATTCATTATCAGCAACGAAACTACCTTCTGAAGGCAATTCAAAAATTTCTAAATCAAAATATGGAACTGATGCGATAATGTGGTCAAAAACATCGGCCATTATATATTCGTAATTTTCAAATCCTTTGTCCTTAGAAAAAGCATAAACTTCGAGTGGAACTCCATGTGAAGTCGATTGCAACTGGCGGCAAAGCATCAGCATATCTTGATTCAGTTCTGGATAATTAAAAAGATATTCCGTAATATATTTTCGAAACAAACCCAAATTTGTCAAATTTCTACCATTAATCGCCAACGATTTATCTATTTGATTAGTTGAATTATAGTCATCAATTTCAGCTTTTCGAGTGTCTATATAATCACTGATTAGATTGATTCTTTTCAAATCATTTAATTCGGTTTCTTCTAGAAATCGGATGCTGCTCGTTTTTATAAGAATGTGTCTTTTGATCCTTCGCCCATCGGAATTGAGCATACCGCGCCAGTTTTGGAAAGAATCAGAACTTAAACTGTAGGTTGGAATAGTGGTCGTGGTATTGTCAAAATTTCGAACCTTTACCGTGGCTAGATTTATCTCGATTACATCACCATCGGCGCCAAATTTATCCATTGTAATCCAATCCCCAATACGAACCATATCGTTAATGGATACTTGAACGCTGGAAACAAACCCTAAAATAGTATCTCTGAAAATTAAAATAATTACCGCCGAAACAGCTCCTAAAATAGTTAAAAGTTCTTTTTGATCAATATCAAATAATTTCGAAATAATCACGGTAATCCCAACCACCCATAGGATAATCATTATCACCTGAATAAAACTGTCAATAGGTTTGTCGCTATATCTTGGTTTTAGTTTTAAATAATCTCGTAAAGCATTAAAAATGGTGCGAATAATCCAAAGCACCAATATGACGATATAGATTCCCACCAATTTCCCAAAAACACCTTCCCAATATTCATAGCGATCTAAAATTATGGGTACTGATTTGTAAATAAATAGCAATGGAATCAAGTGGGCAATGTATTTGGCTGTTTTATTGGTAACCAATAAATCATCAAATTTGGTTTTAGTTTTTTGGGCTATAAAAACCATAACCGTTACCAAAATAAGTCTGAATACTACATAAATAGTAAATGCCAGTAAGCATAATACAGCAATATTTATAATCAAACTCAGATAAGAAGCTATACTGCTCCCTAATCCCCATTTCCTAAATATTGGATATAAAAAAGTGAATAGTTTCTCTATAAATTTATACATTTTTCAGGTATTTTTTGTCCACATAGAAAGTACCCAAAGGAATTAAAGAGGCAATTAAAATTATTCCAAAGTTTTTAAGATCCCATTTTTGAGATTTTTTCAGTAAAATGGCCAATACAATATAGCCAATAAATAGGATTCCATGACTCATCCCAATAGGGTAAAGCAATGTTTTATAGAGTACTGGATTTGTAGGCTTGATGAAAAGCATATTCGAAAATAAAACCAGGTATGATATTCCTTCCAGAATTGCTGTAATCTTGAAAATCTTGAGCATTTACTATATTTTGATTGATAATTGACAAAAATAAGTATTATCATTGATTTTTAATCTATTGATTCCTAAAGTAATTTACTTTTGTATTCTTAAACTTTGATAATGAGCAAGCGCGATTTAAAAAAATATCTGGCAGAACTGAATAAAGAACAACTCGAAGAACAAATTATCGAATTGTACGAAAAATTTAGCGCTGTAAAAGTGTATTATAATTTTGTTTTCAATCCAAAGGAAGAAACACTATTGCAGGAATGCAAACTGAAAATCTCACATGAATATTATCCTGCAAAAAAACCAGGAAGACGCAGCAAACCAAAAATGAGACGTTCCGTTGCTCAAAAATATATTAAGCATTTTATCCTTTTGGGAGTCGATCCGTTTATAATTGCCGATGTAATGCTCTACAATATTGAAATTGCCCAAACCTTCTCCTCTGAGAATGTTATAAAACAAGAATTGTTTTTCAAAAGTATGTTCAATTCCTTTGAACAGGCGGTGATTTTTTTGATTGCCAATGGAATTTTAAACGATTTTAAAACAAGAATAATAGCCATTCACAATCAAACAATTAAACAAAAATGGCATATCGAACCAGAATTTAATGCAGTAGTGGAGCGATTTGAGTATTAAAGTCTGTACTGTTAAAATTTTAACACGAATTACAAATTTTCACAAATTAATTCGTGCTAATTTGTGCTAGAAAATAGTTGCAGAACATAAAGCTAAATGTTGTAAAGCACATATTTTTAGCTGTTTTGCTGGTCAATAAATTTTAAAATTTTACCACATACAACTATAGACTTTTAATTTTTCAATAAAACTCCTTTTTTGCCACTTTTCTATGTCTCTAGGTGGTAAAATAGCATAGAATTTCTTTTTTTGATTATTAAGCTGCTGCATAATTCTATTTTATTTAATCACTCCTCTTTATTTTTAATTAAAATTGACAATAAAACTGTTTTTTAGGCGTATTTTTGCAAAAATCCAACAATAAGCAATGTCGCAAAACACTTTAGAAATCGAAATCGAAGACAAAAAAGAACTCTATGCCTACCAAAAAGGAGACATAGATGCCATCTTTGAACGTATCGATAATGGACCTCGTCAACATCATTTGTTATATCAACTACCCACTGGTGGCGGAAAGACAGTAGTTTTTTCGGAAATCGTGCGTCGCTATTTGTCTAAACACGACAAAAAAGTAGTGGTTTTAACACACCGAATTGAACTTTGCAAACAAACTTCAAAAATGTTGAAGGGTTTTGATGTAAAAAACAAAATCATCAACAGCAAAGTAAAAGAACTTCCAGACCAAAACGATTATTCTTGTTTTGTGGCCATGGTAGAGACTTTGAAAAACCGTATCAATGATGAAAAACTACATTTGGATAATATTGGTTTAGTAATTATTGATGAGGCGCATTACAATTCCTTCCGTAAATTATTAAGCTCTTTTAAAAATGCTTTTATATTAGGAGTTACAGCAACACCTTTGAGTTCGAATATTAAGTTGCCAATGCATGAAAGTTATGATGAATTAATTGTAGGAGATACCATTAGTTCATTGATTGATAAAGGCTTTTTGGCAAAAGCAATCACCTATAGTTATGACGTGGGATTGACCTCGTTGAAAGTAGGTATAAATGGAGATTACACCGTAAAATCATCGGATGATTTATACACAAATATGGCCATGCAAGAAAAATTATTGCATGCCTACACCGAGAAATCTTTGGGAAAGAAAACCTTGATTTTCAACAATGGTATCAATACCTCTTTGTATGTTTATGAAACTTTTAGAGAAGCAGGTTACGAAATCCGCCATTTGGACAACACCAGCAATAACGAGGAACGAAAAGATATTTTACATTGGTTCAAGCACACACCGGATGCCATTTTAACCTCCGTTGGAATCCTTACCACAGGTTTTGATGAACCTACAGTAGAGACCATTATTTTGAATCGCGCGACAAAATCTTTGACACTTTACTATCAAATGATTGGTCGGGGTTCTAGAAAACTGCCTAATAAAGATGTATTTAATGTGATCGATTTAGGGAATAATGCAGCCCGATTTGGGTTGTGGAGTGAACCGGTAAACTGGCAACATATTTTTAAATCACCGGAGTTTTATCTGGAAAATTTACGTGATGATACGGAAATCGAATTGTATTTCAAATATTCCATGCCGCCGGAATTACGCGCTAAATTCAGCAAAACCGAAGTGGTAACTTTTGATGTTGATGAGGAACACAAGCAAATCATTGCATTAAATTTACGTTCAAAAGAAGTACTCGATAAATCGTTGGAGCAACACGCTGCCATGTGTGTTGACAATTCAGAGACTTTACAGGAAGCTAAAGCATTAGGAAAACTGTTAGAAGACGATATCGATTGTCGTATCAAACGCTATTCAAAATGTTTGAGTCAATGCAGTAAAAATTACCGCGAGTGGCTTGTTGACGATTACAAATTGAAACTAATATTGTTAACCGGGAAAAAATATCGTGAAAAGATAATGAATGAACCGGACGAAGATTAATACTGCCGCTCAGGTTTAATTATCAATAACGTCAGTTCGAGTGTTTTTTGTGTGGCGAAGCAAAACAAAAAATGTATCGAGAACCGTTTTCAGGAGCTAATCCCGCTTTACACTGCAATCTTTTTCTTCTCGCAAGGGCGAGAAAAAAAAGGATTTCCCTTTCAATCGGGGCTAAAAATTACCGTTACACAACAACTATTTTTTATAAAAATATAAAATTCAAAAAAATGCCAAAACAATTCTCTGATTTAGGAATTTCAGCACCCATATTAAAAGCGATTACCGAATTGAAAATTGTTGTACCAACAGAAATTCAACAAAAAACAATTCCGTTACTTTTATCCAATACTACAGATTTGGTTGGACTTGCTAAAACAGGTACAGGAAAAACGGCTGCTTTTGGATTGCCTATTTTACAATTAATTGACACTGATTTACCGGTAGTACAAGCTGTTATTTTGGTTCCAACGCGTGAATTAGGACATCAGATTTTTAGAAACTTAGAAGATTTTTCAAAATATTTACCTCAAGTTTCTATTGCAGCAACTTGTGGAGGAATTCCAATAAAGCCACAAATAGAACGCTTGGCAACGCCTACGCACATCGTTGTGGCAACACCGGGACGTTTAATAGATTTGATTCAGCGCAAAGCCATAAACCTGAAAGAAACCAAATTCCTCGTGCTTGATGAAGCCGATGAAATGGTGACTATCTTGAAAGAGAGTTTAGATGAAATTGTTGCCGAATTGCCTAAGGAACACAAAACATTATTGTTTTCGGCAACCATGCCGGGAACTATAAAACAGCTAATCCAGAATTATTTAAATAAAAATGTAGTAGAAGTTAGTGCCAACATGGAAACGGTAGGAAATCAAGGAATTGACCATGAATATATTGTGGTGGATCCCATTGAAAAACTGGATGTTTTGATGCATTTCTTAAATTCGAAAGAAGGCGAACGCGGAATCATTTTTTGTAAAACCAAAGCTGCGGTCAATAAATTAGCTAAAAACCTAGCCATCAACCGCTTTTCATCAGGAGCCTTGCACGGAAGTTTATCTCAGGGAATCCGCGACCGAATCATGGAACAATTCCGTGAAGGACATATTAATATTTTAGTGGCAACTGACCTTGCTGCAAGAGGAATTGACGTAAAGGAAATCTCGTATGTGGTCAATTACCATTTACCTGATGTTTATGAAGCTTACGTACACCGTAGCGGAAGAACCGCAAGGGCAGGAGCAAAGGGCCTTTCTCTAACGGTACTGCAAGAAGAAGAAGTAAAGGAAATCGCCGATTTTGAAAAAGAACTTGGAATTAAATTCATCGAATTTAAAAAACCAAGTGCGCTAAGCATTGAAGAAAACAACGCCCTTTTATGGGCCAAACAAATATTCAAAACCAAACCCAACCACGAGGTTGATGCGGAATTGAAAACCAAAATAAAAACCGTTTTTCATCATTTGACCAAAGATGAATTGATAGAAAAACTGTTGGCTAATTATTTGCTACAAAACAAAAACGAACCAGCAGAAAAACCGGTGAAAAGACAAAAAATGAAATAGTAATTTTTCTATTTTATAATTGAAAAACCATTGCAATGCTTGATAAAGCGATGCAATGGTTTTTTTGTTTTCATGTGGTAAAAGGAATTCTTACATTTAGAAAACTGAATAAAATGAAAGAAAAAGATTAAATTTTTATTAAAGAAACACCAAAAAGATGTATATATTTGATGGTTTATACAAGTTGGGCGTCACTTTAACGAAAAATACCGATTATAGTAAATGAAAAAAATAATAGATGGGAAAATAAATCCTACTGAATACGATAATGCATCGTGTAAAATTTTATGGATTTTAAAAGAAGCAAACGTTTCTGCAGAAGACAAAGAAAAGGAATTAAATATATGTGAAGGATTTGATAATGATTGGCATAAAAAAAATGCTTTATCTGTCCCAACATTTCGAAAAATGATTTATGCTACATTTGGTATTTTAAATCCAAATATCGAATGGGCAAATATACCATATGCAAATCAAGAAGCTTATAAAGTAGTAAAACAAATTGCATATATCAACATAAACAAGTTTCCTGCGGATTCTTCCTCAAATGATAAGGAAATTAAAGAAGCATATAATGAAGGAAAAGTTGAACTTTTAAAACAAATAGAGTATTTAAATCCCAATATTATTATATTCGGAAACACACTCAAATATTTTGAATATGAAGATTTATCCAAAATAAATTGGGATATTTCAAAAACCGAAAAAAAATATGCCGATAAAAACACTAATAATACAGCATTTTATATAATTTCTCCTGATAAATTATGTATTAACGCATATCATCCTTCATATCCCAAAATAGCTGACAAAACTTATTGGAATGAAATCAAAAACACATTTATCTTTTGGAAATCAAATAAATAACATAAAAAATGAAAGTATTAAAAATTACAATTGTTAGTTTACTAATTACATTATGCTCTTGTTCCAAAATGGACACTAATACTGGAAGTGGTAAAGTTAAAATGATTAAGGAATTTAACAATTGGATTGTTGACAAAACAACATCAGAACCTAATTTGGATGAAAAAATTGAATTAAAATTAGATTCAATCACTTCTCAGGTGAAAAAAGTTTCATTATATCCAGATGAATTAGAAATGGAAGTTATTAAAACAACAAATATTGACGTAAATAAAGTTGTTAATGAATGTTGGATACTACGACCATCAGGTCATTCACTGGAGCGTTTAAGTGAAAAAGAAAAAACTACAGTATTCACTAAATTTAAAACTGACAACATAAGTTTTAGAGTATTATCTTTAAGATTTAGAAATAGAATAAATGATAATCAAATTCAATTTGAATACTTGAATGTATTATTTGACCAAGATGGAGATTACTCACTCCTTGCGGACCATACAAATGTCAATGATGTTTCAGTCAATGCTGAATCAAGTGCAACTTATGTAATTGAAGGTATTGTTAAAGATATTTTAAAGGAAATGGATAGCGAACCTGTTATTGAAAAATCTAAAACTGATAACAATAAAACTCTTTATATGACAAAAGAAGAGTTTGCTAATATTATGCCATCGGGAAGAAAAGATTTTATGGAGCATAATCTTGAATGGATAGAAAAAACACACAAAGAAGATTTCGAGAATATTAAAAATGATCAGTCTTTAAGTTCAACAGATAAAGCAGAATCTCTTAAAGAAATTGAAACCGAATATGCTAAAAGAATTGAAGATGTAAAAAGAGACGGAGAATGCAGATTTAAGTAAAAAAGAAAAAAAAAGCGAACGCCCAATCGCCGTTTTGATAAAGTGTGTGATTTAGTGGGATTAGCATTTCGCATCATATTCTCGTTCATCCGTAAAATTAGTGGTTACGAAGCACAAACCATCTCAAAGCGATCTAACGTTGTGTGCAATAGTAGAACCAAAAATCAGAATATCAAATTATTAATGAAAAAGTTCCCGTTAAAGAAAGAAGTTTTAGAGTCTTTAAATAGATTTAAATCAATGGATACGAAAACAGCAACAATTGATGAACTTGAAAAAGAATTTATGAAACTTGTTACTAATTTTTCATTTGTACTCATTTCGTTCCCAAAAGGTATAAAGTCACACAGAATTAGAATCAACGAGGGACAAAAAGATTTTTCACAATTAAGTGAGCTATGGTATCCACCAAAAAAAGCAATAAGAAAAATTGGTAGATGTAATGATGTAGAAGAACAAATATTATATTTAGCAGGTGGCGGACATACAGCTTTAAAAGAAACTAACCCACCTGTTGGCTCATTAATAACTTGCATAGAATGTGAAACTATTAAAAAAATAGAATTGATAGATATAGGTGCTATAAAATATATTGATAGAGAACAATACTTGAAGCAATATTCAACTATACATAAAAATATATTAGAAAATCATTATCAAGACAACGAACTATTTGATTTAGACAATATGTTAAAAGAATTTATTATTGAAGAGTTTACGCGCAAAGTTGTTGAAAATAATGAACATTTGTACAAAAAGTCAATTGCAATTTCAAAATTCTTTTTTAAGGCACCAGGTGTTAATGGTATCCTTTATCCCAGTATCAAATCAGATTTGAAAGAACTTAACTATGCCATTCCTGCCGTCGATGCAGATAAATATTTTAAACCTATTAGAGTTGATGTCTTTAAAATGGTGTATGTTGAAGAACTAGAAAAAATTGGACTCACTTTAACTAAAGGAAGTTATGATGAATTGAATTTTGAAAAACCAATTAAATATAGCGCCGCTAAACCAATAGAAAATTGGGCGAAACTTAACTAGAGAAACAAAGAACTACTGCACACAATTGCAGTTTCACAATATACAAGACTTGAGACTTATCGTTTTGCAATGATGTTCACGTTGAGCCGAAATTACTCGGATCGTAGAATAGCTCGTATATATCAACGCGAAAATTGCGGAATTGCATTCCCGATAGCTCGGCTACAGACCCCACTGGCGCTCGTTTGTCCACGTTCTCTGGTGCTCGTCTGCGACGAGTGCCTACTTAAATTGAAAGACAAATCGTAGCGTTTGCAACGCGGATAGCTAAAACCGGAGTGCTTTTAAACAAGTATTCTAGAATTCCTTAAATTCAATATTTGATAAAAAATGTCTGAGAAATACAAGGTTATCGATAGTAACGTACCAACTTTTATTACTATAACAGTTGTAGACTGGGTGGATTTATTTGTACGACCTAATTATTGTGCTATTTTGGATGAATCCCTAAATTATTGCATCAAGGAAAAAGGATTGAGTGTGCATGCTTATGTATATATGACAAGTCATATTCATTTAATTGTAACAGCATTTGATGGAGAGTTACAAAATGTTATCCGGGATTTTAAAAAATTCACATCAAAAAAACTGATAGAAGCCATCAAAGAACATCCTGAGAGCAGGCGAGAATGGCTTTTACGGAAATTTAGTTATGAAGCTCAAAAATCAGGAAGAGCTAAAAATTATAAAGTATGGCAAGATGGTTTTCATCCGGTTATATTGGATACTTTAGAAAAAATAGAGCAACGTGTAAATTACATACATTATAATCCCGTTGAAGCAGAAATCGTTTTTCATGAAAGAGATTATGTAAACAGTAGTTATAGGAATTATGAAGAAGACAATACTGTTTTTTATACTGTAAATGCTGCACCTTTGTGGTAATCTGTTTGTAATAGCCGCGTTGCAAACGCTTTATTTAGTTCACACGAGTAAGTCGGTACTCGTCGCAGACGAGCACCAGAGGAGAGATTAATGATCGTGCTATTAATTTTTTATTTGTATTTTAGTTCTGCTGCGACATCCCAACTGGCGCTCGTTTGTCCACGTTCTCTGGTGCTCGTCTGCGACGAGTGCATACTTAAATTGAAAGACAAATCGTAGCGTTTGCAACGCGGATAGCTAAAACCGGAGTGCTTTTAAACAAGTATTCTAGGATTTCCTAAAAAAACCAGATCGCGTGGATATATCAACGCGAAAATAGCATAGAAAACCAAAGGTGATTTCAATGCAAAAAACAAAATATATTTAAAATTCAAGTTTAAAAGTTTCACTTTGGTACAACTTTTGTATCTTTGTGTAATGAGTAAGAAACGAACAATAATTTTTTATAAAGATTACTTTGAAGAATTCTTTATAAAGCAACGTGAAAAAGTCAAGGCAAAAATTATTTGGACGTTAGAATTAATAGAAGAATTAGAGCGAATTCCAGAAACGTATCTTAAACATATTGAAAATACTGACGGACTTTTTGAGATAAGAATTCAGCAACGAAGCGATATTTTCAGAATCTTTTGTTTTTTTGATGAGGGTCAATTAATAATCCTAACAAATGGATTTCAAAAAAAGACGCAAAAGACACCGAAGAATGAAATTGAAAAAGCAATTAAAATAAAAAAGGAGTATGAAAACGAAAAATAATAATATCAAAACACTCGACCAATTTAAAGCTAAACATTACGGAGAAATAGGAACGGAAAAACGTGATGAACTTGATGCAGGCTTTAAAAACTTTAAAATTGGTGCAATGATTCATGATGCAAGACTTCAAAAAGGTTTAACTCAGGAAGAGCTTGCGGATAAAGTTGGAACTACAAAGTCTTATATTTCGAAAATTGAGAATAATGTAAAAGAAGCTAGATTTTCAACTTTACAAAAAATCGTTGAATTAGGTTTAGGTGGGCATTTGGAATTATCCATTAAACTATAGCAAATAAAGAGCGCCACTTGCTCCCAAAATGCTACATTTCCCGAAAAATATAAATAAATATTACAATCATTATGATGACTAAAGCTAAATCGATTCGTGCTTTTATTGGTGCCAAAGACTATGAAGTGTCTAGAAAGTTTTATAGTGAATTGGGTTTTGAAGAAACTATTTTGAGTCCAAATTTATCAGTATTCAAAATGGATGGATTGGCCTTTTATTTACAAGATGCATTTGTAAAAGATTGGATAGATAACACGATGCTTTTCTTAGAAGTGGAAGATGTCGATCAATTTTGGAAAAGCCTTCTGGAACTAAATTTGACCACCAAATACAAAGCAGTAAAACTGGTTCCAATCACGGAAAATGACTGGGGAAAAGAATGTTTTATACACGACCCATCTGGAATTCTATGGCATATTGGTGAATTTTATAGTTAAAGAAAAGAGACGATTCTATTTAAATATCAATAGTAAAGTAATACTACCATAGTTTTTTACTATTTGGAAATTAAATAGTCTCCCAATATATGAAGTATCTTTATCGTATATTTTTTTATTAAAACTATAAATAATAGCTTATGAATATTGTAATCATTGGAGGCGGTTTTGCAGGAATCAATCTAGCCAAAGAACTTTTAAATCAAAAAGGGATTCAGGTAACACTCGTTGATAAAAACAATTATAATTTCTTTCCGCCGCTTATTTATCAGGTTGCGACCGCTTTTCTGGAACCCTCCAGCATCAGTTATCCTTTTCGTAAATTCTTTGCAGGCAAAAAAAATCTACAATTTCGCCTTGGAGAACTGCTAAAAGTGGTGCCATTGGAAAACAAAATTATACTGAATAACGGAGAGTTAAGTTACGATCAATTGGTTTTTGCCACTGGAGCTGAAACGAGTTATTTTGGAATGGAAAACGTACAGAAAAATGCCATTCCAATGAAAACCTTGAATGATGCCATTGAAATGCGCAATATCATATTAAAAAATCTGGAGAAAGCTGCTATTTGCAAAGACATTCGAAAACGCCGCAAACTTTTAACGATTGTCGTTGCCGGCGGTGGGCCTACAGGAGTGGAACTTTCAGGTATGTTTGCCGAAATGAGAAAAAGCATATTCCATAAAGAATACCCGGAACTTGGGACTTCGGCTAGTAATATCTATTTGGTTGATGGCGCAGACGCTATTTTGGCTCCAATGAGTAAAGCCTCACAAGACGACACATTCAAAGCCCTGACCGAATTAGGAGTTGTTATAAAATTAAATACTCGCGTGGTTGACTATGTTGATGATACCGTGTATTTTTCAAATGGAGAAACCATTCAAACTAAAAATTTGATTTGGGCTGCAGGTGTTTCTGCCAAAGCATTTGAAGGAATTCCTATGGAAAGTTATGGTCGTGGAAAAAGAATGGCAACCGATGCTTTTAATAAAGTAAACGCTACCCAAAACATTTACGCCATTGGTGACACTTGCCTTCAACTTACCGATAAACATTTTCCGGAAGGACATCCACAAGTCGCCCAAGTAGCCATTCAACAAGGGATTAATTTGGCTGACAATTTTAAATTAATGGTTAAAAATAAACCGCTACTTCCTTTTAAATATAATGACAAAGGTTCTATGGCAATTATTGGAAAAAACAAGGCTGTAGTTGATCTGCCAAAACCTAAATTGCATTTCAATGGGTTTTTTGCTTGGTTGATTTGGCTGTTTATCCACCTAATTTCATTGATTTCTTATCGCAATAGAGTAAAAACATTTTACAACTGGATGATTGCCTATTTTTCAAGCAACCAATCGCTAAGAATGATTATCCGACCGGGAAAAAACTAAAAAACTAATTAATGAACTAGTGCAATTCCCTCATCGTGAGAAGTGGGAATTGCTTTTTTTATGGTTCGTCTTCCAATAAGCAAAATCACTAATGCCAAAAGTGTGGTAACAGTCATGATGACAACCATTGGAACTGCAGAATTTTTGACAAAAACACCAACTGCAAACGATGCCAAAGCGCCTAATCCCAACTGAATAGCGCCCATCAAAGCAGAGGCGCTTCCTGCATTTCTTGAAAAAGGAGCAAGCGTAAGTCCCGCCGTATTTGGATTAGATATTCCTAAACAGGCCAAGAATAAAAACAACATAGTAATCGTTCCGTACAAGCCTAATAAACCATTCATTGAAAGTATAAGAAACAAAATTACAATAACGGATTGTGTAATTAAAGCGCCAAAAATCATTTGCTCACTTTTAAATCTATTCAACAATACCGAATTTAGCTGACTGGCACTGATAAAACTCAAAGACATAAAAGCAAATATCCAACCGTAAACTTTTGCCTCTACTTTGAAAATATCCATAAATAAAATAGGGGAGGCCGCCACATAAGTAAATAATCCGGAGAAAGCTACAGCTCCTGTAAAAGCATAGGTATAAAACTGAGGTTCTTTTACAATATTTATAAAATTTGTAATAATAGGTTTTGGTTTTAATGAAATCGAAGTGTCCGGTTTATAAGTATTTGGCAAACCAATTTGTGCTGCCAAAAGAATCAAAATTCCCAAACACATTAATATAAAAAAGACGGTATGCCAACCATAATCAGCCGTAACATAACCACCAATTGTTGGCGCTAACATTGGCGAAAGCCCAACCACCAGCATCAATAGGGAGAATACTTTTGGAATATCTTTCACAGGAAATAAATCTCGAACCATTGACACAGAAGCCACAGTCGCAGCACAACTTCCCACAGCCTGAATGAAACGTAAACCAATAAAAGTATCGATATCTTTAACAAAAACACAACCTAAAGAAGCTAAAATATAAACCAACAAGCCTATAAATAAAGGTTTTTTTCTTCCAAAACGATCCAATAACGGTCCATAAAGCAATTGACCCGCAGAAATTCCTATAAAATAACTCGACAAAGTCATAGAAACATTGGCAACCGAAGTATTCAAATCTTTAGCAATTCCAGCAAAACCTGGCAAATACATATCGATCGAAAACGGACCAAGTGCGGTTAAAGAGCCCAGAATTACAATTAATTGGATATATTTTGTTCTTGTTATAGTAGTATTTGTAATCAAAACAGCTTTTTTAAATTTTTTGCAAAGGTAAATTAATTAAGGATGCCAATTAAACTTAAAAGCGGTACCCTTAAATAAATTATAAATACCAAATTTCTATTAATTTTTGAACAATAAAACTGCGCCAGACACAAAAAGCAGTGCTAAAATAAATTTTTTCAGAAACTCCTCATTTAATTTTGAGTACACTATTTTTCCCAATACTAATGCTACTATAAAAAAAGGCAAAACATACATTGAATTATACAATTCAGTAGTTGTTAAAACTCCTTCAAATACTAAAACGGATATTCGCATCACGGAAACTAATCCCAAAATTCCAAACATTGTAGCGCGAAAAGTTTTTATATCAGCCGTTTCATTTTTGATAACCATTACATATAAAGGACCGCCGGTCGAGAAAACACCCGAAAAGAATCCTCCCAAAATCCCAAAAAGTGATTTCATTTTGAATCCGAGTTGCTTTTCATTTTTATTAATTAAACTGTTTAAAACAAATAAAACAATAAATAAACCAAGTGCTTTTTTTAGGATTTGAGGTTGCCCATATAATAAAACTACGGAACCAATAAGTATTCCAATGAATGACGTTATAGCTAATTTTTTCAGTAAGTCTTTGTCCATATTTTTCCATTCCTTGTAAAAATATATGGGTGTTGATAAAAAATAGAAAATTGAGATATAAGTAACCGCTTCAGCAATAGGCATCACAAAAAGCAAAAAAGGCAGTGCAACCAAAGCACCTGCAAAACCGCTAATAGTTTGAATAAAAAATCCTGAGAAAATCCCAATTATAAGCAATACTAACATCATATCCATATGACAAAATTAGTGCAACGGGTAATTATACTAAAATTTTATCAACGGATTTTTTGGCATTTTTCCATTATAAAAAGTAATTTTACGGTAATAAAAACTTTATTTATGGTAGATGTAATAGATTTAAAAATAATTGATAAACTTAAAATCAATTCAAGGGCTTCTTTTGTTGAAATTGGTAAACAAATAGGACTTAGTCCATCGTCCGTGAGGGAACGTGTTCAAAAATTAGAGGAGACCGAAGTTATCAAAGGTTATGGAGTTCAACTAAATAACAAAAAGCTTGGTTTTGGTTTAGAAGTCTTTATTATGTTTAAGTTATTTAGCGGAAAATTAATTCTATTCTGTGATCAATTAGACCAATTTCCTGAAATCTATGAAGTGTATCGAATTACTGGAACGCATAATATTTTTATGAAAGTAGTATTAATAGACCAATTGCATTTACAGCAGTTTATAGATAGGCTATTGCTGTATGGAGAACCTACAACACATTTAATCTTATCTGATTTAAGAAGTTCTAAGTAAAAGCAGCTTTTATTCGAGTGTTTTTTTAGTAATTTGATTTGGCATTAAATATTCACCTACTCTTTAAAAGTTAGTGTGTTATAAGCAATCACCTTAATAGAGATTTGCGAATATTATTTTTTCCAACTTTGGTAAGAAAATCAGCTTAACACTTTGCCAAATTAAACCAAAAGTGTCTAAATTTCCGTCTCCTTTTTAGTACTTTTATACTTTACGGTGATAAAACACCAGTAGAGACTTAAAAATACAACTAATGGCAAAGACTATAGGCATCAATCCTGCAACGGGAGAAAAAATAAGTGAATACGATCGAATTACTGGTAGTCAAGCACTCGAAATAATAGCGGCATCAAAAAAGGAATTTCATCATTGGAAAGAAAAAACATTTGCCGAACGAGCCACGTTAATGTATGCACTAGCCGATGTTCTTGACGAAAACAAGGAAGAATACGCGCAACTGGCGACCAGGGAAATGGGTAAAGTAATTGGTCAAGCTCGCAAAGAGGTTGAAAAATGTGCTTGGATCTGCCGCTATTACGCAGAACATGCAAATACATTGTTAGCCAATGAAACTGTTAAAACGGAGGCTACAAAAAGTTATGTTACTTTTCAGCCCATTGGGGTAATTCTAGCGGTAATGCCGTGGAACTTTCCTTTCTATCAGGCGATTCGGTTTGCTATTCCGGCATTAATGGCAGGTAATACCGGAGTTTTAAAACACGCTACAAATGTTCAAGGATGTGCTTTTGCTATTGAAGAGGCGTTCATCAAGGCAGGATTTCCTAAAGGCGTATTTATGAATTTGAATGTGGATGCCAAAGAGGTAAAAATACTGATTGAAGACAAAAATATTGCCGCCATTACGCTTACAGGAAGCGATGCTGCTGGTCGTTCGATTGCATCAATCGCAGGACAAAACTTAAAGAAAACAGTGATGGAATTGGGTGGTAGTGATGCCTATATTATTTTGGATGATGTGGATTTGGAAGAAGCAACTGATTTGGCTACTTTGGGAAGATTGCAAAACAATGGACAAACTTGTATTGCAGCCAAAAGATTTATTGTTCATGATGCAATCTATGATGCGTTTTTGGCTTTATTCACAAAAAAAATGAAAGCAGCCAAAATGGGCGATCCAACCAGCGAAGATTCCTATTATGGGCCAATGGCAAGGTTAGATTTAAGAGATGAATTGCACGCACAAGTAGAGAAAACTATAAAACAAGGGGGACGTTTAGTTCTTGGAGGAGTCATTCCCGAGGGAAAGGGCGCCTATTATCCTGCAAGCATACTTGTTGATTTGAAACCAGGAATGGAAGCATTTGATAACGAACTTTTTGGTCCTGTAGCCTCAGTGATACGTGCAAAAGATGACAATCACGCAATTGAATTGGCAAATAATTCGCAATTTGGTTTAGGTTCTGGAGTATTCACAAAAAATAGAGAACGCGGAGAAAAATTAGCTTTACGGCTGGAAGCAGGAAGCAGTTTTGTAAATAAATTGGTGGTTTCTGATCCAAGATTACCTTTTGGAGGAATTAAAAACAGTGGATACGGACGAGAACTCGCTGCTTACGGAATTCGGGAATTTGTCAATACAAAAACAATTTGGATTGATTAATATACAGAAGTTTCAGAAATACAATATTCTGTGATCGAAGCTTATAAATAACATCGTAAGAAAACAATTGAATTAAAAATAATTTTAAAAAAACCATAATTATGGCAACTACAACAGTAAAAGCATATGGTGCAACGGCATCAACAGCAGATTTAAAACCTTTGGATATAGAAAGAAGAGCTGTAGGAAAGGACGATGTAAAAATTGATATTACCTTTTGCGGTGTGTGTCATAGTGACATTCATACAGTAAGAAACGAATGGAATGGCTCAACTTATCCAGTAGTGCCGGGACATGAGATTATTGGTCGAGTAGTGGAGGTTGGAAATGGTGTCAAGACTCATAAAGTAGGGGACTTAGTAGGAGTAGGTTGTATGGTAGACTCTTGCCAAACATGTTCCTCTTGCAAGCAAGATTTAGAACAATTTTGCGAAAATGGAGCAACCTTTACTTATAACAGTCCAGACAAACATATTGCCGACAAACAGACTTATGGAGGTTATTCAACTTCAGTAATTGTTGATGAAAAATTCGTATTACGTATCCCAGAAAATTTAGACGAAGCAGCAGCTGCACCTTTATTATGTGCTGGAATTACAACCTGGTCGCCTTTAAGTCATTGGAAAGTGAAAAAAGGAGATAAAGTGGGCGTGATAGGTTTAGGAGGATTAGGTCATATGGGCGTTAAATTTGCCAATGCATTAGGTGCTCATGTAGTTATGATTACAACATCACCAAGTAAAGGGAAAGATGCTAAACGTCTAGGTGCTCATGAAGTTTTAGTATCTAAAGATGAAGAAGAGATGAAAAAACACCAAAACAGTTTCGATTTCATTTTAAATACCATTCCTGTAGGTCATGAAATGGATCCATATTTGGGATTACTTAAAATTGATGCAACAATGGTATTAGTTGGTGCTGTAGAACCTTTAAAACCATTTCACGGAGGAAATATAATTATGGGACGCAAGCGTATTGCAGGTTCTCTAATTGGCGGTATTAAAGAAACACAAGAAATGTTAGATTTTTGTGGAAAACATAATATTACTAGTGACATCGAGCTTATCAATATACAAGATATAAATGCAGCTTATGATCGTGTTATAAGTAACGATGTTAAATATAGATTTGTAATTGATATGAAATCACTTAAATAAAAATAGTTTTTTTATATAGTTTTAAAAAAAAGCAGCATCTAAAGTAATTTTAGATGCTGCTTTTTTGTTGAAGTAGACCAATAAGTTAATTAGTAGTTTAAATTATGTGTCAATACTCTTAAATTAGCTCATCTAGAACTAAATACAATTGTGAACTATAATTTATATTATGTAAAATAGACTTTTCTTATATCTATGAAGAACTTACAGTTTTACGTCTTTTACGACCGTTCTTTTTATAATTAGAAGACAAACTTATATTATTATAGAAATCATTAATATTCCTTTCCTTATCGTTTCGTTGTAAATATTTAATTTGTTATTTTTACAAACAATACTTTATCTATTTTTAGAACTATGAATTCAATTGCTGAGCACATCGCTGATTTCTTAAAGGAATATCCACCATTTAATCATTTGACTTTTCAAGAATTATCTGAAATTGCTACAAGTATTCGTGTTGTAAATTTAGAAAAACATAAAACATTATTCCAAATTAATGATGTTTTACATGACAGCTTTTATGTTGTAGCTTCTGGAGTTATCAATTTATCCGTGATAGCTGATGCCGAAGAAACATTACTAAACAAATGTCATGAAGGAGATATTTTTGGCTTACGTCCATTTTTTGCCAAAAACAATTACATGATGACAGCCAAAGCTAGAGAAGAAAGTATCGTTTATGCTATTCCTATTGCCACTTTCCGCCCTTTTGTTGCCAATAATTCAGAAGTTTTGAATTTTTTGCTCGAGAGTTTTGCAACAAATACGCCTAATCCCAAAGATAAAGAAAATTTAAGAGGAAAGCTTATTTCAGATAATGTTTACTATTCTGATCAACAATCTGAAATGCAATATTTTCAATCTCTGAACTATAATAATTCTCCAATAAAAACAACAGTAAGTACTACGGTCAAAGAAATTGCTCAACTCATGACCGAGACGCTAATGAATAATGCCATTGTTTGCGAGAATACTTTCCCTATTGGTATCGTTACCGACAGCGATATGCGTTCAAAAATTGCAACCGGTCGATTCCCTGTAACTGCATCAGTAGACCAAATAATGTCTTCACCAGTGATAACGGTTCAAGAGAATGTGTCCCTAGCGGAAGCTCAATTGCTTATGCTAAAACATAACATGACTCATTTGTGTGTGACTCAGGATGGTACAAACAAATCTGCTGTAAAAGGAATTATTTCCGAAAGAGATTTGGTTATTGCGCAAGCAAGTAATCCAGGTGTTTTAATAAAAGAAATTAAACGTTCCCAAACTTCAAAAGATTTAAAGCAAATACGAGAACGTTTGTCTGATATTATTCAAAATTCGATTCATAAAAATATCCCGCTTTCTCATATTAGTAATATTGCCAGCGAAATTAACATGGCTATTATTAAACGTTCAGTAGAACTCTCGATTTTAGATTTAGGTTCCCCTCCTGCTCGTTTTGCTTGGTTAAGTATAGGAAGTCAAGGAAGAAAAGAACAATTACTATTGACGGATCAAGATAGTATTTTAATTTTTGAGGATGTTTCACCGGATAAATATAGAGACGTAAAAGACTATTTCTTAAAATTGGGAAGAAAAACTACAGCAACACTAGAAAAAGTAGGATACGAACTTTGTCCAAACGGTCATATGGGAAGCAATATGCTTTGGTGTAAATCATTGACAGACTGGACTAAACAATACAACAGCTGGATGAATACTCCAGGTGAAAACAGCAATGATTTAAGTAGTATTTTCTTTGATTATGAAATTGCCTTTGGAGAACAAAAAATTGAAGAATCAATAACTACGACTGTTTTTAAAAACGCTAAAAATAACACTTTATTCTTTGATTTTTTAGGAAATGACGCCTTAAGAAAAAACTCTCCTTTGAGTTTTTTCAAAAATTTCAATGTCGAAGAAGAAGGACCAAACAAAAATAAATTTGATATAAAAACGCGTGCTTTGATGCCATTAATTGATGGAGCTCGTTTATTTGTATTGAATTATGACATAAAAGGAATTAACAACACTTACCTTAGATTCAAACAATTAGCGATAACTGATGCAAAACATGCAGAGATTTATCTTAATTGTGCCGAAGCTTTTTTAATTTTGTCGAAAATTAGAACATTAGAAGGTTTGAAAAATGATGATTCAGGACAATTTATAAATTTGAATGAATTATCAAAAATTGATAAGGATAAATTAAAAGCTGCGTTGGCACCAATGAAAGAATTGGAAGAATTGATTAAAAGTAAATTTCAACTCACCCAATTTTCTTAATATGTTAGACTGGCTTAAAAATATAAATAAAGAACATCCTGAATTCTGGAAAGAATACCTTTCTAAATTTGATAAGAAATCAAAACGATTTGTCATTTTGTCAACTGAAACTTCTGGTTTAAATTCTGTAAAAGATGTCATATTATCAATTGGTTCTTTTGCCGTAATTGATAATAGTGTAATTATTGGAGATAATTTTGAGGCGGTTCTGTTACAATACAAATTTCTTCATGAACATGGACTTTCAAACGAGTTTATCGTAGAAAGTAAAATGAAAAAATTGGGGGAACTTGAGGCTATAAAATTGTTTGTCGATTATATTGGCAATGCAGTACTGGTAGGACATCACATTGATTTTGACGTAGAAATGATTAATGCGGCACTGGAAAGGTTAGATTGCGGCCGTCTAAAAAACGAAGCTTTGGATATTGATGTAATGTACCGTAAACTCGAAGACATTAATAATAAACAATTCTCATTAGACGAATTAAGCGGCATATATAATCTACCAAAAAGTGATCGAAATTCTTCCTCAGAAGATGCTTATAGAATTGCTTTATTATTCTTAAAATTAAAATCTAGATTGGGTATTAAATAAAATAATTATTTGAAAATCAAATTGTAATTCCCATCCAAAAACGCCCGTGATGAGAAATCGAAACGGGCCTTGAAAGTTTAGTCAATTCGTCCCTTATAAATGGAATTCCATTCCTTTTAATGATTTTAGTTTCCGAATCTAAATTTATAATTTGATTCAAATAGTCTTTTTCGGTTACTGCAATGGTATAAATACAATCAACTGAAATTTTAGTTTGCGTGTAATAGGTGTTTCCATTACAAGAAACGATACCCAGATTTTCACTTTCGTAAAAACAATCTAATTGAATAGGAAAATATCCACGAATACCGGTCTGGCGATTGTAGATTTTATACGCGGCTTCTTTCCTTGTCCATAAATTCCAAACCATAATTTCTGGATTTTTGGAATTAGAAATAAGCAATTGTTCTTTTTTGGTAAAAATTTTATCCAAAAATCCTTTCCGTTGCCAATTGCTTTCTTTTCGGGCTAAAGCCAAATCTACAATGTCATTTCCTATCACTTAATTACTATTTTTAATCTGAAATATATTCATTAGAATTAAATTCTATTTAGAATCGACTTGTAATTACCGCTAGTTAGAGAAGATGCCACTAAGAATCACTTTCTTTTTCTAACAATTTATTCTCAATAATTTCCATTGCGGCTTTTACATTAATCATTCGTTCCATTGACTCATTGTCAATTATTATATTATATTTTTCTTCTATATCTAAAATTACATCAACAAGGTTAGCAGAATTTATTTTTAAATCATTAATGAAATCCGTACTTTCCGTAAGAGATTTAAAGGCTTCTTCATCTTGTATATAAGGCTTAACAATTACTTTTAATTGCTCAATTATTTCTTCTTTTTCCATAGTTATTTTAATATTTCTGCTACTAAAGTATATTATAATTTTTAATTATTTCAACCTTGTTTTCTTTCTCCTCTTCTTTCTTACTTAGTTCTTCGACTCCATCTTTAAATTTCTTAAAAATTACGCACCCATTGACATCGCCAAAACCAAAACTAGCTTTTGCGATTACATTTAATTCTTTTTCAACTAGTTGTTTCGGAATTCTGGACTCATCAATAATAGCTGTAATTTCAGGATTTGTATCTTCACAATTAATATTTGGAAAAACAAATCCATGATGCAATTGCAGCACCGAAGCCACACTTTCAATACTTCCAGCGCCACTCAAGCAATGTCCTACCATTGATTTCAAAGAGTTGATATAAGGAAAGTCCAATCCTTTTCTTCCTAAAGCTTCACTCCAATTTTGAATTTCTAAACTATCTTTGGATGTTGCGGTCAAATGTCCGTTAATAGCATCAATTTCTGTTGGATCAATTCCTGCATTTTCAACAGCATCTTTAATGCATTTCTGAACCGCAACTGGGTTTGGTGCTGTCATTGTTCCTAATCCGCGTTGTCCACCAGAATTTACATTTCCTCCCAAAACTTCTGCATAAATTTTTGCACCTCGAGCTAAAGCCGTTTCTAAATCTTCTAAAACCAAAGCTCCTGCTCCACTTCCCGGAACAAACCCCGAAGCGCTTGCACTCATAGGTCTTGAACCTTCTTCTGGTGAATCATTATGTTTAAAAGTGCAAACACGCATCGCATCAAATCCACCCCAAATATAAGGTCCGGAATCGCTAGTGCTTCCTGCTAAAATACGTTTGGCCTGACCTAATATAATACGTTCATAAGCCATCAATATACTTTCGGTTCCTGTCGTACAAGCGGAAGAATTGGTAGTTACTTGGTTTCCCAAACCTAATTTTCCACCTAAATACGCACTCACGCCACTATTCATGGTTTGAGCCACGGCAGTACTTCCCAAACGTCTAGTTTGAAAATCATCAATTTTATAAATGCTTTCCCGAAATTTATCGATTCCAGATGTTCCTGTTCCAAAAATAGTTCCGCTTTCCCAATCAGGGTTTTCATTGATTTCCAATGTTAATCCTGCGTCTTTCCAGGCATCAATTCCCGCAATTACGCCATATAAAATACCACTTGAGTTAAAATTTCGAAGTTCTAATTCGGAGAAATATTGCAATGCTAATTCAGAAGAAACGGCAGGCTTTCCAGAAATCTGACACGAAAATTGCAATCTTTCTAATTCCGCATCGTGCTTAATTCCTGAAATTCCATTTTTTATAGCATTTGTAAACGCATCGAGTCCTACTCCATTTGGAGCAACCACGCCTAATCCTGTTATTACAACTCTTTTTTGCATACAAAGAATATTTTTTAAACCATTAAGGCATTAAGAATTTTAAGTTACTTCACTCTTTGAAACTATCATTCCTGCAATTGTTCCTACTGAAACTATTTCCTCTTTTTCATTAATCATTTTTACTTTACATTTTAATTTTCCAAATCTAAAATATATTTTTTCCGAAATTACGGTTACTTTTTCTTTAGGAAAAACAGGCTTTAAAAATTCCATTTCACTTGACGTTAAAGCAATTGAAGTACTTGAACTAAATATATCATCCAATAAAAATATCCCCAGACAAACCAATCCAATTTGGGCCATCACTTCCGTGAGAATTACTCCGGGAGTAACTGGCATATACTTGAAATGTCCTTTATAAAAATCTAGATTTTCATCAAAAGTGTAATTACCTTCTACTCCATTTTCATTGATACGGATTATTTCATCCACGAACAGAAAGGGCTCGGAATAAGGTAATTTGGATATGATTTCTTTATTTTTCATTTAAAACTGCAATAAAACTCTTTGTGCTGAAAACCCAGGTCCAAAACTCAGCATCAATCCCTTTGATCCTTTCTCTGGATTATCATCCATAATTCGTTCCAAAACATACAAAACAGTAGCACTCGACATATTTCCATAGGAACGCAAAACCTCTTTAGTATCGTTTATATTTTTACCTAAATCTGAAAATAAAGCTTCTACCGTTTGAACAATTTTTTTACCACCGGGATGAAAAATCAAATGATCTATATCTTTCATTTCTAGATTATTTTTTTCTAAAAAAGGATGAATAATATCCGGAAAATGGGAAGCTATTTTTTGTGGAACTTCAATGTCTAAAACCATTTGCAATCCTGAATTGGTAAGCTTAAACCCCATCATGTGAATGTTATCGTAAAAATGATACATTTCCTCCGCTAGAATTTCGGGTCCTTCATCGTCTTCATGGGAAGAAAGTAAAACACAAGCCGCTCCATCACCAAAAATTGCCGCACTTACTATATTTGCCATCGAAAAATCGTCTAATTGAAATGTTGCCGTCGGACTTTCTACCGCTATTACAGCAGCTCGTTTCCCAGGATTGGCCTGCAGGAAATTTTTAGCATAAATAATTCCCGAAATTCCCGCTGCACAACCCATTTCAGTTACTGGAAGTCGCACAATATCCTGACGTAATTTCAATTTATTTATTAAGTAAGCGTCCAGTGATGGAATCATAATACCGGTGCAACTTACAGTTATAATGTAATCTAAATCTTCTGGATTCCAATTGGCTTTTTCAAGTGCTTTTTCGAGGACCTTTTCGCCTAAATCAATTACTTCACGAATATAAATATCATTTCTTTCCTCAAAAGAAGTTTTTGTAAAAACCTCGATAGGATCCATGATAGAATACCGTTTGTCTACAGCTGCCCCTTCAAAAATCTTTTTTACTTTTCTTATGAAACGTTCATCTTGACCTTCGAGCCAAGCATCAAGAAATGGAATTATTTCGTCAGTATTCCGTGAATATTTGGGTAATTGTTTGCTTACCGCTTTGATTTTTACACTCATATTTTTGAAATTATCCATTGGTAACGAAAAGCCCATTTCCATTGGATTTTATAGTTTATAAAATTTAATTTTTCTGAAAAACGAACCAATTCCTCCTTTTTAAACCCTCTTAAAATAGAAACTAATCCATCTTCTCTTGACATATCATTCAATCGAAATACGAAACATAATGCCTGAAACAATCGATACGCTATGATATTTCGATGCAAGTCATTAATAACAATCCCCACTTTTGAATTGGTCTTAAAAATAGTTAAAAGCTCAATAATTTCATCTTTTTTAAAATGATGTAACGTCAATGTGCATAGCACTATATCATATTTTAATTCAGCAAAAGGTTTATCAAATATATCCTCGCATTGGTAACTTATATTTGGATAATTTTTGGATAAGTGTCGTGCATGATTGACCGTAAAATTGTTTGCATCAATACCAATTAATTGAAAGTTCAAATTATTTTTTAATCCATAATCGGCCAAGGTTCGCAACATATCACCATTCCCGCAACCCACATCTACTATTGTAATTGGCGTTGATTTAGCAACTGTCCCAATCAATTCCTGAACACCTCGTAAAGTTAGCTGGTTTCCTCCTAAGAGCTGATTGATTTGAGCGATTTTATCCAATGCATCACGTAAGACTTCTCCTTCCATGGCAAAATCGTCCATAGTTTCAGGTCTATCGGTTCTGTTTTTAGTATTTATAACCATTTATGAATTTATATTTATGGGTTTTCCATGAGTTTTTTTAATAATAATTGGTAATACAAATGGAAAATAAACTAATATTCGCAACAGTACCTTCGACATTTTTTGCTTTTGCAAAAGAAGGGCTAGTGATTGTCCCATTTTCAACCTGTTTTTGAAATTAAAATCCCATTCTTGCTTATATTTATTTTCTAACTCCGTTCTGGATTTTATCTCTTTATTACAGAACTTCTCAATTAATTCTGAAACAATTTTAGCACTATGAATAGCCATTGCCATTCCGTTTCCACATAAAGGATGAATTAATCCCGCTGTGTCTCCAATCATTAAAATATGGTTTTCGACTGTATTTTTTTTCTCAAAACAAATTTGGCTAATCGTTAATGGCTTTTCAAAAAGCAGCTTGCACTTTGATAAAATTGCTTTTAAATGTGGATTCTCAGAAACTACTTTTTCTTGATATTCATCAATGTTTTTGTAGTGCTTGAAGGTTTCATAATCAGCTAGATAGCAAATGTTGATTGTGTTATTTTCTACTTTAGACACCCCACAATAACCTCCTTTAAAATTATGCAAACCAACTAAATCATTTGGAAAATTCCCAGCATAATGGGCTTTCACGGCCAGCCAAGGAGATTTTTTCTGAATGAAATTACGATTTAATTTTTGATCGATATTTGACCTTTTACCGAAAGCACCAATTACAATCTCCGATTTTAAAATGGTCTTATCGGAAGTGGTTACGGTAAATTCTTCGGCATCAAAAACTATTGCGTCTACGGTGTCTCGAATTATTTTACAACCATTAGCAATTGCTTTCTTGTATAAATATTCATCGAGTGTATATCGACTAATTCCAAAACCTCCAAGAGGTAAAATACTTTTAATTATTTTTCCGGAAACCGTTGAAAATTCTAGATGAGTAATATGTGTTGGATGTAAACTTGAAATGTCCAAATCAAGCCAATTCAGATAGGGCAATACTTCATTTGAAATATATTCACCGCAAACTTTATGTTTTGGATATTCATTTTTTTCAATCAAAATTACTTGCAATCCATTTTTTGACAAATGTATAGCTGCAGTTAAGCCTGCTAAACCTCCACCGATAATTAGGACTTCTTTGTTTTTCATGAAAAGTAAAAATAATAAATTGTTTGATATAGTTGAGGACTAATTTAATATAAAACTTACATAATTGCTACTTTATTTGTAGCATATAATCAATCGTTTTTGTTATCATTAAATTGATTTTTTTTTAGAATCTGTAAAAGCTAAAATACTGACTTTATATTTTTATCCAAAAAAAAACTGCTTGATTACAAGCAGTTTTAATTCATTTACAATTTTCCTTCTTTTATTTCATCAATAATTTCAGGATTTAATAAAGTTGATGTGTCGCCAAGATTTGAATAATCACCTTCCACAATTTTACGCAGAATTCTACGCATAATTTTTCCAGAACGTGTTTTTGGCAACCCCGAAACAAACTGAATTTTATCCAGTTTTGCAATTGGTCCAATGTGATCGGCTATGTGCTGATTAATTTCTTTGCTAAGATTTTCTTTATTTCGATATTCTCCTGTTTCTTTTAGAATAACAAAACCATACAATGCATTTCCTTTTATATCATGAGGAAAACCGACAATCGCTGATTCTGCAACAGCTGGATGCTCATTGATTGCATCCTCAATAGGCGCTGTTCCCAGATTATGTCCTGAAACAATAACTACATCATCTACTCGGCCTGTAATTCTGTAATAGCCCACTTCATCTCTCAAAGCACCGTCTCCAGTGAAATATTTACCTGGAAATGTAGAGAAATAAGTGTCTTTATATCGTTGATGATCGCCCCAAATGGTGCGGGCAATTCCTGGCCAAGGAAATTTAATGCACAAACTTCCCACCACTTGGTTTCCTTCAATTTCATTGCGCTTTTCGTCCATTAAAACAGGTTGGATTCCCGGTAATGGTAAGGTCGCATATGTTGGTTTTGTTGGCGTTACAAAGGCAATTGGTGAAATCATAATACCACCTGTTTCAGTTTGCCACCAAGTATCAACTACTGGACATCTTTTATTTCCAACATGATCATTATACCAGTGCCAAGCTTCTTCATTAATTGGTTCGCCAACAGATCCAATCACTTTTAAAGACTTGAGCGGATATTTTTGGACATACTCCACACTTTCTTTTGCCAAAGCACGAATAGCGGTTGGTGCAGTATAAAATTGTGTAACCTTATGTTTTTCGATTACCTCCCAAAAACGACTAAAATCAGGATAAGATGGAACGCCTTCAAATATTACAGTTGTTGCTCCGTTCAATAACGGTCCATATAAAATATAAGAATGACCGGTTATCCAACCAATATCAGCGGTACACCAAAAAACATCATTTTCTTCGTAATTGAATACATTTTTGAAAGTATAAGCCGTATAAACCATGTATCCCGCAGTAGTATGTACCATTCCTTTTGGTTTTCCTGTTGAACCAGAAGTATATAGAATGAATAATGGATCTTCTGCATCCATAATTTCGGCAACATTATTATCAGAAGCTTCGTCTAAAAGTGGCTGTAGCCATTGGTCGCGTCCCGCTTTCATGGTAATTTCTGAATGTATTCTTTTGGCGACAAGCACTTTTTCTACTCTAGGGCAGTTGGTCAATGCATCGTCAATTATTCCTTTTAAATCAATAGTTTTATTTCCTCTGTATCCACCATCTGAAGTGATGACCATCTTGCAATCGCTATCATTTATTCTGGTTGCTACCGCCGATGCAGAAAAACCAGCAAAAACAACAGAATGTATGGCACCAATTCTGGCACAAGCCAAAGTAGTAATGGCTAATTCAGGGATCATTGGTAAATAAATACAAACTCGATCGCCTTTCTTTATACCTTGTTCCCGTAGTACGTTTGCCATTTTACAAACGCGTTGATGTAACTCATTATAGGTAATATGTAATGCTTTTTCATTAGGATCATTAGGCTCAAATATAATAGCTGTCTTATCCCCTCTTTTATTAAGATGTCTGTCAATACAATTTTTAGTAATATTCAATTTTGCTTCAGTAAACCATTTTATTTCGGCGTCGGCCATATTGAAATCGACAACTTTATCCCATTGCTGGTACCACGTAAAATTTTCTTCTGCTATTTTTCCCCAAAATTTTCTAGGTTCTCGAACTGATTTGTTATAGTGTTTAAAATACTGTTCTAAATTTTCAATTTTGTAATAGCTCATGTTTTAAATTTTTCATAAAAGTATCAAATCTCCCGCTATTCCTAAAATTATTTAAAATATTAATTTCTATAAAAAAACTACTATCACATAAAAAAAATAGCTTTTTAATGAATATTTGTTGTTTTTTTATTGTTTTAGAGAAAAATGTTTGAAACCAAAAAAGCGAGATAGATTTTTTCTACCCCGCCTTTTGTCTCAACAAAATTTAACAACAAATAATTTAGTAATAATGAGCCGAATTTTCTAAATATACTAACCAAAATAATTTAGACTTTATAACAAAATACTTATTACTAAAACCGCCAATTGCAATATCATTTCAAATTATTTAAAAATCAAAATGGGTAATACAATGATATTTTTCAAAAGCTTTTAGGGATTACTCCACTTAACTTTCAGGCGAACCCGAAGTTAAGTGAATGTAATATGCTTTATATCTTTTGCGTTTTTTAATAAAAGTAACTAATTCAAAATATTTTAAAAACAAGATGATATAATGCAGATCCCAACACACCCTCCTGTGTGGTAATACTTATTTTTTTACTATCCAATTTTTTTCATAGCGGTCATTGATTCTCTCAACCACGCTCCTACTTCTTCAATAGGATGTTGACGAATACTACTATTTACTGCAATAAGCACCGCGTTTTCTGCTCCATTCGATGTAGAAAAAGGTTTTCCAATTACATTAGTTTCGATTGTTTTCATGAAATCAGCCAATAACGGTTTACAGGCATGATCAAATAAATAACATCCGTATTCCGCTGTATCCGAAATAATTCTGTTCATTTCGTATAATTTTTTTCTTGCTACTGTATTAGCAATCAAAGGCAATTCATGCAATGATTCGTAATAAGCTGATTCTTCAATGATGCCCGTTTGTGTCATAGTTTCGAATGCTAACTCTACTCCTGCTTTTACCATGGCAATCATCAATACGCCATTGTCAAAATATTCCTGTTCTGATATATGAGCTGCTGTTGGTGCTGTTTTTTCAAAATTGGTTTCTGCTGTAGCCGCTCTCCAAGTCAATAAATTGATGTCATCATTGGCCCAGTCAATCATCATGTTTTTTGAAAACTCCCCAGAAATAATGTCATCCATATGTTTTTGGAATAACGGACGCATGATGTCTTTTAATTCATCAGCTAATTCGTAAGCCTCAATTTTTGCAGGATTTGAAAGACGGTCCATCATATTTGTAATTCCGCCATGTTTCAAAGCTTCCGTTACTGTTTCCCAACCGTATTGAATTAATTTTGAAGCATAAGCAGGTTCGATTCCTTTTTCAACCATTTTGTCAAAACATAAAATAGAACCGGTTTGTAACATTCCGCAAAGAATAGTTTGCTCTCCCATTAAATCCGATTTTACTTCCGCAACAAATGAAGAGTTTAAAACTCCTGCTTTGTGACCTCCAGTAGCAACCGCATACGCTTTTGCTTGCTCAAAACCTTCTCCATTTGGATTATTTTCGGGGTGAACTGCAATTAAGGTTGGTACTCCAAAACCTCTTTTATATTCTTCACGAACTTCAGAACCAGGGCATTTTGGAGCACACATAATTACAGTAATGTCTTTACGAATTTGCATTCCTTCTTCGACGATATTGAAACCGTGAGAATATGCCAATGTGGAGCCATTTTTCATTAATGGCATAATCGCTGTAACTACAGCTGTATGTTGTTTATCCGGTGTAAGGTTACAAACCAAATCAGCCGTTGGAATTAATTCTTCATAAGTTCCCACCTTGAAACCATTATCAGTAGCGTTCTTGAAAGATGCTCTTTTTTCAGCAATTGCATCAGCACGTAAAGTATAAGAAATATCTAAACCTGAATCTCTCATATTTAATCCTTGGTTCAAACCTTGAGCTCCGCAACCTACAATGACTACTTTTTTTCCTTTTAAAGCTTCGATTCCATTTTTAAATTCAGATTGATCCATGAATTCGCAAACGCCTAATTGTTCTAGTTGTAGTCTAAGTGGTAATGAATTGAAATAATTTGCCATTGTTTATTTTTTAATGATTGTAAAATTTTATACTTAATGCTAATCAAATTGCCATTCCTCCTTCGTCGGAATGACAAACTAAAGTGACTGAACACTGATTACTGTTTTAGTTCTTCTAATAAAGTTGATATTTCCATTTTTTCTTTAGAAACTGATATTCTTCCGGAACGTACAAACTGCATGATTCCGAAAGGTTTTAATTTTTCATATAATTCTTCGATTTCGGTACGTTTTCCGGACTTTGAAATCACGAAAAAGTCTCTTGAAACCGTAACTATTTCAGAGTGACTTTCTTTTATAATATTTTGAATTTGTCTTTCATCGAATAATAAGCTGGAATGTATTTTGAAAAGCGCATTTTCTAAAAAAATGGTTTCTTCATCAACGTGATAAAACGCTTTAATGACTTCGATTTGTTTTTCGATTTGGCCTACAATATTTTGCACCCATTTTTCGGTGGTATCAACCACTATTATAAATCTGGAGACATTTTCAATCTCTGATTCGGATACATTTAGACTCAAAATATTGATATGACGTTTCAGGAATATGCCAGATATTCTGTTTAATAAGCCAACGTTGTTTTCTGAATAAACAGAAATGGTGAATGTTTTATTTTCCATTTTTTTTGTTTAAAGTTTTTTTGTTTAAAGTTTAAAGTTGAGCAACTTTCTTGTTTTACTGCCAGTGTTTTCATACCAACAACTTTTAAACCTTAAACTTTAAACTATTTAAGACAAACGAATGTCTGAAACCGATGCTCCTGTTGGAATCATCGGGAATACGTTGTTCTCTTTTTCTACCATAACTTCAAGGAAATAGGATTCTTTTGAAGCCATCATTTCGGCAACAGCTGCATCTAAATCTTCTCGTTTAGTAACTTTTTTTGCTTTAATGTAATACCCCTCGGCAATAGCGGTAAAGTTTGGATTTATCATTTCAGTAGAAGCATATCTTTTGTCAAAAAACAATTGTTGCCATTGACGCACCATTCCTAAAAACTCGTTGTTGAGTACTACAATTTTCAAAGGAATTTTGGTTTGAAAAATAGTTCCCAATTCCTGAATTGTCATTTGAAAACCACCGTCACCAATAATAGCAACCACTTCACGTTCTGGCATTCCCATTTTGGCACCAATTGCAGCAGGCAAAGCAAATCCCATGGTTCCTAAACCTCCTGAAGTCACATTACTTTTTGTCGAATTGAATTTAGCATACCTACAAGCAAACATTTGATGTTGTCCCACATCCGAAACCATTATCGCGTCACCTTTAGAATGTTTGTTAATCATTTCAATAGTTTCTCCCATCGAAATTCCTTTGTTATTGGTAGGTTTTAATTCCTCATTGATAACAGATTCCAATTCAATTTTATATAATTCTTTGAATTCGTTGTGCCAAGATTCATGAGTTTTACTTTCGATAAGAGGAAGTAAAGCAGTCAGTGATTCTTTTACATCGGCCAAAACTGCAACGGTAGTCTTTACATTTTTGTCTATTTCAGATGGATCAATTTCAAAGTGAATCACTTTGGCTTGTTTGGCATAAGTAGCCAAATTTCCTGTAACACGATCATCGAAACGCATTCCGAGTGCAATCAAAACATCGCATTCATTGGTCAATACATTTGGACCATAATTGCCATGCATACCTAACATTCCTACGTTTAATGGATGATCTGTAGGTAGCGCAGAAAGTCCTAAAATTGTCCAGGCCGCTGGAATTCCTGACTTTTCAACCAACGATTTTAATTGTTCTTCGGCTTCGCCAAGGATAATTCCCTGACCAAAAATAATATATGGTTTTTTGGCATTATTGATTAATTCCGCTGCTTCCTTAACTTTTTCAAGATTTAAAGTCGGTTTTGGATTGTAACTTCTAATGCTGGTACATTTTTTATAGCTGAATTCGATTTCGTCAAACTGAGCATTTTTTGTAATATCAATTAATACCGGACCCGGACGCCCCGATCTCGCAATATAAAAAGCTTTAGCCATGATCTCAGGGATTTCATGCGCTTCGGTAATTTGATAATTCCATTTGGTTACCGGAGTCGAAATTCCAATAATATCTGTTTCCTGAAAAGCATCTGAACCCAATAAATGCTTACCAACCTGACCTGTAATACAAACCATTGGAGTAGAATCAATTTGAGCATCGGCAATTCCAGTAACTAAATTTGTTGCTCCAGGACCTGAAGTAGCTATCGCGACACCCACTTTTCCTGTTGCTCTTGCAAACCCTTGAGCCGCATGCGTTGCCCCTTGCTCGTGACGGACTAAAACGTGATGCAATTGATCTTTAAATTTATATAATTCGTCATAGACCGGCATGATTGCTCCGCCTGGATAACCATAAACCAGGTCTACTCCTTCTTCTAATAAGCATCGAATAACGGCCTCTGCGCCTGATATTTTATTTGTTCCCATGGGTACGTTTATTATTTTTTAATTTGAAATAGCAATTATAAATCTCATTTTAAAAATGCTATGAATTTTTCAAATTTTTTTTTTGATAAATTATTTATCAGTTACGCAACCTGTTGAGGCGCTTGAAACTGATCTTATATACTTTAACAATACTCCTTTATTCACTTTTAATGCTGGTTGAATCCATTCTGACTTTCTGGTTGCGAATTCTTCATCCGATATTTTCAGGTTAATGGTATTGTTTACAGCATCAATTGTAATAATATCTCCATTCTTGACCAGTGCAATTCCACCACCGTCAAAGGCTTCAGGAGTAATATGTCCCACTACAAAACCGTGCGAACCACCAGAAAATCTTCCATCTGTAATAAGAGCCACTGATTTTCCTAGTCCAGCACCCATAATTGCAGAAGTTGGTTTAAGCATTTCTGGCATTCCTGGTCCTCCTTTAGGGCCACAATACCTTATGACGACGACATTTCCGGGTTTTACGTTTCCGTTTCTGACCCCTGTGATGACATCAAATTCATTTTCGAAAACTATCGCTTCACCTTCAAAAAAATCTCCTTCGTTACCGCTCATTTTTGCAACGCAACCTTCTTCAGCAAGATTTCCGTACAATATTTGTATGTTTCCAGTGGCTTTCAAGGCTTTTTGGATTTCATGAATTACGTCTTGTCCATCATTTAAATCAGGAAACGCGGATAAGTTTTCTGCTATTGTTTTTCCTGTAACAGTCAAACAATCTCCATGAAGCAATCCCACTTTTAATAAATATTTCATGACAGCTGGAACACCACCAACTTCATGTAAGTCTTCCATTAAATATTTACCACTTGGTTTCAAATCCGCAAGCAAAGGTGTTTTATCACTAATAGCTTGAAAATCATCTAAAGTAATTTCGATATCAACTGAATGCGCCATCGCAATTAAATGCATTACTGCATTTGTAGAACCTCCAAGAACAGCAACTATAGTAATCGCATTTTCAAATGCTTTACGAGTCATAATATCTTTTGGTTTTATATCTTTTTCCAATAATATTCTGATGGCTTTTCCGGCATCAATACATTCTTGTTTTTTTTCGTCACTCAAAGCAGGATTAGAAGAACTGTAAGGCAAGCTCATTCCTAAAGCTTCAATTGCTGATGACATCGTATTTGCAGTGTACATTCCACCACAAGCACCTGCACCGGGACAAGCATTTTTTATAACACCTTTAAAATCTTCAGGAGTAATCGTATTACTGAATTTTTTTCCTAAAGCTTCAAAAGCCGAAACAATATTCAATTTTTCATTTTTCCAACGCCCTGAGTGAATTGAACCTCCGTAAACCATTATTGAAGGGCGATTTAATCTTCCCATTGCAATTACAGATCCAGGCATATTTTTATCACAACCAGGAATTGCAATTAATCCATCATACCATTGCGCTCCCATTACCGTTTCGATTGAATCGGCAATTACGTCACGCGAAACCAAAGAATAACGCATTCCATCCGTTCCATTCGAAATACCGTCACTAACCCCTATTGTATTAAAAATCAGCCCGACTAAATCGGCATCCCAAACTCCTTTTTTGACCTCTTTGGCTAAATCATTTAAATGCATATTACAAGTATTTCCATCATAACCCATACTTACAATTCCAACTTGTGCTTTCTTCAAATCGTCTTCAGTTAAACCAATTCCGTATAGCATCGCTTGTGCTGCAGGCTGCGTTTCGTCTTGAGTTATGGTCTTGCTATATTTATTTAATTCCATTATTTGTTAATTTGTGTATGTATTTTTGTTAGAACTGAGAAATTACGTTTCTCTTAAACAATTGTTGATTGTCCTATTTTGATATTATCAATTTTAAAGTATAAGTCATCTTTATTTAAAATAAAATTTGAAATAAAATCTCCAACTTCATTGGTTCCAAATTTTGAATCCGAGTTTAAATCAACTGTTACTGCACTATATTCGATAGCGATTTCTACCGCTTCATGTACTTTTTTAGCTTCTTTATGAAGTCCAAAATGTTCTAATAATAGTGCCGCTGATAATATGGAAGCAATAGGATTAGCTGTATTTTTTCCAGCAGCTTGCGGGTAAGAACCATGAATAGGTTCGAAAAGTGCGTTTGTTTTCCCGAAAGATGCAGAAGCTAATAATCCTATAGATCCTGTAATTACACTCGCTTCATCAGATAAGATATCCCCAAATAAATTCTCGGTTAAAATCACATCAAATTGTCTTGGATTAAGAATAATTTGCATCGCGGCATTATCAACAAAAAGAAAATCTAAAGCTACATCTGGATACCCTTCACTTACTTTTTTGACTACTTTTCGCCATAATCTAGAAGTTTCAAGCACATTGGCTTTATCGACCATAGTTACTTTTTTTCGTCTGTTTTGAGCGCTTTTAAATGCTAAATGAGTAATTCTGGTAATTTCTTCCTCTGAATATTCGCATAAATCAGAGGCTACAGTTTCGGTCTCGTTCAATTTTTTTTCACCAAAATATACACCACCAGTTAGCTCTCTAAAAATAATAAAATCAACACCTTCGATTATTTCTTTTTTCAATGGAGAAGAATTCAATAATGCTGAATATGGTTTTATAGGTCTAATATTGGCATAAAGACCCAACTCTTTTCTTAATTTTAATAAACCCTGCTCTGGACGTAACTTTGACTCCGGATTAGTATCGTATTTTAAAGCACCAATGGCACCAAATAAAACGGCATCGGTGTTGCGACAAAGATTCAGGGTTTGTTCTGGAAGTGGATTCCCAGTTTTTTCAAATGCAATAGCTCCAACAAAGGCATCTTCAAAAACAAACTCATGGTCATAAACTAAACCAATTGCATATAATGCTTTCTTTGCCTGTAAGATTACTTCTGGTCCTATTCCATCGCCTGCTAGTACTGCTATTTTTAAGTTCATGGGCTATATTTTTTTAATTGGATGCTACATTTTTTTTAAATTCTGAAACCAGTATTAACTTCTAATTAATTCACTTTGTATTTTACAGACTTCAATAATTTGATGAATATCATCATCCAATACTTCTTTTTTGATATCTGCGAATCTTAAAAACTCTCCATAGACAATATCCAATTGCACTTTTGTAAGTTCATAACCCACCTTTTTTGCTCTGTAAGCCAATGCCGCTCTACCGCTTCTGGCTGTAAGGACTATTGACGACTCATTGACACCAACGTCCAAAGGGTCCATAATTTCATAAGTGGATCTGTTTTTTATAACACCATCCTGATGAATTCCTGAGCTGTGTGCAAAAGCATTAGCCCCTACAATCGCTTTATTAGGTTGCACTATCATTCCCATACTTTCGGAAACCAATCGACTCATTTCGTTCAATTGTTTCGAATCAATATCAGTATATAAATTTAAGTAAGGATGTTGTTTGAAAATCATCACTACCTCCTCAAGTGCTGTATTTCCAGCTCTTTCCCCTATACCATTAATCGTACATTCTATTTGTCTGGCTCCGTTTACTGCACCTGAAATGGAATTGGCAGTAGCCATCCCTAAATCATTATGACAATGACAAGAAAGAATTACATTTTCTATTCCCTTTACGTTTTCTCTTAGATATTTTATTTTTGCTCCGTATTCTTCAGGCAAGCAATAGCCAGTCGTATCAGGAATATTTAGTACCGTAGCACCTGATTTTATTGCTTCTTCGCATACTTTTGCCAAGAAATCATTATCGGTTCTACCTGCATCTTCTGCATAAAATTCTACATCTTCTACATAAGATTTAGCATGTGATACAGCAAATTTTGCTCTGGCAATAACGTCTTCTCTAGTTGTGTTTAATTTGTGTATAATATGAGAATTTGAAGTCCCAATACCAGTATGAATACGGGGTCTTTTGGCATATTTTAAAGCGGCTGCAGCAACATCAATATCATTTTTCACTGCTCTAGTCAAACCACAAACTGTGGCATTTTTTACAATCTTGCTTATTTCTGTAACAGACAAAAAGTCTCCAGGACTAGAAACAGGAAATCCAGCTTCGATAATGTCAACGCCCATCTCGTCTAATCTATTTGCTATAACAAGCTTTTGATTGGTATCCAATTTACATCCTGGGACTTGTTCCCCGTCACGTAAAGTGGTATCAAAAATTTGGACTTTCTCTCTATTCATTTTCATTTATTTAATGTAATTTCACATCTTCATAACAAAAATAGATTTCAACACTTTAAATATAAAATTCATTTTAACCAAATATACTGCTTATAAAGCAATCAATAAGAGCATAATCTCTTTATTTGCAGTGTGTTACACTTCTTTATTTTACAATGGCTAACCATCAAAAAGATTTTTTATTTGTATTAATAAAATCCCTTTCAAAGTCTGAAAAGAGACAATTTAAGATTTTTGCAAGTAGACTGGAGACCAGTTCAAATACAAAATTCATCGAATTATTCAACATTTTAGACAAGTCGGAAGTGTATGATGAGAAACTTATTTTGAAAAGTGGTATTATAAAAAAAGTGCAATTATCCAACCTTAAGTCGTATTTATATAAACAAATATTAGTCAGTATCCGGTTGAATATTCCCAGTCAAAATATTCGGTATCAATTGCGGGAACAAATTGATTTTGCCGCTATTTTATACAACAAAGGTTTATACAAGCAAAGTTTAAAAATCTTGGATAAAACAAAAATTTCAGCTTTAGAAAATGACGAAAAACTGATGGCTTACGAAATTGTAGAATTTGAAAAGCTTATTGAATCACAATACATCACCCGAAGTATTCAAGGTCGTGCCGATGAATTAGTTGTTCAAGCCAAAGAGTTAAACTATCGCAATACAATTTCCAGTAAATTATCCAATTTATCCTTGCAATTGTATGGGATAATGCTGAAAACAGGTTATGTAAAAAGTGACGAAGAGTACAAATACATTGATGATTATTTCCACAAACACATTGCCAAATTAGATGAGAAAAAATTTGGTTTTCGAGAGAAATATTGGTTTTACAATGCTAATCTTTGGCGTAGTTTTTTAGTTCAGGACTTTTTAGGAAGTTACAAATATGCGTATAAATGGGTCACTCTTTTTTATGATAATCCAAGTATGATTTATCTAAATCCAGTATTCTTTTTAAAAGGGAATCATTATTTACTGGAGTCTTTATTCATGCTTAAATACAAATCAAAATTCAAAAAATATTTGTTGTTATTAGAAGAAACAATTCACGATCCGAGGTTTCCAATAAATGACAATATTGCTTCGTTATCGTTCTTATATTTGTATAATAATAAACTGAATTATCATATTCTGGAAGGTACTTTTGCTGAAAGTGAATATCTAATTCCAGAAATTTTAAATAAATTAAAATTACATAGTGAGCATCTTGATGAACATCACGAAATGTTGTTTTACTACAAAATAGCTTCTATCTATTTTGGTAACGAAAAATACGTTGAATCGATATTCTATTTAGAGAAAATCATAAACAACAAAAATCTTTCCATGCGGGAAGATTTAATGTGTTTTGCACGATTACTAAGTTTAATTGCTCATTATGAATTGGGCAACGATTATTATTTAGAAAATCAACTGAAAAACACGTATAAATTCTTGCTGAAAATGAACGATTTGCATGAAGTGCAAAAAGAGATCATCAAGTTTTTGAAAAACTTAAACTCTATTTATCCCGGAGATATCAAAAAGGAGTTTATAAAAATGAGGGCACGTTTTGTCGAATTAGAAAAAAACACTTACGAAAAAAGGGCGTTCCTTTATCTCGATATTATTTCATGGTTAGAAAGCAAAATCCAAAACCGAAAAATAAGTGATATTATCAAAGAAAAAGCAAAATTGAGTAATCGATAAACAAAAAAATTATAAACTCTAGCTATCTTTTTTATAGTAACATTCCAAGACTGTTATTAAAATAAGCATCTATTTTTTGTCATTGATTTTATTTTTGGAATTAAAATAAAAACTATCAGAATACTATTTTATTATTACCTTTATAAAAACATTTAAAATCAATAAATATGAATGGATTTTTCAAAACATTAATTGCAGGTTACGGGGCAAAAAAGCTAGGTGGTGGTTGCTTTGGAACAATTATACTATTCATAATTATCTACTGGATATTAGGTCGTTTTTAGGTTGTAAAATTCTAAAAACGACCTAAATAAATTGATATCGATAGTTAGTGTTATAACATTTCTTGCAAAGCCTTTTCAAATCTGCCTTTTGGCAAATATTGATCTTCCAAGGCTTTTGCAAAAGGAATTGGACTATCTAAACTCGCTACATGCTTAAACGGCGCGTCAAGATATTCGAAACAATTTTCCATAATCACCGCCTAAATATTACTCCTTAAACCAAATATACTATGAGTCAACTTTTTTATTAAAAAATATACTATTAGTATATCAAGTTGTTAAATTTTGTAATTTTGAATTAAATAGGTACTTATGCCAAAATTGTATGAATATTTAGGAATTCTTTTTTATTTTTATTCAAATGAACATGAACCAATTCATGTGCATGCAAAAAAAGCGGAATTTGAAAGTAAAGCAGAATTTTACATCGTTAACGGGATTATTTCTGAAATTAAAATTGTTGGTGTAAAAGGAAAAAAACCTCTTATTGGGAATGAACTTAAAAATTTTCAATCTTTCTTAGGACAATATGCTTCTGAAATTGTGGTAAAATGGATTGATTATTTTGTATATCACAAAGAAATTCCATTTGAAAAAATTACAAAAAAAATAAAATGAAAATAGCAGTTAATTATAGCAATCAAAGTGAAACAGAAGCAATAAATGTTGTTGCTGCGACTTATGTTAATGGTTACGTTATTAAAGTAACCTTTACCGATGCGTCAGAAAAAAACGTTGATTTTGAACTCTTTTTATCAAAATCACAACATCCTTCCATTTCAAAATATTTAGATTTAAATAATTTCAAAAACTTCACTATTGTATATGGAAATTTAAATTGGAATGATTATGATATGATTTTCCCCATTTGGGATTTATATGAAGGTAAAATAAGTTAAAAAATTTTCTACTAATAGTACGATGAATAAAAAACACGAATTTCAAAAATTACACTAATTAGTTTGTGTTAATTCATGAAATTCGTAATTAATTTAGGAAACCGATTCCTTACTTAGTAAGCCATAATTTCCAATAATTCCTTTTCAAATCTTCCTTTCGGCAAATATTGATCTTCCAACGCCTTTGTAAAAGGAATTGGACTGTCTAAACTTGCAACACGCTTAACAGGCGCATCAAGATATTCGAAACAGTTTTCCATAATCATCGCCGAAATATCACTGGCCAAACCACCAAACATACTGTCTTCCTGATAAATAATCACTCTTCCTGTTTTCTTTACCGATGCAAAAATAGCTTCGGTATCCAAAGGCTGCAAGGTTCTTAAATCCAATAAATCAGCTGAAATCGCTGGGTTTTTAGCCAAAGTATCTAATGCCCAATGTACTGCTGATCCAAACGAAATAATAGTGATATCGGTTCCTTCTTTCAATAAAGCGGCTTTTCCTAATGGAATAGTATAATACTCTTTTGGCACATCTTGGTAAACACTTCTGTACAATTGCTTGTGCTCAAAGAACATCACAGGATTTGGATCGTTGATGGATGTATTTAATAAACCTTTGGCATCATATGGAAATGCAGGGTAAACCACCTTCAAACCTGGTGTTTTGGTAAACCAAGCTTCATTAGTTTGGGAGTGAAAAGGTCCTGCTTGAGTTCCGCCACCGCAAGGCATACGAACCACAACATCGGCATTTTCCAGCCAACGGTAATGTGATTTGGCCAACAAATTCACAATTGGATTGAATCCGGTCGAAACGAAATCGGCAAACTGCATTTCTACAATGGCTTTGTATCCGTTGATAGACAATCCCATTCCTGCCGAAACTACTGCGCTCTCGCAAATCGGCGTATTGATCACACGTTCTTTACCAAACTGTGCTACAAAACCATCAGTGATTTTGAAAGCACCACCGTATTCAGCGATGTCCTGACCCATAATTACTGAATTTGGGTGTCGTTCCATCGATTCACGCAAACTGTTTGAAATGGCATCAATAAAACGAATATTCTCTTTTTCGGAAGATGGATTAACCGCCTCAAATTGATAGGGTTTATACACATCATTTAATTCTTCGCTGTAAGAAGCTTCGATTTCTGGTTCTGCATTGGCAAGAGCCAAACTATCGTCTATTTCCTTTTTGATTTCACTTCTTAAAGCCGAATCGAATTCTTCGGAAAGGATTCCATTTTCAGATAAAAATTTTCTATAATTATCAACAGGATCTTTAATCGCCCATAGGTCCATTAATTCCTGTGGAACATATTTTGTCCCACTCGCTTCTTCGTGTCCACGCATTCTAAAGGTTTTGAATTCCAATAAAACGGGACGCGGTTTTTCAATCATCGAAGCTTTCAATTCTGATAAAAGATTAAATACTTCAAGAATATTATTTCCGTCTATAATGTGACTTTCTATTCCGTAACCTATCCCTTTATCGGCGAGATTTTCACAACGATATTGCTCATTGGTGGGAGTTGATAAACCGTAACCATTATTTTCGATTACAAACATCACAGGTAATTCCCAAACCGAGGCAATATTCAATGCTTCATGAAAATCCCCTTCACTGGTAGCTCCTTCACCGGTAAATACTGCTGTTATTTTACCATTCTTTTTGAGTTTATTGGCTAAAGCAATTCCGTCAGCCACACCTAATTGCGGACCAAGATGCGAAATCATTCCAATAATCTTGTATTGTTGGGTTCCAAAGTGAAAACTTCGATCACGACCTTTGGTAAAACCATTGGCTTTTCCTTGCCATTGTGAAAAAAGACGGTACAAAGGAATATTTCTCCCTGTAAAAACGCCAAGATTTCTGTGCATTGGCAGTATGTATTCATCAGTATCTAAAACTGCCGTAACTCCAACAGATATAGCCTCTTGACCAATTCCTGAAAACCATTTTGATACTTTTCCTTGGCGAATAAGTATCAACATTTTTTCTTCTATTAATCTTGGTTTTAATATTCTTTTATATAAATCTAATAATTGGTCGTTGCTAAGATTTTTTCTGTCAAAGGTCATTTTCTTTCTTTTTAATGTGGTTCAAAGATAAAAAAATATAACAGTTTTGATTTAATTTGTTATATTTTTTTATTTTAATGATGAATTTTAAAATTTGGAATTAAAATTATTCTTTATCTTTGTATCTGCAAGATTTATACCTTGTAATTTTAAAAAATATTTAAAGTATGCAAAACATTCCTAGTGTTGACTTGCGTGATTTCCTTTCGGACGACCCGAAACGTAAACAAAAATTTGTAAATGAAATCGGAAGTGCATTTGAAGATATTGGCTTCGTAGCACTCAAAGGGCATTTTTTAGACGACCAACTGGTTGATGAATTGTACGGCGAAATTAGAAAATTTTTCGCTTTACCATTAGAAACAAAACACAACTATGAGATTCCTGGAATTGGCGGACAAAGAGGTTATGTTTCTTTTGGAACTGAACATGCCAAAGGCCGAAAAGAGGGAGATTTAAAAGAATTTTGGCATTTTGGACAATATGTATCCAAAGATTCAAAATACGCTTCAGAATACCCTGAAAATGTTGAAGTAAAAGAATTACCTCGTTTTAATGTTGTGGGTAAAGAAGCTTATCAAATGCTAGAAAAAACAGGCGTTTATGTTCTGAGAGCTTTAGCAATTCACCTTGGTTTAGATGAATTTTATTTTGATAATTATGCGAAAGACGGAAATTCAATTCTAAGACCTATTCATTATCCACCTATTACCTCAGAACCTGCTAATGCAATTCGTGCCGCAGCGCATGGCGATATCAATTTGATTACCTTATTGATGGGAGCTCAAGGAAAAGGTTTACAAGTGCAAAACCACGATGGAGAATGGATTGATGCAATCGCTGAGCCGGATGAATTAGTAATTAATGTGGGTGACATGTTATCTCGCCACACGAATAACAAATTGAAATCTACCATTCATCAAGTGGTGAATCCACCAAGAGAATTGTGGGGAACTTCACGTTATTCTATTCCGTTTTTTATGCACCCGGTAAGTGATATGCCATTAAATTGTTTAGAAAACTGCATTGATGCAGAAAACCCTAAACAGTTCGAAGACATTACCGCTGGAGAATATTTATACGAACGTTTAGTAGATTTAGGGCTTATTAAAAAATAATAGCCCCCTAGTCCCCGAAGGGGGAAAATAAAATACAATAGATAAAAATTCCAAATTCCAAAAAGTTGTTTTTTAAAACCGCAATTTTGGGATTTGGGATTTGTTTTTTGGAATTTAAATTAATAAAATATGGACTTGCAAGACCAATTAAAAAACCTTTTTCCAGATCACGAACCATCGCCTGAGGAGACAATTGAAGAAGTGGCACACGAATTATACGTTCAAAAAGAACCGATGATTTGCAAATTCGAAAAACGAAAAGGAAAAGCGACCACTATAATTGAAGGGTATGAAGGTACTGACGAGGATTTTAAAATTTTAGCCAAAGAAATAAAAACAAAATTGAGCGTTGGCGGAACTTTCAAAGACGATTCCATTATCATTCAAGGCGATTATCGCGACAAAATCATGACTATTTTAAAAGCTAAAGGTTTTAAAGTAAAACGTGTTGGTGGCTAGAAAAAGTATTCAGTGCTCAGTAATTAGTATTCAGTTGAGCAACTTGAAACCTTAAACATTAAACAAAAAAACAATGATACAATCATCAGAATTAATACTCAATCCAGACGGAAGCGTTTATCATTTGAATTTAAAACCAGAACACATTGCTCACGACATCATTTTTGTGGGGGATCAAAATCGGGTAGAAAAAATAACTCAATTCTTTGACAGCATTGAATTTTCGACACAAAAAAGAGAATTCAAAACCCAAACCGGAATGTTCAAAGGCAAACGAATTACCGTTATGTCAACAGGAATTGGTCCTGATAATATTGACATCGTTATCAACGAATTAGATGCGTTGGTCAATATCGATTTAAAAACCAGAGAGCCAAAAGATAAATTAACTTCATTAAATATTATCCGTGTCGGAACATCGGGTTCTTTACAAGCCGATATTCCTGTGGATAGTTTTGTAATGTCAAAATTTGGTTTGGGATTAGACAACATGCTTCGCTCCTATTTGATTGATGAAGTATCTAATATCGACATGGAAGATGCTTTTGTAAAACATACCAATTGGGATTTGCGAAAAGGAAAACCATACGTGATTGCTTGTTCCGAAAAATTGGAAAAATTGATAGAAAGCGATAAAATGCACAAAGGAATCACGGCAACAGCCGGCGGTTTTTATGGACCTCAAGGGCGTGTGTTGCGTTTGAATATCCAAGATGAAAATCTAAATTCAAAAATGGATAATTTCACATTTGAAGAGAATCGCATCACTAATCTCGAAATGGAAACTGCAGCTATCTATGGTCTTTCGGCTCTTTTGGGGCACAACGCACTTTCTTTGAATGCCATTATTGCCAATCGCGCTTCGGGAACTTTTAGCGAAGATCCATACAAAGCAGTTGATGAATTGATTGCATATACGTTGAAGAAATTGGCTAATCAATAATAGAACATTCATTTTTATTTGGAGCTATTTCCTGCTCTACACTGTATCCCTGCCAAAAAGCGGGGGATGCCGTTTCGATCAGGGCTAATTCTTCACCATCAACTTTTTTTGTAAATATCATGAATCTTATTTTAGAAACCGAACGCCTTATTCTCAGAGAAATGCTGCCTTCAGATGCTGAAGCTTTATTTGAAATGGACAGTAATCCCAATGTACACAAATATCTTTGGAACAAACCATTGACTTCGATCGATGGAGTATACCAATATATAGAAATGGTTAGGAAACAATATTTGGAAAACAATATTGGAAGATTTGTTGTTATTTTGAAAGAAACCAATGAATTAATTGGTTGGTCCGGATTAAAATACAATACCGAAAGGGTAAATAATAAGATTGATTTTTATGATATTGGTTATCGTCTAAGCGAAAATTTTTGGGGAAAGGGATACGCCAGTGAAGCTAGTTTTGCTTGGTTGGACTATGGTTTCAAAATCTTGAAAATAGAAACGATGATGGCGGCAGCACATACTGAAAATATTGCTTCTAATAGAATTTTGCAAAAAATAGGCATGCAAATGACCGAACAATATCTCGAAGATGGCGTTTCTTGGAATTGGTACGAAATGAAAATATAATGACAAGTTGCGACTTTTTACAAAATGAAAACAAAATGAAAACAATAAAAATAGCCGGAGTTCCAGAACATTTCAATTTACCTTGGCATTTATCCATAGAAAACGGAGATTTCGAAAAAGAAAACATCGATCTACAGTGGACTGATGTTCCCGAAGGAACAGGAAAAATGTGTCAAATGCTTCGTGATGGAGAAACTGATATAGCCGTAATCCTAACTGAAGGAATTGTCAAAGATATCGTTGGTGGAAATCCTAGTAAAATTGTTCAAATTTATGTCGAAAGTCCCTTAATTTGGGGAATTCATGTTTCAGCCAATTCTAATTTCAAAACATTATCCGATTTAGAAAATAAGAAAGTAGCTATTTCCAGATTGGGTTCAGGTTCCCAATTAATGGCGTATGTAAATGCCAATAATGAAGGTTGGAAAACCGATGATCTACAATTTGAAATTGTGAATACTATTGACGGCGCTGTCGAAGCATTGACTAAAGGGAATGCTGATTATTTTATGTGGGAACGTTTTATGACTAAACCTTTAGTTGATAAAGGCATTTTTAGAAGATTAGGAGATTGTCCTACGCCATGGCCTTGCTTTGTAATTGCAGTACGAAACGAAATATTGGAAAATGAACCAGAAATAATTGGTAAAATTTTAGAAATCATCAATATAAAAACCAAAAAATTCAAGAAAATTCCAAACATCGATAAAATTCTGTCGGAGAACTTTCATCAAAAAATTGAAGATATTCAACAATGGCTGACTTTAACGGACTGGTCTCAAAATAAACTATCTGAAAAAATGTTAAACAATGTTCAAAATCAACTTTTTCAACTAAAAATCATAGATAAAAAAGGTACTTTTGATGCAATTGTAAAAGCAGACTAGATTCCTGCTTTTATTGTTACTTATGATAAAAATAAAAAATATTACTTTTCAAGGTATTAAACAAACATTTCAGGTCAAGAAACCCTGGGACGACGTTATTATTTTTGTTTTAAATATTTTAATTGCTATTCCAGTATTTTTAATTGTCCATCAAAATTTTTTCAATCCAAACTGGTTTTTTAATCTTGACAGAATCCTACTGTTTATCGTAATTGTTGTAATTATTCAGTTAATTTTACGATTCTTGAGAACTATAATTCTTATTTGTATTGCTCTTTATTTATTAGTTTTAATTTACGGTCAAGTTTTAGGTAATTATGGTTTTAACAGCGTTTTTGAAGATTACAATTCAATGATGTATTCTATGTCGGAAACCCCTTTTCCCCAAGATATAATTATTGCCAAATTACTGCCTTTTCCTAATAAATCAAAAATTGTTAATGCGATCGAATATCAAAATCCTAAAATAAGGAATTTTGCAGTTATGGCAACTTCTAAGTATTTCAAAAATGTAAAAGGCTATTCGGATTATCGAACACTGATTCAATGTTTTGCCGTTTTTAAAGAAATAAATCGTCGTTGGAACTATGTAAGCGACCCTAAAGATGGCGATTATATTGCGTCGGCTAGTGAATCATTACTCTATTTTTCTGGGGATTGTGATGACCATTCTATTTTGATGGCGGCAAGTGTTAAAGCAATTGGAGGAACACCCAGATTGATTCATACCAAAGGACACATTTATCCAGAAATATTAATTGGTTCCCCAAACGATTTAGAACAAGTAAATTTTCTTATTAAAAATGTTTTATTTGAAAAGGAAAGTTTTGAAAAACAGCTTTATTATCATATTGATGAGCACGGACAAATTTGGCTTAACCTTGATTATACCGCTAATTATCCTGGAGGTCCTTTCCTATCTGAGGAAATTCTTGGTGCTTTAACATTGGAATAAAAAAAAATTGCCAGAATTAACTATTTTTTAAATTTCCAATGATTTCATAGGAATGAAGTCTCGCTGTATGTTCGTAAACAGCCGTTGCAATCATAAGTTCATCTACTTGAGTTTTATCTAGAAAATAGTCCAATTCTTTTTTTACTTTTTCCGGTCCACCAATAAAGGAATAGGCAATCATTTGTTGCAATGCAGCCTCTTCCATGGGATCCATAAAATTATCTGGGCTTACAGGCGGCTTTAATTGTTGTCGGTTTCCCGTAATAATTCCAAGAAATAATCTCTTAAAGGAAGTTGCTAATCGGGCTGCTTCATCATCGGAATCCGCTGCAATAACATTAACACAAGCTATGACATAAGATTCTTTGAGGTCCTCTGAAGGTTGAAAATTATTACGGTAGATTGCTATTGCGGTAAGTAGTTGCGCAGGAGCAAAATGACTCGCAAAAGCATAAGGTAATCCTAAAGAAGCAGCTAAATAAGCACTATCGGTGCTGGAACCTAAAATCCATATTGGAATATCTAATCCTTCTCCCGGTATAGCACGAACACGTCCGTTTTTATTCCCTTCTGACAAATACATTTGTAATTCCTGAACATTAGCAGGAAATTCCATGGCTGCATGGTCATCGCGGCGCAAGGCTGCTGCAGTAAACTGATCTGTTCCTGGGGCGCGACCTAAACCCAAATCAATTCGATGAGGGAAAAGTGTGGCTAGTGTCCCAAATTGTTCGGCAATCATTAAGGGTGCATGATTGGGCAGCATTACTCCCCCCGACCCTACTCTTAAAGTTGAAGTGCCTGATGCAATGTGTCCAATTAAAATAGAAGGTGAGCTACTGGCTATTCCTTGCATATTGTGATGCTCCGCTAACCAAAACCGATTATAACCCCATTTTTCAACATGCTGGGCAAGATCTAAACTATTTTTAAACGTGTCTGATGCGGTCCCGCCTTCTCTAACTATTGCAAGATCAAGAACTGATATTTTTGTTTGGGATATATTTTTTTTGGTCATGAATTACTTTTCTTATTGATTTAGCAAAAGTAAGGATTGTATTATCGGTTTTAGCACAAAGAGATATTAAGACAAAGTTAAAAAGGAACCTTCTACTGAACAAGAAATAAATTCTTGAACTTTAACTTTTTGAAGGGACTTATTTTCTATTTGGTTTTCTTTTTCAATAGTTAAATTTCGTTATCTTAACCAAGTTTAAAAAACTTATTTCAATTTTGTTATGGAAAATTCAAAACTCAAAGCCTTTATACCCCTTTTCTATCTTGTATGGTCCGATGATCTTTTAAGCCAAAAAGAATTCTTGACTTTACAAGAGTTTATACTTTCCCAGAGCTGGCTTTCCGAAAAGGAACAGAATTTACTTCTTGCAAAAGTTGTTACTTCATCGCCGCCATCTAGAGAAGTGGTGGCTAATTGGAAATCTGAAATCGAGACTATTCTTCAGGAAAATCAGTCGGTAAGGTCCATTTTTGGCATTTCAATTTTACTTTCTGAAAATGATAAAATCATCAACAATCTCAGACCTGCTTTTGTAAAACTCGAAAATGATTTAGGGATTTCAGGCGAGGAAGCTATGGGGGAATTCAAAACACTTGGAAAGACCTTTACTGCAGATTATCAAACTAACACTCGGTTTGAAATAGAAAAACTGACTCAAATTCTGGACGGAAAACAAGCCGAAATTATAAAAAAAGTAAAATCTGTCATTAGTCGACCTGAATTTGCCTATGAAACTTCGACAGACACTGTTGTATATCGTGAAAAAGTCTATGAGTGGTGTAAAATCCTCGCAGAAGAAAATTTGGGAAATATGGCCTATCCAAAACAATATGGCGGTGGAGGAAACATAGCAGATTATTTTGCAATAATGGAAACATTGAGTTACCACGATTTAAGCTTAGTGATCAAATTTGGTGTACAATTTGGACTTTGGGGAATGAGCGTTCAATCCCTTGGCACAGAAAAACATTATAATAAGTACTTAAAAGATATTGGCTCGCTTAAACTCCCAGGCTGTTTTGCAATGACCGAAACTAATCACGGTTCGAATGTGAAAGGAATGGAAACAACGGCAACCTATAATCATATAAACAAAACTTTTACGATTCATACACCGCATGAAAAGGCACAAAAAGAATATATTGGTAACGCTGCTGCACACGGACAAATGGCTACAGTTTTTGCTAAATTAATTATTGGCGAAACAGATTATGGGGTTAATGCATTTATCGTTCCGCTTCGTGATACCAACAGTACAATTCTTAAAGGAATTACTATTGGTGATTGCGGACTTAAAATGGGACTGAATGGCGTTGACAATGGAACTATTCGTTTTGACAATGTAGATATTCCAAAAGAAAACATGCTAGACCGCTTTGCCTCGATAAATGAAAAAGGGGAATTTGAAAGTCCAATCCCAAGTGATAATAGACGCTTTTTTACGATGCTAGGAACTTTGGTTGGAGGCAGAATTGGGATTCCAAGATCAGCATTGTCCGCAGCCAAATCTGGCTTAACAATTGCAATTAAATATAGCGACAAGCGCAGACAATTTGGACCTGAAGGTGGCTCAGAAGTTCCCATATTAAATTACCGCATCCATCAACGTAGACTCCTTCCGTTGCTCGCAAAAACATATGCAATCCATTTTGCTTTACAATACGTTACGAAGCGTTTCATTGATAAGAGTGAATCTGAAATGCAGGAAATTGAATCCCTCGCTGCCGGCATGAAAGCCTACTCTACTTGGAATACCACTGCTGTTTTGCAAGAATGTCGTGAGGCTTGTGGCGGCAAAGGTTATTTATCCGAAAATCGTATTGATGCATTAAAAAATGATACCGAAATCTATACCACCTTTGAAGGTGACAATACTGTCTTGATGCAATTAGTTGCCAAAAACCGTTTATCAGAATTCCGAAAATCTTTTGGCAAAATGGATGCTATGGGAATGATCAATTATGTTTATGAAAATGCCAAAACCGCAATTTCTGAAAAGAATCCAATTGCAACGAGGAAAACGGATGATTCGCATTTAATTGATGAAGAATTCCATTTGGAGGCTTTTCAATACAGAGAAAAAACGACTTTGGCGTCTGCAGCAAAGCGAATAAAAAAACTAATTGACAGCGGACTAGATCCTTATGATGCATTTAATATTGTACAGCATCAAATGATTGATGTTGCTCAGGCTTATCTAGAGCGAATTGTATTGCAGCAATTTCAAGATGCCATAAAAACTATTGAAGATAAAAATAGCAAGGAAGTTATGTTGAAATTATATCAACTCTATGCCCTTTCGCAAATTGAAAAAAACAAAGGATGGTATCTCGAGGATGGTTATATGGAAGCGGTAAAAACAAAAGCCATTCGCAAAATGGTCAATCAGCTTTGCTGGGAAATTAGGCCGGATGCTGTTTCTTTGGTACAAGCATTTAACATTCCTGACAGTTGTCTTGCTGCGCCAATTGCATTCTAAGAGCCAAGAAATTAAATTAATCCATCATATTTTTTCATGCTATAAAATCTAAGTGATATAGTAATATTTGGATTTTTTAATCGGTTCAATATATTGATTATCGATCTCCGAAAGAGTACTTTCAATCATTGCAGACATCGCATCTAAGGCTAAATCATTGGGTTGAATACCAAATGGATCTTCTAACTCATCAGCAATTGCTTCAAGAGCCACAAAAGTATAGGCAATAAAAACAACTACAAAAGGCAAAGTCCACAACATACTTTCCCCAAAACCAAAAGGAAGTAAAAAGCAATAAATATATACCGTACGATGTAATAAAATACTGTAAGTATATGGTATGGGAGTGCTGGCAATCCGTTCGCAACCTCCTATAATATCTGATAATTTATTTAAATTTTCGTCAAAAGCAACCTGTGTAATACTGTCTAATTTCCCATCACTTTTTGCTTTACTCACCCATATTGCCAACTCTTTTAAAATAATAATAGGTTTAAAAATAGCTGATTGTAGTTTTTGATTATAAGAATTTGCTAATAATCGTTCCATATCAGCATCAGGATTCGTTTCTCTTAATTGGTGCTTTAAAGCATGAACCAAAGCCGTGAGCATCATTATGAAATGAGTTTGCTGTTTTTGATAATCCGCCCCGTCTACTAGTGTGTGCGACTGACGAGCAAGTGATCGGGTATCATTTAACAGAGCTCCCCAAAGCTTTCTACCTTCCCAAAATCGATCGTAACTGACAGTATTTCTAAATCCCAGAAAAATAGCTAAGGCAATTCCAAAAAGAGTGAAAATTGCCGGGTTGATATAAAGGTGGTATTGGAGTAAATAATCTCTAAAAAAGACAATAGCAGTTGTATATAGGAAAAGTATAAATAAGCGCGGTAATAATTGAGGAAGGACTGAACCGTTCCATTCAAACAGCATTCTAAACCAGTTTGTTTTTTTCTTTATAATCATATCACAAACTTAGTATTTTGTCCCCACTTCCTTGCTAAGTTTAACTTTGATTTATTTAATCTAAAAAGAACTTCTCAATTTCTTGCGAAGCTTTGTGGTACTTAATAAACTATTTAACAAGGCACTTTTTGATGAATTTGAAGAAACTTTCTATAGAGGATTACTAATTTTAAAGAATGATAATAGCGCTGCATATTATAGACATTTCTAATATTCCTACGATAAAATTACCACCACATCGCTGATTACTTCAACAAATTAGTTAACAGTTTTGTTCTCCGGTATTTCCTTAAATTATGATTTTATTGCAAAAGTAAAAATGAAATGCGATTATGCTGCAAAATATTCGGGCAGGTTGATTTTCGGGTTTTCTTCGGAAATTCTAAAGTAGTTTTGCACTCGTAGTCTTTTGTCTTAAATTTGCGCAATTGCCACAAGCGAAAAAACGCTGAAAAATATAAATTTCTACCGTTAAATTATTTAAAAGTAGTGAAAATCATATTCACTATTTTCTATTTATTTCAGCATTAATTGTCTAGGTAAATTTTTTTACTTTATCGGGAATTCAAGAGTTAGTTAAATAAAGGGAAGTGAAAAAAGTGGGAAATAAAGAAACAAGTTGGACTATTTGTCAAGAATGTCAGGGACGCGGCAAAAAAAGTCGAGGGCTTAGCGATAAAGCGCGACGCAACTACCAGATAGCATTCGATCAATTTGAAAAAAAGAAAGGCGAAGGAACGGCTCCAGTTCCTCCTAAGGGCCACCTATATACATGTTTAAACTGCAGCGGATCCGGGCTGCTTCATACTGAAAGTCCCCCTATAGCGGATAAAGAAAATTATCCACACCTTGCTATTATTGGTGGTGGTATCGGCGGAGTGGCTCTGGCTGTAGCTTGTTTGCATCGAGGAATTCCTTTTACACTTTATGAGCGCGATAACAACTTCGATGCTCGATCTCAGGGCTACGGACTCACTTTACAGCAAGCTAGTAAAGCGATCGAGGGATTGGGTATTTTCTCGTTAGAAGATGGAGTAATTTCAACAAGACATGTGGTTCAAACTACGGAAGGAAAAGTGATTGGTGAATGGGGAATCAGAAAGCGGATACAGTCTGATGCGCAACCGTTTCAGAAACGTACCAATGTGCATATCGCACGCCAGTCTTTGCGCTTAGCGCTACTTGAACAACTCGGAGGAGATGATATGGTACAGTGGGGACACCAATTAATAGATTTTAAAGAATTTGAGGGTGAAGGCGTTGAATTAAGATTTCAAGTGAACGGCGAGATGAAAAGCCTCAAAGCGGACCTTGTAGTGGGCGCTGATGGTATTCGTAGTGCCGTGCGAAAGATACTGATTGGTGACGAAGTTACCCCTTTGCGTTACCTCGATTGTATTGTGATATTAGGTATTTGTCCTTTGGCGGCTCTCAAAGGTTTTGAAAGTTCATTGTTAGACTCGGCCACGGTATTTCAAACTGCCAATGGTAATGAGCGAATTTACATCATGCCTTACGATTCAGAGTCGGTGATGTGGCAACTTAGCTTCCCAATGCCTGAAGATGAGGCTAAGGCGTTAAGTGCTCAAGGACCTCAAGCACTCAAGGAGGAAGCGTGTCGCAGAACACAGTGGCACGATCCTATTCCACAGATTGTAGTCGCAACCCTCGAAGCTCAAATTTCGGGATATCCCGTGTATGACCGAGAATTACTCCAGTCAGAATTATTGGACAAAGGCGGACAAGTAACTCTGATTGGAGATGCGGCTCACCCAATGAGTCCATTCAAAGGACAAGGGGCGAATCAGGCGCTGCTGGATGCGCTTACTCTGGCTCGGGCAATCTCAAAGGGATGTAGACCTTTATCGCAATGGAGAAAAGTTGGCATCCGAGAAAGTGTATTAAAGGTCTTTGAATCGGAAATGTTAGAACGAAGTGCTACCAAAGTGAAAGATTCAGCCGCTGCCGCACAGTTTCTGCATTCTGAAATTGTGCTTCATGAAGGTGATGAGCCTAGAGGCCGTTCTCTAAAGAAAAAAGACGCGTAACAAGTTTTAAATAGTACCCTTTACAGCCGTTAGAAATACCTTAACTTGCTAGAAGCAATAATTCCGGCTAATTTAGTTTCCAATTTAGAGGAGTAAGGAATATTGAGTTTTTCCTTTTTAGACTAACTAATATTTATGCCTAATTTTTACTAATCCACAGGTTTTAGACTTGATCCTTAAATACTTCATATAAATAAAGTTCTGAAGAAACCAAAAGGCATAAAAAAACTCCATTATGTCTAATGGAGTTTATCTTGTGGGCGATGAGGGGTTCGAACCCCCGACCCCCTCGGTGTAAACGAGGTGCTCTGAACCAGCTGAGCTAATCGCCCTTCTACAATTTAGTAACTTTCGTTTCCGTTATTGCGTGTGCAAATATACACTTAGAATCCGTATCTACAAGCACTTTTTTAAAATAAATTATTAAAATTTCCTTTAAATCTGCTTTAGCGCTCTTTAACAGCATTTTAAATAAAGGATGAAACTAGATGATTTTTTTGTATTGACTTCTTATAGTCTTACATTTGCTCTATAAATAATAAACAATGGCAAGATTCAAAGAAAATGATTTACCAAAATCAAAAATTACGGCTACTTCACTCAATAAAGCAATAATTATATTTAAATATGCTGGAAATCATAAATGGAAATTTTATGTTGGTTTAATTTTTCTACTCTTTACTGGCGCAACAGCTTTAGCTTTCCCCAAATTAATGGGAATGCTTATTGACTGTGTAAAAAACAAGGAAAATTCTCAGGCAAATACAATCGCTTTAGGTTTGATTGCTATACTTTTTTTACAATCTATTTTTTCCTTTTTCAGATTGTATTTATTCGTCAATTTTACGGAACATACATTGGCAAATCTTAGGTTATCGTTGTACAGTAATTTAGTGAAGTTGCCAATGTCGTTCTTTTCGCAAAAAAGGGTTGGGGAATTAAACAGCCGAATCAGTTCAGATATAACGCAAATTCAAGACACCTTAACCTCTACAATTGCGGAGTTTTTGAGACAATTCATTTTAATTATTGGTGGTGTTTTATTATTGGCAAATGAAAGTATCAAATTAACGTTGTTGATGCTATCCGTTGTTCCGCTGGTTGCTGTTGCAGCAGTTATTTTTGGGCGATTTATTAGAAAATATTCAAAAAATGTTCAAGATAAAGTTGCCGAAAGTCAGGTGATTGTTGAAGAAACGATGCAAGGAATTACTATTGTTAAGGCTTTCGCCAATGAATGGTACGAAATTGCGCGCTACAATGGAAAAATTAAAGAGGTGGTTAAAATAGCCATCAAAGGTGGAAAATACAGAGGATACTTCGCTTCATTCATTATTTTTTGCCTTTTTGGAGCTATTGTTGCCGTAGTTTGGTTTGGAGTTCGTTTAAGTATTAGTGGAGAGATGAGTGTGGGACAATTAATCTCATTTGTATTGTATTCTACTTTTGTAGGAGCTTCTTTTGGCGGAATTGCTGAACTTTATGCCCAAATTCAAAAAGCAATTGGTGCAACCGAACGTGTTTTTGAATTATTAGATGAAACTCCTGAAAAAATTAATTCAACTCAAAATGCTACAACCCAAAAGATAAAAGGGAACGTAACTTTCAATAATGTAGCTTTCAGTTATCATTCTAGGAAAGAAATTAAAGTTTTAAAAGATGTTAGTTTTACCGCTAATTATGGTCAAAAAATAGCTATCGTTGGTCCAAGTGGAACAGGGAAATCAACTATTGCTTCGCTGTTATTACGTTTTTACAATATTGATAGCGGAGAAATATTGGTTGACGGAAAAAATATTTACGATTATGACCTGGAAAATCTGAGAGGAAATATGAGTATTGTTCCACAAGATGTAATATTATTTGGAGGAACCATTAAAGAAAATATTGCTTACGGAAAACCAAACGCTACCGAAGAAGAAATTATTGTAGCTGCACAACAAGCAAACGCTTTGAACTTTATTGAAAGTTTTCCAGAAAAATTTGAGACTATTGTAGGTGAAAGAGGAATTAAATTGTCTGGAGGACAAAGACAACGCATTGCAATAGCTCGTGCCCTTCTTAAAAATCCAAGTATCTTGATTCTTGATGAAGCCACATCATCATTAGACAGTGAAAGCGAAAAACTTGTTCAAGAAGCGTTGGAAATTTTGATGGAAGGAAGAACCAGTATCATTATTGCACACCGTTTATCCACCATTCGAAGTGCGGATCAAATTTTAGTGCTCGATAATGGAAAAATCACAGAGCAGGGAACACATCAGGAATTAATTGCTTTAGAAAATGGAATGTATAAAAACTTAAGCAATCTGCAGTTTAGCAATTCTTAATCCTCTCCCCAACCCTCTCCAAAGGAGAGGGAGCTATAAAGATATTTATACAAAAAGCTCCAATTTTGACAATTGGAGCTTTTTTTATGACTGAAATTGGAGAACTATTTCCCTTTTCTTCTTTTTCTTTCTGCTTTAATCATCGATAGTTCACGGCTTGTTTGTCCCGCTACTGAAGTATTTTCTTCGGCACGACGAATCAAGTATGGCATCACATCTTTCACAGGACCAAAAGGCAAATATTTAGCCACATTATAACCATTAGCTGCCAAATTATAACTGATATTATCACTCATCCCATACAATTGACCAAACCAAATTCTATCATCATTGGTTTTAACGCCTTTTTCCTGCATCAATTCCATCAATTTGTACGTACTTAATTCATTATGCGTTCCCGCAAAAACGGACATGGTGTCAATATGGTCAACCATATAGCGCACGGTTTCGTCATAATTTTCATCTGTAGCTTCTTTTGTAGCACATATTGGAGATGGATATCCTTTCTCTCCCGCACGTGCAATTTCTTTTTCCATGTAAGCACCACGAACCAATTTCATCCCAATAAAGAAACCTTCTTTTTTGGCTTGTTCGTGTAGTTTTTTCAAGTAATCCAAACGATCCCAGCGATACATTTGTAACGTATTGAAAACAATTGGCTTTTCTTTATTGTATTTACGCATCATATCAGTAACTAAATCATCAGCTGCATCTTGCATCCAACTTTCTTCACCATCTATAAGTAATGCCACATTTTTTTTATGAGCTTCACTACAAACTAAATCAAAACGTGCCACTACTCTATTCCATTCTGCTTGCTCGTCAACCGTTAACATATGTTTATCCCCTAATTTTTCATACAAAGCAAAACGTCCAAAACCGGTTGGTTTAAAAACAGCAAAAGGAATTGCTTGACGTTCTCTGGCAAATTCAATCGTTTTTAATGTCATTTCAAGAGCAGCATCAAACTGTTCCTCTTCTTCTTTTCCTTCCACAGAATAATCCAGAACAGAGGAAACGCCTTTGGTATACATTTTATCAACCACAGAAAGACAATCATTTTCATTTACTCCTCCGCAAAAATGATCAAAAACGGTAGCGCGAATCAATCCTTCAACCGGAAGATTAGCTTTTAAAGCAAAATTAGTAACCGCAGTTCCTATTCGAACAAGAGGTTGATTGTCAATCATTTTAAAAAGAAAATAAGCTCTATCGAGTTCTGTATCACTTTTTAACGCAAATGCAACTTGAGTATTATCAAATATTTTTTCCATTCCTGTGGTTTTTTGTGCAAATATAGACAGATTTTGAAAAATATTTAAAAAAACGATAGTTAAATAGTGAAATACGCAATCAAAATTATTTTCAACAGCTTAATAAAATATTCATTGAAATTGATTAAATTTCCTATTAATATTTTTAAAATACTATTTTAATATAAATAAGATATGAAAGCTAAATTAGTAACCGACAAATTAAACACTCAAGAGCCTACATCAGACACTAATTATTTTGATTTAATAACATTATTTTTCATCATTGGTTTTCTAATTATTGATTTTTTACCACAATTTAGGAGTATTGAAATTATTGCTCCCCAATATTTATACTTATCAATACTAAATATAAGTATAGGAGTTTTTATATATTATAATCCTGCCATTCTTACTCAAAATTTAATTTCCATCTATAAAAAAAGCCATATAGTTAAAGCCTGCTTGCTGTTTATTGTATTTTCTGGTGTTTCTTTATTCGCAGCTAGAAATCTATCTTTAGGCATAGTCAATCTAATAAGAATCGTCATTGTTTTTTGTACATTAATTAACTTATCAATTTTATTAAATAACCGACTACACCTAATTTACAAAATTACGTTTCTTATTGGTATCAGCATTTTTATTCAATCATTTCAAGCGTTTTACGATTTTGTTCAATTTTCAAAAACAGATTCGATTTTACATGCTTTAGCTAATTTAAAAGGAAACACTGGAAATATCAATATATTTTCGGCCAGTTTAAGTATCAAAATCCCTTTCTTACTCATAGGAATAGTTCATTTTACAAAATGGAAAAAATGGTTTTTGGTTTTTGTATTATTATTGGCGACAGTTCTTATTTTTTTAACAGGATCAAGAGCAGCATTTTTAAGTTTATTCTTTGAAACACTTATATTTATTCTATTGTATCTAAAGATAAATCCACTGAATAAAATAAATATTTTAACTGTTTCCTACATTATTGTTCCCCTTATCATTTCATTTTTTACAGCCAATCTAATTTTCGAAAAAGGAAAAGGAACAGGTCGATATGAATCTGTTTCAAGTAGAGTAACACAAGTTGGTAATGTAAAAGATGCTTCCATACATGAAAGATTATTGTATTGGAACAACGCATTAAAAATGATTAAAAATAAACCCTTACTGGGCATAGGATTAGGGAACTGGCAAATAGAATCCATTCCTTATGAGAGAAAAACAAATAATGATCATACTATTTCAGCCAATACACACAATGATTTTCTTGAAATCACCGCTGAAACAGGTATTTTAAATGGTTTACTTTATTTGTATATATTTATTATTGCTTTCTGTTTAAATTTAAAAATATTTTTTAAATCGGAAAATCGTGAGCTAACAATAATTGCAATACTTTCTACTTTGCTTTTATTATCTTACGGTATCGATGCTACCTTCAATTTTCCCATGTATAGACCAACAATGCAATTATGGTTTTCATTTTTTCTCGCTTTATCAATTATTAATACTTCATCATCCGAAGAGTTCTTAAAAAGTTATTCTGCTACTAGAACTTCTACTTTTATAATAATCATTTCCCTTTTTACTCTTTATTTTTCTTTTAAAACTTTTAAAGCATATCAGTTGGAAAATGATATTAAAGCTAATTTTCAAACCAACAAATTTACTTTAAGGGCTGATGAAATTGCCCATAATTTACCGCAATATCCTAATGTATTTAGTACTAGTGAACCTTTCGCGACCTATGCTGGAAAATATTATATTGAAGAAAAAAATTATAAACAGGCTTCAAAATATTTGAATATTGGCAATAAAATAAATCCATATCTTGGACGAACAGAGCTTTACAAACATCTCATTGCAACAGGAGAGGGTAGAAATGATAGTGCCTATTTTTACGCCAAAAAAGCTTTAGATATTAGACCTCGAAATAGAGATTATTACATTGCTGCAATTAACTCGGGAATGAATTTAAAAGATACTACAGGAATAATTAAAATTCACAATATCTATACACAGTATAACAATTATCCGGAAGTATGGATAAATACTTCCAGTGCGCTAAATCAATCAGGATATAATAATAAAAAACTGATTTCTTTTATTGACAAAGGATTAAAAACATTTCCTGGCGACAGTCTTTTAAGTGAAAGAAAAAAAATATTTGAAAAGAACATTTTTGAAAATCAAGCGATGCTATTTTTTAATAATTTAAAGTACGACAAAGCTTTAGACTCCTATAAAAAAGCGTTAAATAAAGATCCCAATAATGTTTTCCTCATGCAAAATATTGGAATATGCTTTTATAACTTAAAACAATATTTGAATGCCATTTCTTACTTGAAAAAATCATTAATTTCTGCAGATTTAAAAGATGGAAAAGCAGAATATCTTATAGGTATGAGTTACTTTTTGATAAAAAATAAAGAAAATTGCTGTAAATATTTAAATTTAGCGAAAAATAAAAATTATGGCAATGCCCAAGAAATTATGGCACAAGAATGCAAATAATCCAATTATCATTTCTTAAAACCGTTCTCTCGATTATTTATAAAAATGGATTTAAAAGCTAATTAAAACTCCATAAAGCATTATTCAAAAAAATGACATCTTGTGTTTTTTCAAATATTTTTTTTATTAATTGTGATATTTTTGTCTAATTATTGAGCAATTTTTAAATACTATTTAGCAAAAATTGCCTTATTTTGCGCTTTCAATTAATCAACAAAGATGCAAACGATTCAAGCCAATAATTACCCAATCTATTTCAATGAAAAAGGATATGAAGCACTTAACCTTTATCTGAAAGAAAATAAGTATTCCAATATATTTATAATTGTAGATAGTAATACCAACGAATTTTGTTTGCCAAAGTTCTTGCCCTTTTTAGAAACGGAACTCACTATTGAAATAATTGAATTTGAAGCAGGAGAATCAAATAAAAACATTGAAACTTGTGTTCAAATTTGGAATGTCCTTACGGAACTTGGTGCCGACAGAAAAACTCTTGTAATTAATTTAGGTGGTGGCGTTGTAACGGATTTGGGCGGTTTTGTAGCTTCAACATTTAAGCGCGGCGTTGACTTTATTCATATTCCCACTACATTACTTTCTATGGTTGATGCATCCGTAGGTGGCAAAAACGGCGTCGATTTAGGAAATTTAAAAAACCAAATAGGAGTTATAAATGTTCCTCAAATGGTGCTTATCGACACACAATATCTAGATACTTTACCACAAAATGAAATGCGCTCCGGACTTGCCGAAATGCTGAAACATGGATTGATCTACGATAAGGGATATTGGGAGCAATTTTTAGATCTAAAAGCCATAGATTTTGCTGACTTTGATGAATTAATATACCGATCAGTGGAAATAAAAAACGAAATTGTTTTGCAAGATCCAACAGAGAAAAACATTCGAAAATCATTAAATTTTGGGCATACATTGGGTCACGCCATCGAAAGTTATTTTTTGGAAAATGAAAACAAGACCACTTTATTGCATGGAGAAGCGATAGCCGTCGGAATGATATTGGAAAGTTATATCTCTTTGGATAAAAAACTGATCAATCAGGAGGAGTATACCGAAATAAAATCAGCGATAAAGGGCATTTATGAAGATATTCTATTTGATGAAAATGATATAGAACCCATCTTGGAACTCCTTATTCATGACAAAAAAAATGAATATGGAAACATCCAGTTTGCATTAATTGAGGGAATAGGAAAAATAAAAATTAATCAATCAGTTGAAAATGAATTAATTCTTAGAGCCTTCCAAGATTATAAATCATAATTTTATTTTTAATAAAAAGGATTGCTTTACGTATATAATATTTTTTACATTTGCCACGATGAAAAAAAGTCAAAACAAAAGAAATTATAGTTCGAATAAAAACAGAAACAACATGTCTTTTCTAAGAATGTTGAAGCGTTTTTATTCCATTAAAGGGAACTTTAGTTTTGATATTTTCCAATATCTGAAAGCAGATCATGAAAAGCTACAAATTATATATGCTAATATTCGAGTTTGAATTTTAGATTAGTTTATTTTTACATTAAATTCAATCTAAAACATTAAAAACCAAATGAATACAAAATATTCTGACTTAATAAATCAAACTTATTATTTCCCCCAAGACGAGTTTACATTAAACAAAGATAATCTTCTGTTTCACAATATCGATTTGATGAAACTTGTTGAAAAATACGGTACGCCATTAAAATTTACCTATTTACCTCAAATTTCCAATAATATTAACAAAGCCAAAAGCTGGTTTCGTAAATCAATGGAGAAAAATAAGTACGAGGCAAAATATTATTATTGCTATTGTACAAAAAGCTCTCATTTTGAATTTATAATGAATGAAGCTTTCAAAAATAATATTCACATTGAAACTTCTTCTGCTTTTGATATTAATATTGTTGAAAATCTATTGGCAAACGGTAAAATCAACAAAAGCACCTACATAATATGCAATGGTTTCAAAAGAGATCAGTATGTGGAAAACATTGCTCGATTAGTCAATAATGGGCATAAAAATGCCATTCCAATTATTGATAATTTTGAAGAGCTTGATTTGCTTCAAGGGCAAATTAAAGGGAAATTCAAAATAGGAATCCGTATTGCCGCTGAAGAAGAACCTAAATTTGAGTTTTATACTTCTCGTTTAGGAATTGGATATAAAAACATTGTTCCTTTTTATAAAAAAGAAATCAAAGAAAATAAGAATTTGGAACTTAAAATGTTGCACTTTTTTATCAATACCGGTATCAATGACAATGCTTATTACTGGAATGAACTAGTAAAATGTATCAAAGTGTATGTGGCACTGAAGAAAGAATGTCCTAGCTTAGATGGTTTGAATATTGGTGGAGGTTTTCCTATCAAAAATTCATTGGCATTTGAATATGACTATCAATATATGATTGACGAAATTATCAATCAGATAAAAATCGCTTGTGATGAAGCTGAAGTTGATGTTCCAAATATTTTTACAGAATTTGGTTCTTTTACGGTAGGTGAAAGTGGTGGCGCAATTTATCAGATATTATATCAAAAACAACAAAATGACAGGGAAAAATGGAACATGATTGATTCTTCTTTCATTACCACACTTCCTGACACTTGGGCAATCAATAAGCGTTTTATTATGTTGGCTGTCAATCGCTGGAATGAAACTTACGAACGGGTTTTACTGGGCGGACTGACTTGTGACAGCGATGATTATTACAATTCAGAGCAAAATATGAATGCCATATATTTACCAAAATACAATAAAGAAAAACCATTATATATTGGATTTTTCAACACAGGAGCGTATCAGGAAACTATAGGTGGATACGGCGGATTACATCACTGCTTGATTCCACAACCAAAACATATCTTAATTGATCGTGATGAAAATGGAATTTTGGCAACCGAAGTATTTTCAGAACAACAAACATCACAGGACGTTTTAAAAATTTTAGGTTACGATAGAAAATAAATAATCAAATACACAATTAGTCAATTTAAAAATTATTATATTTGAGTGTAACCATTCAATGAATTGATTTTTAAATCTTTAAATCCAATAAAATGAGTAAAGGACCTATCAGTCAGTTTATTGAAAAGCATTATTTGCATTTCAATTCTGCATCTTTAGTTGATGCTGCCAAGGCATACGAACAACAATTAGCAAATGGTGCCAAAATGATGGTGAGCATGGCTGGTGCGATGAGTACTGCCGAAATTGGAAAGATTTTTTCAGAAATTATTCGTCAGGATAAAGTTCATATTATTTCTTGTACGGGCGCAAATCTTGAAGAAGATATTATGAATCTCGTGGCACATTCTCATTATGAAAGAGTTCCAAATTATAGAGATTTGACTCCACAAGATGAATGGGATTTATTAGAAAGAGGATTAAATCGAGTAACTGATACTTGTATTCCAGAGCATGAAGCATTCCGTCGTTTGCAAAAACATATTTTCAAGATATGGAAAGATGCAGATGATAAAGGAGAAAGATATTTTCCACATGAATTTATGTACAAAATGTTGCTTTCAGGGGTTCTTGAAGAATATTACGAAATTGATTTAAAAGACAGTTGGATGTATGCAGCTGCTGAGAAGAACTTACCTATTATTGTACCAGGATGGGAAGACAGTACTATGGGAAACATTTTTGCTTCGTATGTAATTAAAGGAGAACTGAAAGCTTCCACAATGAAATCAGGTATTGAATATATGGTTTTCTTATCAGACTGGTATCCGAAAAATAGTTCCAATGGTGTAGGTTTCTTTCAAATTGGCGGTGGAATTGCAGGTGATTTCCCAATCTGCGTGGTTCCAATGTTATACCAAGATATGGAAATGCATGACATTCCTTTCTGGAGTTATTTTTGTCAGATTTCAGATTCAACGACCAGTTATGGTTCGTATTCTGGAGCGGTACCGAATGAAAAAATTACTTGGGGTAAATTAGATATAAAAACGCCAAAGTTTATTATTGAGTCCGATGCTACAATTGTGGCACCTTTAATTTTTGCTTATTTATTAGATTTATAGAATAACTATATGAAAAGAGTAATTGTAGATTACGCAAAACTTACCAATGAAATTTTGAATCTTTTGGTGGAAAGATTTCCTGATGGATATGATGATTCTAACATCATTCGTTTTAGAAATGCTAAAAACGAATTAATTGAAGCTGTAGAAGTTCGTACTGAAGATACTATTTATTTAGTAAAAGTCAGTACAAAACTTGCTGACAGAATTGAAAATTACGATGAAGATGATGAAATTGATAATGTTGTAGAACCAATAAGCGGAATCGAGCTTGATGATGACGATGCAATTGAAGATGATGACGAAGATGAAAATCTTGACAAGCCAGATTCTGATTCAGAAGACGGGGATGATGATGACGATGATAAAGAAGAAAAAGTACTTTCTGACGAATACGACGACGAAGACGAGGATTAATACTATTCTGGCTATAAACATAAAAGGAACTCGTTGAGAGTTCCTTTTTTTATTCCCTTTGATTCAAAATATAAGCCTAAATGACAACATCTATTTTACATGCCTCGCTCAAAGAAAACTTTGGTTTTGAAAAATTCAGACCCAATCAGGAAGATATTATAAACTGTATTCTTAGTGGCCAAGATACATTGGCAATTATGCCAACAGGTGGAGGAAAATCAATCTGTTTTCAACTTCCAGCATTGCTTTTACCGGGAATTACAATCGTAATCTCTCCATTAATTGCTTTAATGAAAGACCAAGTCGATAGTTTAAAAGCGAATGATATTCCCGCCTGTTTTATCAATAGCAGTCAAACTGAAGCGGAACAGCAATTTTATATGGAGAGCTTAAAATCGAATATAATCAAGTTAGTTTATATAGCTCCTGAAAGTTTGTCATATCTCGATGGTATTTTCAATCAACTTACGGTAAGCCTTATTGCCATTGACGAAGCGCATTGTATTTCGGCTTGGGGGCATGACTTTCGTCCTGCATATACCAATTTAGGTTATTTAAAAAAACGCTTCCCTTCTACTCCAATCTTAGCTTTAACTGCCACAGCGGATAAAGCTACACGTAAGGATATTAGTGATCAATTAAATTTAGTAAATCCTAAAATATTCGTAGCCTCATTTGATAGAAAAAATTTAAGTTTAGAAGTCCGTCCCGCTTTAGACAGAGTAAAACAAATTATAGATTTCATCAAAGAAAAGCCAAATGAGTCTGGTATTGTTTATTGCTTAAGTCGAAAAACTACCGAAGAACTTGCCGAAAAATTGCAGAAAATCGGTATCAATGCAAAAGCCTATCATGCAGGTTTAGATAATAAAATCCGCTCCAAAACCCAAGATGAATTTATTAATGATGATTGTCAGGTGGTTTGTGCTACAATAGCTTTTGGGATGGGAATTGATAAATCAAATGTTCGCTGGGTAATTCACTATAATTTACCAAAAAATATTGAAGGATATTATCAGGAAATTGGTCGTGCCGGTCGGGACGGATTACCTTCTGAAACGGTATTGTTCGAAAGTTACGGCGATGTAATTCAACTACAGAAATTTGCCTCTCAAGGCTTGAACGCTGAAGTGCAATTGGCCAAATTAGAAAGAATGAAGCAATATGCTGATGCTTTGAGTTGCCGAAGAAAAATATTGCTTTCTTATTTTGGGGAATTGGTTACCGAAAATTGTGGGAATTGCGATATTTGTAAAAATCCACCTGCGTTCTTCGATGGAACTATAATTGCTCAAAAAGCATTATCCGCGATTATTCGTTTGAAAGAAACCGAACCTCTACCAATAATCATTGACTTTTTACGCGGATCAAAAAACGCCTATATTTTCGAAAAAGAATATCAAAATCTGAAAACGTATGGCGTGGGTAGCGATATCTCTTGGCACGATTGGAATCAATACATTATTCAGCTAATAAATCAAGGGATTTGCGAAATCGCTTTCCACCAACAAAATAAAATCCGACTAACATCCTTAGCCGCTGAAGTTCTATTTGAAGGAGAAAAAGTACAATTGACAACGGTTCAGAAAATCAATATTGATAAATCCGATATTAAAGAAGTTAAAACTAAAGCTGCTGCTAATTCTCTTTTTGAAACACTTAGAAAACTACGTTACGAAATTTCCAAAAAAGAAAATGTTCCTGCCTATGTCATTTTTAGTGATGCGGCTTTACGCCAAATGGAAACCGAAAGACCTATGAGCGATGAGGAATTAATAGCGATTGATGGTGTTGGGAAAGCAAAACTTGAAAAATATGGAGATGCTTTTATAAAAGCTATTATTGATTTTCAGCAATCTAAAAATAGTAAAAAAAAGAAAGAAGCAACCACATATAAAGAAACTCTAATTTTATTCCAAGACGGTCTTTCTGCCGAAGAAATTTCTGTTAAAAGAAAATTAGGTCTTGCAACAATCATTTCTCACTTAGCTAAATTATATGTTGATGGACATCAAATTGATTTAAGTGAATTTGCATCGAAAGGTGAAGTTTCAAAAATTAGAGCAGCACAAATAGAACTGGAATTTCCCACTACCTTAAAGCCTTATTTTGATTTTTTTGAAGAACAAATTTCCTATGATAAAATAAGAATTGGTTTGGCAATAATTGAAAAAGAAAAAAGTATTTTAAATTAACATGATAAACTCGTTCCCTGCTTTTGTAAATTCTTCGACTGAAATTTTAATTTTGGGAACTATGCCTGGAGTCGCATCACTAACCAAGCAAGAATATTATGCACACCCAAGAAATCATTTTTGGAAAATAATCTATACGCTTTTAAGTAATTCAACAATTTCGCCAATTTTCGAAGAAAAAATAGAACTGCTACAAACTAATAAAATTGGAATATGGGACGTACTGGAAAATTGTGAAAGAAAAGGAAGTTTGGACATTCATATTAAAAATCAAAAAGAAAATGATTTTGACGCTTTATTGAGAGAGTTTCCATTAATAAAAAAAATAGTTTTCAACGGAAAAGAAAGTCATAGATTTTTTTTGAAAAAATTTGGACAAATAGAAGGCATTACTTATTATGTAATGCCTTCAACCAGTCCTGCTAATACAATGTCTTTTGAAAATAAATTGAAAATTTGGTCTGCATTTTTAGACTAAATTATAAATATCTTTCTTGAAAAACTTTTTGATGATGTTTTTGATGTCCAATGATAATAAAACCAATCGCACGTACGGAAACCTCCGCATTAGATGCAACTCCTATTCTTCCCAACTGTTCTTCTGAAAAACTTTTAAAAAGTAATAAGGTAGATTGTCTTACCGCAGAAAGCTCCATCAATAAATCCTGAATGCTTCTACCATTAGCATTTGTATTTTCAACATAATCATTCTCTTCAAAACCCTGTAAAGGCGTTTTGTCATTTCGAGAAATTCTCATCGCACGATAACTAAAAACTCTTTCAGCGTCAATTAGGTGCTGAATAATATCTTTAATAGTCCATTTTCCTTCGGCATAACGAAAATCAAATTTGTCCATAGGGATGTTTTGTACAAATCTGATGAAATCATGTAAGCAAATTTCTAACTCTTCTATCAATTCTACATTTTGTAAAGCGTTAATATATGGAGAATAAAATTTGGCATATTCGTTTACTGGCAATTGATTTGAATTCATATTTTTTATTTTTAGGCTGAATTTCGACTTGCATTAGTATTTCCAAAAAGTGAACGTGTAACAATTTTCTCATACACTTTTATTAAATTCTCATCAGGGTTTTTGTCCTTATTAAGTTCATTAATTTTCAATAAAGCATATTGTTGTATTGTCAACAATGGCAATACAATACGCTCTCTTATCGCTATTGAAGCTTTACCATCAGGATAATTTTCCATGAGCTCTTTATGACCCGCTATTTTCAATAATAACCTTTTGCTTTCTAAAAATTCATCATAGATAATCTGCCAAAACTCCCCAAATTCAGGATCTTTTTTCATGTAAGCAGTCAATGGGAAAAATGATTTAGCCAATGACATCATACTGTTTTCAAGCAGCGTTTTAAAAAATAACGAGTTGTCATATAAATCTTGTACTTTATCCCATTGATTGGTTTCTTCAAAATACTTCAACGCAGTTCCCACTCCAAAAAAACCAGGCACGTTCTGTTTTAGCTGACTCCAAGATCCTACAAAAGGAATTGCACGCAAATCAGCAAAATCTAAACTTTCAGATTTACTTCGTTTTGAAGGTCGGCTTCCTATATTTGTTTTAGCATAATATTTTAAAGTACTCATTTGTTCCAAATATGGAATAAATTTAGGGTGATTCTTGAAACTTAAATATTTCTCATAGCCTAAACCAGCTAATTTATCTAAAATATCTTTTTCATTAATTGTCAATTCATTTTGACCTTTATTAAAAACCTGATTCGTAACACCGGCGCTTAATAAATTCTCGAGGTTATATCTACACGAATCCAAAGTTCCAAAATTTGAACTTATCGTTTGTCCTTGAACGGTAATTTGAATCTCGTTATTTTCTATATTAGGACCTAGTGAAGCATAAAATTTATGCGTTTTTCCGCCTCCACGAGCTGGAGGGCCGCCACGTCCATCGAAGAATATAGCTTTTACACCATATTTTCTCGAAATTTCAGTCAGCTCTTCTTTGGCTTTGTAAATACTCCAATTAGCCATTAAATACCCACCATCTTTTGTACCATCAGAAAAACCAAGCATGATTGTTTGCTTCATCGATCTATTTGCCAAATGCTCCGAGTAAGCAGGATTAGTATACAATTTCTCCATTATGGCATGTGCATTTTGCAAATCATCAACTGATTCAAAAAGCGGAATAATATCAACCGATGGATTTTCCCAATTACTCAATCGGAAAAGCGCCAAAGTTTCCATTACATTAAGTGCGCTTTCATTATTACTAATTATATAGCGATTAGCACCGTATTCACCATTTTGCTCCTGTATCGTTTTTATCGCTTGAATAGATTCGATAGTAGATTTAGTAATTTCATTTTCAAATACAGTAGGATCAAGATTAGCTGTTGTATTAGACAACACAACAAACTTTTCTTCTTCCTTTAAATCAAAATAATTTTCAGGAAAAACAGACGAATTGGATTGTAAAAAATATTTTACAACATCTTCAAAAACACTATCGTGAATTTTACTGTTTTGGCGAATGTCTAAAGAAGCAAAATGAAAACCAAACAAATTCACTTTAATAAGAAGCGCATCAACTTCATCTAAGTATAATGATTGATGTTGATCTATTATAATCTGTTTTATTTTATTTAATTGTGCTTTAAATTCATTCAAAGTAAGATAAATTTCACCTCGGGAATAAAAAACAGACCTATAAAGTTTATATTCAAGTTCGGAAACCAAAATATCTACACCTGAGAAAGTTAGTTTTCTTTTTAAATTTCTAATTTCAATATAATAGCATTTTAATATTGAAGTTCTCAAACGCTCCGCGACTTTCAAAGTAATCTCGGTAGTTACAAATGGATTACCATCACGATCACCACCTGGCCAAAATCCAAGTTTAATTAATGGGTTATTAATTGATTTTCCTTCAAAAATATTCTTTTGAAGGTATTGCACCATTTCTCCAGAAGTTTGATAAAATACATTTTCAAGATACCAAATCAAGCTGACCGCTTCATCAAAAGGATTCGGTTTTTCGTTCTTAATAAAAGGAGTTTTGCCTAACTGAGCTAATAATTGCTTAATATCAAACAAGTTATTTTGTCGAATAGCATCCGTTAAATCATTGATAATACCCAAAACTGCTCCAGGATAAAACTGAGTTGGATGCGCAGTTAAAACCGTTCTTACATTGAAGTTTTCTAAAAAATGAATCAACTCATCCTCTTTGTCTTTATCATCTAATTTTTCTTTAATATCTCTCAAAGACCCCCTTCCTTCCATATTGTTTACGACAGGAAAAGCGGCATCTTCAATGGCATCAAATAAAACAATTTGACGCTCGATATATTGAATAAAACGAAACATTAAATCAATTTTTTCTTCTTCAGAAGCGCTATTCAAATATTTTTCCGCAAAAAAATCAAGTATTTCTTTTGGTGTTTCTTGTTTTTTAAAACCGACGTCACAAATGTCTGTAAATAAGGGAAGTAAAACACCTGTATTACCTATAGAATCAAAAGGCAACGTTATAAAAACACTGTTATAAATGTGATATTTTGATAGAACGTCTTGGTTGAAACGTTCAATTTTTGGTAGTGTATACATAATCTAGTTGTAGTTGGTTTAATAGAAAAATTTGTGATAAAAAAAACCCCAAGAATTAACTTGAGGTTATATTTTAAAATATAGCATTCAAGATTAATTACATATTTTTAAAAATAGTATGCATTAACCGCTTCTTATCATTGATACTTTCTTCAAGCGAAATCATAGTCTCCGTTCTGTAAACACCGTCAATATCATCAATCATAAAGATTACATCTTTAGCATGCTTAGTATCTTTAGCTCTAATTTTACAGAAAATGTTGAATTTACCTGTTGTTACAGAGGCTACAGTCACATAAGGAATTTCATTAATTCTTTCTAAAACAAACTTCGTTTGAGATGTATTATTAAGAAAAACACCAACGTAGGCGATAAATGAATACCCTAATTTATCATAATCAAGAACTAAAGAAGATCCCATAATAATTCCTGCATCTTCCATTTTTTTAACTCTGACATGAACAGTTCCCGCAGAAATCAACAATTTTTTTGCAATATCTGTAAATGGAACTCTTGTATTATCTATCAACATATCTAATATCTGGTGATCTACTTCATCTAAACGAAACTTACTCATAATTCTTTAATTTATATTTATAATCACTATAACAAAGTATAAAAATATACATAAAAAACAACAAATCGATACTAAAATTATCTTTTTATCATTCCGTTAACAAATTTTATGTTATTATCTAAATAAAAATCAGCTTTTTGATTTAATTTCGGAATGTCATCAAGATCATCTCTATATAGCGCTCCGTTAGCATCATATTCAAAATGACCAAAATAATTTTCCAAATTGCCTATTTGTGTTATGTAGGCATTAAAACTAATCTGATTTTCAATTAATTCCTCTTTGTATTGTGCTGCAAAATTGGTGATTATTTCATTACCATCATAATTTATCTTGATGTTTTTGTATATAAAATCATAAAAAACCACTTTATTTTGAGGAATATTCAAATATTTGTTAATTCCATTAACAACTATAACGTTTTCGCAAAGTGTCATAAATCCGGAAATTAACGCCATGAAAACATATTTTCGTGTTTCTTCTCTCTGATAATCATTTGGAAAATGCCCTGCTTCAAATAATAAAGTGGGCACTCCTAAATATTGAAAGGTATCTCCAATGCAATTAATGTTAAACGAATCATCAAAACGCCCAATCTGATTTGGTAAATATTCCTGAAGAACTTCATTTATCGCAGCAATTAAGTTAATCGCCTTCAATCTGGAGTCATTTATTTCCCGTTCTTCATTATAAGAAGGGGCCAAAAAAGATAATGTAGCCGGCATCCCAATATCGCTTACGCCAAAGATAGTTCGCTGATCATGAAGATTAAAGCAGTAATGAGGTTGGAATTCTTCAAAAACCGCTCTCAATAACTTACTTTCAGGCTGAGACAGGATTTGAGAATCTCTATTCAAATCTACTTTATTAGCATTTTCCCGAGTATATAACTTCGCTCCATCAGGATTTAACATTGGAATACAGCAAAAAGTAAATGCGTTCAGCATTTTCTTTGCCAGTTCTGAATCACTTTTCAATACGCTTACAAAATCAAAAAGCGCTTTAGTTGTCGTACTTTCATTTCCATGCATTTGTGACCAAAGAAAAATTCTGGTTTTCCCAACGCCAATTTGATACGTATAAATCGGCTTCTTGAGTACCGATTCACCAATAATTTTGAGTTCGTTATTGGTGTTTAATTTGTGTAATAAAGGTTCAATTGAATCTAAAGAAAGGTAACGACCTTGAATAGATTCTTCTTTATATTCTATAAATAACTCTTCTAAATTCATACCCTATTATTTGATTTACAAAAGTAAACATCTTTATATTTACATTTGTAAACACTTTTGTTATGGAATATTTTAGAGATGTAAACATCTTTATTGGTTTTATTAGGCTGATTAGATTGGTTATTATTAACAATTGTTATTTACTTATAAATATGAATGCTAACATTTAATTATCAATAATTTACGATATTTTAATTAAATTAAAACTTTACGTTTTTTATCTAAAAAACATGTATTTACACTTGTAATTTTGGTTATTCTATTTGATTTGATTACATTTGTAAATAGATAGCTTTTAAATATAATTTACAATGGTAAACATAGAGGATTTCATAAAAAGATTAGAAATTATACTAGATTATTACAGTCTGAACGCATCGTCATTTGCCGATAAAATTGGCGTACAGCGTTCTAGTTTGTCTCACCTCCTTTCGGGAAGAAACAAACCAAGCTTAGATTTTATTCTTAAAATTTTAGAGGTTTTTCCAGAAGTGGATTTGTATTGGATTTTAAATGGTAAAGGAACATTTCCAAAAAATACTATTGCTGTTGAAAAAAGAGAAAACCAAGTGGAGGACGTTTCAAAGCAAAATAGCTCCACTACTTCAAAAGAAGAATCAATTCCGGAAAATTTATTTTCGGAAATACAGCATCCAATAAATTTAAATTCATCGGAAACAAAAAAAGTAGAAAATCAAAATTCTATAATAAATTCCACTTCAAGCGAAGTGGAAAAAATTGTATTCTTTTATAAAAATGGAACTTTTAAAGTTTTTAATCCAAATTAAAATAGACTAGAGAAAAAATCAATGAATGAGTAGAAAATACTCTATTTACAGCATGTACCCTTTTTCAGCGTCTTTACCAAGTACTCCGATAAAATGATTTTTCAAAATAATTAAATCAGCTTCTATATTTCCGCTGGGAATTAATGGTTGACCAAAATTGACTTCTTTTTTACCAAAATCAAAAGCTACGGGAATTATTGGAACATTTGCTTTCAAAGCAATATAATAAAATCCAGTTTTAAGTTCAGTTACTTTTTTACGAGTTCCCTCTGGCGCTACTGCAAGTCGAAATGTACTTCTTCGGTTAAAAATTTCTGCGATCGAATCTACTTTATTTAACCCTCCCGCTCTATCTAAGGGTTCGCCTCCCATGTACCTGAAATAAAAACCTAAAGGAAAGCGGAATAATTCTTTTTTACCCACCCAATTCATCTCTAAACCTGTAATTCCTCTGGTAAAAATACCCAAATAAAAATCGTGCGCACTCGTGTGAGGCATTACCATCATTACACATTTCTTGATAGCTGGATCTATTGAGCCTTCAATTTTCCAACCCATAAGTCTGAAAAATATCCATTCGTACAATTGTTTCTTCATTCTTATAATTATTTTAATACAAAATAAATAATTTAAATCTTATTTTTGAGGAAAACTGCCACTTATGATTAAAAAACTTTTCAGTTACCTTATTCCTATAAAAATATATCAGGCAAAATCAGCGGTAAGTAAATCTATTGAAGTTACTTGGGCAAATGGTGAGTTGGTCTTAGATTCGGAAAATGCTAATTATTCCTATGGGAGTTTGCAACGTATTTTACGCATTGGTTTAAAAAAAATCGGTTTTGAAAAGATTGTAGCCATGGATTCAATTTTAATTCTTGGCGTTGCCGGCGGAAGCGTTATAAAAACATTGGTAGATGAAATTAAATTTGAAGGGCAAATCACTGGAGTCGAAATTGACCCTGAAATAATCAAAGTAGCAAATAAATATTTTAAGCTTGAGGAAATTAAGAACCTAGAAATTGTTATTGAAGATGCTTTTGAATTTGTTTTAAAAACCAAAGAAAAATACGATTTGATAATTATAGATATTTTTCAGGATACTACTATGCCAAACTTTTTATTTGAAACGTTTTTCATCAATCGTATCTGTTTTCATTTAAAAAATAAAGGGTTCGTCCTTTTCAACACTATGATTTTGAATGAAAATCAAAATCAAAGAAATAAAAAATATGTGTCTGAATTTTATGCGCATCAATTCAAAATTAAAACTATTCCTAGAATTGAAATTCATAATGAATTGATAGTAATTGAAAAACTGGTGTGATAAAAACTCACCTTGTCATTCCGAATTTCACGAAGTATCTGCTGGAAATGGCTTTTTCCTTTTATAGTTCTGTAAATTATTTTGTATATTAGAGTGGGATTACCCAAATGAAAATTAAATGAAAAAAATTATAAAAAAACTTTTCTTAGGAAATATTTCTAAGGTTCCAAAACCCGAGTTTAATCCTATTCAGAAGCGAATACAAAATATTAAAGCGATTTGGAATAACGACCATCAAGATGATAATGGTATAGAAAAAATGGTGCGTTTGTTTCTTTCCTCCTCTCAATTACTTTTTCCTGGAATATATATCAAATATTTTGCTTTTAAGAAGGGAATCGAATACGAGGATTTAGCGGTGGATTTTTATGTTTTGTTAAAAGTTGTATTTCCTTTAATTATCCTGGTAAACGGTGTAGAAAACAACCACTTCCTTATTGCCCTACTAGTTTATGTACTGCTAGAAACAATATTGTATATTCCCACCTTAATTTTTGCTTCTGATTTGTTTTCTAAACCACGTTCCTATAAAAGATCGATGTTATTACTTTTCTTTAATTATATGGAAATTGTTTTTGCTTATGCCGTACTTTATTCTTGCGACAGTTATTTGAATAAACCTTTCATTAATTGGTTTGACGCCGTCTATTTTAGTATAATAACTTCTTCCTCTATTGGATATGGCGATTTTTATCCGGTAACTACCGAAGGTAAATTCCTAGTCAGCACTCAAGCCTTGTTATTTTTATTTTTTGTCGTCTTATTTTTAAATTTTTTCTCTACCAAAATAAAATCAAAAGGGTATTTTGAGCAGGAAAACGAAAACTAACTTACAACATCAATCTTGCTTTTTGCAAATCTTCTAGTGTGTCAATTCCAATTCCCACATGAGTAGTTTCGACCATTTTGATGCGTTTTCCAAATTCCAAATAACGCAATTGCTCCAGTTTTTCGGATGCCTCCAATGATTTCATAGGTAAACTGTAAAAATCTAATAACGCCTGTTTTCTAAAAGCATAAATGCCAATATGTTGAAAATATCGAACACCCACATTTTTCTCTCTCGGATACGGAATTACTGAACGAGAAAAGTACAATGCAAATCCGTTTTGATCCACCACTACTTTTACATTGTTAGGATTATTGATTTCTTCTTCGTCTTTGATTTCACGCATCAAGGAAGCTAAATCTACCTCTTTTGCCAAATCTTTTCTGAAAATCTCAATCAATTCCAGCAACGGTTCGGTATTAATAAAAGGTTCATCTCCCTGCACATTTACCACAATTTCAACGTCAAGATTTGCAACGGCTTCAGCAATGCGGTCGCTTCCTGATTCGTGTTCTTTGATACTCATAATGGCTTTTCCGCCATTAGAAACAATTTCATCATAAATCAAATCCGAATCAGTCACCACAAAAACATCATCGAACAATTGCGTGTTTATGGCGGCTTCGTACGTTCTTAAAATCACGGTTTTACCTCCTAAATCCTGTATCAGTTTTGCTGGAAATCGTGTAGAAGCGTATCGTGCGGGTATGACTGCTATTATTTTCATTTTGTTTTTTATTTCTGTTGAAACAATTGTTTGTAATTTGGTCTTAGATTACTTTTTCAATATTTGCCAAATTAGTAAACCAATATTTATAAGTCCAATACCAATATTAATACGAGTGAATAATTGGTTTTGCCTATCATTTTTTATATTTTGTTTGGCAATTTTCTTACTGAGTTTGTTGGCTTTTATATTAGATATTGCAAGTTTATTTTCAAGCTCTTCCTTTTGAAGATGATTTTCCTCTTTATTTCTCTCAGTTTTTTCAAGTTCTTTAAAACCGCCTTTTTCCAAAAATAACTTTGTGCTAATATTCGGAATAATTAATGAAGCATCATTTGTCAAAATAAATTCCAAAACAGAATTAGAATGATCTTGCATCTCCTTAAAAATATGTTCTATTTCTTCCTCTGATTTGTTGGGCAATAGATTCTTTGAAATCTCATATGCAGAAGAAGGTTCGCCAAAACCTTTTGATAAACTATACTCTAAAATTTTGTCCTTTATTTCGATATTGTTCATCATTTAATGCACTATTTTTAATGTTGTTTCTCCTAATTTTTAATCAAATATAAGCTTTATTCCCACAAAACCACCCTACATAATCTTCACCGAAGTCATACTCAAAGAACCACCCAATAATTTATCATTAAACAAACTCAGTTCTTCGGTTTTCCCTTTTAATCCCAAAGTATAAATCAAAGGTAAATAATGTTCTGCCGTTGGAATCGCAAGTTGTAACGCTTTGCTTTGTTTTTCAAAATCAATTAGAGGCTGAAAATTCCCGTCTGTTAAATAATCATTTATTGTTGCTTTGGCTTCAATCGCCCAATCGTAACCGTAATTGTCTTTGTCAAAATTACGATAATCAACCAATCCCAAATTATGAACGATGTTCCCGCTGCCAATAATTAGGATTCCTTTGGTACGCAAGGCACTTAATTTTTTAGCCAAATCAAAATGATATTGCGCCGGTTTTGTATAATCAATACTCAACTGAATTACAGGAACATTGGCTTCGGGATATAAATGCTTGATTACACTCCAAGCTCCGTGATCTAAACCCCAATGTTCGTCTAGTTCGACTTCCGTTGGCAACAATAATTCCTTGGTTTCTAAGGCTAATTCCGGACTTCCTTTTGCAGGATATTGAACATCAAACAAGGCTTGTGGAAAACCTCCGAAATCATGAATCGTTCGGGGCATTTCCATAGTGGTTACTTTGGTTCCATTAGTAAACCAATGCGCCGAAATACACAAAATTGCATTCGGTTGTGGTAAAGTTTTGGCTAAGTTCCGAAAACCCGTTACAAACTGATTTTCCTCAATCGCATTCATCGGACTTCCGTGTCCCAGGAATAAAACAGGCATTTTTTCGGTATTCGAAAAAGTGCTTGAAATTTTATGTAAATCGTTTAAGGTGTTCATGCTGAATAGAATTTGTTTATTCTTGATTATCCGTTCTTTCTATTAAATCCCAAAGATTACCATAAATATCAGAAAAAACAGCGACTTTTCCGTACGGTTCCACAATTGGCTCTTTAATAATTTCAATCTGATTATCCAATAAATTTTGGTAATCTCTTTCAAAATTATCGGTTTCTAAAAATAGAAAAACGCGACCACCAGTTTGATTACCTACTCTAGTTAACTGTTCTACATTTATCGCTTTTGCAAGAAGCAAACTGAACCCCAGCGCGCCTTTTGGTGCAACTAAAACCCAACGCTTTGCACTATCTAAAACGCTATCTTCGATTAAGTCAAAATGCAATTTTTGGGTATAAAAAGCAATTGCTTCATCATAATCAGCAACAACCAAAGCAATATGCGCTATTCTTTGTTTCATTATTTATATAATTTACTCTTCAAAACTTTCGTCCTTAAACCCTATCAAATATAATTTATTCTTGGCTCTGGTCATTGCAGTGTACAACCAGCGAATATAATCTCGATTTATTCCATCTGGCAAATAGGGCTGTTCTATAAAAACCGTATTCCATTGACCACCTTGTGACTTATGACAGGTTATTGCATACGAAAATTTAACTTGAAGTCCATTAAAATATTCGTTTGCTTTTACTTTTTGAAACTGATTGTATTTGGTTTCGCCTTCATAATCCTTCAACACTTCTTGGTATAATCTATTCGATTCTTCGTAAGTGAGCGAAGGTGATTCGCTTTTTATAGTGTCCAATAATAGAACCGTTTCAAACGGAATCTGACTCGGATAATCGATCATTCGTATTTTTACTTTGGCAAACTTAAAACCGTATAATTCTTTGATATTGAAAATTTCCAACACTTCAATAATATCACCGTTGGCAATAAACCCAGCTTCATCAGAATCTTTTAACCAAAAATAATTGTTCTTCACCACCATCAAAAAATCGCCTGTGGAAAGTTCGCTTTCTTTATCTAAGATTTTTGTTCTGATTTGTTCATTATATTGATTCGCTCTTTTATTCGAACGAACAATAAACGCGGTATCTTCGATACTATAATTGCTGTAAGCAGAATTAATCGCATCCTGAATATCGTATCCATCAGTTAGTCGAACGATATCTTTAAATTTCTTGACATTAAACTTGAATTCACTAATAAAAGAATCTTTCAGTAATTCCCGAAGTTCTGTCGCATTATGCAAAATCCCAGAATTTTCTTCCTGTCGCATGACTTCATCAAGTTCGATATGCTCCACTTCTTTGTTGTAATTCATTCCCAAAGTACGAATATCCAATGCGGGACTGATGTCTAAATTTACTGGTGGCAATTGAGCCGTATCTCCCAATAAAATCATCTTACAATTAGTTCCTGAATACACATACGAAATCAAATCATCCAATAAAGAACCGTTTTCGTACAATTTAGAATCGGAATTCGTGTCCGAAATCATCGAAGCTTCATCGACTATAAAAATCGTGTTTTTATGTTTGTTTTGCTGTAAAGTAAATGAAACTCCACCTCCGGAGGATTTCTTTGGAAAATAGATTTTTTTATGAATCGTAAAAGCGGGTTTGTTAGAATAATTGGCAATTACTTTTGCCGCACGACCTGTTGGAGCCAGCAAAACATATTTTTTATTGATGTCCAATAAACTATTGACAATCGTAGAAATCACAGTCGTTTTTCCGGTTCCTGCGTATCCTTTTAATACAAAAATGGTATCATTATTAGGTTCTGTCAAAAAAATGGCTATTTTTTGAAAAAAAATATCCTGTTTGTAGGTGGGTCGAAATGGGAATTTTTTTTGTAAAAGGCTATAAAACAGGGAGGAATTCATGTGCAATTGATTACTGTAAAATGAACTTCAAATATAAGTATGAAATTCGAGGGAAACACATAATTCGACATTAGAATCAAAAAAAATTGTAAGTTTGCGAACTCATTTAATTCTTTCTAAATTCGAATACAGAAATGGATTATAAATCAAAATATGTCAACACAAAATACTAACATAACCGAAAAGGTCTATAAAAAGCTTTCCATTCAAGTTTCCTTGACTGGTCTTTCTTTTTGTTGTTTTGATACGCTGAACGATACCGTTATATCCTTCAATAAAGTAAATTTTAACACTTTTCATAAAGCGACAAAAATTGAAGATTTATTTGCCGATGCTTTTAACAATCATCCGGAATTAAAGGAATCGTATGATGAGATTTTGGTAATTCATAATAACAATCTTTCTACGTTTGTTCCTGAAGCTCTTTTTGATGAGAACTTTCTGGGGAGTTATTTGCAATACAATACTAAGGTTTTCAAAACTGATTTTTATGCTTTTGATGAAATCGCAAATTATCAGATGAATGCGGTTTACATTCCATATGTAAATATCAATAATTTTTTTATTGACCAATTTGGATCTTTCGATTACAAACATGCCAATAGTATTTTGGTATCCAAATTATTGATTGCCTCCAAAAATAAGGATGACAAAAAAATGTTTGTACACATCAATTCCGGGCATTTTGAAATCGTCGTGGTTCAGAACCAAAAGCTATTACTTTTTAATTCTTTCGATTACAATACGCCAGAAGATTTTATTTATTACATATTATTTACTGCCGAACAATTGAATTTGAATCCCGAAAATTTTCCGTTGGAATTAATCGGGAATATTAATACTGAAAGCGACTATTTCAAAATCGCTTACAAATACATTCGCAACGTTTCCCTTATTGACGTAAACGATTTGCGATGGAACAATTATTTTTCTGAGGCCGAAAACAGAAATCATTTTATACTTTTCAACTCATGAGAATCATTTCAGGAAAATACAAAGGAAGAAGAATTTTTCCACCAAAAGGTCTTCCCGTTCGCCCCACTACCGATATGTCTAAAGAAGCATTATTTAATGTTTTGAATAATCATTTCAGTTTTGAAGGATTGAAAATACTGGATTTATTCGCCGGAACAGGAAATATCAGTTTCGAATTTGCTTCACGAGGAAGTACGCCAATCACGTCAGTAGATGGAGATTTTGGATGTGTAAAATTCATCAAGCAAGTGGCAACCGAATATGATTTTAATATTGCTGCCACAAAAAGTGATGTTTTTACTTATTTGGAAAGATGCAAAACGTCTTACGACATTATTTTTGCAGATCCTCCGTATGCTTTGGACCAAGCCACATTTGAAAAAATTGTGTTATTAATTTTCGAAAAAGAATTACTTAACCAAGATGGGATGATGGTAATTGAACATTCTAAATACACCAAACTGGATCACATGATGAACTTCTCATTCAAGAAAAGTTATGGTGGTTCTATTTTCAGTTTCTTCGAAATAGGTAAAGGTGAAGAAGAAGTTGATGAATTCTTGGAAAACGAAAACGAGGAAGAATAGTCCTTACATTATTAATTAGGAAGTTGAAACATTTGACAATTTATCCAATACCATTTGATAAGTTGGTGTTTCAATTTCATATTTGGTACCTTCATTTACAACAAATTCAGTCAAAGAGGCCAGTTCGATTTTACGTCCTCCCATTAAATCCCTGTGCATAGACGAAGTAGCATCATGCGGTGTTTTTTCTAATTTTAGTATGGTTTGCATGATAATATCTGGAGGTAAATTCAGTCCTTTTACTGCAGCAATCATTGTAATTTCATTTAATAAGGAAACATACACTGCTCTACTTGATTGACTTTCTAAAATTTCGCCAATATTTTGATTCAAATAGGAAGTAGCTGAAGCTAATGCCGAAATAAAAATGAATTTTTCCCAAACTGTTTCTTCGATATCATCAACCAGATAGCTTTCGATACCTGCTTTTTTGAAAATCTTTTGCAATTTATTTAATGCAGCAATTGGAGCCGTTCTGGAACCAAAAAAGAGTTTTTCGAACGCTCCTATTTTTTTAATTACTCCTAAAGAAACAATCATCGAAACTATGTAAACACAGCCTTGCAGAACTTCATTATCAGGAAATAAGTCTCTGATACGTTCTGGTGCATCGACACCATTATATAGAGGAAGAATAACCGTGTTCTTATTGATGCATTTTTTTATAGAGAGAAGGCTCTCTTCAATGTCATAGGTTTTGGTGGCGCAAATAAGAAAATCAAGTTTCCCAATTACGTCAGGATCATTAGAAACTACAGTAGGAAAAACGGTTGTTTCATTTTCATCTGTAACAATTTTTAGTCCGTTTTGTGCAATTATTTTTTGAGTTTCGCCTCTAGCAATAAATACGATTTCAATAGAGTCAGATTTAGCATAAGCTTTGGCCAATAATCCGCCAAAGTAGCCACCTACTCCACCCATTCCTAAAATTCCAATTCTTGTTTGCATAGCGAAAAGAGTGTTCGAAACATTACAAAAACAAATCTATAAGTCAACTATTTAACTTACTTTCGCTTTAATTGTTTATTTAATTTTTTTGAATTTTGTCTTGAATCAAATAAAGTTATGATTTCAATTTCATTTGTATCCGAAAGTATTCTGTAATAAAATGTAATTTGTTTCGTAACAACACATTTATAAATTCCATTAAATACATTCGATTGAATACAGCTTTTTGGATGTGTCGAAATTTGACTAATTTTTTCTGAAAGTGCAAATATGAAATTATCTCTTACTTTTACATTCCACTTATCTAATAAATAATCATTGAGTTGTAAAAGTTTAATTTGTGCTTGCTCGGATAAAAAAACTTTCATCAAGAAATCTTTTTTAGAAATTCGGAATATTCAATTCTCAAACCATTATCTAAATCTTGAATTCCTTTTTTGATTTCTGATTGTTCTTCTAATGATAATTCATTCCAAAAATCAGCATTTTCTTTGTTTATAAAATCAGTCACTTTTTGAATAACATCAATATTATCAATATTTAAAATCTTTTTAACTAATTCTATTTTTGAAGATTGAATATCCATAACAATATTTTTTATCAAATTTATAAAAATATTTTGATATTTTAAAAAAAACAGACCTATAAGCCGGATTCTGTATCCACCCGAAGATGAACCCTTATCATTTATCTAGATCCCACATTACTGTGGGACTCAAGCTATCTACCCTTCAACAACGGACGAGAAGCCCTTAAATGCTGATATACTTGATATTTCACCGCATAGAGTTTACCTGGTTTCACTACAGCATTACCTGTACATACTTTCTGTTGCACTTGTCCTAATCTCATCCTTTCAGACAAAACCGACGGGTATTACCCGCTATGCTTCCCTATGGTGTCCGGACTTTCCTCCCTCTCGTGCCAAAAGACGAGACGACGATAAGGCGGTCTGTGCCGCAAAAATAGGGATTTTAGATGGAAGATTGACCATTGATGATTGCAGATTTAAAATATTTTATATTGCTTTTTGAAATTTAAATTGAAATTGATTTGCAGCTATTGTATTGTTCACTTTAACAGCCATTTTACAAAGACTTAAAGATAAATTAGTTATCTTTAAATACTATTTTAAATCCATCTAATTATGAAACCGATCTACCATTATTCGACCGTTTCTGAAGCCTTAAACGAACTTAATGGAAAGGGTTTTGCGTATGATTTTAATCTGCATGAAGAAGATATTAAAAAAAATCCCCATCAATATCAAATCGAACATGTATACCGGTATGAAGGAGATTCTGATCCCGGAGATGAAGCAGTTGTTTATGGAATAAATTCAACATCTGGTCAAAAAGGTGTTTTTGTAGCTGGGTTTTCAGCAAATTCAGATAGTGATGCCGCACGCATTTTAGCGAAGTTATGCATTGACGATAGCGGACAATGTGAAATTTAGGCCTTTTAAACATTTACTAAATCTATAATAAATCTAAAAAAACTATGAAAAACAATTATCATTATGCCTCTGTAGCCGAAGCCTTAGATGAACTGAATGAAAACGGTTTTACATATGATTTTAACCTTCACGAAGATGATATAGAAAAAAATCCTCATAGCTTTGAAATTGTGCACATATACCGTTATGAAGGAAATTCAAATCCTGATGATGAATCAATAGTTTTTGGTATTAAATCAAAATCTGGGAAAAAAGGAGTTTTTGTCGCCGGTTTTGCAGCTAATTCAACTAGTAAAGCTGCCGAAATTCTAATTAAACTCAATATTGCAGGTAGAAATAAGTAAAATGAATCTCTCTGTTTTTACCTACTGAATTTTATTTCGCAGTTCTCAATATTCCTATTGAGTAAAATTAAACTTGAAGTAAATTTAATTAAAAAATGATTTTACTTTCCGAAATAATAATTGAACGCATCCAAAGTAAAGGTCCATTATCTTTTCGAGATTTTATGGAAATGGCTTTGTATTATCCTAATTTGGGATATTATAATTCTAAAAAAGATAAAATTGGAGCGGAAGGCGATTTTTACACTAGTGCAAATCTGACTGCGGCATTTGGAGCTATGATAGGTCGTCAAATGGAAGAAATGTGGCTGAATTTAGAAAAAAAACCTTTTACGATTGTCGAATATGGAGCCGGAACAGGTTTGTTATGTCATGATATTCTCGATTATTTGCGACATAATGCTCCGTTGTACAAAAGCTTGACTTACTGTATCATCGAAAAAAGTCCTTCCATGCGAGAAATACAAAAGAAACATTTGCTTGAAAAAGTAAGTTGGTATAATTCAATTCAAGAAATTCCTGTAATTAATGGCTGTGTTTTGTCAAACGAATTGATTGATAATTTTTCGGTGCATCAAGTAGTAATGCAAGATCAACTCATGGAAGTTTTTGTTGATTATACAGATCATTTTTTAGAAGTTTTGAAACCAGCCAAAAAAGAGCTCACCGATTATTTTATTGAATTAAAGGTACAATTACCAATAGGATTTCGCACAGAAGTCAATCTGGAAGGCAGAAAATGGATGAGAAAAATTTCAAATTCCTTACATAAAGGATATGTGATTACCATAGATTACGGTTCCGCTTCTTCTGAATTATACAATATGCATAGGAGTTGCGGCACCCTATTGTGTTATTATAAACATCATAAAAATGACAATCCTTATCAGTTTATAGGAGCGCAGGACATCACCACACATATCAACTTTTCCGCCTTATCGCTTTGGGGTTCACGATACGGACTTGAATCTTGTGGATTAGTGAATCAGGCGCAATTTTTACTGGATCTTGGCATAAAAGAATATCAAAATACTGTCTTAGCTAACCATCCAAATAATTTAGCAATGGCAATGCAGGAATCAATCATCAATTATAGATTGTTGATTGATATGGGAATGAAATTTAAAGTATTAATACAACAAAAAGGAGTTCCAAATTATCCGCTTTCCGGAATGAAATTTTTAAATTCTTCACGAACCATTTTTAGCTGAAAATTGTATCCATCCTGATTTCGACAAAATTTTTATTTGCCATTTTCTTAGGAGCTATTTCCAGCTATCCATTACAATCTTTTCTTGTCTCGTTCTAAAAAACGAGACAAGAAAAGGATTTCCATTGCTATCTGGGCTAAGGAATTTGGTGATGAAAAGCTAATTTTTTCCAAAGACAAACCTTCCTATTGTTATAAATAGTATAAATAAGAAATACCTTTATATTAAAATTAATCCGTTTGGTATTATTAGTTTTTGATGATAATTTTTTGCCATTTCGAGTGATTTTCTCCTGAAGCCTCGGGAAGAAAATTGTATCGAGAACAAGAAAAATTGTTGTTAAAAACGATTCTCGATACATTTTTTGTTTCATTTCATCATACAAAAAACACTGGAACGGACGTTTTTAATTAGTACACCCAACGGGTTACTATTAGTTTATGGTTTGATACTGCTAATTGTTGTGATTATCTTAGTATGAGGAAAGTAAAAACGATTGCAATAGGATTGAAATCATATATGTAGCTTCCTCCACTACTTAAAAAAGATTTTATTCTAACAAATGATTTTGTAAAAAAGTCACAGACAAAACTTATTTTTTTAATTGGATTGGTATCCAAATTTCCTCTTCCGAAGTTGGGTCATTATTTTTATATTTTTCTCCTAAAATTTCAAAGTGTGGTCTGTTATCCAAAAGGTAATCTGAATTGGGCAACCAATTTGTAAAAATATATTCAAAGGTTTTTGGTGCCATGCTAGCATCTCCTTTATGGGTGAAAACAGCATAAAGTCCGCTTGGCACAGTAACAGTTTCCAGTTCAGCGGGAACGATATCAAAGTCCGTGACTTCAATGGTTGCCCATTTTTCAAATTCCGTCTTGGGATCAAAATTGTTAAAGTACAACGAATCATATATTTGCATGGAATAGAGATTGGTGCCAATATAATTTTGAATTTCTTTGCGCCTCGGCATAAAGTTTTGCCATAATTCCCTCGTTTTATTGTTGGATAAAGACATCGTCATTCTTTGACCCATTAATTTTTTTTCAGGAAGTGTTTCTATTCTTGGATTCATTCAACCTTGTTTTTTTTTAGTAACGTTTCCTATGTTTTTTTTAAACTATCTGGTGATTTAGGTCCCAAATTGGGATTGCAGTTGGAAATTTCAATCAATAATCCTCGTCTTCATCCAGTTCAGATTCCTTTTTAATGGTGGTATCCGTATTAAAAAACTGCGTTACGTCTTTTTTATCTTTTTGATTCTTTTTAATCAAAAACACAATTAAAACAATAATTCCAACCAAAACTAAAGCGATTATAATCCAATTTGTTTCCATTTTCTTTGTTTTTAATAAGTTATAAAATGATTAAATATTAAGGCAATCATCTCCTTGAGATAACCATGATATTTAAATTTAGTTATTAACTGTTTTTCTTTAAATATCGATAAAGTACTTTTCCAAACTTAAAAGTAAGAAAGGCCACAAACAATATTAAAATGACTATCAACAACTGCCAAATAAATAAGCTTGAACTGAAATTATTTATTTCTTTTTGCATAATGTATTTATATTTAACTAAAGGTTCTTAAGTTCAGGTTTGCATGCAAACACAACGATAGCATTGACTACCATTCCTCGTAATCGTTACGTAAGTATATCCGAGTTATCTAGATTATATTTCCTCAATTATAAAAGAGTCATCATCTTCGATTTGATAATAAATATCATTTTCTATTATATCTAATAACTTCTTAATTATGTTTGTTTCTTTTAAATTTTTATTTTCTAATTCAGCATTTTCGTTTTTTATTATTTCTTCTTTTAATCTTAAATAAGCATATGCTTTTAAAAACAAATTATTAAATCTATAAAGATTTGAGTTTTCATCATAAATTAATATTTCACTTCTTATCGGCAAACACAATTCTGAAAGAGATTTTGTAAAATTTGATTCATTTATTGAGTTGTTTTTTATTCGGTTAAAAATTTCCAAATGTGAAAATTCATCTTTATTTAATTCTAAACAATTTTCTAAAATGATTTTTGGAATATTAATTTTTACTCCGTTAATAACTTTTATAGATTTATCAAAATCGGCTTTTAAAGTATCTGATTTTTCTTCTACGAATTTTGATATTGCTTCATCCAAATCATCAAGATTAATAGAAACTTTAGATTTTACGGTTTCATTAATTTTTTTATTGAAGCAAATATTTAAACAGAGTTGATGACAGATTGCAGGTAAACCGCAAGAATATTTTATTATTTTTGCCTTAACATCTTTTGAAAAAATTATATTTAAAAGTTTTTCACCTGTATTTATAATATTTTCTATCTCTTGTGGTTTCATGTACGGAATAAATATCTCCGCTACACGATTATTCATTTCTACGTCATATTCTATAACTTGTCTTGCAGTTCCAACTGCTCCTAATGCAATAATCTTTAAGTTTTCAAACTCCTCTGACATATCCATAAAAACTTTCATTAATTGCGAAGTTTTAATTCTATCCACACCTTTTATTTTATGAAAGTCCTCTAATACCCAACACGAGTTTGACGCACCATAAAATTTTGCTAATCTTTGAGGTGTGAGTTGTGGTGGAAGAATATGTTTTTGAATTTCAGATTTCTGTTTTGTATAATCTCCGAATTTTATGCTTGCTTTAATATCACAATAACTTAAATTCAATTCTGGTGCTATTTTGAAAGTTTTAGTTGAACTTTTTTCTGTATAAACCGACGAAAGTTGGTCAAAACCATCTAATAAAATATTTTCAAAAGTCATTCCTTCCATACATCTTGTTGTGAATGAGTTTTCGTAAATTTGATTTATTTTATTTTTTAATAATGTTGTTTTTCCACACCCCGAATGTCCATACAAAACAATTTGTTTTCCTGGAGTGTTCAATGCGTCAACAAAATGATTATTAATTTTCCCTTCTCTTTCGACAAATGTAAATTTTGCAGATGAAGATGGTGTAAATATTTTTTTTGTTTGATAACCTATTAACTTTTCTTCTTTCATATACATATTTATGCTCTATTTTGGTTTAATTTCCTTAATGATGCAAATCTATTTGCAATTGTTAATGTCAATAAAGTGAAACTTGCGTAATACATTTTATTTTAGTAGATTTTTAATTTTAATTGTACTTCAAATATAAGATTTTATTTACTAAACTTAGTTTATTACTTATTAACAAAAAAGATTAATTTGTAGAAATAAATAAGTTGGTATGATAACCATTCCCTCCTATTTTGAAACTTTATTCGGGAAATGAATAGTTCTCCTTAAAAATGAATCGTCGTTGCGAATGCGCGTGAGGGATTGCGGCGGTATCCTCGTCTCGCTTTTGAGGCGAGAAGAGATTGAGCCAAAAGCCCGACCGGCGTGAAGTTGCGAAGAGGAACGATGAAGCAATCACGCAGGGCAAGCCCAACTAATTAGGATTATTATGTGGCAATCGTAATGCAATATTGTACTAAAAATTATCATAATATTAGCAATTGAGCATCTCAAAAATCAGTAAATTGGCTGATTGATATATTACTTGCTAAAAAAATTATGGATAAGATAAAAATACTTTGGGTTGACGATGAAATTGATTATTTGAAACCACACATATTGTTCTTGGAGAAGAAAAATTACAGTGTTACCACCTGCAATAACGGTCGTGATGCGATTGATATTTTTGAAAACGAGAATTTTGATATCGTTTTTTTGGATGAAAATATGCCTGGAATGAGTGGCCTTGAAACGCTGTCGGAGATGAAGGAAAAAAAGTCCTCGATTCCTATGATTATGATTACCAAAAGTGAGGAGGAATACATCATGGAGGAAGCCATAGGTTCTAAAATTGCCGATTATTTGATTAAACCGGTGAATCCAAATCAGATTTTGTTGAGCTTGAAGAAAAACTTGGATCATTCCCGGTTGATTTCCCAAAAAACGACATTAGATTACCAAAAAGAATTTAGAAAAATTACGATGGAAATGGCTCAAGTCAATTCCTATGAAGACTGGATTGAGATGTACAAGAAATTGATTTTCTGGGAATTGGAACTAGAAAACATCAACGACCAAAGTATGGTTGAAATTTTGGAATCTCAAAAAGCGGAGGCGAATTCGCAATTTGGAAAATTCATAGAACGCAATTACGAAGATTGGTTTGCTCCAAAAGCGGATAAACCAGTGCAATCGCATACTTTATTCAGGGAATTAGTGGTGCCGGAAATCATTAAAAAAGACAAACCCGTTTTATTTGTAGTGATTGATAATTTGCGCTACGATCAATGGAAGACTTTTGAAAGCGTGGTGGCTAATTACTATAAACTCGAAAAAGAAGTGCCATATTATGCCATTCTGCCTACTGCAACGCAATATGCACGAAACGCTATTTTCTCAGGTTTAACGCCACTTGAAATGGAAAAACAGTTTCCGCAGTACTGGAAAAACGACCCAGAAGAAGGCGGAAAAAACTTGTATGAAGCGGAGTTTCTTACGGCGCAATTGAAACGTTTGGGATTGCATATTAAGGAAGATTATTTTAAAATCACGAATCTGGCCGGCGGTAAAAAGCTGGTGGAGAATTTCCGATCGTTAAAAGACAATGATTTGGTTACCATCGTTTATAATTTTGTCGATATGCTTTCGCATGCCAAAACAGAAATGGACGTGGTCAAAGAACTTGCCTCCGATGATAAAGCGTATCGTTCGCTGACTTTGAGTTGGTTTAAGAATTCTCCACTTTTGGAAATCATTCAGCAAGCCCAAAAATTAGGTTTCAAATTGATTTTAACCACGGATCACGGAACTATAAACGTGAAAAATCCATCGAAAGTAGTGGGTGATAAAAATACCAGTTTGAATTTGCGTTACAAAACAGGACGCAGTTTGACTTACGAACACAAAGATGTTTATGCTGTGAAAGAACCAAAAAATATTGGTTTGCCTACCATAAATATGAGTAGTTCTTATATTTTTGCAAAAAATGATTTGTTTTTGGCCTATGTCAATAATTACAATCATTATGTGAGTTATTACAAAAATACGTATCAGCACGGCGGGATTTCGTTGGAAGAAATGATTATTCCTTTCTTAGTTTTTAATCCGAAATAGGAAGTTTCCAGTCTCAGTTTTCAGTTTTCGGCGAGAACCTTAAACTTTAAACTTTTAAACAAATATAAAAGAATGAATATCAATTTTTCATTAGATCAACTCGAAGACGTTGCACAAAAAATCATAGCCGAAAAACCGAATAAAGTGATTCTTTTTCATGGAGAAATGGGCTTTGGAAAAACCACTTTGATCAAACAATTGTGTAAAAGTCTTGGCGTTACTGAGGCTACAAGCAGTCCAACTTTCTCTTTAGTTAATGAATATCAAACTATTGACAATCAAACGGTTTATCATTTTGATTTTTATAGATTGAATAAAGAAACGGAAGCTATGGATATGGGGATTGATGATTATTTATATTCCGGTAATTGGTGTTTTATTGAATGGGCGGAAAATATTCCAAATCTTATTCCCGAAGCACATTCAATCATTACCATTCAGTTACTTGCTGATGGAAACCGCTCATTAGAATTAAGTTAGATTACAACACTATGAATTTAGAAAATACCGTAGAAATTATTCCTTTCACGACAGAATTAAAGGAACATATTAAAACACTAAATTTAGAATGGCTGAGGAAATATTTCAAAGTGGAGCCTAAAGACGAAATTGTACTTTCGAACCCCCAAGTTGAAATTATTGATAAAGGCGGTATGATATTTTATGCCAAATACAATAACCAAATTATAGGTACCGTTTCTTTAATTAAAATAAACGATTACACTTTTGAATTGAGTAAAATGGCAGTTACAGATACGATTCAAGGCTTGGGAATAGGAAAAAAAATGATGGAGCATTGTTTAGCTGTTGCCAAAGAAAAAGACATTCAAAAACTTATTTTATACTCGAACAGAAGTTTACTGCCGGCCATTCATTTATATGAAAAATTTGGTTTTGTAGAAATAGATTTAGAAGATGGAATCTATGAAAGAGCCGATATAAAAATGGAAAGAATAATGGACTAATTTTAGTACTAGTAGATAATTTGCTTATAAAATTAACTATTGCAATCTTTTCTAAAAGTTTTACGTAAATTGTACCTCTAATATAAGAACCTAATGCCAATTACTCATACACCATTTACAAAGCAGCAGCTATTACCTCAGGAAGAAAAATTAGAAATAGCAAGACAAAAAAGTGATCTTTTTATTGGAATTCCAAAAGAAACCAGTTACCAGGAACGCCGCATTTGCCTTACTCCTGATGCCGTAAATTCGCTTACTTATCATGGACACCGTGTTATGATTGAAGCTGGTGCCGGACAAAGTTCCAGTTATTCCGATAAAGAATATTGTGATGCTGGTGCAGAAATCACTAATGACACCAAGAAAGTTTTTAGCTGTCCTATGATATTAAAAGTAGAACCAGCGACTTCTGCCGAAATAGCGATGATGAATCCTGATACCATTCTAATTTCGGCTATCCAATTGAAAACCAGAAAAAAAACCTATTTCGAAGCTTTAACCAAGAAAAAAATCACGGCTCTTGCTTTTGAATATATAAAAGATGAAGACGGAACCTACCCAGCAGTCAAATCATTAAGTGAAATCGCGGGAACTGCATCTATATTAATTGCAGCCGAATTGATGATTACCAATGAATTTGGAAAAGGATTATTATTTGGAAACATTACAGGCGTTCCTCCTACTGATGTTGTTATTTTGGGAGCGGGAACTGTCGGTGAATTTGCAGCGAAAACTGCGATAGGTTTAGGTGCCAGTGTGAAAGTATTTGATAATTCGATTACTAAACTACGTCGATTACAAAACAATTTAAACCAGCGAATTTTTACTTCTACAATTCAACCAAAATCATTGTTAAAGGCGTTGAGACGCTGTGATGTTGCCATTGGAGCCATGCGAGGGAAAGATCGTTGTCCAGTTGTAGTTACCGAAACAATGGTCGAACACATGAAAAATGGTGCCGTAATTGTTGATGTAAGCATTGATACTGGTGGTTGTTTTGAAACTTCAGAAGTTACCTCTCATGAAAAACCTACGTTTATTAAAAACAATGTTTTGCATTATTGTGTGCCCAATATTCCTTCCCGATATTCAAAAACAGCTTCACTTTCCATAAGCAATATTATTACGCCTTATCTAATGCAAATTGCTGAAGATGGCGGTATTGAAAGTGCCCTTCGATGCAATAAAGGTTTGAAAAACGGAGTGTATATGTACCACGGCATTCTAACAAACATTGCTATTGGCGAATGGTTTGACTTACCTAATAACGACATCAATTTAATTGTTTTTTAAGTAAACTTTCTTTTACCTTTGCCAAAAAATTAATCCATGAAATTTGTACATCGTTTTGCTTATTATTTAGTTGGTTTAGTATTAGGACTTTTTTTTGTAGCTGCTATTTTCAGCGGTAGAGACATTCGCTGCAACTATTTTCCAAATGCGAGAGTTTTGAATGATTTAAGAAATAAACCTTTTTATTATTCTGATAAAGCTTCCCAAATATTAGCTGAAAAATGGGTTGACACAACCGACATAAAAAACACATTGAAATTAGGCGACGTTGATTTTGATCAAAGTAATGTTCCAATGGAAAAAGGTAAATTATATGTAATTGATGGAAAAACGATGAAAAACCAACAGATTACACTAAAAATAATCAACTATCCGGAAAAAGCGGTTTTGCAGGATATCGTAAAGAAATAGTTTTCTAGCAATTGATTTAAAACACTATTTTTAGATATTTTTTAAACCAGTAAGATATTGAGAATATTGAACTTTCAAATATTTTTTAATGATTCTTAATCTCTTAATGGTGCATAAAAAATAGAACTTTAGACGTTTCCCGTAGAATTAAAATAAACAGTTAAATTCTACCACCAACTGTATATGAATTTGGGCGTGACCTTTGTAAAAACTTCAGGTCGTGCAGTTTGTTCCCGCTTTTTTTTAGAGGCTGAAACGCCTCTCAAAAAAGAGCTCCACTTCCATCACTCACGCAAACCAGTGTAAAAAAGAATGTATATCTTCAAACAACATCATCAATCTACAGGAATCCAGTCAATTATTTCTATTCCATTTTTTTTTAAATAATCATTGGTCTTGCTAAAATGCTTATTCCCAAACCATTTTCCTTGATTGGCACTCATCGGTGAAGGATGCCCTGATTCTAGAACTAAATGTTTGTTACGGTCGATTTTGAGTCCTTTTTTATGTGCAAAATTACCCCAAAGTAAAAAAACGACATGTTCCTTTTCCTCCAAAATTTTCTGAATTATAGCATCGGTAAAAAGGTTCCATTTTAAATGCTTATGACTGTTTGGAGTATCTTCTCTAACAGTTAACGAGGCGTTCAAAAGTAAAACGCCTTGTTTTGCCCAGTCTTCTAAATTTCCCGAAGTCGGCATGAAAATAGTGTCCAAATCATTGCTGACTTCCCGGAATATATTTCGTAATGAAGGTGGAATTCTAACGCCATCGTTTACCGAAAAACACAAACCATTCGCATCCCCTTTTCCATGATAAGGATCCTGACCAATGATAACTACTTTCAAATCTTTGAAACTACAATAATCAAAAGCAGCAAAAATCAATTCTTTTGGAGGATAACAAATATGACTCTTGTATTCCTCATCCACTACTTTCATTAAAACATGAAAATAAGGTTTCTGGATTTCGTCGGAAACAATAGTTTGCCATTCCGGATTGAGATTGATTTGCATTTTATTCAAATTTACCTAGTTCAGTTTTTAAAACAAATTCTAATTTAGGCAAATAATTTTCGCATATTTGATAAACAATCTCGTAATCTAACATTTCATAATGATGTGAAATAAAATCTCTAAAACGAATGATCTTGTTCCACTCCATGTCTGGATAATTAATTTCCAATAAATTATGTTTTCTAGAGGTGTTTTTTATGTTTTCTCCAATAGCTTGAAGACGGGTGACTATTGCGTCTAATAATGTTTTTCCGTATTCCGTTGAAACAAAATCAAATGGAGTATTAATTTCAGAAAATCTTTTATTACAAATATTGATATGTTCTAAAATAGTCTCTAACGAATATTTATAAACAGCATCATACATAAATTAAATCACTTTTAATAGTGTTAAGAAATCGTTCCGATACATGAGGACCTTTTCTGATAATTTCGACCTTCGTCTTTAATTTGTTTTCTAAATAAGAATATAATCCCATCAAAAGACTATAAGAGGGCTCTTTAAATTCAACAAAAAAATCAACATCACTATCCGAATTCTCCAGTCCTTTAGCATAAGAGCCGAACAAAGCAATGGATACAACTCCATAATTATCTTTCAGGAATTGCTTTTCTGTCTGCAAAGTATTGATTATTTCCTCTTTTTTCATTTAACAAATATAAAAATTAATTGTTTTAGATTAATACAACTTAACAAGTTTGTAACTTTGTATAAAATTTCTACATAATTAAATGATATCCATCACCGAAAAAACGTTACAAGACTTACAATTTCCAACCGTTCTAGAAACCATTTCGGCTATTTGTAATACTGATATTGGTAAACAAAAAGCGCTTGAAATAACCCCTTTTAAAGACAAGGAAACTTTGATGAAGGCGTTAATGCAAACATCTGAATATGTTTCGTCTTTCCAGAATAACAATGCGATTCCCAATCATGGTTTTGATGCCATCACTCATGAAATACGGTTTCTCGCAATTGAAGATAGTTTTCTCGAAGTGGGCAGTTTTAGAAAAATAGCAACCATATCGTCAACCGTAAATTTTTTATTAAGTTATTTTAAAAAATTCGAGGATTATTATCCAAATCTAAACTCGAGAGCTTTACAAGTTGAATTCACCAAAGATATTGTCGCGATGGTGGATGAAATCGTTGATAAATATGGCGAAATAAAAGACAATGCCTCACCTGATTTGTTGAATATTCGTCGAAATATGAATACCGTACGTGGTAAAGTGAATCAGAGTTTTGGAACTGCTTTAACGCAATATAATGCATTAGGATATTTAGATGATATCAAAGAGAGTTTTGTTCAAAACCGCAGGGTTTTAGCGGTTTTAGCTATGTACCGACGTAAAGTAAAAGGATCGATTCTGGGCAGTTCCAAAACAGGAAGCATTGCTTATATCGAACCGGAAGCAACGCTGAACTATTCCAGAGAATTAAGTAATTTAGAATACGAGGAAAAGGAAGAAATCACAAGGATTTTGAAGCAATTAACCAATCAAATCAGACCTTTTTTACCATTACTTATCCAGTACCAGGATTTCTTGAGTGATATTGATGTAATTGCTGCCAAAGCCAAATATGCCAACAGAATAAATGGGATTTTGCCTAAAATTACCGAAGAACGCCGACTTTATTTTAGAGACGCTTACCATCCTATTTTATATTTAAATAACAAACAGAAAAACGAAATTACGCATCCGCAAACCATTGAATTAGGTCAGGAAAACAGAATCATTGTGATTTCTGGTCCTAATGCCGGTGGGAAAACCATATCGTTGAAAACCGTTGGATTGCTGCAATTAATGTTGCAATCCGGAATGTTGATTCCCGTGCACGAACGTAGTGAAACCTTTTTATTTGACCGCATACTTACGGATATTGGCGATAATCAATCTATTGAAAATCATCTAAGTACCTATAGTTACCGATTAAAGAACATGAATTACTTTTTAAAGAAGTGCAATAGAAAAACAATGTTCCTGATTGATGAATTTGGTACCGGTTCTGATCCTGAATTAGGTGGTGCATTAGCCGAAATTTTCTTGGAAGAGTTCTATCATCGGGAAGCTTTTGGGATAATAACGACACATTATTCGAACTTGAAAATTCTGGCTAACGAATTGCCTTTCGCCACAAATGCTAATATGTTATTCGATGAAAAATCATTAGAACCGATGTACAAATTAGCTTTGGGACAAGCAGGAAGTTCTTTTACATTTGAAGTAGCGTTGAAAAATGGAATCCCATTCGGATTAATCAATCGAGCCAAAAAGAAGATTGAAGTTGGAAAAGTACGTTTCGATAAAACGATTGCCACACTTCAAAAAGAACGTTCTAAAATGGAGAAAACTTCGCAAACGCTAAAAGAAGAAGAAACCAAAGCGCGTGAAGAAGGAAAGAAAATGGAAACCATCAATGTAAAAATCAAACAAAAACTGGAAAGCTACCAGGAATTGTATGACAGCAATCAGAAGACGATTTACATTGGCCATAAAATTGAAGATATTGCAGAGAAATATTTTAATAATAAGAGCAAAAAAGATCTAATAGCTGATTTTTTAAAAATCATTGAAATAGAAAATTCAAAGCGCAAGAAAGCGACTCCTAAAGAAGCTAAAGCTATTGTAGCCAAGAAAAAAGAAGTTATCGAGGAAGTAACTGTTCATGTGGAAGAAATTAGAAAAGAAAAGAAAGAAAAGAAACTGAAACCCGTAATTGAAAAGCCCAAGCATATTTTAAAAGTAGGTGACAGAGTACGTATGTTTGATGGAAAAGCAGTGGGAAGTATTGATAATATTGAAAAAAACAAAGCAACAGTTAATTATGGCGTGTTTACCTCAAAAGTGAGTTTGGACGCATTAGAATTGGTGGAAGCGGTGAAAAAGTAGTAAGGGTATTCAGTTTACAGTCGCAGTATTCAGTCTATTCACATATTTTGTCATTTCGACGAAGGAGAAATCTCAGTTAGGTTGAATCGTTTTAAAAATTGAATTATGCTTGATATTCCTAAGAACAAAAAAATAATACTCTTCGATGGCGTCTGTAATCTATGCGACTCGGCAGTACAATTTATAATTAAACACGACAAAAAAGATGTATTTAGGTTTGTGGCGTTGCAATCAGATTTGGGTCAGGAAATCGTCAAACACATTGGAATTGATACTAAAAAAGTAGATAGTATCATTTTATATCAACCGGGAATCGCCTATTATTATAAGTCAGAAGCCGCAGTAGAAATTGCCAAAAGTTTAGGTGGTGTTTTTAACCTAGCAACTTTGTTTACCATTTTACCTACATCATTTAATAATCGAGTTTATAATTACATTGCAAAAAATCGGTATAAATGGTTTGGCAAAAAAGAGAATTGTCTAATACCCACAAAGGAGTTAAAATCTAAGTTTTTAGACTAATATATGTGATTATGACAATTATCATAGATTATATATTGTCGGAATTATAAATTTGATTAACCTTAAAATACAAATTTATGAAAGACACAACACTTTTTTCTTGGGATAACGGATCATTTATAATGATTGTCGTATTTGGTTTGGTAATAATCGGAATTGTTTCCGCTGTACTTCTTATGATGTATTCCGACAAAAAGAAATAGTATCATAAAAAAAGAGGATGCCTTTGCGGACATCCTCTGGATATTTAGTAGAATAATTTCGCTTTTGAAATTATTAACTTCTAATTAATTTTCTGTATTTCAATCGTTTTGGCGTTAAATCACCACCCAAACGTTTCTTTTTGTTTTCTTCGTAATCAGTGAAACCACCTTCGAAATAATATACTTCAGAGTTTCCTTCGAAAGCCAAAATGTGTGTACAAATTCTGTCTAGAAACCATCTGTCGTGAGAAATTACCACCGCACAACCTGCAAAATTCTCCAAACCTTCTTCCAAAGCACGAAGCGTATTGATATCCAAATCATTCGTTGGCTCATCCAGTAACAAAACGTTTCCTTCTTCTTTCAAAGTCATGGCAAGATGCAAACGGTTTCGTTCTCCACCTGAAAGCATCGAAACTTTCTTGTTTTGTTCTCCACCACCAAAATTAAATCGTGACAAATAAGCTCTTGAATTCACTTGCTTTCCGCCCATCATGATCAATTCCTGACCATCAGCAAAGTTTTCCCAAATTGATTTGTCCGGATTAATATTCGAATGCGCTTGATCTACATAAGCAATTTTCACGGTATCCCCAATTAAGAACTCTCCTGAATCTGGTTTTTCTTCACCCATTATCATTTTGAAAATAGTAGATTTACCAGCACCATTTGGTCCAATAATCCCAACAATTCCAGCTTGTGGTAACGTAAAGTTTAAATTATCATATAACAATTTATCTCCAAATGCTTTAGCAACATTTTTGGCTTCAATTACATTAGTTCCCAAACGCGGACCATTTGGAATATAAATCTCCAAATTTTCATCTAATTGTTTTTGGTCTTCGTTCAACAATTTATCGTAGTTCTGCAAACGCGCTTTTTGTTTCGTCTGACGTCCTTTGGCACCTTGACGAACCCAGTCCAACTCGCGTTCTAAATTTTTTCTACGTTTTGAAGCTGTTTTTTCCTCTAAAGCCATACGACCTGATTTTTGCTCCAGCCAAGAAGAATAATTCCCTTTCCAAGGAATTCCTTCGCCTCTATCCAATTCCAAAATCCAACCAGCAACATTATCCAAGAAATATCTATCGTGCGTTACTGCAATTACGGTTCCGGCATATTGTGCTAAATGTTGTTCTAACCAAAGTACACTTTCTGCATCCAAGTGATTCGTAGGCTCATCCAGAAGCAATACATCCGGTTGTTGCAACAACAAGCGACATAAAGCGACACGACGACGCTCCCCACCAGATAAATTCTTAATCGGCGTATCACCTTCTGGAGTTCGCAAAGCATCCATCGCAATTTCCAGTTTAGTGTCAATTTCCCAAGCACCCAATGCATCAATTTTGTCTTGTAAAAGCGCTTGACGATCCATCAATTGCTCCATTTTCTCTGCATTTTCATAGACTTCAGGCAAACCAAAACTATCATTGATCTTATTGAATTCATCTAGAACTGCCATTGTTTCAGCAACTCCTTCTCTTACAATTTCGATAACTGTTTTACTATCATCTAAAATAGGTTCTTGTTCTAAATAACCTACTGTGTAACCTGGTGCAAAAACGACATCACCTTGGTAGTTTTTGTCGACACCGGCAATAATTTTTAACAAAGATGATTTTCCGGAACCATTCAAACCCAAAATTCCAATTTTAGCTCCATAAAAGAAACTCAAATAGATATTTTTAAGTACTGGTTTATCGGCTCCTTGGTAGGTTTTACTCAATTTTGACATTGAGAATATTACTTTTTTATCGTCTGCCATAATTTTTGTTTAAAGTTTTTTTGTTTAAAGTTTAAGGTTACTCCACATACTGAATACTGGGGCTGATTACTTATTAAAGTCTTCCTTTAAGTGAACTAAACACCCAAGCATTAGCTAAAAATCCAACACCTACGGCGGCAAATCCCCATCCTGAAACATCACTGTAGCGGAAAGCTCCTAATCCTATTAAGAGTAATCCCATTAGAATCATTATTAAAGTTGCCCATCCTAAAATGGTGTTTTTATTCATTCCCATAACTGCGGTATTTTGTTTTTTAGAAATGCAAATATCGGCATTTTTTAGCCTTTAATTAAATATTTTATAAAGCATTTCTCTTAATAAATCAGATGAAGACAAGGCATTGGCACCAACACCTTTACTTTTTACATCAATATCTCTTAAAGCACCCACAATTTGGCTTACTTTTTTCATTGGATAATTCTTTAATGCCACATCATATTCCTTCAAAAAAAAAGGATTTACTCCCAGTACTGCCGCCACATTTTTTGGATTTTTATCTTTCAATCCATGGTATTTTAGCAGTTGAATGAAAAAACCAAAGACTAAACTCGTAGTCACGACCATTGGATTACCCTTTGGATTTTGAGCAAAATTTTCGGCAATCGTGTATGCTTTCAGTTGGTTGCGTTCTCCCAATGCTTTTCGCAGTTCAAATACATTAAAATCTTTGCTAAAACCTATATTTTCTTCGATATGTTTTGGAGTAATGGTACTGTTTACTGGTAAAATAATTTGTAGTTTTTCAAGTTCATTGTTTATTTTACTCAAATCAGTCCCCAAAAATTCCACTAACATAGCGGTTGCTTTGGGCTCAATTGCATATTTTTTACCCGCTAAAACGCGTTTAATCCAATCACCAACTTGGTTTTCATAGAGTTTTTTACTTTCGAACACCACGCCTGCTTTAGCCAAAAGTTTGGTTAACTTTTTTCTCCTATCTAAAGTTTTGTATTTGTAGCAAAAAACTAAAACTGTTGTTGACATTGGGTTTTCGGCATAACTTTCCAATTTGTCAATGGTACGAATTAAATCTTGCGCTTCTTTTACAATCACCACCTGACGCTCCGCCATCATAGGATAACGTTTGGCTGTCGATATAATATCTTCTATAGAAACATCGCGGCCATATAAAACCGTTTGATTAAACCCTTTTTCCTCTTCGGTCAACACTTTTTCTTCAATATAATCAGATAATTTGTCAATATAATAGGGCTCTTCTCCCATCAAAAAATAGATAGGTTTGATATTTCCTCCTTTAATATCGTTTACAATTTTTAATACTTCGTCCATTTTCTTTTTTGTTTAAAGTTTAAAGTTTAAAATTTGTTGAATCGTATGAAACTTTAAACCTTAAACTTTAAACTAAATAACTATTTTTGCTTAATGCAGCAATTAAATTTTCCTACTTATACTTTCCGTTTCAAAAATAGCGAAAATAAAGTCTCTATTTTTGATGAAATCAGGAAAAAATTTATCATTCTCACACCCGAAGAATGGGTTCGTCAGCATGTTGTTCAATTTTTATTGGAAGAAAAAAAATATCCAAAATCATTAATAAACGTAGAAAAAGTTTTAATGGTCAACGGATTACGAAAACGATATGATGTTGTTGTATTCAATTCCGATGGTTCAATTTTTGTTTTAATCGAATGCAAAGCCCCCGCGATAAAAATTGCTCAAGCTACTTTTGACCAAATTGCCCGTTACAATATGACATTGAAGTCCCAATTTTTGATGTTGACCAATGGTCTGAATCATTACTTTTGTCAAATGGATTTTGACAATGAAAAATATCAGTTTCTACAAGAATTACCTGATTACACATTAAATAATTTAAAAACTGAACCGTCAGAATGAAAATAGCTGTTGTCATACTCAATTGGAACGGAGTACAATTATTAGAACAATTTTTACCTTCAGTAGTAAAATATTCTCCCGAAGCCACTATTTATTTGGCCGATAATGATTCAACTGATGATTCAATTTCATTTGTGATGGCCAATTTTCCATTGGTTAAAATTGTAAAAAATGATACGAATTTAGGTTTCGCCGGCGGATACAACGAAGCATTAAAATACATTGTTGCCGATATTTACGCTTTGGTAAATTCGGATATTGAAGTTACTGAAAATTGGTTACAACCCGTCATTAACACTTTCGATAAAGAGCCTCAAACTGCTATTATTCAGCCTAAAATATTAGATTACAAAAACAAAGAATATTTTGAATATGCTGGTGCTGCCGGAGGATTTGTTGATAAATACGGTTATGCATATTGTCGAGGTCGCATTTTTGAAACTTTAGAAAAAGACAATAAACAATACGACGACAATAGGGAAATATTTTGGGCATCTGGAGCTTGTTTTTTTATTCGAAGTACCGTTTTTAAAGAATTAAAAGGCTTTGACGCTGATTTTTTTGCACATCAGGAAGAAATAGATTTATGTTGGCGGGCTTTCAATAAAAGCTACAAAATAAAATATATTTCGGGGTCAGTGGTTTTTCACGTTGGCGGCGCAACTTTACAACAGGGAAACCCCAAAAAAACGTATCTGAATTTTAGAAACTCATTGTTTATGTTGACTAAAAATTTGCCAAAAGGTAAATTGTATTGGATTTTATTCTGCCGAATGATTCTTGATGCCATTGCCGGAATACAATTTCTTTTGCAAGGAAAATTCAATCACTTTTTGGCAGTAATAAAGGCTCATGGTTCCCTTTATAGTAATTTTGCTGTTCATTATAAAAAAAGAGAAAAATTTCAATCAGAAAAATACTATCACCAAAAAAGCATCGTTTATTTGTACTTTATCAAAAAAGTCAAATTTTTTAGTGATATAATTAACATTAAAATAAATATTAAAAACTAAGTTTGTAATTCACGTCTAATTAAATTAACATTTATGAAAAAAATTGTAATAGCTTTATCCGTATTAGCACTTTTATCTTCTTGTGTTTCTAAAAAGAAATACACTGATTTAGAAGCCAGAAACAAAGAAACTCAAGATTTATTGAATACTGCAACCGTAAAACTTAATTCTTGTTTAGAAGAAAAAGCGGGTTTAACTGCGACTGTTGCTGGTTTAAAAGACCAAAATCAAGGATTAATAAGCACTTCTAAAGACATGACAGTATTGTCTACAAAAGGAGCTGAAAACATTGAAAAAGCTTTAGAATCTATCAAAGAGAAAGATTTGAAAATAAGCAGAATGCAAGATGCTTTAACTAAAAAAGACAGTGTTACTCTAGCTTTAGTAACCAGTTTAAAAAGCTCAGTAGGAATTTCTGATCCAGATATTGAAATAAATGTTGAAAAAGGAGTTGTTTTTATCTCAATTGCTGACAAATTATTGTTCAAAACCGGAAGTTATGATGTAACCGACAAAGCTAAAGGTGTTTTGGCTAAAGTGGCCAAAGTGGTAAACGACAAACCTGATTTTGAATGCATGGTTGAAGGACATACGGATAATGTACCTTACAAAGGAAGCGGAATATTACTTGACAACTGGGATTTAAGTGTAAAACGTTCTACCTCAATAATTCGTGTATTAACGAATCAACTAGGTGTTAAACCAGAACAATTAATTGCAGCAGGAAGAAGTTCTTACATTCCGTTGGTAGATAATAATTCTGCGGAAAACAGAGCGCGTAACAGAAGAACTCGTATTGTTGTATTGCCAAAAATCGATCAATTTTATGATATGATTGAAAAAGAAATGAAAAAACAGAAACAATAATAAGATTTCAATCTACTGTTTAACCAAAAACGTCCCAAGAAATTGGGACGTTTTTGTATTTTAAATGAACATTAAAAGCCAATGCTGGAATTCTTTTTTGAAAATAAAACTGAATTATAAAATATCTAAACTTCCTTTTCCTTCTCTAACTACAATAGGTTCATCACCAGATAGATCAATGATTGTTGAACCTACATTATCACCGTATCCGCCATCTATAACTACATCTACAAGGTTTTGCCATTTTTCAAAAATGAGCTCCGGATCAGTGGTATATTCGATGACATCATCCTCATCGTGAATGGAAGTGGAAACAATTGGATTTCCCAGCAATTTAACTATTTCAAGCGCAATGGAATTATCAGGAACCCTGATTCCGACCGTAGTTTTCTTTTTGAATTCTTTAGGCAAATTGTTATTGCCAGGCAAAATAAAAGTGTATGGACCAGGTAAAGCTCTTTTTAATATTTTAAAAGTTGACGTGTCTATTTGTCTCACATAATCTGATATATTACTCAAATCGTGACAAATAAAAGAGAAATTCGCTTTGTCTAGTTTAACGCCTTTTATCTTGGCAATACGTTCTAATGCTTTGGTATTGGTAATATCACAACCCAATCCATAAACCGTATCTGTTGGATAAATAACCAAACCACCCTCTTTTAAAACCTTTACTACTTTGGCAATAGCCGCTTCGTTCGGTTTATCAGGGTATATTTTTATAAATTGAGCCATTTTATTTCGTTTAAAGTTTAATTGATTAAAGTTTAAAGTTCGCCATCTTGGCACCTATAAACTTTAAAAATATTTATCCTATTATATCCAGTTTTGCAAATCGCAATAATAATTTCTTAATTCCGCCTACTTCAAATTTGATTTCGGCTTTTTTATCAGCACCCGATCCATCCAGATTTAATACTTCTCCTTTTCCAAAACGTTCGTGCATCACGATATTTCCGGCAACTAATTTATTATCAAACAAATTAGCGGTCCCCGATGCGTTATTACTGGAAACGGGTTTCAATTTTCGAACGTTGATATCTGATTTTGGTTCATTATTCGTAGCGTATTTTGGTGGAGTTCCATTCGCTGGTTTGGCCAAACGTAATTTGGATTTATCAACATCACCAAAAATATCACTGTCAATCATTGGTTTGTAGCGATAATTATTTTCTGCAGGTGTTAAATATTCTAAGTATTGACTGTCGATTTCTTCGATAAATCTTGAAGGTTCACTATCAGTCAATTTTCCCCAGCGGTAACGCGATTGCGCATAAGTTAAATATGCCTGATGTTCGGCTCTGGTCAAAGCTACATAAAACAAACGACGCTCTTCTTCGAGTTCACTTCTGGTGCTCATACTCATCGCACTCGGAAATAAATCTTCCTCCATTCCCACCACAAAAACCTGAGGAAATTCCAATCCTTTGGCTAAATGTATCGTCATCAAAGCCACACGATCTTCGTCACTCGTATCTTTATCTAAATCGGTCGCCAAAGCAACATCTTCCATAAATTCAGACAAAGCGCCTCTTGCACCATCAATTTCTTTTTGACCTTCGGTAAAATCCTTGATACCGTTTAATAATTCCTCAATATTTTGAATTTTTGCCATTCCCTCAGGAGTAGCATCTTTCTTTAATTCCTGTACTAATCCTGTTTTTTTGGAAACATGATCGGTAATATAAAAAGCATCTTGATTTTCGTTTATTACCTGAAAACTCTGAATCATTGTCACAAAATCTTGCAACTTCTGTTTCGTTCCCGAGTTTAATTTTAAATCAATTTTATCGATATTCTGCATTACTTCCCATATAGAACGCTTGTAATGATTGGCCGCAATAGTTAATTTTTCAATTGTTGTATCTCCAATTCCACGAGCCGGATAGTTAATCACTCGAACCAAAGCTTCTTCATCTTTTGGATTGATAACTAATCGCAAATAACACAATACATCTTTGATTTCTTTTCTTTGGTAAAAGGACAAACCACCGTAAATTCGGTACGGAATATCTCGTTTTCTCAAGGCATCTTCCATAGCACGCGATTGTGCATTCGTACGATACAAAATGGCAAATTGACCATTCATCATCTGATGTTGCATCTTTTGTTCGAAAATTGTACTGGCAACAAAACGTCCTTCTTCGGCATCAGTCATACTACGATGCACTTTTATTTTTGGACCAAAATCATTGGCAGTCCAAACTATTTTATCAAGTTTTACTTTATTTTTTTCAATGATGGTATTGGCCGCTTCAACTATATTTTTTGTCGAACGGTAATTTTGTTCTAATCTAAAGGTTTTTACACCTTCATAATCTTTCTGAAAATTCAGAATGTTATTTATATTGGCACCTCGAAACGCATAAATACTTTGCGCATCATCCCCTACCACACATATATTTTGAAATTTATCTGATAAAGCCCGCACAATCAAATATTGCGAATGATTTGTATCTTGGTACTCATCCACTAAAATATAGCGAAAACGGTTTTGGTATTTCGCTAAAACTTCCGGAAAACGAGTTAATAGTTCATTGGTTTTTAAAAGTAAATCATCAAAGTCCATAGCTCCAGATTTGAAACAACGGTCTACATAATTTTGATAAATTTCCCCCAAACGCGGCTTTTTAGCCATCGCATCTGCCTCCTGTAATTCAGGATTATTGAAGTAGGCTTTTACGGTGATTAAACTATTTTTATAACTGGAAATTCTGCTTAAAACCTGCTTTGGTTTGTACACATCGCGGTCCAATTGCATTTCTTTGATAATTCCAGAAATACAACGAAGAGAATCCTGTGAATCGTAAATGGTAAAATTTGAAGGATAGCCTAAATGCTCCGCTTCCGAACGTAGAATTCGGGCAAAAACCGAGTGAAAAGTTCCCATCCAAAGATTTTTGGCTTCGCTTGAACCAACAATATCTGATATACGCTTTTTCATTTCGCGCGCAGCCTTGTTGGTGAACGTCAGTGACAATATACTAAACGAGTCTACTCCCTGACTCATCAAATAAGCAATTCTAATAGTCAACACACGCGTTTTTCCAGAACCGGCACCCGCAATGATGATCATTGGACCGTCTTTTTGCAATACCGGTTCGCGTTGGGCTTCGTTTAGTTGATCAATATATTTGTGCATGTAATTTTATCTAATAATATTATGCAAAAATAGCGATTTAGAATGAGGTTTTAGGTACCAAAAAACAACAATTGGTCAATTCATTTCAAATGATGCTTTATTCAAAATTTTCACGTATATTTTTTCCAAAACACATCGTAAGCAAACCTAATTAGCGTACCCACAACAACAACCAAAAAGAAAATCCGAATAAAACTATTTCCTTTATTGATGGCTAATTTAGCACCAATCCACCCGCCAAAAGCATTGCTGGCAGCCATTGGCAAAGCAATAGCCCAAATAATTTTCCCTTTCAAAATAAATAGGCAAATGGAACCAAAATTGGTCGCCAGATTCACCATTTTAGCATTTGCGGAAGCGTGTAAAAAATCAAAACCCATTAAAGCAATGAACGCTACCACTAGAAAACTACCCGTTCCAGGTCCGATAAATCCGTCATAAAAACCAACTACAAAACTGATTCCGATGGCATGGAAGATTTGAGTTTTATGAGAGAGATTTTTTTCTATATGTTGTCCAAAATTCTTCTTAGCATACGTATAAATCACTAAAAAAGATAGAACAACCAATAATAACGGTTTCATGAAGTCATTACTGACATAAGTTAGCAAAGTAGATCCTAGAAACGCCGAAGGGAAGGCCATAATCATCATAATGGCCAATAATCTCCAATTCATATCGACCTTTTTGAGGTATTGATGAGCTGCAAAAGCAGTTCCACTGAAAGAAGGTACTTTTAACGACCCTATTACTGTCGCAACCGGAAGATTTGGCAATAAAATTAATCCCATAGGAGTTTGAATCAATCCGCCACCGCCAACAATCGCATCGATAAATCCGGCAGCAAAAGCGGCAATACAAAGCAAAATAATTATGTAAGACTCCATTTAAAATTTTTATAAAAACTAATAGTTCGTAAAAATACAGTTCGCTTTTATTTTTTACAATTAAAATGACACCGATTTATAAACTAAAAGTATATTTTTGCCTTTATAAATTTCAACAAAAATATGGATTCAATTAAAATTATAGAATTATTAAGTTACACTTTGCCGGCAATTATTACAGGTCTTGTGGCTTATTATTTTTTTGATCTTCATACTAAAAACGAGGAAGGAAGACGTAGGTATTTATTAAATAAAGAAGCGCAGAAAAATGCTTTACCGTTGCGTTTGCAAGCATACGAGCGATTGACTTTATACATGGAACGAATTAATCCTACTAAATTATTAATTCGAATTGCTCCTCTTTCACAAGATAAAAATGATTACGAAAACCTTGTAATTGCACAAATAGAACAGGAATTTGAACACAATTTGACCCAACAAATATACATGTCTGATGAATGCTGGACTATTATAGTTACCGCAAAAAATGCAACAATCCAGATGCTTCGAAAAGCAAACATGAGTGATCGTGTGGATAGCGCTGACAAACTTCGTGAAGTCATTTTGAGTGATTTATTGGAAAAACAATCTCCAAGTAATGCGGCGTTAGCCTACATTAAAAATGAAGTTGGACAATTATGGTAAGCATTATATGCTTGCTATTCTTTTAATAATCGGTTGAGTTGAAATTGCTCTTTTTCGTCCAAATCCATTAAAATTCTTTCGAAAGATACTCTCATCTCCTTATTTTTTAATAAGTTTCTGATATTATCTCGTCCAAATTTAGAAAATTGCCACATGTGATGTGTGGTTGCATTAACTAAATTTTTCAAAACAATGTCATTGATTAACTGATAAGCGATGAGATTTTCTAAAGCATTTTGGCGTGTAGTTGCTTCATATTTGGAAGATGAATATCCGATTAATTCTTTAATTAAAACCTCTTTATTTTTCGAATAATCGGGAGTTGTTAAAGCCAGTGATAACCATAATGTCCTTAAGTTATAATCATTGAAACCAATCCAATCTTTAGATTTATCCAAATTTTTATAACGTTGTTCCGGGAAATTATTCCATAAATTATACAATGCTATTTCCTGAGTTTGATACGATTTGTCATTCAATAAACTTTCATATTGCGCTCTGAAATCCTCTGGAATTTCATTAAAATTATTGGCAACTTCTTGACGAACTTGTAAATTATTTGTTTCCAAAGCAAGAATTAATAACTGTTTTTTATCTTCGAATTTTTCTTTTTTTAATTGATTTACAATCGCTTTTTTAATAGTAAAATAAACATTGGATTGTAAGACTTTTACAAAAAAATATTTTTTCTCCGATAATGGTTTACTTCTAAATTTTTCAACTTCAAACAGCGTTTGCATAGATTTATTTTTTAACAATAAAGCATTAGCTTGTTGCGTATTAAACGCACTTGATTCAAGCCATACTTTACTAAAATTATTTAAATCATAATGAGATACTTTTTTAATTTCATCAAAGAAATTTTGAGTATTTACGGTTTGATAAGCATACTTTTTAAGATAGGACTTTACTGCTTTTTTAAAGGCTTTGTCCCCAATTTCTTCGTGTAAAACATGCAATGCCCAAGCTCCTTTTTGGTAAAAAGTCAACGAACTTGCTTTGGCATTCAAAACTGGAATCGAATCCGTTCGGGAAGCGTATTTTAATTGCTGCGCAGATTCATATAATTTGGAATAAAAATAATCTTCACCATAGATTTCCTTTTCAGCCAGCAGCGCATAATAAGTCGCAAAACCTTCTTGTAACCAATGATGTTTGCTGTTTTCGGCGGTGACTAAATTTCCAAACCATTGATGCGCCAATTCATGTGCGTTCACATTAGTGTAGCTTCGATCTTCAAAACCTGTCGAATCAACCATATAGCGACTCGAGAACAAGGTCGACGAGGTATTTTCCATTCCTGCATATAAAAAATCACGAACTGGCGTTTGTTTGTATATTTCCCAAGGATAGTTCACTCCTATTTCTGTTTCCAGAAAATCAAACATTACCTGTGAATAGCGATAGGTTGGTTCAAATCTAGCGGCATCTTTAGCTTCATAATACATTTCCAACGGCACTCCAGAATGCGAGATTTCTATTTTCTTTTCGAATTTTCCAATGGCAAGCATTAGTAAATAAGAACTCATTGGTTTTTCCATGCGGAATTGCCAATATACTTTATTTTTATTCTCGCTATTTACGATTTTACTACTCAAAGATCCATTAGAAATCACCTGATAATCCGCATCAAAAGCAATTCCTAAATTGAAAGTTACTTTTTCATTTACATCATCAAAACTAGGAAACCAATGACTGGTATTTTTCCCCTGCCCTTGTGTCCAAATTTGATCTTCTACAAAATACATCGTTTGTTTTGGCTTTGCCACATAGTCAAAAACCAATTCATTTTTTCCTTTTTTGAACGGAAAAATGATCTGTAATTGCCTGCCAGTATTGAGATATTCAATACTTTTATCATTCATTTTCATGTTAGAAAAACTCATGCTTTGCGCATCTATTTTAATAGTATCTGTTGGATTTAAAATGGTAAACCAATAAATTACGTTTCCCGAAACAGTTTTTTCTTTGGCATCGATTGCGATCTGAGCAAAAACTGATTTGAAATCAACATATTTAGTTTGCTGTGCAAAAATGAAAGTAGAAAATAAAATTAATAGGTATTTCATGTATGAATATTTTAAACGAAAAATTCAAAGTTACAATCATTTGCGCAACTAATCGGCGGAAATTTGTAAGTTTACTTTGAAATAAAATCCAATAAATTCCCATTGAAAACGAAAGCCCTATTTAATTGGAGCAGCGGAAAAGATTCTGCTCTAGCGTTATACAAAATATTACAAAATCCCGAATTTGAAATTACCTGTTTGCTTACGAGTGTGAACCAACAATTCCAGCGCATTTCCATGCACGGAGTTCGGGTAGAATTGTTAGAACAACAAGCCAACAGTATTGGATTGCCACTTGAAATCATGCAAATTCCCGAAATGCCCACGATGGAAGTCTATGAAAAGGTCATGACAGCAACATTGGCAAAACTAAAAAACCAAGGTGTTACACATTCTATTTTTGGAGATATATTTCTGGAAGATTTACGTAAATACCGGGAGGAAAAATTAGGCGAGATAGGTTTCGAAGGTGTTTTCCCGCTTTGGAAAATCCCAACGTTGGATTTGATTCAAGAATTTATAAGTTTAGGATTTAAAACGATTGTGGTTTGTGTAAACGAGCGGTTTCTCGACAAAAGCTTTGTGGGTCGCGTCATCGATCAGGATTTCATTAACGATTTACCAGAAAATGTGGATGTTTGTGGCGAAAATGGAGAGTTCCACACCTTCACTTTTGATGGGCCAATTTTCTCTAAACCGATTGATTTTGAAATAGGAGAAATCGTTTATAGAAAATACGAAAAACCTAAAGAAAAAGAATCCTCAAATACCGCTTGCGACACAAGTGCTTCCGGTGCTTTTGATTTTGGATTCTGGTACTGTGATTTAGTTGCTAAATAATTTTAAATAAAAAACTCCGAAATCAGAAAAGACAACGGAGTTTTATTTTTTATTGAATCTGAAAGAATAAGCTAATCTAAACTTGGTAAAGTAAAACCATCAAAAACACTTTTTTCTTTCATAAGTGCTTCAATTTCATTTGATTTTCTAGGTGCTTCCCCAGATAAATTTACTGGACCATTAGAAGTAATCAAAATATCATCTTCGATTCGCACGGCAATTCCCCACCATTTTTTATCACAATCACTTCCTTTAGGGATGTAAATTCCAGGTTCTACGGTGAGCACCATATTTTCTTCAAAATTATTATATAATCCTGGATCATGAACGTCTAACCCGATATGATGTGAAGTCCCATGCGGAAAATATTTTCGTGATTCATCTGCTGTTTTAATAATTCCTAATTTCATTAAACCATCACTGATTACCTTTCGGGCAGCCGCATCTGGAGCACTAAAGCTATTTCTTATTTTTGCTGTAGCAATTCCCGCTTCTTGAGCATCATAAACCATATCATAAATTAGTTTTTGCTCTGTTGAAAATTTCCCGTTGGCAGGAATAGTTCGAGTTACATCAGCAGTATAACCATGATATTCAGCACCTAAATCCATTAGAACCAAGTCATTTTCAACTTTCATTTTGCTGTTCTCAATATAATGCAATGCGCAGCCATTATTACCGGCTCCTACGATTGACGGATAGCCTTCAAACTCACTTCCGTACTTTTTATACACAAACTCATGTACACCTTGAATTTCAGTTTCAGACATTCCGGGATGCATCGCTTTCATAATTTCGCGTTGCCCCATTGCCGAAATTCGAACCGCTTTGGTAAGCAAAACCATTTCTTCTTTGGATTTTTTCTCACGCAAACTCGCCATGTATGTTGTAATCGATTTGGTATCTGTAATCGCTTTTTTTGGAGTGATACTTTTTTTAAGATTAATTTCATTTTGCAAATTAGAATCTACTTGTTTTCCTGTTTTAACATCATAACCTATTTGAGTTTTAAAAGCTTCAATTAATTTGTATAGATCCGCTTTTTCTCGTTTTGAATTTCTGTTATCCCCTTCAAATTCTTTAAAGAGCACATTGTTAAAACTCCTAAAGTCAATTCCAGAATTCAGAAATGCTGCACCATTTAAAGCATTGTCAAACCCTAACTCTTTTTTAGCGCCTTCAGTTCCCAAACGCACTCCTGTCCATTGCTCCGCTTTTGGATTTTTTTCCTGAACATACAGCATTTCATTATAAGTTTTTCCGTCTTTCGTTTGATTATTCGAAAAAACAACTAATACACAATTGGGTTCTTTATACCCCGTTAAATAATAAAAATCAGGATCTTGGTGATAGATAAAATCCACATCATTGGCGCGGTTTCGAATGGGGTTTCCAAAAAATACCGCAACACTATTCTGAGGCATTTTAGCACGCAAAGCTTCTCTTCGCTCTTTATGGAATTGAGCTGACAAGTAATCATTTGGGTTTCCGTTTTGCGCTATAGCGGCACAAACAAAAAGCACAGTAAGGATAAAAGAATATTTGAAATTCATTTATATATTGGTTAGGTTAAAGACTAAAGACAAAGACACTCATTAAGAATTAAGAGTAAATATAAATAATTTTGTATTTAATGTCAAACTTTTTCGTTGGAGCATTGTTTGTGTTTTGGAATCGCTAAATAAATATATTGTAAATACTTCGAATCTACTTTTTGTATTCTAAACCGGGACCATCGCAATTTTTCCAAGTACTTGACAAGGTATTGGTCGCAGTTGAATAAAGTTCCTCTTTAAGATTTCCGTAACAGCTTCCTATAATTTCGCTATCATTGGGATATGTTAATTCAAAATAAATTCCGTCCGAATGATTAGTAGTGGTGTAAATTCCAGAAATGGTTGTTTTAACCCCATTTATTGCTCTGGATTTAGTAAATGTTCCGTTAGTATTCAACAAATAAAATTCTTGCCATTCCATTGCTGTGCCTGTTGTTTCTGAATTAGGTTTAGAACCAGACATTTTAACCAAAGTCCACTTTCCAAAATAACCACTGTTATCTATTACTACAATCTCTTTTGAACAGGAACTAAAAACAGTCAGGAAAGCAATGAGAGCTATTAGGTTTTTCATGTGTCAGATTTTACAGATATTATTTAGATACTACTTGCTGCAAAAGGTTACGTAAAATGCTATTTTTTTAATATAAATATAAAAAAATAAGATCCTGAAAACTCTTTTTTTTTGCTAAAAAAAGCGATAATTCGCCAATTTTAAATGAATTACAACAATTATAATTAGCGAATTTGCGGTTGAAACATACTGAAAACATCTATCTCACTACCTTTCTTCGTACATTTTCAGCAACTGCGTTACTGTATTCCAATTGCGGATTGTTGCGGTTACATTTAGTTTTTTCTCGATGTATTTTTGATCAAATCGGGTTTTTCCAGCTCCAACAGCATATTTAATAAAAATTCTGCTGCCGTCAATACTCGCTTCATCCGGTTTGAATTGACTAATTCTTAAATCATTCATACTGGTACTTTGCAACGTGGTCGAAATAAACGCTACATAAAACTTCTTAGTATCGATATCTTTTTCCTTCAAAAAAGGATTGTTCTTGAAGCAGGCTTCTAAATCCGCAGAACTAATAACCACAACAGGCACTTCATGACCAAAAGCCTTGAAAATTTCCTGCTTGATTTTGAAACCAACAGCCGCAGCATTTTCTTCTTCGGTATCCACAAAAACATTCCCGGATTGAATATACGTTTGCACATTTTGAAAACCAATGGCTTCTAAGGTCGTTTTTAGCGCTTCCATTTTTATCATACTATGACCGGAAACGTTGATGCCACGAAGTAATGCGAGATGAGTTGTCATTTTTAAGGTATTTTATTTTGCGAAGGTATTGTGTTTGACGGAGATATAGATTAACTGCCTAATCAATTTACAAAATCATATAAAATTATATTTTATACATCAAGTTCTGTCGGTATATAGTTTTCCTTGCAATATTTTTCAACATCACTATCATTTTCAAAATAGTCATCACAAAAATCATCTAATTCTTTTTCTGTGGATTTATAATATCTCTCTTCTGCTGTCATTAATTTTTCAGTCTGTTCTATGTACTTTTCAAATTCTTTATTGATTTTACAAAGTTTATCGATTGTCTTAAAATCTAAATCCCGATATTTTGCAGTATATAATATTTTGCTTTGATATGGATTTGCATTAAGTTCGATAATACCAATACCAAATGATTGATTAAGTCTTGACATTTCTTCAGTTAAACTATCACTAAACTCGAATGCAACTAAATATCCATAATTAGCCCAACTTGAATTTGAAACTGCTTGAAAAAATGCTTTTTTTAATTCACTATCGTTATTTATCTCTTTTTTAATTTCATAAGAACTTAATTTAAAAGTATCAATTCGATTTATTGATTTCAAAAAATTTTGACTTACTTTGGTTTGCAAATTAAGAAACTTTATTCCAACCATATCAGGATGTGTCCAAATTTGGTTACTATCTTTCCCATTAGATTGTTCATGAAAAATAGTTTTTGAATATATGTCCGTATTTTTTAAATAACTGCTTAAGAGTTTATGTAAATTTCTTTCTTCGTATGAATTAGATTTGACAATTCCTTTCATCTTCTTCTTTTCGGTGTCAATGTTTTCAATTAGAAGGTCGAGGCCAATATTTTCTTCATTTTTAGTTAAATAGTAAAAATACGAACCGGAGTCCTTTATTCTTTTTACTCTTGTGTCACCCAGTCGTATAAAATCTCCTAATAAAGCTGAAACAGTTGCAGTTGATGTTTTTGCTATTTTAAAGTCATATAATTTTTTTGATATGATATGATTAGTAACTTCATTGTAGTTTGTTAATTTACCGATTTCATCTAAACTTTTTAAAATTGCTTCTTTTATAGTCATTTTTTATTTTTTTTGGAATAATACGAATTCCCTTGGATTTAATATTTTACCTGATTAAAAAAATATTATTTAATTTTAAATAAACTTAAATATTTAATTATTCAAATATACATATTTTCCTACTCCATTTCCAAGCCTTCCCATTTCCAAATTTCCAAACAAAAAACTATCTTCGCTCCATCAAATTAAAAATCCGTTTCAATCTGCGTTTTTGCTTTGTCAAATCCGTTTTATCCGTGTCTAAAAAATTTAAATGCAAAACCTCCTACTCACTCCAATAGAATACTTAAAAGGCGTTGGTCCCAATCGGGGCGAATTGCTACGTAAGGAATTGGGAATTTATAAGTACGTGGATTTGGTTAATTTTTTCCCGAACAGATACATTGACAGGACGCGGTATTACAAGATTAACGAACTGCAAAACAACATTGCCGAAGTTCAGATTATCGGTAAAATTATCACCATCAAAACCGTTGAATTTGGTAGAAATCAAAAACGATTGGTAGCGACTTTTGTGGATGATACGGGACAAATGGAACTCGTTTGGTTTCAAGGTCACAAATGGATTCGGGAGAGTTTAAAGCTGAATGAAATGTGTGTGATTTTCGGAAAATGCACATCTTTTGGAAATGCCTTCAATATGGCGCATCCCGAAATTGAGTTAATGAGCGAGCACGAACAAAGTTTGCGTTCTGCGATGCAACCCGTTTATCCTTCGACTGAAACTTTGACGAATCGCGGGATTTCGAATCGATTGATTAATAAGCTGATGCAACAATTGTTTTTGGAAACACAAGCATTATTTACGGAAACTTTGCCTGATTATCTGATTGCAGAACTAAAACTGATTCCTAAAAAAGCTGCTTTATTCAATATTCATTTTCCTAAAAGCGCTGAAGTTTTGGCGAAAGCCAAATTCCGACTAATATTCGAAGAATTGTTCTTTATCCAGTTGCAATTAATCACGAAAAATCTCATCAGGAAACATAAAATAAAAGGACATCCATTTGATAAAGTGGGCGAATATTTCAATGATTTCTATCTGAATCATTTGCCTTTTCAACTGACAAATGCTCAAAAAAGAGTTATCAAAGAGATTCGTACCGATATGGGTAGCAACGCCCAGATGAATCGATTGCTGCAAGGCGACGTAGGTTCCGGAAAAACAATTGTGGCTTTCATGAGCATGCTTTTGGCATTAGACAATGGCTTTCAGGCTTGCTTGATGGCGCCCACGGAAATCTTAGCAAACCAACATTTTATTGGTTTATCCGAATTGGCAGAAAGTTTAAATATAAATATTAAAATCCTAACTGGCTCCAGTAAAACGGCAGCTAGAAAAATAATTCATGAAGAACTGGAAAACGGAACGTTACATATCCTTATCGGAACTCATGCTTTATTAGAAGATAAAGTTAAATTCAAGAATTTAGGATTGGCCGTGATTGATGAACAACACCGTTTTGGAGTAGAACAACGCTCTAAATTGTGGAAAAAAAATACGATTCCGCCTCATGTTTTGGTGATGACGGCCACTCCTATTCCGCGAACTTTGGCGATGAGTTTGTATGGTGATTTGGATATTTCTGTGATCGATGAATTACCGCCAGGACGAAAACCCATTCAAACCGTACATCGATTTGACAGCAACCGATTGAAAGTTTGGAAATTCCTGCGGGATGAAATCGCTTTGGGACGACAAATTTATATTGTGTATCCATTGATTCAAGAATCGGAGAAAATGGATTTCAAGGATTTAATGGATGGTTACGAAAGTATTTCCAGAGATTTTCCGTTGCCGCAGTATTCCATTTCTATCTTGCACGGAAAGATGAAACCAGTAGATAAAGATGCCGAAATGAAACGCTTTTCGGAAGGAAAAACCAATATTATGGTCGCCACAACCGTGATTGAAGTCGGTGTGAATGTTCCTAACGCCAGTGTAATGATCATTGAAAGTGCGGAGCGTTTTGGATTGTCGCAACTGCATCAGCTTCGAGGTCGCGTGGGACGTGGTGCCGAACAAAGTTATTGCATCCTGATGACGAGCCATAAATTGAGTTCCGACAGTAAAACCCGAATGGAAACGATGGTGCAAACGAACGATGGTTTCGAAATTGCTGAAGTAGATTTAAAACTTCGTGGTCCGGGCGACTTAATGGGAACGCAACAAAGTGGCATACTCAACCTTCAAATTGCCGATTTAGTAAGAGACAGAGATACTTTGGCATTAGCCAGAAATTACGCATTGAAATTACTGAAGGAAGACGCGGGCATGCAAAAACCGGAACATGCTACCCTTAGAACTGTTTTTATAGAAATGACAAAGAAGAAGAATATTTGGAACTACATTAGTTAAGCTGCATAACCTATTTTTTTTAAACCATATAAGAAATTTAAGTTCAATTAAACATTTAATGGAAACTTATGTAACCTTTTATTAATAATGTGTTTCAAAACTTTCATTAATTCCTATCCTTGCAATTAATTCTCAAAAAAAAAAAATCAATTACCGGTTAAACCATTTCCTTTTTTAGCAGTCTTATTAGAACTGTATTGTGGATATTTTTTTTGATTTATAAATACTATATTTTTTTAATATTAATATTTGTATGTACAAACGTTAAATAAAAATCAACAAATCCACTTATTCCACTTGTATATCCTAAATTTGTTTTTAACTAAAATTAATGAAATTTAATCCTACTTTATATCCTATCATATGAAAATAAAATACCTTGTTTATACCTTAATATTGGCCGGAATAATTGGCTTTATTGCTTATCGAATTACAGCAAATAGTGCCAAAAATGCAGATTCTAAAGAAAAAGATGGGAAAGGCAAGCCCATGAGTGTAAATGGAATTATTGTACAACCTCAAACTTTTGATAACAATCTATCACTTTCAGGATCTATTGAAGCAAATGAACAAGTAGAAATTAGAAGTGAAGTTTCTGGTATCGTTGAAAGGATTTATTTTCAAGAAGGAAGTAATGTCAGTAAAGGTCAAGTGCTTTTTAAAGTAAACGATTTAGAGTTAAAAGCACAATTAAGACAGATGGCCACCAAAGAAGGTTTAGCTTCAGAAAATGAAAGAAGAGCTAAACTTTTACTCCAAAAAGAGGCTATCAGCCGAGAAGAATATGATATAGCAAGAGCTGATTTGAAGTCGGCGCAAGCACAAAGCCAGTTGATTAAAGCGCAAATTGCAAAAACATCCGTAAGGGCACCATTTTCAGGAAAAATAGGATTGCGCTCTATTTCACCGGGAACTTATATTACTCCAGCTATTTTAGTTACCAAATTGGTCAATGTAGACAAACTGAAAATCACTTTTTCAATTCCTGAAAAATATGCTAATCAAGTAAGAACCAACACTAATTTAACTTTTACAGTTGCCGGAACTACTGAAAAGTATCAGGCTAAAGTATATGCTATTGAACCTGGAGTTGAAGTGGCAACCAGAACATTACAAGTTCGGGCAATCGCGGAAAACAGAGGCGGTAAATTATTACCGGGGACGTTTGCTAATGTTGAATTGCCTTTGGATATAATTAAGGATGCAATTGTAGTTCCTACAGAAGCGATTATTCCTGTACAAAACGGAAAAAAAGTCTTTATTTCCTCCAATGGTCAAGCCAAAGAAGTTATGGTAGAAACTGCCACCAGAACAGATGCTTCAATTTTAATTCTGTCTGGTTTAAAAGCCGGCGACACCGTTTTAACCAGTGGAGTCATGACTTTAAAAGAAGAAACACCTGTCAAAGTGAAAATTAAATAATTTTAAAAGTTATAGGTTAGAATTTACACTGGAAACTTAATTCATAACTTATTACTCATAATTCAACAAAAATGAGTTTATCTACTTTAAGCATAAAAAGACCCGTATTTACTATTGTTATTAATTTAGCAATCGTATTATTCGGTATTATTGGCTATACCTATTTGGGCGTAAGAGAATTTCCTTCGATAGATCCAGCTCAAATCTCGATTCGTACCAATTATACCGGAGCAAATGCAGATATTATCGAATCCCAAATTACGGAGCCTCTTGAAAAAGCGATCAATTCAATTGACGGAATTCGAAATGTAACTTCGTCAAGCGCACAAGGAAGCAGCAATATTACAATCGAATTTAATCTCGATAAAAATCTGGAAGAAGCTGCAAACGACGTTCGTGATAAAGTTTCTCAAGCCGTTCGTAGTTTACCGCAAGATATTGATGCACCACCAGTAGTTTCTAAGGCTGATGCCAATGGCGATGCTATTATTTCGATGACGGTACAAAGTGATTCCAGAGATGCATTGGCCTTAAGTGACTATGCCGAAAACGTAATTGCACAACGATTAGAAACAATTCCTGGCGTAAGCGGTGTGCAAATTTGGGGACAAAAAAGATATGCAATGCGTTTGTGGATTGATCCGGTGAAATTAGCGTCTTATGGATGCACTGTTTCAGAAGTTCGTGAAGCGCTGATCAAACAAAATGTGGAATTACCTTCTGGTAAATTGACTGGTGCCAATACGGAACTCACAGTTAAAACAGTTGGAAATCTTTCTACATCCGAAGAATTTAACAATATAATTATTCGTTCCGAAGGAGAAAAAATAGTCCGTTTAAGCGATATTGGAACAGCAAGTATTGGTGCTGAAAATTTAGAAACTAAAATGACACAGTCGGGAACGCCATTAGTTGGTGTTGCCATTGTTCCTTTACCAGGTGCTAACTATTTAGATATTTCGGCGGCATTTTATAAAGAATTTGAAAAATTAAAAAAAGATTTACCGAAAGATATCAAGTTAAACATTGCCATAGATAATACCATATTTGTAAAAAAATCAGTTATTGAAGTAGCCGAAACATTGGGGATTTCAATCATTTTGGTTATTCTGATTATCTATTTATTCTTTAGAGATTGGGCTATTGCTTTTAGACCTTTAATCGACATTCCCGTTTCCTTAATTGCTACTTTCTTTATTATGTGGCTTTTTGGGTTTTCGATAAATGTGTTGACTTTATTGGCAATTGTTCTCGCCACAGGACTTGTAGTTGATGACGGAATTGTAGTCACCGAGAATATTTTCAAAAAAGTAGAAGAAGGAATGTCACCAATTGAAGCCGCAATTAAGGGCTCGAATGAAATCTTTTTTGCCGTAATCTCCATTTCGATAACCTTGGCAGCGGTATTTCTTCCTGTAATTTTTCTAGAAGGATTTGTCGGTCGACTGTTCAGGGAATTTGGCGTGGTCATTGGTGCGGCAGTATTAATATCTGCTTTTGTTTCCCTGACTTTAACCCCTATGCTAAACGCTTACTTGATGAAAGGCGGAGAGCAAAAAAAATCTAAATTCTATATTAAAACAGAACCTTATTTTCAAAGACTAAACAGTGGTTATGCTAGTGCTTTGACACGTTTTATGAAAAGAAAATGGTTGAGCTTTCCTATTTTGATTGCTTGTTTTGGTTTGATTTATTTATTTTTTAATTTAATTCAAAAAGAAACGGCACCATACGATGACCGAAGTGGATTTGTAATGCGTATGACAACACCCGAAGGTTCCTCCTATGAATACACCGACCGTTTCATGCAAGAAATATCTAAATTAGTAGATGATTCTATTCCTGGAAAAAAAGTCAGCTTGGTAATCACTTCTCCCGGTTTTGGATCTTCCTCCGTAAATAGTGGTTTTATTCGTGTATCCTTGGTTGAACCAAATGAAAGAAAAGATTCTCAAAAAGAAATTGCTGATAAATTAACCAAGTGGACCAAGAAATATCCAGATGCTAAAACATCGGTAATCGAACAGCCTACAATTGCAGTAAACAGACGTGGTGGTTTACCCATTCAATACATTATTCAAGCACCTAATTTCGAAAAATTGCGTGAAAAAATTCCTGTGTTTATGGATGAAGTGGGAAAAAACCAAACTTTTGCCGTTAGTGATGTTAATTTAAAATTCAACAAGCCGGAAATCAATGTAACTATCGATCGTGAAAAAGCCGAAAGTTTAGGAATATCTGTAATTGATATCGCCCAAACTTTGCAGCTATCATTGAGCGGTCAACGATTTGGTTATTTTATGAGAAATGGAAAACAATACCAAGTTATTGGACAATTTGATCAAAAAGACCGTTCCAAACCGTTGGATTTGACCTCAATGTTTGTCAAAAATAATAAAGGCGAATTAATCCAAATGGATAATGTTGTTACAATTGAGGAAAAAAGTAATCCTCCGCAATTATACCATAATAACCGATATATGTCGGCAACAGTTTCTGCGGGTCTTGCTCCAGGCAAAAGTATCAGCGATGGAATTGACGCGATGAATGAAATAAAAGCAAAAGTTTTAGATGATACTTTTACCACCGATTTGGGAGGAGAATCCAGAGATTTTGTGGAGAGTAGTTCAAATACATCTTTCGCATTTGGATTAGCTTTGATATTAATCTTCTTGATTTTGGCCGCACAATTTGAAAGCTTTATCGATCCTTTTATTATTATTTTAACGGTGCCAATGGCTGTTGCGGGAGCTTTATTCTCTTTATGGCTGTTTGACCAGACTTGGAATATATTTAGCCAAATTGGAACCATAATGTTAATTGGTTTGGTAACCAAAAATGGAATTCTGATAGTCGAATTTGCCAATCAGCTCCGAGAACAGGGAAAATCGAAATTGGATGCAATTTTAGAAGCTTCGGAAGCACGATTGCGACCAATTTTAATGACCAGTTTGGCCATTTCACTAGGGGCTTTACCTATTGCAATGTCACTTGGCGCCGCTTCAACTAGTAGAATTGGAATGGGAGTTGTCATCGTGGGTGGAACTATTTTCTCATTGGTTTTAACCTTATTTGTAATTCCGGCTATGTATTTAATGTGGTCTAAAGCCAGAAAGCATTATCCTGAATTTGATCATATTGAAGAATATGAAAAGGAAGTAAAATAATTTAAATGGAACACAGATGACGCAGATTGAACAAATTTACATGATTTTTTTATATAAAATTAGTTTAAAGTAATTTCGACAAAATCAATTTGGGTCCAAAAAATATAATTATGATAAATACCAAAATACTGTTTCGAAGTTTGATTCTATTACTCTTTTTTGTTGCAAAAACAAATGCACAAGAAGTTCTAACCTTAGAAGATGCGGTAAAAATCGCATTAGAAAACAATTATGAAATCAAAATTGCTTCCAATAATTTACTGATCAATAAAACAAATGTAACCACCGGAAATGCGGGAATGTTACCTAAGGCAACTGCCACTATTGTTGATAATAATGCAATTCAAAATCTGTCACAAACACGAACCGACGGAACTGTTAATACGCTTAATAATGCGAAAAGTAATAGTTTAAATTACGGTGTCGGTTTAGATTGGACGATTTTTGATGGTTTCAAAATGTTTGCCAAACTGGAACAATTAAAAGAGTTACAAAAATTAAGTGAAGCCCAGTTAAAACTTACTATAATTACAAAAATAAGTGATGTTCATGCTGCCTATTTTGATTTGGTGCAACAACAGCAACAATTGGTAGCGCTAGATTCGACAATTGTAATTTCAAATCAAAGACTGACTTTGGCACAGAATCGGTTTAGTATTGGAAAAGCATCAAAATTGGAAGTTTTGAATGCACAAGTTGATTTAAACACCGACAGAGTTACCGTTTTAAGACAAAAAGAATTGTATGCAAATACTAAAATTTTATTGAATCAAATACTTGCCAGAGATGCGAAAACTAATTTTATTGTGGTTGATGCAATTATTGTTGATTCTCAATTATTGCTTCCTGAACTGACGGCTTTAGCAGAAAAACAAAATCCGCAATTGGAATCTCAAATCATCAATAAAAGAGTCTCAGAATTGCAATTGAAACAAATAAAAGCGACACGATATCCAACAGTTAAAGTTAATAGCGGTTATAATTTTGCTGAAAGCCAATCCAGTCTTGGTTTTACCACACAATCATCTGCCAGAGGGCTCAATTATGGTTTTAGTGCTTCAATGAATTTATTTGACGGATTTACACAAAACCGAAATGAAAAAATCGCTAAAATTCAAATCGAGAATTCTCAAATGGCAGTGAATCAGCAAAATCAGACATTAAATTCGGAATTAGCCACATCCTATCAAACCTATTTAACGAATCTAGAATTAATTGCTTTAGAAGAAAAAAATGCAGCTATTGCTAAACAAAATCTAAATATCACTTTAGACAAATTTAGAATTGGAACCATAACAACTTTAGAATTTAGGACCGCACAATTAAATTACGTAAATGCAAAAGTGCGTTATAGCAATGCCCAATTCCAAGCTAAATTATCTGAAATTGCGCTAAAAGAATTAGCGGGAAGTCTTAGTTTTTAATTTAATTTTGTATAAAATTTTAGCCCAAAATGATTTCATACAATACTAAGGACTGGTTTACTTTTATCTTTCGTTTTCACAAAGCGGATACTTTTCGAACTTTGTTTCCAATTATGCTTGCCATAGGCGCTTATGCTGGAATTATCGGTTACTTAGAAGTTGAATATTGGCAACTTTCTGATGACAGTTATGTAAAAAACATCACCATCATGCACGGAATGTTGGGTTTTGTGATTTCGTTATTACTCGTTTTCAGAACTAATACTGCCTATGACCGTTGGTGGGAAGGAAGAAAAATGTGGGGAAGCTTAGTTAATAATAGTCGTAATTTAGCCATCAAACTTTCCGTAATTTTAGCAGATGAAAAAGATCGGGCTTTTTTCAGGAAAATAATTCCCACTTATGCTTCCATTTTAAACAAACATTTAAAAGACGAGGAAACTGGAAAGCAATTATTTGATGATGTAGATTTAGAAATTGATCATCACAAACACAGGCCCAATCAGGTTGCGAAAATATTATTTCAAAAAATAAATGATTTATATGTTTCCAAAAAGATTACTGGAGACCAATTAATTATTTTAAATGCCGAAGTATTATCATTCACTGAAATTTGTGGTGCTTGCGAGAGAATCAAAAACACTCCTATTCCCTACTCTTACAGTGCTTTTCTTAAAAAGTTCATCTTTTTTTACGTAATGACTTTACCGTTTGGATATTCTTTTAGTCTAGGTTATTATGTAGCACCAGTTGTGGTTTTTATTTTTTATGTTTTGGCCAGTTTAGAGTTAATTGCAGAGGAAATTGAAGATCCTTTTGGAAATGATGAAAATGATTTGCCTACTCATAAAATTGCCGAAAATATTAAAAAACACATAGAAGAGTTAATTTAAAATTTGTTAAACTGTGTTCCGGTTCTAATTATTTTCATTAAATTTAGACTTTGCCTTCTTTAAGTTTGAAACTATGAATAACAAGCGTGCTTTTATAAATCCACCTCATTTATCGAACGAGAAATCGTTAAAAACATTAGTAGAAAACAGAACTGTTTATTCTCTAAATCATTGTGAACTGAATCTTTTTGAAACTTATGAATCTTCGGCCTTAGTTCCATTAAAATTTAATGATTTGGTAGTGACAAGTATGTTAAGAGGTAAAAAAGTAATGCATCTTTTTGACGATCCTTCGTTTGAATACTTACCAGGTGAAACCGTTGTTATTCCATCTAATGTTGAAATGAAGATCGATTTTCCCGAAGCCACAAAAAGCAATCCTACGCAGTGTCTGGCTTTGGCGATCGACCAAACTAAAATTACCGATACGCTACAATTTTTAAACGAACGGTATCCAAAGGAAGGGAATTCACAATTTTGGCATTTGAATTATCAGAATTATTTTTTTTACAATAATGTAGAATTGGCAACAACAATAAATAAACTGATTAAAGAATGCATGAGCACTTCGATTACCAAAGATGCTTTGGCCGATTTGACTTTACAGGAATTATTAATTCGAATTATTCAAACGCAAACTGCAAAAGCGATTGATGATGGTTTATTTACGGATCCAAAAAATCCCATCACACAAGTCGTAGAATTCATCCGATTGAATTTGAAGGAAAATATCAGCATGAAACATTTGAGCGAAAAAGCATGTATGAGTACCACTTCTTTCTATAGACTTTTCAAAAGAGAATTAGGGATGAGTCCGATAGAATTTGTAATCAGCGAAAAGATAAGATGCGCCAAACAATTGCTCAAAAATCCAACAATACAAATCAATGAAGTTTGCTACTTATCCGGATTTGAAGATTCCAATTATTTCATCCGTTTGTTTAAAAAACACGAAGGAATTACACCAAAGCAGTATCAATTGTTATATATAGTAAACTAGATTTATTCAATATATTTTAAAGGCTCAAGCGATTGTTCTTCTTCGGGAGTAAAAATCCGGTATTCAATTCGGAATGTTTTTTTCAGTGGTGTTTCCAAAGAAAAACCTCCTACTCCAAAGGCATCAATTACATCCAAAGTAAAATGAGCATGTTTCCAATATTCGAATAGATCCTTATCTACCCAGAATTCAGTATCTTCAATACTTCCAATGCATACATCTCCAAATCGCTGGTAAAATCCGCCTTTTTCAAAACATTGGGGCTGTGTTCCTTCACAACATCCTCCGGCCTGATAAAACATCAAATCACCATGTTTTTCCTGTAATATTTTGATTAATTCTATTGCTTTTTCTGTGGCATCGAGTCTTTTTGTCATTTTTTTAAATTTAAAATAAAACCTGACAAATCATACAATCTGTCAGGTTTACCATTAACCAATAATCTATAACTACTAAAAGAAACCCAATTTCTTTTTATCATAAGAAATCAGCATATTTTTTATCTGACGATAATGTCCCAGCATCATTTTATGGTTTTCACGACCAATCCCTGATTGTTTGTACCCTCCAAAAGGAGCTCCTGCAGGATAAGAATGGTATTGATTAATCCACACACGACCAGATTGAATGGCTCTTGGAACCTGATAAATTTCGTGTGCATCACGCGTCCAAACTCCTGCTCCCAAACCGTACATCGAATCATTTGCAATAGCAATAGCTTCTTCCGTTGTTTTAAAAGTGGTAACAGCTAAAACAGGTCCGAAGATTTCTTCCTGAAAAATACGCATTTTATTATTCCCTTTGAAAAGCGTTGGTTTGATATAATAACCACCCGCAAAATCCCCTTCCATATGGTTTTCTTCACCGCCAGTTAATACTTCGGCACCTTCTTCTTTTCCTAATTTAATATAACTAAGGATTTTTTCTTTTTGCACCAATGAAGTCTGTGCTCCCATCATCGTGGTTCTGTCCAATGGATTACCCATTTTGATTGCCGCAGTTCTTTCGATTACTCGAGCAATAAATTTTTCGTAGATGTCTTCATGGACTAATAATCGAGAAGGACACGTACAAATTTCTCCTTGATTTAAGGCAAACATTACGGCGCCTTCAATCGCTTTGTCAAAGAAATCATCATCAGCATCACCAACGGATTTCATGAAAATATTTGGAGATTTTCCCCCTAATTCTAGTGTTACGGGAATAATATTTTCTGTGGCATATTGCATCACTAAACGACCGGTTGGCGTAGAACCTGTAAAGGCAGCTTTTGACACTTTTTTGTTGGTAACCAAAGCTCTTCCCAGCTCCGCACCAAAACCATTGACAATATTTACAACTCCCGGAGGAAGAATATCGCCTATTAATTCCATCAATACCAAAATAGAGATTGGCGTGCTTTCCGCTGGTTTTAGGACAACTGTATTTCCTGCTGCTAATGCTGGTGCTAATTTCCAAATCGCCATTAAAATTGGAAAATTCCAAGGAATAATTTGGGCAATTACACCCAATGGTTCACTTAAAGCAATAGAAACAGTTTGCGAATCCAGCTCAGCAATCGAACTTTCCTCAGCGCGAATTACTCCTGCAAAATATCTAAAATGGTCAATTGCCAAAGGCATATCGGCTGCTAAAGTCTCTCGAATCGCCTTTCCGTTATCAATAGTTTCAACGGTAGCAAGATATTCTAGATTATCTTCCATTACCTGAGCAATTTTATTCAATAAATTACTTCGTTCTGTAACAGATGTTTTTCCCCATGTTTGAAAAGCTTCATGCGCTTTATCAACAGCTAAATCAATATCCACTTTAGTTGAATGTGCCGCCCTTGTGAATACTTTTCCATCGATTGGAGAAACAACATCAAAATATTGTCCGCCGATTGGTGCAACGAAATTCCCTCCTATATAATTGTCATATTTTGCCTTAAATTCAGGTCTTTTAACTACGTTATTCATATCGTTATAATTTTTTATTTTCTCAAATTTAGGATCATTCAAGTCATTCGAATAGCACAATTCATTCAAGTGATAGCATTAAATTTTCATATGTGTTTTTTTAACGTTATTTTATTATTTAATTCTTATATATTTATATTTAAAACTAGTAAATTCTTATTTTTAATAACAGTAAAATGTGATAAATCAGTTATAAAAAACCAAAAAAATTGTTTCTTACTCCAACCTGCAATCCTTATATTTGCATTCTCATTAAAATTGACAGATGAAAATATCTTACAACTGGTTAAAACAATTCATTAAAATTGACTGGAAATCCGAAGAAACAGCAGCGCTACTAACAGATTTAGGTCTTGAAGTAGAAATTGTTGAAAAATACCAATCGGTAAAAGGCGGACTAGAAGGCATTGTTGTAGGACATGTGCTTACCTGTATTCAACATCCCGATGCGGACAGACTAAAAATAACAACAGTTGATTTAGGTGATGGGATTCCAGTTCAAATTGTTTGTGGCGCCAGTAATGTGGCCGCAGGACAAAAAGTACCGGTAGCTACCATTGGTACAACATTATATGATAAAGATGGTGTTGCTTTTTCGATTAAAAAAGGAAAAATACGAGGACAGGAAAGTCACGGAATGATTTGCGCCGAAGATGAATTAGGTCTCGGTGAAAGTCATGATGGAATTATGGTTCTTGACGATACTCTAAAAGCGGGAACTCCTGCCGCGACAGTTTTTAAAATTGAAAATGATGAAGTATTCGAAATTGGGTTGACACCTAATCGTGCCGATGCAATGAGTCATTTAGGGACTGCCCGTGATTTAAGAGCCGGAATGTTACAAAGTGGCGTGAGTGTTGAATTGATCACTCCTTCAGTAAGTAATTTTAGAGTTGATAAAAGAACATTGAAAATTGACATTGATGTAAAAGAGTCTAAACTGGCTCCTAGATATTGTGGTGTCACTATTTCTGGAATTACTATAAAACCGTCACCAGAATGGTTACAAAACCGATTAAAAGCTATTGGATTAAATCCAAAAAATAATATTATTGATGTAACTAATTATGTTTTACACGAATTAGGTCAGCCGTTACACGCTTTTGACGCTTCAAAAATAAACGGAAAAATAATTGTACAAACACTTCCTGCAGGCACTAAATTTACTACACTCGATGATGTTGAAAGAACATTGCACGAAGAAGATTTGATGATTTGCGATGAAAAAGGACCTTTGTGCATTGCAGGAGTTTTTGGAGGAAAAAAATCAGGAGTATCAGAAAACACTAATTCAATTTTCTTAGAAAGTGCCTATTTTAATCCTGTGAGTATTCGTAAAACAGCAAAAAGACATCAATTGAATACTGATGCTTCATTTCGTTTTGAAAGAGGTATTGACCCAACAATTACAGCTTACGCATTGAAACGTGCTGCTTTATTAATTAAAGAAGTGGCAGGCGGAGAAATTACTTCGGATATGGTTGATATGTATCCAAAGAAAATTGAGGATTTTTCAGTTTTTGTAAACTTCAGTAATGTTAATAAAATTATCGGTCAGGAAATATCAAAAGACACTATTAAGAAAATTTTAGTTTCTTTGGACATTAAAGTAAATAGTGTTTCTGATGCCGGATTGGGATTAACTATTCCTGCTTACCGTGTCGATGTTCAAAGAGAAATCGATGTTATTGAAGAAATCCTAAGAGTGTACGGTTATAACAATATTAATTTTTCTAAAAAATTAAATGCTACTGTTTCTAACTCACCAAGAAACGAAGATTATAAAATACAAAATAGTGTTGCCACACAATTGAACTCGCAAGGTTTTAATGAAATGATGGCCAATTCATTGACTACGGCATCGTATGTTGAGCTTTCTGAAGTTTTAAATTCAGCGCACAATGTCACCATGCTTAATCCTTTGAGTAATGATTTGGCAACAATGCGTCAATCCTTATTATTTTCAGGCTTAGAAGCGATTTCATACAATATCAATCGTAAAAATTCCGATTTAAAATTATTTGAATTTGGAAAAACATATCATAATTTGCCTTCAGGTTATGAAGAACGTAAACATTTAACCTTATTTCTTTCTGGAAACAGAAACCAAGAGAGTTGGACAAATGCGCAAAAACCTTCTGATTTCTTTTTATTCAAGGGTTACGTAAACGCTATTCTTTCAAGATTAGGTATTCAAAAAACACAAAATCTACCAGTTACCTCTGATGTATTTTCAGAAGGAATTGCTATTGGTTTTGGTGATGAAATTCTTGTGGAATTAGGTGTGGTAAAAAAATCAATATTGAAAAGTTTTGGAATAAAGCAAGAAGTATTTTTTGCTGATTTCAATTGGGCCTTAGTCCTAAAAATGATTTCAACAAAAATAAAATATACTGAGATTCCTAAATATCCAGAAGTACGTAGAGATTTAGCTTTGTTAATTGATCAAAATGTAACTTATGACAGTATTTATTCAATTGCACGACAAACGGAGAAAACCCTATTGAAAGACATTAATTTATTTGATGTATACGAAGGACAGAATCTTCCGGAAGGTAAAAAATCATATGCGTTAAGCTTTATTATCCAAGACAATTCAAAAACCTTGACGGATGTGCAAATTGATAAAATAATGAACAAATTACAAAAGAATTTTGAAACTGAACTTGGCGCAAGTTTAAGATAGATTTTATTTTTATAAATGTAAAAAATCCTAATTCTGAATTGAGAATTAGGATTTTTTTTGCGGCAAAAAGCCTGACCAATTGGCCAGGCTTTCTCAATAAACAATTCTCAACCTTAAATCAAATAGTTTATTTTTTTGGCAATAAAACTGCATTTACAACATGGATTACACCATTTGATTGATTAACATTTGCAATTGTAACTTTTGCTGATTTTCCATTTTCATCAGTAATATATAATTTTTTACCTTTCATCCATGCAGTAAGTGTTCCACCGCTAACTGTTTTCAACATTGCTTTTCCATTCCCCATTTTGATTGCTTTTGCAATTGCAGTTAAATTCATTTTTCCAGCAACAACGTGATACGTTAAAATAGTTTGCAACATTTTCATGTTTTCTGGTTTCAATAAGGTCTCAACAGTTCCTTTTGGTAATTTATCAAAAGCAACATTTGTTGGAGCAAAAACCGTGAATGGACCTTTGCCTTGTAAAGTTTCAACTAATCCGGCTGCTTTTACAGCTGCTACTAATGTGGTGTGGTCTTTTGAGTTTACCGCATTTTCAATAATGTTTTTTGTTGGATACATAGCAGCACCACCAACCATAACACTTTTTTGAGCGAAAGAAGTTGCTCCAAATACTAATGCAAATAATGCAATCGATAAAATTTTTCTAGTTTTCATAAAATCTATTATTAAAGTTATATAAAGGCATTTACGCAGTTAGATTGCTTTTGGTTTTAAAAAAACGAAAGTATTTTATAAATACTTATTTATCAAATAGATAAAACCTAAAAAATTTACGCTTCAAGAAAATATTTTATTTTTATAAATCTATTATTTAGTTACTCAATATATACTTATTTTTAATGCATTAAATTATAAGTCAAAATGGAGAAAAATTCTCAAGCTATTATTCAGGATAAAAAGAGTTCAAATCATATCATTCAAAGCCTTTTAGTAAACGTTATTATTGTAGTTGCTAAGGGATTCGCTGCTTTTATGACTGGATCGGGTGCGATGCTAGCAGAAACTATACATTCTTCTGCAGATTGTGCCAATCAGGTTTTATTGCTTTTAGGCATGAAACAATCCAGTCGACCAGCCGATGAACAACATCCTTTTGGTTACGGAATGTCTGTTTATTTTTGGTCTTTTATGGTGGCTATGCTCCTATTTTCTATTGGAGGAATGTTCTCCATCTACGAAGGAATTCATAAGTATAACACGCCTGAACCCGTTCACGAAATCGCATGGGGAATTGGTATTCTTCTTTTCGCCATAGGATTAGAAGGGTACGCCACCTACTCCAATATAGTGGAACTTAATAGAAGAAAAGGGAATGGCGGTTTCTTTAGTTATTTGCGCACTACAAAAGACAGTGATTTAATTGTGATTTTCGGTGAGAATTCCGCAGCGGTAATTGGTCTTTTTTTAGCTCTTACGGCATTATTAGCTTCCTATTATACTGGTGATAGCCGTTATGATGCCATTGGTTCGCTGGCAATTGGTATTGTTTTAATTTTAGTCGCAATTTTTCTTGCGGTCGAAGTAAAATCACTTTTAATCGGTGAAAGTGCAGATTCAATTATCCTGGAAACGATTGAAGCTATAATCGAAAAAGAACTGCACATTACTCAACTTCTAAATTGCAGGACTATTCAACAAGGTCCAGGGGAAGTTTTAGTCTGTATAAAAATAAAATGTAGTCCTGATCTTAACACGCAATCAATTAGTCGCTTGATAAACCATTTTGAAAATGAACTCAGATCCTTAAGACCTGAAGTAAAATGGCTTTATGTAGAACCGGATTCAGAAGAATGGAAATAATAACAGAAGAAATTTAACTATAGAAAAAGTCCACATTGCTGTGGACTTTACTATTTAAAAACCTCTAAAATTACTACGTTGATTATCTATAAACTTTTAATTACAAATTCACTACGTCTATTTAGTTCATGCTGTTCTTCCATACAAGATTCACTAGGTTCACATTTTATAATTTGAACAGATTCTCCGTAACCTTTAGCGATGATTCTGTTTGTGGTGTTTCAGCCCCTTAAATAATCGGACACAATTATAAATAGAAATCTATAATTTTGTACGATGGAAAAGAGAAAATTTACCAAAGAAGAGAAGCTAAAGATCATAAAGGAAGCTTCAGAACAAGGTGTTAAACCTACATTAGAGAAATATTCGGTATTTCCTGCGAGTTATTACTCATGGAAGAAGAAGATGGATACTATGGGCGAAGAGGGCTTCGCACATGGAATGACCCCCGCGCAGCTTAAACGAATCAGAGAACTGGAAAAAGAAAACAAGCTACTCAAAGAAATTGTTATTCAAAAAGAGCTTGAAGGCAAGTTAAAAGACGAATTGCTAAAAAAGAAATTCGCCTTGGAGAAAAAAAGGAACTCGTGAGAGGCTACATTTTTCAGGGCTTGAAGAAAGAAGTAGCATTTCAAATTTCAGCAATAACCAAGCACCAGTATTATTATCAAAACAAGCGGACTAATCAAGGAAGAAGTCCTTCTACGACGACTTTTTACACTGACAAGTACGGGCAAAAATTTGAAGTTTCAAATGATGTGATTATTGAAGAAATAAAGCAAGCTCATCAAGATCTCGACACAGATTATGGTCATCGGAAAATGGAAACTAGATTACAACTGATGGGTTACGATATTAATCATAAGAAAGTATATCGATTGATGAAAGGCGCACAATTATTGAAGGAACAACATCAAAAGCCTAGTAAAACCAGGGTAAAATACCGTAAGGTTTTTCCAAGTCAGCCCTTTGAAGTTTTGGAAATGGACATTAAATTTGTGTGGGTCGAGGAGTATAAAATGCATAGCTATGTGCTAACAACTATTGACACTTTTACCAGACTTGTTTTGCATTGGACGGTTGCCTATTCCATCAAAAAAGAAGATGTTAAAAGGGCATGGGAACATATTATAATAAATCATTTACAACCAAATAATTGCCTAGAAAAAGGGATTCATATTGAGGTTCGCAATGATAATGACAGTCGATTTTCGGCAAAAATGATTCAAAATTTCTTCAAAGATAACTACCTGAATCAAGTCTTTACACATCCATATACCCCACAGGAAAATGGACATATTGAGAGTTTTCATGCTATTTTAGCAAAAAAACTAAGACCTTTTCATTTTTGGACAATCGATGAATTGGAAGGTGTTTTGACCATTTTTTATGAGAAATACAATAATGAACGTCTACATTCCTCAGTTTGTAATTTACCTCCAAATATCTTTTTAGAATGCTGGAATAAAGGGCTAATCGAACAAAAAAGAGATGAAATAAAACGAAAAATAACATTCAAACTCAAAATCCCATACCAACAAATATCGGGCAATACGAGTCTGAAGTGCAGTTCCTTGCAAAATTTAGAGATTCCGCCTTTTTTTGTGGGTGAACTAAATTTTAGTGAAATCGAAATGACCAGGCCTGAAACATTTCTACAAACATCGGTGTAAAACTCGCCTTCGTTTGTTCCTTGCAAGACAAAGATATTGACTAATTGCGTATGTTTGTAAAACTTAAAATGTTAAAGTCCGATTATTAGGGGGCTAAACCAGTGGCAATTCCTTCATTAATAAAATACTCTTTTGTTGACTCCGCTCTATTAGAAGAAAGATTCATATTATAATTGCTATTGCCTCTATTATCAGTATGCGAACCAATTTCTACAACCATATTAGGGTACTTTTTCATTAACTCTATAACTCGATTTAAGATTGGTTTGGATTCTTTACGGATATACCATAAATCATAATCAAAATAGATAGGATCTGTCTTAATTAGCAATCGGTCTCTAACTTTTACAATATCTTTTTCTTTTGCGATAATATGTTCTATTTTTTCTTTTTCCTTAATTGATGCATTCTCTGTTTCTTTTTTAGCTACAATTTGCTTGTCTTTCTCCAACTGTTGAAGGGCAATTTGCTCTTCGTTTTTGATTGTTTCCAAGGTTTTCAAAGACATGGAAGCATCACTAGTTTTATTTCTTTCTTTTTTAAGTTTAAATGATTTTAAATCCTTTGTATAATTTTCTTTGGATGCAAAAACCGAATAACTGGTTTCACAAGCAACGCTAAAACTGAATTTTCCATCTTGTGAAGTCATAGTGTTTTGGATTTCCACCTTTTTGTCATTTTGCAAACTAACTAATGCATTCTCTAATGGCAATTTTGAATCCACATCTGTAATGATTCCAGTGATAAATTGCAAGCAATCTTCGATTAGTAAAGGCTTTATTTCTTTAAGTGCGTATATGTCATCGCCGCCTTTTCCACCCAATCTGTTAGATGATAAATAACCTTCTTTTGAATCCGAATCAATAGTAAAAGAAAAATCGTCATAACCAGAATTTACAGGCAATCCAATATTCATAGGTTTGGAGAACATATTGTCTTGTATTTCGGAGACAAAAACATCCAACGACCCATAACCTGCATGTCCATTAGAAGAAAAATACAATTTGTTGTCTTTCGATATAAAAGGAAATTGCTCCTTTTTATTTGTATTAATTTTGTTCCCTAAATTTTTTGGAGTTCCAAAAGCTCCTCCATTTATAGCTACGCAAAAAATATCAAATGAACCCAAAGTACCAGGCATATCTGATGCAAAATACAATGTTTTTTCATCAACACTCAGCGCGGGATGTTCTGTAGAATAGTCATCACTATTGAATGGTAGTGAAATTATATTTGTCCACTTTTTATCTATGAATTCTGCTTTAAAAATTTGAAGGTTCGAAATCTTATCTGTGTTTTTACCTCTTTTTCCTTTTTTAAAATTATTTCTGGTGAAATAAATTGTTTTTCCGTCTTTTGTAAAAATAGCACTTGCCTCATGCATTGCTGTGTTCAACTCTTTTGAAAAATCATTTACAATTGAATCGGCTGAATCGACATTTTTTAAAGGAATTGAAACTAAATCCAGATAGCCTTCATTATTCCACTTGTATGTTTTGTCAAACATTGCTGATTTTTTTTTGACTCCTGAAAAAATCACATTTTCACCTTCTTTGACTGCACCAAACTCTGAATTTACAGAATTTATTGCCAGATTTTTTATTTCGAATCTATTTCCTATTGCTGATACATTTTCAAGTTCAGCATTTTCTTTTTCAAAATCAAGCAAGGCTTGTTTGTTATTTGAACCAGAGAGATAAACTCGGATAAGCGCATTTGATTCTTCGTAATTCCCTGTTGCTTTCAATGTTTGAGAGTATTTGAAGTAGTATTCCTCTTCAAGATCTTTATTGAATCTGGTAATCAAAAAACGATACTCTTTGTGTGCATTCACATAATCATTGGTGTAATAATAACAATCCGCCAAGTTTTTCACCACATCAATAGAGCGATTTTCTTGAATGATATTCTCATACAAAGGGATTGCTTCGCTGTAAAAAGTCCGTTCAAAAAAGCGTTTGGCTCTTTGTAAGTCCTGAGTTTGGGCATTTATAAGCTGTATTGAAAATACAATTAAAATTAGAAATACTCTTTTCATGTTTATTTTTTTAGAAGAACCTCGGTGATTTATCATATCCTTTGCTTAATAAATCTAAATTGAATAATATAAAAATTTCATGAGTCCCTGAATTAAACTGTCCCAGATTAGAAATCGTGTAATCATAGGCATAACCCACTCTAATTATCGGGGTTACCTTTACATTCATTAAAGCGCTTACCGCATCTCCAAACCTGTAAGCTGCACCAAACTCAAATTTTTCATTATACAACAGGTTGGTAGAAATATCTAAAGTTACCGGTGCTCCTTTCACGAATTTTGACATAAAGGCCGGTTTTAATTTGAATGAATCTGACAGCGTAAAGACATAGCCTCCGCTAAAAAAAGCATGGATATTTTCTGAACCAAATGCATAAATTCCAGAACGCTCTTCAATTTTTTTTGAAGAAAGTAAATTTGGAGCAGATAAACCTATATAATATCTATCGGTAAAATAAAATGCTCCTACTCCAATATTTGGAAGTGTTTTATTGACGTCTTCGGAAAAAGCAAGATCTGTTGAAGCATCACCACTTTCAAATACAAACCCATTGAAATTAGTTTTAAATGTTGTAAAGCCAGCTTTTAATCCTAAGGAAAGACGATGTGAATTATTCAATTGAAGTACGTATGCAAAATCTGCAGAAAAATTATCTTCTTTTTTTGCACCATCTCCAATATGATCAGAAACCAATGAAAAACCCATTTCTATTTTTTTGTCGATTGGCATATGTGCAAAAAGAGTCAGTGTTTTTGGAGCACCAACCGTTCCAACCCACTGTGTTCTATACATTGTACCTATATCTAACATTGATTGCATACCTGTAGCATAGGCAGGATTTACCACGTTCATATTATACATATATTGAGTATATTGCGGGTCTTGTTGTGCTGAGGAATTAGTTATAAAAAATAAAAAACTTACAAATAGTATGGTTTTTTTCATTTGAAATTTAAGTTTAAAGTAATAAAGAATATTTATCGGTTCAGATAAAGTCGACCTTGCTCAGGTGATTTGTTGTCTTTATTATAATTGATTATATAAAAATAAATTCCGTTTGGTGCAAATCCATCAATTGCAATTTTTGAATCGGAATTTTTCCCATCCCAATTTGGCTTATTTTTATTGCCTGTGTACATTAAATTTCCGTATCTATTATAAATTTCCAACGAATAGTCAGGAAATAGAAATTCAATATTTGGAATCTTGAAAGTTTCATTGACAGTATCGCCGTTTGGAGAAAACCCGTCAGGAATAAATAATTTATTTGGCAGAATACAATTGGTGAGCGATACTGTAACTGCCAACACGTTCGAATAACAGTTTGTGGTATTGGAAAAATCGAATCCGTAATAAGTATATCCTTCTTTAAGCAATTCTGTTGATGGTAATTTCGCGCCATTTGCAGCAGCGTCAAACCAAGTTATGGTTCCGTTAGTAAGAGTATTAGCAGTCAAACTTTGCAAAGTAGGTTTGTCTAAACCGCAAAAGTTTTGTCCGTCTTGGATTAGTATTGGAGGTTGTACTTCATTTAGTGTAACATTAACCACTGCTCGCCCAGATTCACATCCAGTAGTTGCATTCACCTCTTTCACGTAATAATTTTTAGAAGCCAAAAGAGTGCTGTTACCTAAAATAGTTGTACTTGTTAATGAATCAAACCATTGGAACTTACTTCCGTTTGGCAATAAATTTGCAACTGTTTTATTTTCATTTTTACAAAAATTTAAATTGCTTACTATTGGTACATTTGGATTTGGATTGATCGTAAAACTCTTGGTACCATTACTAATCATAGCTCCACAGCCGTTGGCATTGTCAATTAAGTCATTGATAACAAAAGATGTTATTCCGGCATTGGCAAGAAAAACAGCAGGAATAGTGAAATTTGCATTACCCTTATCTACAGCTATCGTTACTGTTTGGTTTGTCCCCGAATTGGATCCTGTAAGATTATAATTAAGGGTAACATTCGTCAAAGTACCTAATCCTGCAAGTACTACCGAAATGGGCTGGTTTTGACAAACATCTTTTATATCTAGCGTAAGGTTTGGAACTTCGGGTAACGGTTTTATTACAAATGCTTTAGATAAATTTGACGTATTAGTACAACCAGTAGTTAAATTTGTAATATTTGTATTTAAAATTTTGCAATCCCCAACTTTAGGAATTAAGTTAGCCGGAATAATAAAACTCCCAAATCCATTGGTAACGGCACAAACCGTTCGCTGGGCAACGGCTGAATTGCTTCCTGATAAATCATAAACAACACTATAATTCCCATCCGTTAAATTTGTATCTCCAGAAATTTTAACTGTCGCACCAAAGCCTTTACATACAGGATCGATGGCTAGCGTTGCATTGTTGATTCTTGGTAATGGATAAACATGAAGAACATCTGAAATAGTTCCAATTATATTGTTACAGGCACCAAAACTTCCCGTCTTTACTACCTTTTTTATACTGACAGTGTAATTGTCAACTTGCGGAAAATAAATTCGGTTTATATCAAAAACTAAAACGCCATTACTAAAATCTGCCACTGAAGTATTCGTAACCGTTGATGAAATTCCTGCAATTTCATACGTGACGTAATAACTGCCATTAGGTATTTTTTTAGTTCCCTGATTTAAAACAGCTTTATAGGTAGCCGTACCAATTTCGTTTTCACAAATATCCGAGTTTATTACAAAATTAGCTCCAGTGAAATCGAGTAGCTCTTCTATAATGATACTTACAACAGATGTTTTAATATCACAAATAGGGTTTGTTGGCAAAACCGAATAACTAAAATTATAAACTCCAGCCCCAAAAGTATTATAGATATGCTGAACATCCACAATTGAATCAAAACGACTTGATAGTTCGTTAGTACTGGATTCTGCCCAAGTACCATTAGGATCTTCTCCAGTCAATTTGTCTTTCAAATTTAAATTACTGTATAACGCCAAATTATCAGTATTACATAATAATAAATTGGCAGCAATTCCAGGATTTGGAGCAGGATAAATAGTAACATAAGTGTTTGAAGATTGCGCAGGGCAAGTTCCTATTGCCGGCACGGTATAAGTGAAAGAATAACTTCCTACTCCAGCAATTTCAGCATTAAGTAGATTTCCCGTTAACGCGTTTGTATTATTGTTGTCAATCCATTTTCCCCCAGATTGTGGGTTGAGATAATTTCCATCAAATGCATGAAACAAATTAAAATTGAGATTATCACTGCAAACAGAAACATTTGGGCTTGTAATTCCAGAATATGCTCCTATCGTGACACTTATGGTAGCAGAGTCTTTACAACCACTAACATTATCAATGGTATAGGTATAAGTATAAACACCACTAGAACGAATAACTTGTGCGTTCAATATTCCTGTAAAAAGATTTAATCCGCCTGATTTAAGATTATCTTTCCAAATTCCGCCATTCGTATGGGCTCCTAAAAGGTTAAAAAGATTGATTGACTTGCTACTTGGATTTGGAATATCACAAACTGTAATGCTGTTATCTTTTCCTGCGCATTGTGCATTGGTTTTTGTTACCGAAAAAAAGAAAACTAGGATATATAGAAAAAGTAGAAAGAGCTGTTTTGATGGTAAAAGTATTTTTAAATTCATAAAAATTTCTTAATTTAATTCAAAAATAAGCTAATTATTAGATTAATATTCTTTTTTAGAAATAAAACCTAATAATCGCAGCAATCTAATTATTGATGAGAATTAGAAATTAGAAATAGAAAAAACGGCTTCATTCTGGCTGTCTGACAACTAAAAAAAGATTTGTGAATAAAATCTGAACAATAAGATCGGATACAAATTGACTTCATACAACATTTATTTTTGCCGAATGGAAATAAAATATCGAAAATAGATAATTAAACATAAAAAAAGCCTCACATTACTGTGAGGCTTTTTACTATTTAAGAAATATTGAGAATTATTTTTTCTCTGATTTTTCCATTTTAGCTTTCAATGCTGCTAATACATCATTGTTATCACCTAAAGTTGCAGCAGCTGGTGCATTTGCAGATGAAGATGCAGATGAAGTATTTTCAGTTGCAGTTTTCACATTTTTCTCTTCTTCTTCACGGAAGATAGCAGTGTGAGATGCAACTACTCTTTTAAATTCTTTGTTGAATTCGATTACTTTGAAATCAGCTGATTCTCCTTTTTTCAATTTCTTACCATCTTCTTTTTCAAGGTGACGAGTAGGAATGAAAGCAACGATATCATCTCCGAATTCTACAGTAGCTCCTTTGTCAACGATTTCAGAAATTTCACCGTTGTGGATAGTTCCTACAGCGAAAGAATCTTCATACTGATCCCAAGGATTAGCAGTAGTTTGTTTGTGACCTAAAGATAATTTACGTCCTTCAACATCTAATTCTAATACTACTACATCAAGTTTCTCACCAACGTTTACAAATTCAGATGGGTGTTTGATTTTCTTAGTCCAAGATAAGTCAGAGATGTAAATTAATCCATCAATTCCTTCTTCTAATTCTACGAAAATACCAAAGTTTGTAAAGTTTCTAACGATACCTGTATGTTTAGAACCTACTGGGTATTTAGAAGTGATATCAGTCCAAGGATCTTGAGACAATTGTTTGATACCTAATGACATTTTGCGGTCATCTCTGTCTAAAGTTAAGATAACTGCTTCAACAACATCTCCTACTTTTACGAAATCTTGAGCAGAACGTAAATGAGTAGACCAAGACATTTCAGAAACGTGGATCAAACCTTCAACACCTTCAGCAACTTCGATAAATGCACCATAATCAGCGATTACAACTACTTTACCTTTTACTTTGTCTCCAATTGCTAATTTAGCATCTAGAGCATCCCAAGGGTGAGCGTTCAATTGTTTCAATCCTAATTGAATTCTTGTTTTCTCATCATCGAAATCAAGGATTACAACATTTAATTTTTGATCTAATTCAAGAACTTCAGATGGGTGGTTGATTCTTGACCAAGAAAGGTCAGTAATGTGAATCAATCCATCAACTCCACCTAGGTCAATAAAGACACCATAAGAAGTAATGTTTTTAACAACACCTTCTAATACTTGTCCTTTTTGTAATTGACCGATGATTTCTTTTTTCTGGATTTCGATATCCGCTTCAATAAGCGCTTTATGAGAAACAACAACATTTTTGAATTCGTGGTTAATTTTTACCACTTTGAATTCCATCATTTTGTTTACATATACATCGTAGTCTCTAATTGGTTTAACATCAATTTGAGATCCTGGTAAAAACGCTTCAATTCCGAAAACGTCAACGATCATACCACCTTTAGTTCTGCATTTTACAAAACCATTAACGATTTCTCCTGTTTCGTTCGCCGAAATAACTCTATCCCATGATTTGATAGTACGTGCTTTTCTGTGAGATAATACTAATTGACCTGTTTTATCCTCACGGATGTCAATTAATACTTCAACAGTATCACCTACTTTTAATGCTGGGTTGTAACGGAATTCATTCAATGAAATAACACCTTCCGATTTTGCGTTGATATCAACGATAACGTCTCTATCTGTAATTCTAACAACTGTACCATCAACCACTTCTTCTTGATCAGTAGCGATAAATGTTTTTGAAACTAGTTCTTCGAATTCTAATAAGTTTTTCTCATCAACAGCATCAATACCTTCTTCGAAATTGTGCCAGTTAAAATTTGCTAAAAACTCTTCTTGTGATTTTACTTGTTCAGACATGCTGATTAAAAATTTGTATTCTGTATTCTCTCGAGTTTCTTAATGTGCTAGAAAACAACAGAAGTTGTTTGTATAATTAGTTGAACCCTAAAGGAAACTCTTATTCACCAAAAGGACTGCAAAAGTAACACTTTTATCTTAAATAGCAAAATATTTATATTGTGATAATCAGTTGATTATTAGGAGCAGAACATTTTGCGATTTTCAAGAACTCTGCTCCCGCTTTCCGCTGTATCTTTTATATAGCTTCCAGCCTTCAAAAGGCTGGAAGCTATATAAAAGGATGCCGCTTCACTCGGGGCTAATTTACTTTAATCCGTATTTATAAACATAAAAAAAACCGATAACTATTTTTCAGTTATCGGTTTCTATTTATTATCTGCCGCTTTTTAGTGACTCACTTTAGAAACATCTTCTGGATAATGCTTGTGCTTGAACAAAACAGCAAAAGCAACCGCGATAATTAAAGCATATCCGGCAAACGAAAGCCAAATGTTATGCCAATCCCTAACCCCATCATGTGTGAAAAATTTATCGATTACAATTCCACTAACTATTCCGCCAAAGAAAGCACCAAAACCATTAGACATCATCATAAATAATCCTTGAGCACTAGAACGAATTCTAGAGTCGGTAGTGGTTTCAATAAATAATGAACCTGAAATATTGAAAAAATCAAATGCCATTCCATAAACAACACAAGACATAACAATCATCCATAGCCCATCAGCTGGATTTCCATAAGCAAACAATCCAAAACGTAAAACCCATGCCAACATTGAAATCAGCATTACTTGTTTTATTCCAAATCTTTTTAAGAAAAATGGAATGGCCAAAATGAACAAGGTTTCCGAAATTTGAGAAATAGACATGATAATTGTAGAATATTTTACCACAAAAGAATCTGCATATTGAGGAACATTTGCAAATTCAGATAAATAAGTATCACCGTACATATTTGTCAGTTGCAACGCACCGCCCAAAAACATAGAAAAAATGAAAAACAATGCCATTTTATAGGTTCCAAACAACTTAAATGCATCCAACCCTAATTTTTTAGCGAAAGTAGAATCCTCGGCAATTAATTTTTGTGGTGGACATTTTGGCAACGCAAAAGAATAAATCCCTAAAACGAAAGACGCAAAGGCTGAAATATAAAACATATTAGCAGATGCTTTATTTCCTGATAAATTAGTAATCCACATCGCAACAATAAACCCAATTGTTCCCCAAACTCGAATAGGAGGAAAAACTTTAACCACATCAAAATTGTTGTTTTTCAATATGTTATAAGCAACTGAATTTGACAAAGAAATTGTAGGCATATAACACAGCATTGCTGCAAATATTACCCAATAAAAAGTAGTAGGATTATCCACCTGCGGAATATAGCAGATCGCTAAACCACCTAAAATATGTAGTATTCCATATAATTTCTCGGCATTGATCCATCTGTCAGCTATAATCCCCGTAATTGCAGGCATTATTATCGAAGAAATCCCAAGAGTTGAAAAAACGGCTCCAAATTCGGCTCCGCTCCATTGTTTTGTACCAAACCAATAATTTCCAACAGTAATCAACCACGCTCCCCAAACAAAGAATTGAAGAAAACTCATTACCGTCAATTTATTTTTAATCCCCATAAGATGAATTGTATTTTATATTTTTAAAAAATAACAAAGCGTAAATCTAATATTAAAAAAGAGATTTGCAAATATTTATAGCGTTTTAGTAATTTCATTTACTAAATCTAAAACAACTTGAAACTGTTCTTCACGACTGAGATGTGAATTATCAATTTCAATCGCATCATCCGCTTTTACCAAAGGTGAATCAACTCTATGAGTATCAATGTAATCGCGTTCTTCCACATTTTTCAAAACCGCTTCATAGCTTACATCATCTCCTTTTTGTTGCAACTCATCAAAACGCCTTTGTGCTCTTGTACTTGCACTTGCCGTCATAAATATTTTCAGTTCAGCATCAGGAAAAACTACAGTCCCAATATCTCTGCCATCCATAACAATCGCTTTATCTTTTCCCATTTCCTTTTGTTGCTCCACTAATTTGGTTCGAACCTCAGAAACTTCGGCTACTTTGCTTACAAAATTTGAAACTTCGATTTTTCGAATGGCTATTTCTACATTAACATCGTTTAAATACATTTCGGCAAAACCCAAATCAGGATTAAATTTGAAGTGTAATTTTATAAATGGCAAGCTGTTTATTAATGATTCTTTGTCAAAAAAATCAGGATTTATGTATCCGTTTTGCATCGCAAAAAAGGTTACTGCACGATACATCGCTCCAGTATCTACATATACATATCCTAATTTTTTGGCGAGTTGTTTTGCTAAAGTGCTTTTTCCAGTTGAAGAGAATCCATCTATTGCGATAGTAATTTTTTTATCCAAAATGATATTATTGTAAGTTAATAGTTAATCCAAACAAACTCGTATTTCCAGCCGATGTATATCTAGAATACGAATAATTAAATTTTAATTTATTCATTTTAAGTCCAAAACCAACTGAAATCCCAGAGAAATTCCGTTGATCTACAATCCTTAATTCTTCTGCTCTACGAAAATTATACCCCAATCGGAAATTGAATGCTTTTTTAGGAAAAAGTTCAACACCCACAATCACATGACGCAAACCATTATTTAGTACTGAAACTTTTTCCTCACTTGAACTTCCATCGATTGATCCTTGAGCTCTTTCCGGATTAGAAAAGGAAATATTCCATTGTTGCAAATTCTCTAAAGTAAGATGCCAGCGAATTGGAACATTAGATAATTCCTGTGAAACGCCAGCTATAATTTCTAATGGTAATTTTTCATTTGTACCCGAATAAGTGGTGAATTGGGTTCCAATATTTCGAATTACCAAACCCCAATTCACATCATTTCTTTCATCGATGAAAAGTGCGCCTAAATCAATCGCGCCTCCAAGAGAATTGTAACTCTCTAAAGTCGAAGAAATCAATTTTGCATTAGCGCCAAGATGAATGGTAGTATTTGGAATGTTGTAGGCATAACCAACGGAAAGGGCAATTTCACTTCCAGTAAATTCTGATGTAGGTTGACCATTTTCATCATAACCTTCAAAATTTCCATAATTAACATAATTTACGCCTGCTTGAAAAGTTTGCAAATGGCGATCATAAGTGTAAGCATAAGAAGCTGTCCCATAAGTAACTTCTTTATAATAGCTCCCATAATTTAAAGCCAGATGATTGTCCATCTCTACATTTAATGTTGCAGGATTAAAATTAACCTGATTCACATCGTCATCATATATGGTAATAACTTTTCCTCCTAAAGCTGCTTGTCTTGGCGAGGTAACCAAATTTAAAAACTGATAAATATGCTTCCCTCCTATTTGACTGTGGGACACAGAACAAACCGAAAAAAAAGAGAATAATAAAAGTTTTTTGAGCATGCTTTAAATGGCTGTTGATGTAAAGTAAAACGCAAATGCGAAGATAAAATTATAATCATATATATCCCATTTTTCCTTTCGAAGTTTCGACGCAAATTCGAAATAAAACAAAAATTCCAAGATTAAAACTTAAAGAATTAAGCAATAATCTTGGAATTTAATTTGAATAAAAAAAATATCTTATAAAACTTTTGCGTTTTTAACTTTTTGATCAGTCAAAGCAAATTTCAAAACGTCACTCATTTCCCTAACATAATGAAAAGTAAGTCCTTCAAGATATTCCGGTTTTATTTCATCAATATCACTTTTATTATCCTGACATAAAATAATTTCTTTTATGTTCGCTCTTTTTGCTGCCAAAATCTTTTCCTTCAGTCCTCCAACAGGCAATACTTTTCCTCTTAGGGTAATTTCTCCTGTCATCGCTAGATTTTTCTTCACTCTCTTTTGTGTTAAAAGAGAAACCAAAGAAGTCAACATGGCAATTCCAGCACTAGGACCATCTTTTGGGGTAGCTCCTTCGGGAACATGCAAGTGAATATTATATTTTGATAGCAATTCTGAATCCAGACCTAAAAGAGCAGTATTAGCTTTGATATATTCCAAAGCAATTGTTGCCGACTCTTTCATCACAGTTCCCAAATTCCCAGTTATGGTCATTCCTCCTTTTCCTGGAGAAAGTAAAGATTCTATGAAAAGAATATCACCACCAACAGACGTCCAAGCCAAACCTGTAACTACGCCAGCAACATCATTATTTTCATATTTATCACGTTCTAATCTAGGAACACCAAGGGTTTTAATAATATCTTGATCCGTAACCTTTTTATTGTACTCCTCTTCCATTGCAACTGATTTGGCCGCATTACGAATCACTTGTGCAATTTTAGCTTCCAGACCACGAACTCCAGATTCGCGCGTATATCCTTCCACAATTTTTTCCAATTGTTTTTTTCCAATAGTCAAATCTTTCGAAGTCAAGCCGTGTTCTTTCAATTGTCTTGGAAATAAATGCTGACGCGAAATTTCTACTTTTTCTTCAATAGTATATCCTGACATTTGTATAATTTCCATTCTGTCTTTCAAAGCAGGCTGGACTGTAGCCATATTATTTGAAGTGGCAATAAACATGACTTTTGACAAATCATATCCCATTTCCAAGAAATTATCATAAAACGAATTATTTTGTTCCGGGTCTAAAACTTCCAGTAAAGCAGAAGATGGATCACCGTGACTGCCGTTTGACAATTTATCAATTTCATCCAAAACAAAAACTGGATTTGATGTCCCGGCTTTTTTCAAACTTTGAATTATTCGGCCAGGCATTGCACCGATATAGGTTTTTCTGTGTCCTCGTATTTCCGCTTCATCACGCAAACCACCGAGCGAAATTCGAACATATTTTCTGCCTAATGCTTCAGCAATTGATCGTCCGATAGAAGTTTTTCCAACTCCCGGAGGTCCTGTCAAACAAATAATTGGGGATTTCATATCATTTCGCAATTTTAAAACTGCCAAATGTTCTATCATTCTTTTCTTAACGTCTTCTAATCCAAAATGGTCCCTGTCAAGAATTTTTTGTGCTCGTTTTAAATCGAAGTTATCTTTTGAATACTCATTCCACGGCAAATCTAAAAACAATTCTAAATAGTTTCTTTGAATTCCAAAATCAGGTGCTTGAGGATTCATTTTACGCATTTTAGCTAACTCTTTCTCGAAATGCTTTTGCGTTTTTTCGTCCCATTTTTTTGATTTGGCTTTCAAACTCATTTCATCCATTTCCTCTTCCTGAGAAACGCCACCCAATTCTTCTTGAATGGTTTTCATTTGTTGGTGAAGGAAATATTCGCGTTGTTGTTGATCTAAATCAAAACGAACTTTAGATTGAATATCGTTTTTTAATTCGAGTTTTTGTAACTCAATATTCATATAACGCAATGTCTCTAATGCTCTTAATTTCAATTCATTAATTGCCAGTAAGTCTTGTTTTTCCTTGACAGATAAATTCATGTTTGAAGTAACAAAATTGATCAAAAACGATTGGCTTTCAATATTTTTGATTGCAAATGTTGCTTCCGTTGGAATATTTGGACTTTCTTTAATTATTTGAATAGCAAGTTCCTTAACCGAATCAAGAATTGCAACAAACTCCGTGTCGTGTTTAGCAGGTCTTTTTTCTGCAATTTCTTTAATATTTGCAACTATATAAGGGGCTTCCGAAACAACGTTGTCAATTTCAAATCGTTTTTTTCCTTGAAGAATAACCGTTACGTTTCCATCGGGCATTTTTAAAACACGAAGAATTCTTGCTACAGTTCCTACTTTATGGATATCTTCTGTCGTGGGATCTTCGTCTTCCTCATTTTTTTGAGCAACAACACCAATGACTTTACCAGCAGCATTTGCATCATTAATTAATTTTATGGATTTGTCTCTTCCAGCCGTAATTGGTATTACCACTCCAGGAAACAAAACCATATTTCGAAGAGGCAAAATCGCTAATGATTCGGGCAATGCTTCATTGTTCATCTCCTCCTCATCTTCAGGAGTTAATAATGGTATTAAATCTGCTTCGGTATCAAATTCTTGAAGTGACAGATTGTCAATTGTAAGTATTTTATGATTTGACATATATTTATTTAAGTCTTTTTGTCATTAAAAATTTTAATTTGTCAAGCAAATATAAGCTATCATACTATTATTTTAAATAAAATCGCTGTATGACACTAATAATTTGTACAACCCTAAAAGAGACAATCATTGTGCCAAAATACAGGCTAAAGTGCATAGATTTACGTAAATTTAATTAACTCAATTCATAAAATAACGCTGAAGTATACAATTAAAACGAAAGGTAATTCTATGGAAGTTTATTTTAGTTCGTTATAAAATAAATCCTTGATTATTTTTTTATTTCTATAGTTCTCTTTAATTTAAAACTTCTTGCTTTGGAACTCTTCTAAGTAAAAAGACACCAGTAATAAAAAAGACACCAAGAAATACAATTGCTAATCTTGGGCTTCCCGTTATTTGATCAATAATACCATAAACAAGCATTCCAATGACAATTCCAATTTTTTCTGAAACATCAAAAAAACTAAAGAACGAAGCTGTATCCTCAGTTTCTGGTAATAATTTAGAGTAAGTAGAACGAGATAAAGATTGAATTCCTCCCATTACAAGTCCAACTAAGCCAGCCATAATGTAAAATTGCAACGGTGACGTAATAAAATATGCTGCAGCACAAAGTAAGACCCAAAAACAATTTATAACAATCAAAGTAGGAATGTTTCCAAATTTTTCAGAAGCCTTAGAAGTTAACCAAGCACCAACAATTGCGACCAATTGAATTAACAAAATACAAATTATTAAACCCGTCGTACTGTCGCTTTTAGATTCCCAAGCTATTTCTTGCGCCCCAAAATAAGTGGCGATAAGCATTACGGTTTGAACAGCCATACTGTAAACAAAAAAACTAAGCAAATACTTTTTCAAAGCTAAATTCTCACTCAATAAACCCCAAACTTTTTTTAGTTCTTTGAAGCCATTAAAAATAACCGCATGCGTTACTTTTCGTTCGGCATTTTTATTCCCTTTTGGTAAGTAATAGTACGTATATTGACTGAAAACAATCCACCATATACCAACCATTATAAAGGAATACCGCATGGCCTTCATCGCAGCTTCTCCCTTAGTTCCAGAAATACCAAAAATATCTGGCATCATAATCATTGCCAAATTAACAATCAATAAAATAACGCTTCCTGCATAACCCAACGAATATCCTTTGGCGCTTGTATCGTCTTGTTGCTCAACAAAAGCAATATCAGGCAAATATGAATTATAAAACACTAAACTTCCCCAAAATCCAATCAGACCTAGAAAATAAAACAATAAGCCGATATAAATATTTTCTAAACTAAACCAATATAATCCCACACAAGATAATGCGCCTAAATAACAGAAAAACTTCATGAACGTTTTTTTATTACCGACATAATCTGAAATTCCAGACAGCAATGGAGAGATAAATGCCACCATCAAAAAAGCAAATGCAGTAACAAAACTTATTAAAGCTGAATTTTTAAAACTAAAACCAAAAACTAAAATGTAATGATTTCTGTCTGAAAACAAAGCTTCATAAAAAATTGGAAAAACAGCGGATGAAATCACCAATGGATAAACTGAATTTGCCCAATCATAAAAAGCCCAAGCGTTTAATAATTTTTTACTGCCTTTTGGTAGGTTTGCCATATTATAATTTTTTTGCTACGAATTTATTTGTTTTTTGCATAGAATTTCAAAAAATAGCACTAAATCGTACATTAATATTTCGTTAAGGAGATATCTGCTCTCCTCTTTTAATTAAATGCAAAAAAAAAGCTATTCTCGAAAGAATAGCTTGAATAGATATGAAAATTAATTTATTTGCAAATGTTTAAAAAAAAATTTACAATGAATTTAAAAAAATAAAATTATCTACGAATAATTCCAACTTTCGCAGCTGTTGCTCGAGCTTCCGGAATTAATGCTTTTAAATTTGCGATCCTAGTGGCATCTGCAGGGTGAGTACTAAGAAATTCTGGTGGCGATTGACCCTTTGACTGCGCTGCCATTCTTTGCCAAAAAACAATAGCATCATCTGGATTATAACCCGCAATTGCCATCAGAGTAAGTCCAATTTTATCAGCTTCACTTTCATGACTTCTGCTAAAAGGAAGCATTACTCCCACTTGAGAACCTAATCCATAATATTGTTGCCACATTTGTTGTTTTTCAGCGCTTTGACTACCGCTTGCAACTGCTACTCCTACTGCGCCTAATTGTTGTAATTGACCCGCACTCATACGTTGCGCTCCATGATTTGCTAATGCATGTGAAACTTCATGTCCTAAAACGGTAGCTAAACCAGAATCATCTTTCGTGATAGGTAAAATTCCCGAGTAAACCACAATCTTTCCACCAGGCATACACCAAGCATTCACTTCTTTATTATCAACCAATTTATATTCCCAACGATAATCGTTTAGATATTGTGTTTGTCCTAAATAAGTTAAATATTTTTCTGATGCCATTTTAATTCTTGTTCCTACTGTTTCAACTCTTCTTGCATCAGCAGTTCCTTCTATGACTTTATTTGCCTTTAAAAAAGTTCCATATTGTTGAAATGATGATGGAAACAATTCACTATTTGAAACAAAGTTCAAACTCTTTTTTCCTGTAATTGGATTAGTGGCACAAGAATAAACTAACCCTAATGCACAAATTCCTAATAATATATGTTTTTTCATAATTTTAAGTTTTATTATTACACAAAAATACAAATAGTTATCAATTATTCTCTTACATAATTACTTTCAAAAGTATCAACTTTTTTGGTTATTCCCCAATTATATGTAACTCGGTAAATTCCTTATCTACGATTAAATAATTATCCTCTTCAAAAGATTTTTGATCAAATGAAATTTTGACATTATCTACTTCGATAGTATTTATAGTAAAAGGCAATCCTATTAAATTTATTTTATACTTAGAATATGGAGTATCATATTTCCCTTCTTTATGCAACTGAATGATCAACTCTTTCTCTTTCCCCGTTGTTTGAAATGATAAAAAACTATATCTCCCTTTTTTATAATCATATCCATCTTGAGCATCCTCATAAACTACTGATTTTTCTTTACCTTCTTTGTAATAAATTTCCAAAGTTAATTCGTCAAATTCTAGCTCACCTACATATTGTTGCACAGGATATTTAGGAATAACAGAGCCAGCTTTCACAAAAAGTGGTATTTGATCAAATTTAGTATCCACCCAAATTTCTTTTCCGCCTTTGATTTCCTCGTTTGTCCAATAATTATACCACTGTCCTCTAGGTATATACATCCTTCTACCTAAAGAGTTTGGTTCAAGAATAGGGCAAACTAGAATTTGATTACCAAACACAAATTCGTCATTTCTATAATGTGTTTGAATATCTTCCTGATCATAATATACCAATGGTTTTAGCATCGGTATTCCTTCTTCAATATATTGCCAAAACATGGTATATAAATAGGGCAATAATTGGTACCGAAGGTTGACAAATTTTCTAGTAATATCAATCACTTCTTCGTCAAAAGCCCAAGGCTCTTGATCGCCATGATCACCAGAAGAGTGAGTTCTACAAAAGGGATGAAAAACACCTAACTGAATCCAACGAGCGTACAATTCGCCAGACGGTTGCTCCGCAAATCCACCAATATCTGAACCAGTGAAACCCATTCCTGAAATAGACATTCGCTGTACTTGAATATTAGCTATCCACAAATGTTCCCAGGTTGCTACGTTATCACCTGTCCAAGAAGAGGTGTATCGTTGCGCACCAGAATAAGCTGATCTTGTTATGATAAAAGGTCTTTTGGGATAAGCAAATCTTTTAACACCGTGATAAGTTGCTCTGGCCATTTGTGTTCCATAAATATTATGGGCTTTTCTATGACTGCAAGGATTTCCATCATAATCGTGACGCACATCCATTGGGAATGTTTTATTGGGAACTTCCATAACGGCAGGTTCGTTCATGTCATTCCATACTCCTTTTACACCAATGTCTGAAATTAATTCTTTAAATAATCCTGCCCACCATTCTCTAACTGCTGGGTTTGTATAATCGGGAAAGTTACATTCTCCAGGCCATACTTTTCCTTTCATATAAGGACCATCCGCTCTTTTGCAGAAATAATCTTTTTCTAAAGCTTCTTTATATACAGAATATTCTTTGTCAATTTTTATACCCGGGTCAATGATTACAACAGTTTTGAAACCATCTTCGGCGAGTTCAGCCACCATTCTTTTTGGATCAGGAAAATATTCTTTGTTCCAAGTGAAACAGCGAAAACCTTCCATATAATCAATATCCAAATAAATGGCATCACAAGGAATTTTCAATTCACGAAATTTGGCCGTAACTTCTTTTACATTACTTTCGGGATAGTAACTCCATTTACATTGGTGATATCCTAGCGCCCATAAAGGTGGTAATTCCGGTTTACCAGTCAAATCAGTATAAGTAGTAACCACATCTTGCATTTGAGGACCATAAATGAAATAGTAATTCATCTCTCCACCTTCAGCCCAAAAACTAGTTACATTTCTTCTTTCGTGACAAAAATCAAAATAGGTGCGAAAAGTATTATCAAAGAAAATTCCGTACGATTGTTTATTTTGTAATCCAATATAAAAAGGAACAACTTTATACAATGGTTCTTGGTCTTTTTGAAAAGCATATTGATCAGTAGCAAAATTCTCCAATCTTTTTCCTTTCAAATTCAACTGTGTAGCTTTATCACCAAGTCCATAAAAGCATTCTCCATCCTTCGAAGCTTTACTCATTTTGACGATATTACCCCCATATTCGTAGCTTTCCTCCCAATGAAAACCTAATTCATCTTCTAAAATTATATTTTCATTCAAATCAAAAATAGATAATCTCATATCTGCTTTTTGAATTCTACATTGTACTTTGCTTGTTTTTATCTGGTAATAGTCCGCAACTTCCGAAACTTCAAGAAAATTATATCCATGCGAATGACTTTTATCAATTGCATAGGAAAAATCATTGCTGAAATATCCTTTGGTCGTAAATCTAAACCGTATTAAACTATCTCTTAATACAGTTACTTTTAGTATAACACTATTATCAGTATGAAAACTTATTGAATCTACTTCATGCTCAAAAGAGACTATTTTTGTAGGATATAAATCTCCTTTATATTCTAATTCTGTGTTTGTAATCATTTTCTGTGGAATTATTTATATTCAAAATTGGGTAGTCAAAAATACAAAATTACTTCATAAGCCTATGTATATCTGATGTTTATTAACGAAAACGTTGTAGTTGTTTAACAACGAGATTTAGAGATGAAGTGCTATTCTTATGTTTTTTAAAAACCAAATTTAAATATTATAGAAGGTTCGAATTCGGGCTTCATTTTTTCCATTTTGTTTACGGCAATTGGCTGTAATATTCATTTAGAAATACAAATTTTCCTTCTGACATTATATTTTTTACATTAAAATTTACAAGAATTCCTTTTGGCGCTTTCGCGATTTTCATTTGACTAATTAGTTTAGTTTTGAAATAAGGAATAATCTCCTGAACGGCTTTTAATTCTAGCATAATACAATCTTCCACAAACAAATCGCATCTAAAATCAGTCGTTAAATTTAAATCTTTATAATTAAAATCAAACGAAGCTTCAGAAGTGAAATTAATATTCCTCAATCTTAATTCGTGAGCCAAACATTTATGATAAATACTTTCTATCAAACCAGGACCAATATTTTTGTGAACTTCAATTATTGAAGCAAAAATTTCATAACTTAAATCATCTACAAATTCTTTTGTAACCATATGATTATCAATTTTCTATTAGTTTTTCAACAATGAAATTTAAAGATCTATTTTTTTAACAAAGAGTTAAAGAGATTAAGAGCAAATGTTATTAAAAATCTTTGAATTAGTATAGAATTTATGGACTGAATACATTGTTTGTTTACAAAAAAAGCACATCTTGTCGTGAATACCTCTTAATCTCTAATTCTCTTTGTTAAAAAATAGTCTGTCTTGTTTGAAACAAATTATCCAATTTTAAAAACAGTAACACTCAAAGGCGGTAAAAGCAACTCACTTGAATAATCTCTTCCATCATAAGGCATCGCTTCAATTGCTGTTTTTTTAGGATTAGATACTCCACTTCCGCCATAAATTTTAGCGTCACTATTAAAAATCTCTGTTAGTTTTCCTTTTCTCGGCAGACCAATACGATAATTTGGACGAACAATTTGTGTAAAATTGCAAACTACAATAACATCTTCTTTTTGGTTATTCCCTTTTCGAATGAATGACATAACCGCATTTTGATGATCGGAATAATTAATCCATTCAAAACCTTCAGGATTAAATTGTTTTTCATACAATGCAGGTTGTGTTTTGTATAAATGGTTCAAATCAGTAATCAATTTTTTTACACCTTCATGATACGGATATTCAAATAAATGCCAATCCAGACTTCCTTCAAAATTCCACTCTCTGCTTTGCCCAAATTCACAACCCATAAACAAAAGCTTTGTTCCTGGATGCATAAACATATAACCGTATAATAATCTGAGGTTTGCAAATTTCTGCCATTCGTCACCAGGCATTCTTCCGGCAATAGATTTCTTTCCATACACCACTTCATCATGGGAAAGCGGTAGCATGAAATTTTCAGAAAACGTGTAGGTCATCGAGAAAGTCAAATCATTTTGATGGTATTTTCTGTAAACCGTGTCTTTTTGAAAATATTCCAAAGTATCGTGCATCCAGCCCATCATCCATTTCATGCCAAATCCTAAACCACCAACAGATGTTGGTCTGGAAACCATAGGGAAAGAGGTACTTTCTTCAGCAATAGTCTGAACGCCTTCAAAATTAGAATAAACGGCTTCATTGAATTCCTTCAAAAAACTTATCGTATCCAAATTTTCTCTGCCTCCGTAAATATTAGGTTCCCATTCTCCTTCATTTCTGGAATAATCTAAATACAACATAGAGGCAACGGCATCAACCCGAAGCGCATCAGCATGATAATGTTGCAACCAAAAAAGTGCATTACTGATCAAGAAAGAACGAACTTCATTTCGTCCATAATTAAAAACTAAACTTTTCCAATCTGGATGATATCCTTTTCTGCGATCCGGATGTTCAAATAGATTTGATCCATCAAAAAAACCTAAACCATGCGCATCATCAGGAAAATGAGAAGGAACCCAATCCAGAATCACTCCAATTCCTGCTTCATGCAATTTATCAACCAAAAACATAAATTCTTGTGGGTTTCCAAAACGAGATGTTGGTGCAAAATACCCGACTAATTGATATCCCCAAGACGGATCATAAGGATATTCCATAATTGGCATGAACTCCACGTGAGTAAATCCAGTTTCTTTTATATAATTTACTAAATCCACTGCAAATTCGAGATAAGTCAAAAACCGATTGTCTTCAGCATGACGCTTCCATGAACCTAAATGCACTTCATAAACAGAATAAGGCTTGTCTAAACCATTATGATTTTGACGCGTTTCCATCCATTTTTTATCTTTCCATTTATAATCTAAATCCCAAACTACTGAAGCAGTGTGTGGTGGTTTTTCACAATAAAAAGCAAAAGGATCCGCTTTCTCTGTGATAATTCCGCCGTTATTAGATTGTATCATGTACTTATAGGTTGTACCTTTTTCGATATTTGGAATAAAACCTTCCCAAATCCCTGAAGAATCCCAACGAACTTGCAACGGATGTTCCCCTTGTGTCCAAAAATTAAAGTCCCCGACTACAGAAACCGAGTGAGCCGTGGGCGCCCAAACTGCAAAATATACACCTTTAACACCATCAATTTCAATAAGGTGTGCACCTAGTTTTTCGTACAATCGGAAATGCTTTCCAGCCTTAAATAAATCAATATCAAAATCGGTGAAAAGAGAATGTGAGATAACTTTACTCATATAATAATCTTCTAGTTCTATTTTATGAAAAACAGAACATTAGTTTTAAGAAAAAACAGTTTATTACTCTACCCATTGGGTGCAATTAGTTTTTGGTGTTAATTTTTCGTCAGTTCGAGTGATTTTCTCCCCGAAGCCTCGGGAAGAATATTGTATCGAGAACAAGAAAAATTTTTATTAAAAACGGTTCTCGATACATTTTTTGTTTCATTTCATTACACAAAAACACTCGAACTGACGTTTTTAATACTTACACCCTCGGGGTTATTACTCTACTTTATAATATAATTATCAGGTATCACTGCGCCTTTTTTAATGACAACAATTCCATCTTTAATAGCATATAATTCATTTGAAAAATCTTCTAAATGAGAACCACCATTGATGTAAACATCATCTCCAATTCTACAATTCTTATCTACAATCGCATTATTGATAAAGCATCTTTCACCAATTCCCACTAATTGATTGCCGTTTTTAATGTCTTCATTCATGTCATCAATACTTTGATAGAAGTCATTTCCCATAACATAACAATTCTGAATTATGGTTCCATCACCAATTCTGGATCGAATACCAATTACAGAATGACCAATCTCTTTGGCATTCAAAATACAACCTTCAGAAATTAATGATTTATCAACCATAGTATTTTGAAATTTTGATGGAGGCAGTAATCTTGGTCTGGTAAAAATCTTATTATCGTTATCAAATAAATTAAACTTAGGTAAGTCTTCGGTTAATCCAATATTAGCTTCAAAAAACGAATCAATATTCCCAATGTCTGTCCAATATCCTTCATATTGATAGCTCAAAATCTTTTTATGCCCAACAGCCTGCGGAATAATTTCTTTACCAAAATCTTTCGTGTCTTTATTAGACATAATATCAATCAACAATTTTCTGTTGAATATATAAATGCCCATGGAAGCCAAATAATTTTTCCCTTCGCTCTTCATTTGATCACTTACGTCAGATTCCCAATCTGGTAATAATTCCTTAGCTGGTTTTTCAATAAAGGATTCTATACAATTTTCCGAATTTGTTTTTAAAATTCCAAATTCCGGAGCATCTTTTGCATTAACTGGCAAGGTTGCAATAGTAATATCAGCTTCCCTTTTAATATGTTCTTCAACCATATCATTAAAATCCATTTGATACAATTGATCTCCTGAAAGAATTAATGCATAATCAAAATCATGATTCAAAAAATGTGGCATACATTGCCTTACAGCATCCGCGGTACCTTGAAACCAAGTAGGATTATCAGGCGTTTGTTCGGCAGCTAGAATATCAACAAAAGCATGACTAAAAATACTAAAGTTATAGGTGTTTTTTATGTGAGCGTTTAAGGAAGCCGAATTAAATTGCGTCAATACAAACATTCTGTATATATCTGAATTCATGCAATTTGAAATTGGAATATCAACCAATCTATATTTCCCTCCTATTGGCACAGCCGGTTTTGACCTGCTTTCCGTTAATGGATATAATCTAGACCCTTGTCCTCCACCTAAAATAATTGCAATAACATTTTTCTTTTTAGCTTTCATTTTTTACTCATTATTAAATTATATGTGTCTATGTATTCTTGGCAAACACTTCCCCAAGAGTGATCTGTGTTCATGCCTATTTCTCTAATTTTATTAAAACTTTTTTTGTCCTGAAATAAATCAACGGCTCTTTGTATTGAATAACAAATGTCGCCAACGCTAGCCTGATCATGGCATATTCCGTTTCCTCCATCTCCAAAATCAATTACAGTATCTTTCAATCCGCCTGTCCTTCTAACAATAGGAATTGTTCCGTAACGTAGCGAATACATTTGGTTTAATCCACAGGGTTCAACTCTGGAAGGCATTAGTAAAAAATCAGAACCGGCATAAATCAAATGTGCTAACTCTTCATTATAACCAATAAAAGTATTGTAGTTCCCTTTATAATCTGATAATAAATTATTCAATTGTTTTTCTATAACTGGGTTTCCTGAACCTAAAATCAAAATGTTGATTTCCCCAAAATTCTCAGACAAAGCAAGTGCTGAAGCATGAGGCAATAGGTCTCCTCCTTTTTCTTCTAATAATCGTCCAATGAAACTAAAAAGTGGTTTACTTGGGTCTAAATTGAAAAGGTTGCACAATTTTTCTTTATTTTCCTGTTTCCCTTTTTCGAAATTTTTAATCGAATAATTTTTTTCCAACATGGCATCATTTGAAGGATCCCAAACTTCTACATCGATTCCGTTTAATATTCCTTTTGACTTATAGCGCACCAGATTAAATAAAGATTCTAATCCATTTGCCGAATAATTTATTTCATTCAAATAGTTAGGAGAAACTGTCGTCACGGCCCAAGCACATTTAATGGCTACTGCCAATGAATTGATACAATTATCCCACTCTAAAACTTTGACATGCGATAAATCAAATTTTGGTAAATAAAACAATTTATCGAATCCAAACTGCCCTTGATACAACCCATTGTGAATCGTAATCATGGACGGTGTATCCTGTAATTTTTCATATTTATCACAATACAACATCATAAATGGAATTAATCCAGTATGATGATCATGACAATTAATTACATCTGGAATCTGATTTCTTCCTATTATCCAATCTAAAGTGGCAATTTGGAAAGACAAGAAACGTTCAATATCATCTTCATAACCATAAACTTCTTTTCTATCAAATAAATCTGGCATTTCAACCAAATACAGTTCAAATTCCAATTTATCCGTTTTCTCTTTAAGAATATTGAAGGGAAAATTGAAATTTCCTAATTTTACATGGCCCCAATGCACGCATTCAAATTCATTTTCTTTCCTGAATTTAGTGTCGTAACAAGGCATCACGACTCTCACTTTGTGTCCGGCAATGCTTTGATACTTTGGCAATGCCCCAACTACATCCGCTAAGCCACCTACTTTTGCTACAGGATAACATTCTGCACTAATATGAAATATTTCCATTTCTGATTTTTTTTTCAATAATTATAGCTGAGACAATACTACATTTTATTACAGCGTATTTGCTTTATTTACTTTTAAGTAATTGCTAATAATTCATTAAATTTTTAGAAAAAATACTACTTTTATGTTTTTCTAAATTTAGTGAAAAATTTATAAACTTATAACGCTGTTGAAAATTTATTGTAATGACAAAAAAAACTTCTATTCATACACAATCATTGAAAATTCCTAGATTTATATTACTAACCAGTAAATTTTTCTCTTTTATTTCTCCAAAACTAGTTACTCTATTCGCCGCAAAATTATTTACCACGCCTATAAAACATAAAATTCCTAAAAGAGAATTAGAAATGGACCGTAAAAGCATTCAAAAATTGATTCTTATTCCTACAATTAAAAAAGAGGTAATCGTTTATAATTATGGTAAAAGTGAAAAGAAAATTTTATTAGTTCACGGCTGGTCAGGCCGAGGTACTCAATTATTCAAAATAGCAGATGAATTACTTAAAGCCGGTTATTCCACTATTAGTTTTGACGCACCGGCACACGGTAAATCTCCCGGAAAAACTACCATTATGGTTGATTTTATTGCCACTATTTTAGAAATAGACAAACAATTTGGCCCTTTCGAAGCAGCTGTTGGTCATTCATTAGGCGGAATGTCAATTTTGAATGCTATAAAAAAAGGACTTAAAGTAAATCATGCTGTAGTTATTGGAAGCGGAGATATCGTACAAGATATTATGGATGATTTTGTGGCGAAATTAGAACTAAAACCAAATATTAGCACTCTTTTAAGGTTGCATTTCGAAAAAAAATATAAGGAAGATATGAATAGTTATTCGGCTTATTTGGCAGCTGCAGAAACTGCCGTCCCCGTTTTGGTAATTCATGATAAAAATGATCCTGACGTTGCTGTAAAAGCTGGAATCCACATTCACAAACACTTAAAAAATGGAGAGCTAATGTTAACCGAAGGATTAGGACATCGCAAGATTCTGGGTAACCAAAAAGTAATTGAAAAGACAGTGCAATTCATTCAGAATAAATAACTGGTTTACAACAATATAAATCAAAAATTTTATAATTTTATCAGCTAGAGATAAAAAATAAATAATAATAATTTTTACTAAAATTAATAACGATGAAATATCCCATAGAAAAATCAGAAGATCAGTGGAAAGAAGAATTAGGTGCGGAGCGTTACCGTATTCTTCGCCAAAAAGGAACCGAATACCCGCACACTGGCAAGTACAACCTTACTTTCGAAAAAGGCACCTATTGTTGTGGCGCCTGCGGAGAACCTTTATTTGAAAGCAATTCTAAGTTTGACGCGCATTGCGGTTGGCCATCATTCGATGAATCAATTCCCGGAAAAGTAGAATACATCTCGGACGTCACTCATGGAATGAAACGCACCGAAATTTTATGCGCAAATTGCGGTAGCCATTTGGGTCATGTATTTGATGATGGACCTACTAAAACAGGACAACGCTATTGTGTAAATTCCTTATCCGTAGATTTTAAAGAAAAATAAAAGATGTCTTTATCAGAAAAGTCAAATGATTGGGCGCAAAAATTGGAACCTATTCTGAAAAAATACAAAGGACGAAAACATCCACTGGATTACCACAATTTATACCAATTTGTGGTAATGATTGTTTTATCTGCCCAAGATTCGGATGCAAAAATTAATTTAATTGCACCTAATTTATTTAAAGCTTTTCCAAATATGGAGAGTTTAGCTGTTTCGAATGTGGAAGCAGTGATTCCTTATATCTCTAAAATTAGAAACTTTGGTACGAAAGCCAGTTGGATATTAGAAATTGCAAAAACCGTCCAAAAAGACAAGAATATTCCCCTCACAATGGACGATTTGACAGCGCTAAAAGGAATTGGAAGAAAATCGGCCAATGTCATTATGCGAGAAGCAAAAGTTCCTGCAGAAGGAATCATAACCGATTTACATGTGATCCGCGTCGCTCCAAGAATTGGATTAATCCCTGAAACCAAAGACGGTATCAAAGCCGAAAAACAACTCATGGAAATATTTCGTAAAGAAATTTGGGGTGAAATTGGTATGGCAATCTCTTTTTTGGGCAGAGAAATTTGCAGACCACAACCCAAATGTACGGAATGTCCAATTAACGCCATTTGTGTCTTTTATAAAAAAATACAAGGGTAAAAAGTGAGCCACTCATTTACCCTTATAAATATTTTCAACCGCAATATTTTATAAAAAAGAAGCTTTAAGCACTGGTTTTAAACGTTTTTTGGATGCTTGTTCATAAGCATAACCCAACCCAATTAATTCTCCTTCCATATAAGGAGTTCCAAAAAAAGACAAACCAACGGGTAAATCATAAGCCTGCCCGCAAGGAACTGTAATATGAGGATAACCACTCGCGGCGGCCGGTGTTGTTAATGAATATCCCCAACGGTCACCATAAATAGTATCAATACTGCATGCTGGTCCCATTGTAATTCCACAAATGGCATCTAATTGATGTTCTTTGAAAACAGCGTTCAAAACCTTTTTACTGCCTTCAAAACTTTTGGCCAAAGCATCTAAATATTTTGGGTCATTCAACCCTTGTTTAGCATTTGAACTTTCTAAAGTTTCCTGTCTAAAATAGGGCATTGCTTTATCTTCATTAGTATTGTTGTAATCAATTACTTCTTTCAAAGTCTTTACTTTTGCATTGGATTTAGCCAAATAATTATTCAATCCATCTTTAAATTCATACTGCAAAACTTCAAATTCGGCTTGACCAAAAGCATTAATTTTATCCAAATAGTCAATTTCGATAATGACAGCACCTTGTTTTTTGAGAAGCTTGATGGCACCGTCTAAAACTTCATTAATGATTTTATTATTCCCTTGAGGTTTTTTCTCAATTCCAATGCGTTTGCCTTTCAAAGCATTAACATCTAAAAAAGTCGTATAATCCTTTTGAGCCTTTCCCTTGCTTTCAAGCGTTACAGCATCTTCTGGGTCAACAGCTGCCAATGCACTTAATAAAATAGCAGCATCACTTACAGTCCTTGCCATAGGACCCGCTGTATCTTGCGTTTTTGAAATAGGAATAATTCCGGATCTGCTTACTAAACCTACAGTAGGTTTAATCCCTACGACACCATTAACTGAAGCTGGACACACAATAGAGCCATCAGTCTCTGTTCCAACGGCTGCAGCGCAGAGATTTGCGGACACTGCCACTCCTGAACCAGCACTCGAACCGCAGGGACTATGATCTAAAATATAAGGATTTTTTGTTTGACCGCCTCTGCTGCTCCATCCGGAAGAGGATTGGGTAGAACGAAAATTTGCCCATTCGCTTAAATTGGTTTTACCAATGATTACGGCACCAGCCTCTCTGAGCTTTTTAACTATAAAAGCATCTTTTGAAGCAATATTACCAACCATTGCTAATGAACCGGCAGTAGTTTGCATTTTATCAGCAGTATCGATATTGTCTTTTATCAGAATTGGAATTCCATGTAAAATCCCTCTAATTCTACCTGCTTTCATGTCAGAATCCAATGCTTTTGCAATAGACAACCCATCTGGATTTAATTCTATAATCGAATTTAGTTTTGGACCTTTTTTATCAATGGCCTCTATTCGATCTAAATACATTTGTACTAATTGCTCTGAACTGTACTTTCCCGAAGCTAACTTTTCTCTTAAATTACTGATAGTTTCTTCTTCTAATTCAAATGCTTCAACGGAATCATCTGTAGCCTCTTGTTTTTCATTTTTCTTTGTATCAACACAACTCGAAATCAAAAGTGTACTCAAGCCTGCAGATGCTAACGTTGCAGTGGTCAAAAAGGTTCTCCTTTTCATAGGTTAAGTGGTTTATTTTGGTAAAATAGATTCCTCTAAAGTACTTTATATAAACCAATTGTTCAACTATGTTAATAAATTATTATTTAAGAGCTTGATTTGGCCAACAAGGTGGGTTGTAAAGAAAAATGAGTTCAGATTTAAATATAAATTATACCGTATAGATTCAAATAATCTTTTAAGACCAGATTTGAATGCTACAATTTCAAAACCATTTCACAATTCTTTCAATCCCATCATCAGCTTTTTTTAAATTGGATAGTGCTAATTTCAGATCAATTCCATGAGTTACGATATTGTCCTTATTACGCAACCAATCTTCCATTTTTCGCTTTCCCTTAGATTTGTTAATGGAGGTACGAGTTACAGCAACGTTTTCCACACAGTTAGCAACTAAGGCTATTTGTTCATCAGTTAGGATTGATTTATACCTTGTGTGAATTTCTTCCGATGATCGAATGTGTTCATAATCGTATGCATCGCCGCCTATAAGTTCTTTTCCTGTGTAAGCGTCATAAAAATGTGCTTGGCTCAATCCTTTGGATTCTCCATTTAATAAAGCCTTAACATGCATAGCTGCTTTAACTCGGGTAAAAACTCGATCTATTTCTACTCTGCTATACGGTCGGTTTGGGTCTAACATATTTTTAAAATTCAATAGGTCTAACATAAAAAATTTGAAATAGCTTGTGTCAATTTTTTAAAATTTTACACGAGTGAAATTTGATGTTTCTAAATTTATAAGCCAAACATATAGCTATTCGAAAGAGATTCTTTACGGAAAACCGTAAATGAGCTGTTTTTTTTAAAAAATATTTATAATTTTGTTAAATATTCTTGAATTATTAAAAGAATGAAAACGAAAAAGCCCTTACCTAGTGATAAGAGCTTTTAAAAATTAGAATTTTGACTATTAAAAAAACAATTGGATGGTAACCGTAGTTCCGTCATTTTCCGTAAACTGAATATGGATCGGGTCAACATTAGAAGGCTGCAATAAAATGATTCGCTCTCGAGCTAATGCAATTCCTCTTAAAACATGAAATTTAGATTGTTTATGAGCATTTAATCCTTTTCCATTATCAATTATTTTGCATTCTAAAACTTTCTCGTTAACCATTTCAAAAGAAATTTTCAGTTTTGGCGATGGATGTGATTCATCAAAAGCGTGAACAAAAACATTTTCTACAAAAGGCTGAATTAGCATGGGAGGAATTTCTAATACTGTATCATCAATTGAAGGATCTAAATAAATTTCACTTACAACACGATCCTTAAATCGCATGTTTTCAATATATATATAACTTTCTAAATACTCTACTTCATCTTCAATTGTGATGGTCTGTTTTGGTGAATTTTTCAAAGTTTTTCGCATCAATCCGGCAAATTCACTAATATATAATGTTGAATTGTGCTCATCATTAGCACCAACATAATCTTGAATAGAATTTAAAGCATTATAAATAAAATGAGGATTCATCTGGTTAGACAAGGCTTCAAACTTAGCTTCAGTTATTTGTTTTTCTTTACTAGCTTTATCTCTGGCAATATTCTTTTTTCGGTTAATGATATATAATACAATACCCGAAATAAATAAAATTATTAGACATATAAACCACCAAGTAAACCAAAATGGCGGCTCCACACAAATATCCAACAGTTTAAAAATATTGGATTTTCCAGCGTTAGAATCAAAAACTTCTATTTCTACTGCATAATCCCCAAAAGGCAAATAAGGTAAAAATAAGTTTGCTTTATCACTGTAAGGACTCCATCGATTTGTAGACTTCAAGCGATAACGGAATTTTAATTTCTCCGGAAAAGGATGTCCCTTTGGAATAAAATCAATAGAAAAAGAATTCTGTTGATAATCACGGACTAATTTACTTGAAGCATACTTGAACCATTTGTAATTTGATTGATCGACGAGAATGTTATTTACCGCTATCTTCGTTATATCTAAACCCGAAACGGTAATTTGCTCCTTTAAAAGTTTATCTAAATCAACAGTATAAAAACCATTTTTCGTCCCTAACGACAACTGATTGTCAAAAATTTGAGAGGTTGTAAAATTACAATCTTTTAAGCCTTGCTCTTGGTCGATCAATCGAAATTTACCATTTAGGTAAATGTTAATTCCTTTTTCAGTTCCTATAAGAATACAATCTTTGTAAGCTTCTAGGAAAAGAATGGTTTTACCAACGAGTTTATTTTTAGAAATCGTTTTTAAAACTTTAAAAGTATTAGTGTCCTCGATAATAAATACATTTCCAAATTCAGCAGCTAAAATAAGTTGGCCTTTATCATTTACAGTGATATGCTTAAACTTATTTTCTTTCCAAATACCATCAGCTAAATACGATTGAAATTGATTGTTATGATATACATACAAACCATTAAAAACCGACAAAAGATACGTTTTGTCCTTATTATTTAATATTTGTACAATATATTGTGGCGTATTTTTTTCAAATTTTGAATAATGTGTACTTTTAAGTTTATAAATATCATCATATACTCGAACACCTGCATAAGTAATGGTTTCAATAAATTTATCGTTCGAAGAAAATCCAAATTTTAGACTATGTTTAGGTACGTAATTGATGATTTTTCCTAAATAATTAATTTCAAATATTCCAATATTGCTGCCAATCCAGAATGAATTTTTATGTTTAACCATCTCATAAAATACAATTCCGTCCGCTTTAATATTAAAATTCAGTTCAAAATCTCTCGATTCAACTCCTTGTCTGTTTACAATATTACTTCCTTTGTTTAAATAGGCTTGTTCAACCTTTTTAAAATCCGAAAGTGAAATCTTTTTTATTATTTCCTTGTTAGATTCTAAAATAGTTACTCCTTTGTTGTGTAAAATAAATTTGCGTTTATCAAAATTTTCAAAATCAATAATTGAATTTCCATCAAATGGAGAATAATC